>NZ_JBDGIS010000001.1:0-847976 GCF_057657295.1 Luteimonas sp. Soil_C_16 | reverse complement strand
CAAACTCGCTGCGCTCAGACATGGGCTGCTCTTCGACCCCGTCGCCCTGCGATGCTCGGCTCGCTTTACGGCTCGATCAGATCAACAGCGGAGCCAAAGCGAAAGCAAAGGCAACGGCACGGCAGAGCAACTGCAAAGCCGAGCACTGTCCCTGAATTACCGAACATGCGCCCGTTGAAACCCCGCCTGCGCGGGCATGGCGGAGAAAAAAATCAGTCGCGCGGCAACGCGCCCGCAAAGCGTACGAACCGCTGCAGTACCGCCCGCGCCGCCGGCGCCGCCCGCACACCCGCGACCAGCGCAACCGGATCGAGACCCTCTTGGTACAGCGGCCCCGAGCGCGCGCGGATGTAGCCGCGCATGTGGGTGGCACTGAACTCCGGGTGGAACTGCACGCCCCAGACGCGCTCGCCCCAGCGGAAGGCGTGGTGCGGTTCGAGTGCGGAATGGGCGAGCAGGGTCGCACCGTCTGGCAGGCGCAGGACGCTCTGCAGGTGCGTGGTCTGGGCGAGGAACCGCGGGCCGGCGGCGGCGAACAGCGGGTCGTCGGACGCCGCCGCGTGCGTGTCGATGTCGAGCGTGCCCATCTCGCGGCCGTGCGGGTTGGGTCCGACTTCGCCGCCGAGCGCGTGGGCGATCAGCTGGTGGCCGTAGCAGATGCCGAACAGCGGGACGCCGGCATGCGCCGCGTCGCGCAGCCAGGCGGCGCTGCGCTCGCTCCAGTCGGCGCGGTCGGTGACCATTGCGCCGGATCCAGTGACGATGACACCGGCGAAGTCGTGCGCATCGGGCAGCGCGGCGCCGTGTTCGACGTCAACCACCACCGCGTCACGTTCCGACAGGCCGGCGGCGACGCGGATCCAGTGCGGAAAGCCGCCATAGCGGCGCATCGAGGGCACGGGCTGGCCGGTTTCGACGATCAGGAAGCGGCGGTCGGACGACATCGGGAGGCAGCCGGAACAGGAAGACGGCGCAGCGTAGCGGATCGGGACGGGTGGGCGTTGGTCTGGGATCGCGCCTCGATGCCCCTGCCCTCACCCGACGCGCCTAGCGCGTCGACCTCTCCCGGAGGGAGAGGTGCGCAGACCGTCGCGTATCGCGCTCGCAACAAGTCCGCGCCACGACGCACGCGCTTCCTACTCCCGCGGCGGCAGCACCGTCATCACTTCTTCCACCGTGGTCACGCCTTGCGCGACCTTCTCGGCCCCGGCCATGCGCAGCGTGCGCAGGCCTTCGCCGACGGCGGTCCGGCTGAAGCCCGACAGCGCCATGTCCGGCTGGATCTTCGCGCGCAGCGCGGGCGTGATTGGCATCAGTTCGTAGATGCCCACGCGGCCGAAGTAACCGGTGTTGCGGCATTCCAGACACCCGACCGGTCCGCAGGCGGTCTCCGGCGGCGGCACGTCGCTGTCGGGGCCGAGCAGCGCGCGCCAGCCTTCGGGATCGACCGGCTGCGGCTGCTTGCAATGCCGGCACAGCGTGCGCACCAGGCGCTGGGCGAGCACGCCATTGAGCGTGGAGGCGATCAGGTAATGCGGCAGCCCGAGATCGAGCAGGCGGGTGATCGCCGACGGCGCGTCGTTGGTGTGCAGCGTCGACAGCACCAGGTGGCCGGTCAGCGAGGCCTGCACCGCTATCTGCGCGGTGTCGAGATCGCGGATCTCGCCGATCATGATGATGTCGGGGTCCTGGCGCAGCAGGGTGCGCACGCCCTGCGCGAAGGTCAGGTCGATCGCGTTGTGGACCTGCATCTGGTTGAGCTCGACCGAGACCATCTCGATCGGGTCTTCGACGGTGCAGACGTTGACGTCGTCGGAGGCCAGTTTCTTCAGCGTCGAGTACAGCGTCGTCGTCTTGCCCGAACCGGTCGGGCCGGTGACCAGCACGATGCCGTGCGGACGCGCCACGAGATCGTTCCACGCCGCCGCCTCGCCGGCATCGAAGCCGAGGTGTTCGATCGGCTTGAACGCGGTGTCGGGATCGAAGATGCGCATCACGACCTTCTCGCCGAAGGCGGTCGGCATCGTCGACAGACGCATCTCGACCTCGCGCCCGCCGGGCGAACGCGTCTTGATGCGGCCGTCCTGCGGACGCCGGCGCTCGGCGAGATCCATGCGGCCCAGCACCTTGATGCGGCTCACGGCCGCGGTCATCACCGGCGGCGGCATTTCGAAGACCTTGTGCAGCACGCCGTCGATGCGGAACCGCACGCGGCCCACGTCGCGGCGCGGTTCGAGATGGATGTCGGAGGCGCGCTGCTCGTAGGCATACTGCAGCAGCCAGTCGACGATGTGGACGATGTGGTGGTCGTCGGCGTTGACGTCGCCCGAGCGGCCCAGCTCGACCAGCTGCTCGAACGTCGGCGCGTTGCTGCTGGTCTCGCGTCCATCCTTGGCGCCGCGGATCGAGCGCGTGACGCCGAAGAATTCCATCGTGTAGCGGTGCAGATCCAGCGGATTGGCGACGACCAGATCGATCTCGCGCCGCAGCAGGCGCTGGATGTCGGTCAGCCAGTCGAGCGCCAGCGGTTCGCTGGTGGCGATGCGCGCGCGATCGGGCGTGACCTCCACCGGCAGGATGCGGTGGCGCTTGGCGTAGGCGTGCGAGAACAGATCGGTGACGTCGCCGACCGCGATCTTGGTCGGATCGATGCGCAGGTAGATGTGGCCGGTGGCCTGCGCCAGCCATTCGGTCAGCGCTTCGAGGCCCAGTTCGGTGCCGGGCCGACGCGCCGACGGCAGCTTGAGATTGGCCAGCAGCACCAGCGGATGCACGGTATCGAGTCCGCGCGTGTTGCGGCCACTCGCGCGTGCGCGATCGGCATCGGCCGGCGTCAGCAGGCCGTCGGACAGCAGCGCGTCGATCACGGGGTCGAGCGTCAGGCGGCCCGCCGGCAGACGGCCACCGAAGACAGCGGGCGCACGGGTGCCGGTCGAATGCTGCGGAGCGCGCGGATCGTTCAAGCCGGGTCCTCCAGGGCGCACGGTGCGTCGGGCGCTTTGATGCGGCCCGCTATACTAGCGCGCCGCCGCAGACGCGATTTTCCCGATGACCGGACCGACGTTCCAGGAGCTGATCCTCACGCTCAACACCTACTGGGCCAAGCAGGGCTGCGTGCTGATCCAGCCGCTGGACCTCGAGGTGGGCGCGGGCACCTTCCATCCGGCCACGTTCCTGCGCGCGCTCGGCCCCGAGCCGTGGAATGCCGCCTACGTGCAGCCGAGCCGCCGCCCGACCGACGGCCGCTACGGCGACAACCCGAACCGTCTGCAGCGCTACTACCAGTACCAGGTGGCGATGAAGCCGAATCCGGACAACATCGTCGAGCTGTATTTCGACTCGTTGAAGGCGCTCGGCATCGATCCGCAGGTGCACGACCTGCGCCTGGTCGAGGACAACTGGGAATCGCCGACGCTCGGCGCCTGGGGCCTGGGCTGGGAGGTCTGGCTCAACGGCATGGAGGTCACGCAGTTCACGTATTTCCAGCAGGCCGGCGGCATCGAGTGCAAGCCGGTGCTGGGCGAGATCACCTATGGTCTCGAGCGCCTGTGCATGTATCTGCAGAACTGCGACAACGTCTACGACCTGGTGTGGACGCACGGCCCCGACGGCACGCCGGTCACCTACGGCGACGTGTATCACCAGAACGAAGTCGAGCAGAGCGCCTACAACTTCGAACATGCGAACGTGGAAGTCCTGTTCCGCCGCTTCGACGAATGCGAGGCCGAGGCGCTGAAACTGGTCGAGCTGGGCCTGCCGCTGCCGGCCTACGAGCAGGTCACCAAGGCCAGCCACAGCTTCAACCTGCTCGATGCGCGCCGCGCGATCAGCGTGACCGAACGCCAGCGCTACATCCTGCGCGTGCGCACGCTGGCGCAGGGCGTGGCCAAGGCCTACTACGCACAGCGCGAAGCACTGGGATTTCCGGGGCTGAAGCGCGGGACCGAAACTGCTTGAGCCCCTCTCCCGCCCGCGGGAGAGGGGTTGGGGTGAGGGCGCTTTTCGCGCTCTGCCATTAAAGCGCCCTCATTCGGCGCTGCGCGCCACCCCGTATCAACTACGGGGCAAGCTCTTCTCCCAGAGGGAAAAGAGAATTTCTTCTGGATCGAATCGCCATGACTGACATGCATCCCCTCCTCATCGAACTCGGCACCGAAGAACTGCCGGTCAAGGCCCTGCCCGGCCTGGCGCAGGCGTTCTTCGACGGCGTGATCGCGGCGCTGGACAAGCGCGGCGTCGCGGTCGATCGCGGCGATGCGAAGCCGCTGTACACGCCGCGCCGTCTCGCGGTGCTGCTGCCGGGTGTCGCGCGCGAGCAGCCCGAGCAGCGCTCCGATGTGCTGGGGCCGTATCTGAGCATCGCGCTCGATGCCGATGGCCAGCCGACCAAGGCGCTGCAGGGTTTCGCGGCGAAGACCGGTCTCGACTGGACGGCGCTCGAGAAGACCAGCGACGCCAAGGGCGAGCGTTTCGTGCATCGCGCGGTGACGCCGGGCGCCGCGACGGCGGCGCTGCTGCCGGACGTGCTGCACGACGCGATCGCGGCGATGCCGATTCCCAAGCCGATGCGCTGGGGCGCGCACGCCTATGCCTTCGCGCGGCCGGTGCACTGGCTGGTGCTGCTGCACGGCGACGCCGTCGTCGACGCCGGGCTGTTCGGCGTGCGCAGCGGTCGCACGAGTCGCGGCCATCGTTTCATGCACGACGCCGCGGTCGAGATCGCGGCGCCCGGCGATTACGTCGAGGCGATGCGCAGCGCGAAGGTGCTCGTGGACGCCGATGCGCGTCGCAGCCGGATCGTCCAGGAAGTCGACGGCGTCGCCCGCGCGCTCGGTGGCGATGCGCGCATCGAGGCAGACAATCTCGAGCAGGTGAACTGCCTGGTCGAATGGCCGAAGGCCGTCGCGTGCACGTTCGAGCACGAATTCCTGGCGGTCCCGCAGGAAGCCTTGATCGCGACGATGGAAGCGAACCAGAAGTTCTTCCCGGTGCTGCAGGACGGGCGGCTGACCGAACACTTCATCGGCATCGCGAACATCGAATCGCGCGATCCGATCGAAGTCGCCAAGGGCTACGAACGCGTGATCCGTCCGCGCTTCGCCGACGCCAAGTTCTTCTTCGACGAAGACCTCAAGCAGGGCCTGTCGGCGATGAACGACGGCCTGAGCACCGTGACCTACCAGGCCAAGCTGGGCAGCGTGGCCGACAAGACCCTGCGCGTCGCCGCGCTGGCCGAAGTCATCGCGCCGCAGGTCGATGTGGATGCCGCCCTCGCGAAGCAGGCCGCGCTGCTGTCGAAGGCCGATCTGCAGTCGCGCATGGTCAACGAGTTTCCGGAACTGCAGGGCATCGCGGGGCGCTATTACGCCAAGCAGGATTCGGCACTCGCCGGCCTGTCCGATGACGATCGCGCGTCGCTGGCGAACGCCCTCGACGAGGCCTGGCAGCCGCGCTTCGCCGGCGATGACATCGCGCTGTCCCCGCTGGGCAAGGTGCTGGCGATCGCCGAGCGTCTCGACACCTTGGCCGGTGGTTTCGCGGCGGGTCTCAAGCCGACCGGCAACAAGGATGCATTCGCGCTGCGGCGCAATGCGCTGGGGTTGGCGCGGACCTTGATCGAGAGCGGGTTCGATCTCGATCTTCAAGCGCTGCTGCGCAGCGCGATCGAGCGTGTCGGCGCGTTGCCCACCGGCAAGGACGGCGCGAGCGCACTCGCCGATCGCGGCGAACTCTACGACTTCATCCTCGACCGCCTGAAGGGCTACTACGCCGACAAGGGCGCCACCGTGCAGCAGTTCAACGCGGTCGCCGCGCTGCAGCCGAAGTCGCTCTACGACCTCGACCGTCGCATCGATGCCATCGGCACCTTCGCCGCATTGCCCGAAGCCGACGCACTGGCCGCGGCCGACAAGCGCATCCGCAACATCCTGCGCAAGGCGGACATCGCGATTCCGGCCGACGTCGATCCCGCGCTGCTGCGCGAGCCGGCCGAGGCCGCGCTGGCGGAAGCCGTGGAAGCGGTGCACGGCGAAACGGGGCACGCGCTCGCGCACGGCGATTACGTGTCGGTGCTGACGCATCTGGCACGACTGCGGCCGCAGGTCGATGCGTTCTTCGACAGCGTGATGGTCAATGTCGACGATGCCGCGCTGCGCGCCAATCGTCTCGCCCTGCTCAAGCGCCTGTCCGAGCGCCTGGGCAGCGTGGCTGCGATCGAGCATCTGTCGAGCTGACAGGGGGCCGTCGTGGGAGCGCGCTTGCGCGCGGGGCTTTTGCACCGAGTCAATCGCGCGCAAGCGCGCTCCCACGGGATATCGAGGCTTGCCCGTTAATCGTCTCTTGACGCGCCTCCGGTATCCTCGCGCGATGCCTCGTGTTCATGCGTGTCTCGCCGCCGTCCTTCTCTTGTGTTCGTCGGCCGCGGCGCACGCTGCGCGTGTCGAACGCGTCGACATCGTGGGCCTCGACGAGGAGATGACCGAGAACGTCCGCGTCTCGCTCGGTCTGCGGGACGCGGTGGGCCGCGACATCTCCGGCCGGCGCATGGGCTATCTGCTGCGCGAGGCCGAGCGCGAGACGCGCAAGGCGCTCGAACCGTTCGGGTATTACTCGCCCACCATCGACGTGCAGCGCAGCCGCGAAGGCGACGTGCTCTCGGTGCGGGTGGTCGTCGATCCGGGCCAGCCGGTGCGCGTGCGCAACAGCGACATCGCGATCATCGGCGAGGGTGGTCAGGACCGGTACCTGGCCCGCGACATCGCCCGCTTCGTGCCGAGCGAAGGCGCGGTGTTCAACCATCCCGAATACGACGCGAGCCGCAACCAGCTCAGCCGCCGCCTCACCGAGCGCGGTTACTTCGATGCAGAGTTCGCCTCGCGCCGCGTCGAGGTCACGCGCGCGGATTTCGCCGCCGACATCGACGTGGTCTGGAACAGCGGCGATCGCTACAACATGGGCGCGACCACGTTCGAGCAGACGCCCGAGCAGATCATCAACGACGATCTGCTCGAGCGCCTCGTCTACTGGGAAGAAGGCAGTTACTACCACCAAGGCCGTATCGACCGCCTGCGGTCGTCGCTCGGCCGGCTGGACTACTTCTCCGACATCGACATCGAGCCGCAGGTCGACCAGGCCAACGAACGCCGCGAAGTGCCGGTCAAGGTCACGCTCACCCCGGCCAAGCGCAGCATCTACACCTCGGGCGTGAGCTACGGCACCGACAGCGGCGCGGGCATCCGCCTCGGCGTGGAGCGCCGCTACGTCAACATGCGCGGCCACAAGGCGCTCGCGCAGCTCGACTACGCGCAACGCCGCAAGACGCTCACCCTGCAGTACCGCGTGCCGGCGTTCGCCTGGCTCGACGGCTGGTACACGGCCAGCCTGCAGATGGCCGACGAACAGACCGACTACATCGATTCGCGACGGGTTGAACTGGTGGGCAGCCGCAACGGCCAGTACAACGAGTTCCTCAATCTCGTCGCCTCCCTGCACGTGCTGCGCGAGCGCTGGGCCTACGCGCCCGAAGAAGATCCGGACAATCCGGTCGTCGATGACGACGAGTTCGCCGGCGCGCTGTACCGCTACGCCACCTTCGCCTATCCCTCGCTGCGCGCCGAATACATCGACGTCGACGATCGCCTGTTCCCGACCAGCGGCATCGGCGGTTCGGTGATGCTGCGCGGCGGACTCGAAGGCGTGGGCTCGGACGCTTCGTTCGGACAGGTCCACGTGCGCGCGAGCTGGTTCAAGGGGATCGGCGAGCGCAACCGCCTGATCGTGCGCGGCGAGCTTGGTCATACCTTCACCGACGTGCTGGTCGGCATTCCGCCCAGCCTGCGTTTCTACGCCGGCGGTGACCGCAGCATCCGCGGGTACGACTGGCGCGAGGTCGGCCCGCGGATTCCGGCGCGCGACGGCCGCCGCGCATTCGCGATCGGCGCCAAGAACGTGGTCACCGCGAGCGTCGAGTTCGAACGCTATTTCACCGACACGATCGGCGCGGCGGTATTCGTCGACAGCGGCGACGCCTTCGACGGCACCTCGCCGGAATGGCGCACCGGCGTCGGCATCGGCGCACGCTACAAATCGCCGGTGGGACCGCTGAAACTCGACATCGCACGTGGTCTCGACAACCCCGATTCGTCGTTCACGATCGGCCTGTCGATCGGCGCGGAGTTCTGACATGGTGTTCGGTCGTCACCGTCTGCCCAACGATCTGACCCCAGAAGAGCGCGAGGCGCGCATCGCCGAACTGCGTGCGCGTCGCCGCGCGCGGGCGCGCAAGCTCGCGATCCGCAGCGCGATCGGCATCGCCGCACTGATCGTGCTGCTGATCATCGTCGTGTGGTGGCTGCTGACCACCTTCGGCGGCCGCGATTTCCTGCTCAACCAGGTCGCCTCGCGCCTGCCCGCCGGCACCGAACTGACCTGGCGCGCGGCCGAAGGCCCGGCCTCCGGCCCGTTGACGATGTACGACGTGCGCTACGTGCAGCGCAGCTGCCCGGATGTCGAAGAACAGCCGGTCCCCTACGGCGAATGCGATGAACCGCGCGTGCTGGTGTTCGAAGCCGAGCGCGTGACGGTGGATCCGGCAGTGATGCCGCTGGTCGGCCGACGCCTGCGGCTCGACGTGCTCGACATCGACAACGCCGTGCTGTCGATGCCGCCGCCGGTCGACACGCCGTTCGAACTGCCGCGCTGGCCCGACTCGCTGCCACGCATCGACCTGCCTCTGTCGCTGCAGGCCGAGACGATCCGCATCGACGGCTTCCGCGTCGAACAGGCCGGCGAATCGCTGATCGACATCCGCAGCGTGCGCGGCGGCCTCGACGCGCAGCAGGGTGAGCTGAATCTCGCCAACGTCGTCGTCGACAGCGACCGCGGCCTGTTCACCGCGAACGGCGTCTACGCACCCGACGACGACTACCGCATGGACGTCACCGCCAGCGCGCTGATGCCCGCGCCGCCGGCGCGCACGCGTCCGCGCATCGGTCTGGTCGCGCGTGGCGATCTGTCGCGTCTGGACATCGCCGTCGTCGGCCACGTGCCGGCGCCATTGAAGGCCGTGGTGACGCTGCGGGGCCGCGAGAATCCGGGCTGGGCGCTGCGCGCCGACAGCACGCGCCTCGATCCCGCGCTGCTGATGGGCGGCGGCACACCCGGCACGCCGCTGGCGTTCGACATCCGCGCCGATGGCCAGGGCGGCGCCGCCGAACTGCAGGGCACCGCCACGTACGGCGAAGCCGACGCGAATCCGATCCGCGTCGTGCTGCAGCCGTCCAAGGCGAAGCTGGAAGACCAGCGCCTCGATCTCGACCCGCTGGTCGTCGACATCTTCGACGGCCGGGTCACGCTGCGCGGCTTCGCCGACGTCACCGAGCCGGGCGACGTGCGTTTCCGCTTCGCGACCAATGCGCGCGGCCTGCAGTTCGGCGCCGATCCCGATGCGGCCGAACCCGCGCCGCCGATCACCGCCGACGCCGATCTGGGCATCGCCGGCAGCACCGCTGCGTGGGCCGCGATCGGCAAGGCCACCGTCGAACGCGACGGGCTGCGCGCGAATGTGGACTTCGACGGCCGCGGCGACGCGGAACGCATGCGCCTGCAGACCGCGCGCGTGACCATGCCGACCGGCACGCTCGATGCCAGCGGCGACGTCGCCTGGGCGCCGGCGCTGCAGTGGGATCTCGACGCGACGCTGGCCGGCTTTGATCCCGGCTACTTCGCGCGCGACTGGAAGGGTGCGGTCAACGGCACGTTCGCCACGACCGGTAACACCCGCGACGACGGCGGCCTGGAAGTGGCGGTGGACGCCAGTGATCTGGGCGGCACGTTGCGCGGGCGCCGACTCGATGGCCGTGCGACGTTCGCGATGCACGGCCCGGCCACCGCTGCCGGCGACGCCGGCCGCACCGATTTCGAAGGCGAGGTCGCGCTGTCGCTCGGCGGCAGCCGCGTCGATGCGACCGCGACCGTGAGCGACCGCCTCGACATCGACGCGACGCTGGCACCGCTGCAGCTCGCCGATTTCCTGCCCGACACCGGCGGCGTGCTGCGCGGCACCGTGCGCGTGACCGGCGCGCGCACCGCGCCCGACATCGCCGCCGACCTCACCGGCAGCGCTCTGCGCTACGGCGACTACGCGGCCACGAGCGCGCGCATCCAGGGCAATCTGCCGTGGCGCGGCGATACCGGTTCGCTCGATGTCGTCGCGACCGGCGTCAATGCCGGCATCGCCCTCGACGAAGTGCGCCTCGCGGCGCGCGGTGCGATCGAGAGACTCCAGCTCGACGCCAGCGCGCGTGGCGAGATCGGCACGGTGGACCTGTCGGGCAACGCCGAAAGCCGCAACGGCAACTGGCAGGGCACGCTCGCCAATCTGCGCCTCGCACCGGCCACCGGCGCGAGCTGGGCGCTGCAGTCGCCGGCGCAATTCCAGCAGATCGGCACGCGCTACACCTTGACCGAGAGCTGCTTCGCCTCCAGCAGCGGCGGCTCGCTGTGCGCGAGCGCGGACTGGCCGCGTCAGGGCGTCTCGATCACCGGCACGGGCCTGCCGCTTGCGCTCGCCACGCCTTATCTGCCCGAGCAGGACGGCGGCCGTCCGTTCGTGCTGCGCGGCGAAATCGCGCTCGAAGGCAGCGCGCGTCCGGTCGGCAACGGCTTCGTCGGCAGTGCGAGCATCCGCTCGGCCAGTGGCGGCGTGCGCACGTCCGAGCGCGCGCGCAACGATGTGGTCACCTACGACGATTTCCGCCTCGACGCGGAGTTCGATGCCAACCGCCTCAGCGCGACGCTGTCGACGACGCTCAACGAAGTCGGCCGCGTGCAGGCGCAGGTGACCAACGGCTGGGATGCGTATTCGCCGCTGTCGGGTTCGCTGGTCGCCAACGTCGAAGACCTGACCTTCGTCGAACTGTTCTCGCCCGATATCGTCGAGCCCACCGGCCGCCTCACCGCGGACGTCACGATCGGTGGCACGCGTTCACAGCCGACGATCGGTGGCCAGGCGCGTCTGGCTGATTTCTCGACCGAGATTCCATCGCTGGCGATCGCGCTCGAAGACGGCAACATCAATCTCGACGCGCTGCCCGACGGCACCGCGCGCATCGCCGGCAGCGTGCGCTCGGGCACCGGCACGCTGAACATCGGCGGCGGCATCGGCTGGCAGGGCGAAGGCACGCCGGTGGTGCTGACCGTCAGCGGCACCGACGTCCTGGTGGCCGACACCAGCGACATGCACATCATCGCGTCTCCGGACATCACGGTGCGCTACACCGCGCTGCAGCCGCTCAACGTCACCGGCAAGGTGTTCGTCGATGTCGCGCTGCTCGATCTGGAGCGCTTGAGCGAAGGCGTGTCGGTGTCGCCCGACGTGGTCGTGCTCGATCCGGTCGACCCGGAAGAGAACAGCACCGCGTCGGCGCTGGAACTCGATCTGACGCTCACCGTCGGCGACAACGTCGGCCTGCGCGGCTTCGGCTTCGACGGCCGCATGAAGGGCCAGTTGCGCGTGCGCGCGGTGCCGGGCCGCGAGATGACCGGCAACGGCCGCCTCGCGGTCGACGGCCGCTACAAGGCCTACGGCCAGGAGTTGCGGGTCACGCGTGGCAATCTGGTCTTCAACAACGGCCCGGTGTCGGACCCGATGCTCGACGTGCGCGCCGAGCGCCGGATCGATGCCGAGGACATCACCGCCGGCATCGACGTCAGCGGCCGCGCGTCGGCGCCGCAGGTCAACGTGTGGACGAATCCGTCGAGCGACGATTCGCAGGCGCTGTCGTATCTCGCGCTGGGCCGCTCGGCCTCCAGCCTGACCAGCGACGAAGGCCAGCAGATCGATGCCGCCGCGGCCGCGCTCAACGCCGGCGGCAACCTCGTCGCCGGCCAGCTCGGCAGCAAGATCGGCCTCGACAACGCGGGCATCAGCCAGTCGCGTGCACTAGGCGGCAGCGTGCTGGGCTTCGGCAAGCAGCTTTCGCCGAAACTCTACGTCGGCTTCGGCGTGTCGCTGCTCGGCACCGGTCAGGTGCTGACACTGAAGTATCTGCTGCGTGCAGGCTTCGACGTGGAGATCGAATCGAGCACGCTGGAGAACCGCGGTTCGGTGAACTGGCGACACGAGCGGTAGGAATCTAGCGAACGATTCCGCTTGGCGCGTCGTCCCCGCTGACGCTGGGGCGACGGTCGAAAGGAGTGCGCCATCGATTCTTCGACCACCCCGAACGCCGCCAGGCTGCGTTAACGCTCCTCAACCCCGTCATTCCGGCGAAGGCCGGAATCCAGTGACTTGGAGCTTCGACGAAACGCTGAAGACGCTGGATTCCGGCTTTCGCCGGAATGACGGGGACTTGCTCGGGTGTCCGTCAAGGCGACTTCAACGGATCCTTGCAACTCGAAGCATCAACGCCCATCCGGCAACGCGATCGTGTCCTCACGGAACACCGCGACGTGCGGCACGCCATCGGCGCCGATCCAGCCGCGGTACATGCCCGGCGTGTTGAACGGGAACGCGACGCGGCCATCGGCGTCGAGGGCGATCGCGCCACCATCACCGCCGGCACCCGGAATCAGCTGGTCGATGACCGCGTCCGACGCCACGCGGATGTCGTCGCCGCGCAGACGCACGCGCGCGCAGATCTCGTGCGCGGCGGCGGTGCGGATGTAGTACTCGCCCCAGCCGGTGCCCGACACCGCGCAGCGCGCGTCGGCCCAGGTGCCGGCGCCGATGATCGGCGCATCGCCGACACGGCCGTAGCGCTTGTTGGTCATGCCGCCGGTCGAGGTGCCCGCGGCCAGCAGGCCATCGACGTCGAGCGCGACCGCGCCGACGGTACCGAAGTACGGCCGCGCATCACCGGTCAGCACCGAGGCCTGCGGCTGCGCCTTGCGTTCTGCCTCCAGCGCGCGCTGCAGCTGCTGCCAGCGACGCTCGGTGCGGAAATACGCCGGATCGACGAGTGCGATGTCCTGCGTCTTCGCAAACGCTTCGGCGCCCTCGCCCACCATCATCACGTGCGGCGAGGACGTCATCACCGCATCGGCGAGCAGGATCGGATTGCGCACGCGCGACACGCCGGCGATCGCACCGGCCTGGCCGCTCGCGCCGTCCATCACCGCGGCATCGAGTTCGTTGCGGCCGTCGTGGGTGAACACCGCGCCCTTGCCCGCGTTGAACATCGGTGCGTCTTCGAGCACGGTGATCGCCGCCTTGACCGCGTCCATCGCCGGTGCGCCCGCCTGCAGCTTCGCGTGGCCCGCGCGCAGCGCGGTTTCGAGCGCAGCGCGCGCTTCGGCCAGACCTGCTTCGTCGAGATCGCCGCGTTCGACGCCCGCGCCGCCGTGGATCGCCAGCACCACCGGCACACCGGCCGATGCCGGCAGTTCGCGCAGGCGGCCGCGTTCGACCGCATAGCTCTGGCGCGACACCGCATGCTCGACCCGGCCCGTCGGCAGATGCAGCACCGAACCGGTGCCGGCGCCGACGGTGTCCACGCGCGCGATGCGCAGCGGCTTGCCACGCTGCTGCACATCGGTGAAGCCACCGCGCACCACGAGTGCGCCGCTCTGCGGCGTGGTCGCGAAGATGCGCGAGGTGCCATCGCCTTCGACCGCGACGGCCGCGTCCTCGTCGACGCCCAGACCGATCACCACGCGTCCGTCGCTCAGCGTCTCCGCTTTGGCGATGAAGGCGAGCAGCCGGCCGAGCCGGTCGCGCTCGCGGAAGTGCGTGTCGGTGACCACGCCGCGCAGCAGCGGCACGCGCAGGAAATCGCGCTCGATGGTGTTGGCATCGCCGAGCGGGTTCGACAGCGCCTGCGGGCTGCGCAGGCTGCCGCCGTCCATCGCGCCGTAAAGGAACTCGCCGAGGATCGCCAGGCCCGCGCTGGTGCCGCCGATCGGCTTGCCGGCCGCGATATGCGCGTTGAGCGCGTCCTCGACCGGCGTGCCCTTCCAGAAGTTCACGTAGTTGGACTGGTCGCCGCCGGCGATGAAGATGCCGTCTGCCTTGGCCAGACTCGCGAGCACGGCCGGATCGGTCGAGGCCTCGCGGCTGGAGAACACGAAGGTCTCCACCGACGCGACGCCGCCGACATCGTTGTGGAACTCCTCGCCGATCTCGCCGGCATAGGACGCGCGCAGCACGACGACATGGCCGTGTCCGGCCTTGCCGAGGAACCAGCGGATCGCCTCGTAGTTGCGGTCGCCGCCGCCCATCAGCAACAACCCCGGCGTCGGCGCCGACGGCGTGGGCAGCGCGGTGTCGCCGATCACGTGGCGCTCCACGCCGGCCGCCGATGCGACGCCCGCGATGCCGAGCCACAAGGCCAGCGTCCACTTCATCCCCGTCTTGCGCATTGCCCTGCTCCCCGTGAGTCCGGCGCGGCGATCGCCACGCGTGTCCGATTCCATGACGAACGGAGGCGTGCGATCCCCCCGCTGCGTTGATGCCATCTGTTCGGCTATGTTGCCGCTACATGACCGCCGCCCTCGATGCCTGGTTCGTCGAAGAGATCCTCGTCCACGAGGGCGCGCTGCGTCATTATCTCGCGCGCCACTGGCCGAACGCGGAAGAGCGTCACGATCTGCGCCAGGAGGTCTACACGCGTGTCTACCAGTCGGCCGCCCAAGAACTCCCGCGACATCCCAAGGCCTTCCTGCTGACTACCGCGCGGCATCTGGTCGTCGACCGCGCGCGGCGCGGGCGGGTGGTGTCGATCGAACCGATGGGTGATCTGGAGCCCTTGCACGTCCTGGTAGACGAGGTCTCGCCGGAACGCTGGTGCGGCGGGCGACAGGTGCTGGCGCGTCTGTCGGATGCGTTCGACCGTCTGCCCGCCCGCTGCCGCGAGGTCGTGTGGCTGCGACGGGTCGAAGAGCTCTCGCAGCGCGAAGTGGCCGAACGGCTGGGCATCACGGAGAAGACCGTGGAAAAACACATCGCCAAGGGCATGCGGCTGCTCGCCGACCGGTTCCTCGGCAGCGACGACGCACCGCGCACGCGCAGGGACGCCGGTGTCCATCACAGGGATGCGGACGATGACGCACGCCAAGTCGACTGACGCCGGCGCGATCGAAGCCGCCGCCGCCGACTGGCTCGCCCGTCGCGATGGCGGCGCCTGGACGGCCGACGACGATGTGGTGCTGACGGCGTGGCTGGACGCGGACGTCGCGCACCGCGTCGCATTCCTGCGGCTGCAGGCGGTGTGGGCGGAGACCGCGCGGCTGCAGGCGCTGGGCGCCGGCCATGTCGGTGCGGGCATTCCGCCGCGCGGCCTGCGTGGCGAAGCCGGGCACACGTTCGACGATCCCGCCGCGCTGCGCTTCGCACCGCGTGCGGCACCGCTGCCGCGGCGTCGGCATGGCGTGTGGATCAGCGCCGCGCTTGCCGCCTGCCTCGCGCTCGTCGCCGGCGGCGCGTGGTTCGTCACCGTCCCGATCGATCCGGTCGATGTCCGCACCACGACCGGCATCACCCGCACGGTTGCGCTTGTGGATGGATCGCAGACCACGCTCGCCAGCGACACGGCCATCGAGGTGCGCATGTCGCGGCGCGAGCGCCACATCGCGCTGACCGCGGGCGAAGCCTTCTTCGAGGCGGCCAAGGATCCGCAGCGGCCCTTCGTCGTCGAGGCCGGCGACCGCCGCGTCGTCGCGGTCGGCACGCGGTTCTCCGTCCGGCGCGATGCCGACGCCCTGCGCGTCGTGGTCACCGAAGGGACGGTCCGGCTGGAACCGCTGGGCGACGCCATCGGTCAGCCGACGACCCTGCTGCCCGCCGGCAGCGTCGCCACCGTGCGTCGTGACGCCGTGCTGGTGCGCAGCCTGTCGCTGGCGGAAGTGGAGGAACTGGTGGACTGGCGCAGCGGGCGCCTGGTGTTCCGCGATACCGCACTCACCGACGCCGTGGCCGAGTTCAACCGCTTCAACACGCGCCAGATCGTGATCGCCGACGCCACCGTCGGCGCGTTGCGCATCGGCGGGAGTTTCCGCTGGGAAAACGCGGAAGGTTTCGTGCGGCTGCTCGAGCGCGGGTTTCCGGTGGAGGCGGAGTACGGGCGGGAGCGGATCGTGTTGCGGGCGCCTTGAGGGGCGAGGGGTAAGGAAGTAAGTGTGTGAGGACGTAAGGGCTGCACACCCATTCCGGACGACGGCAGTGCAGCGAATCCAGAGCGCGTGATGATATCCGCGGGTGCTCGCTGCCCTCACCCGACGCGCTGCGCGCGTCGACCTCTCCCGGAGGGAGAGGTGCTGTTTCTCCCGCAAGTGCACTGCCACGCGCTGTCTCTGACCTCGGCTGAGACATCGAGCCCCTCTCCCTTTGGGGTGAAGCGGCACGCTTGCGAGCCACTGGCTCGCGTGCCGATGAACGCCCTCGCGTCGACGCGAGGGCCGGGGCGCGGAGCGGGGTTGGGGTGAGGGCGACGATCGCGACACAGTCGTTCAAGCGCAAGCAAAGCCATCTGGACTTGCCTTGCGCGTCGACCGCGGATCGAGTCAGGGGCAGGCTCCTCCCGGAGGAAGAGGTGCTTCCGATTCTTGCGCTGCGACACGACGCGAATCGCGCCCCGAAGCACCAAGCACTCAACACCGCGGGGGGATTTCTCCGCCTCGTTCGTCGAGTTGGATTGGGGAGGCGCCGTCCGGGCGCCACGAAGGGGAAGGTCTTGCATCGCTCACGTCCATTGCGCGCGGTCCTGCTCGCGCTTGCCTGCGCCACCGCGCTGTCGGCGCAGGCCCAGACCGCTCCGGTCACCGCCGTACCGGCCGGTGATCTCGCCACGGCCCTCGACGCCTTCGCGCGCCAGTCCGGCGTGCAGCTCGTGTATCGCGCTGATCAGTTGCGCGGTGCGCGCACGCGAGGTATCGATGCCGGCCTGTCGCCGCAACAGGCGCTGGACCGGCTGCTCCAGGGCAGCGGATTCGTCGCGCAACGCGATGCAGACGGCGCTGTGCTGGTCGTGCCGCAGCCGTTGCTCGCGCAGACCGGCCGCGCATCGCCGCCTCGACCCGCTGCTGCGCCGCCACCGCCGACGCCGCCCGCACCTGCACCCGTCACCGAGCTGCAGACCCTGCAGGTCACCGGTTCGCGCATTCCCCGCGCCGAGATCGAAGGTCCGGCGCCGATCACCGTCATCACCGCCGACGACATCGCCGCCGGGGGGTTCACCTCCGTGCCCGACGTGATGCAGGCGCTGACCCAGAACGGCGGCCAGACGCAGAGCCAGCAGTCGGCCGGCGGCGCGGACTTCGCGCCCGGCGCGCAGCAGGTCGACCTGCGTGGCCTCGGCCCCAACCACACACTGGTGCTGGTCAACGGACGCCGCATCGCCGACTTCCCGTTGCCGTTCGGCGGCCGCAGCAACTTCACCGACGTCTCCAGCCTGCCGCTGGGCATGATCGAACGCATCGAAGTGCTGACCGGCAGCGCGTCGGCGATCTACGGGTCGGATGCGATTTCCGGTGTCGTCAATTTCATTCTCAAGCGCAAGGTCGATGGCACCACGCTCGACTACCGCTATGGCCAGACCGAACGCGGCGATGCGGAATCGCATCGTCTCAACCTGTCGGGCGGCTTCTCGCGCGGCGCGCTCGATGTCGTCGCCGGCTTCGAATACCGCCGACAGGAACCGCTCTGGGGCTTCGACCGCGCGCAGCAGGATTCGACGTTCGACGGCCCGACCGAAAGCTCGCGTCTGCCGCAGCGCACGTTCCTGATCACCGATTACTACGACGACTACCTCGATCCGGGCGAGGACACCTGCGACGCGTTGTCGAACCTCAACGAGGGCACGGTGCAGTACGCCTTCCGTCCGCGATACGGCTACTACTGCGGCAGCGACCGCTCCGTCGCCTACCGCACCGTCCTCAGCAAGCGCGACGGCATCAACGGCTACGCCTCGCTGACCTACGCGTTCGACAACGGCAGCCAATGGTTCGCCGATCTGCAGGCCGGCCGCCATGAAGTCTCGCTGTTCCGCGCGCCGCGCAGCTGGGCGCTGATGACGCCCGACGGCGTGGAGCACGACTACTTCTACAACCAGAACACCGAACAGCTGGAGTACTGGCAGCGCCAGTTCACGCTCGAGGAGATGGGTGGGCTGCGCACCGGCATGGTCGAGACGACGCAGAAGACGCTCGGCGTGACGACCGGCCTGCGCGGCCGCTGGCCCGGCGACTGGGACTACGAGCTCGCGCTGTCGCATTCGCAGTACACCGCGCGGATCAGCTGGCCGCAGATCGTCGCCGAACGTGCGAACGCGCTGTTCCTCGGCCCGCTGCTGGGTTACGACGAGGATGACTACCCGATCTACGACGCCGACCCCGCGCGCATGTACCAGCCGCTGTCGCGCGCCGAGTACGACAGCATCTTCGCGCGCACCACCTATCACCCGGAATCGGAAAGCCAGACGCTGGCGATGACGCTGACCCAGGGCGAGCTGTTCACCCTGCCCGGCGGCGCGGCCGGCTTCGCTGCGACCGCGGAAATCGGCCGCCAGTCCTACGATCTCAAGCCCGATCCGCTGGCGACGCAGTACTACTACTACAGCTGGAAGGACTCCGACGGCGCCGGCAGCCGCAACCGCTGGGCGCTGGCCGGCGAGCTGCGCATGCCGGTCTTCGAACGCCTGAATCTCAGCGTCGCCGGCCGCTACGATCAGTACCGGTTCGCCGGGCGCGACCCGGGCAAGTTCACCTGGAGCACTGGTCTGGAATGGCGGCCGATCGACAGCCTGCTGGCGCGCGCGTCCTACGGCACCGCGTTCCGCGCGCCCGACCTGCACTACGTGTTCGCCGGTCCCGGCAACGACGAAACCTCGGGCGTGGATTTCTGGCGCTGCGCGGTCGAGGAGCCGGACACCGATCCCAGTGACGACTGCAGCTACTCCGACGAAGGCATCATCCGCGGCCGCAGCGGCAGTCCGGACCTCAGACCCGAAACCAGCACTTCATGGACGGCCGGCTTCGTCTGGTCGCCACTGTCGAACGCGGACCTGTCGGTGGACTGGTTCGACATCGACATGCGCGACCAGGTACAGGACCTGCGCGTGAACACCGTGCTGCGCAACGAGGCCGACTGCCGTCTCGGCGTGCAGCCGATCGGCTCGCCGCTGTGCGTGGACACGCTCTCGCGCATCACCCGCCTGTCCGACGACAGTCTCTACAGCGTGTTCGTCAACCCGATCAACATCGCCCGCGAACGCACCAGCGGTCTCGACGTCAGCGGCAACCTGCGCTTCGAAACCGGCATCGGTCTGTTCCGGCTCAACGGCGGCTACACCTGGGTGCGCACGCACGACATCCAGCAGTACCCGGACGAGCCGGTCGTCGACATGTTCGCGATCAACAGCGGCTACGACATCCCGCGCACGAAGGCGACGCTGCGCCTGTCATGGGAACGCGACGCGTGGCAGGCGTCGATCCAGGGGCGCCGTCTGGGCCGTCTGCCCAACGACGATTCCTACTTCGAAATCTGGGATGCGGACTCGGGCAACGATCCGTGGATCGGTGCGACCTACCGCTACAACGCGAACGTGCAGTTCAACTTCACCGACGCCGCGCAGCTGTCTCTGACGGTCGTCAATCTGTTCGACAAGGCGCCGCCCTACGATCCGACCTCGACCGGATATCCGTACTACGACATCGCGTGGTTCGACACCGAGGGCCGGACGTTCTACGTGCAGTACACGCACAAGTTCGGGGGCGTGGCGGCGCGTTGAGATGTGACGTCGCCAAGCCCTCCCCCGCAAGCGGGGGAGGGTTGGGAGGGGGCAAACCATCAGCGCCGAGCGAAAAGCAACGCAAGCGTTGAGCGGCAAATGGCGCCCACTATCAAAGCGCGCCTAACCCTTGCCCCCATCCCAACCTTCCTCCGCAAACGGGGGAAGGGGTCTACTTCACCCAATCAACCGCCGCCCAGCGCCTGTCTCAGGAACGGCGCAGTCTTGCTCGTCTTCGACTTCGCCACCTCCGCCGGCACACCCGCCGCCACGACATGCCCACCGGCATCGCCCGCGCCCGGGCCCATGTCGATCAGCCAGTCGCTGGCCGCGGCCACACGCATATCGTGTTCGACGACGACCACGGTGCTGCCCGCATCCACCAGCCCACTCAATTGCCGCATCAGTGTGTCGACATCCTTGGGATGCAGGCCGGTCGTCGGTTCGTCGAGCACGTAGACCGTGCCGCGGCGCTGCGCGCGTTGCAGTTCGCTGGCGAGCTTGATGCGTTGCGCTTCGCCGCCCGACAGTTCGGTCGCCGGCTGGCCGAGCCGCAGATAGCCGAGTCCGACTTCCAGCAGCACCTGCAGCGGACGCACGATCGCCGCGTCGTCGGCGAAGAACTCGGCGGCCTCGGCCACCGTCATCGCGAGCACGTCGGCGATGTGCTTGCCGCGCAACGTGACTTCGAGTGTCTTCGCGTCGTAGCGGCTGCCATGACAGGTCGGGCATGGCGCATAGACGCTGGGCATGAACAGCAGTTCCACGCTGACGAAGCCTTCCCCGTCGCAGGTCGCGCAGCGGCCCTTGGCGACGTTGAACGAGAACCGCCCGGCGTCGTAACGACGACGTTGCGCTGCCGGCGTATCGGCGAAGCGCTTGCGCACGTGGTCGAACAGGCCGGTATAGGTCGCGAGATTCGAGCGCGGGGTACGGCCGATCGGTTTCTGGTCGACACGCACCAGACGTCTGATCGCCTCTGCGCCGCCTGCGATCCGTCCGTCCAGCGGCACCTCGACACCACGCTCGAGCGGATCCAGCGGCGTGTCGTCGTCGCCGCTCCCCTGGCCCAGATGCGCGCCCAGCAGTTCGACCAGCGCCTGGCTGACCAGCGAGGATTTGCCCGAACCGCTGACGCCGGTGACGGTGGTGAACACACCGAGCGGAATGTCGACGTCGAGATCGCGCACGTTGTGGCGATGGATGCCGCGCAGCTGCAGCCAGCCGTCCGGCGCGCGCGGGGTGTGTGCGATCGATGCGCCGTCATCGTCGAGATAGCGCCGCGTCGACGAGGCCTCGATCTTCGACAGCCCGGCGAGCGGGCCGCTGTAGAGCACCTGCCCGCCGTGCTGGCCGGCCGCCGGACCGACATCGACGATCCAGTCGGCATGGCGGATCACTTCGATCTCGTGCTCGACGACGAACAGCGAATTGCCGGCGGCACGCAACTGGTCGAGCGCGCGCAGCAGCGCCTGGGTGTCGGCCGGATGCAGGCCAGCGGAGGGTTCGTCCATGACGTAGACCACGCCGAACAGCTGCGAACGGATCTGCGTGCCCAGGCGCAGGCGTTGCAGTTCGCCGGGTGACAGCGTCGGCGTCGCGCGGGCGAGCGTCAGATAGCCGAGGCCGAGATCCTGCAGCACCTTGAGTCGCGCGAGCAGATCCTGCGCGATGCGCTGCGCGGCCAGTGCCTGTTCCGGATGCGCCTTCGCGTGGGTCTTGCCGGCCGCGGCCGGTGCCAGCAGGTCGGCGAGTTCGTCGAGCGGCCGCTGCGAGAACGCGGCGATGTCGAGCCCGGCGAAGGTCACCGAGAGCGCCTCGCGCCGCAGCCGCTTGCCGTCGCACTCCGGGCACGCGGCGCTGACCAGATACTGCGCGGCGCGCTTCTTCTGCTGCGGGCTCTGGGTGTTGGCGAAGGTGTGCAGCACATGCCGGCGCGCACTGGTGAACGTGCCCATGTAGGCCGGTTCGGTCTTGCGCTTGAGTGCGTCCTTGACCTCGTCGAGATCGAAACCGGGATAGACCGGTTCCACCGGCTGCTCGTCGGTGAACAGGATCCAGTCGCGGGTCTTCCTCGGCAGTTTCGACCACGGCACGTCGATGTCGATGCCGCGCGTGGTCAGGATGTCGCGCTGGTTCTGTCCGTGCCACGCGCCCGGCCACGCGGCGACGGCGCGCTCGCGGATGGTCAGCGAGCGGTCGGGGACCATCGAGGCTTCGGTGGCGTCGTAGATGCGGCCCAGGCCATGGCAGGTCGGGCAGGCGCCTGCCGGCGTGTTCGGCGAGAAACCGTCGGCGTAGATGATGGCCTGGCCGCGCGGATAGTCGCCGGCGCGCGAGTACAGCATGCGCAGGGAATTGGAGATCGTGGTCAGGCTGCCGACCGACGAGCGCGCGGTCGGCGTGCCGCGCGCCTGCTGCAGGGCGACAGCAGGCGGCAGGCCCTCGATCGAATCCACCTGCGGCACACCGGCCTGATCGATCAACCGGCGCGCGTAGGGCGAGATCGAATCGAGATAGCGCCGCTGCGCCTCGGCGAACAGCGTGCCGAAGGCCAGCGAGGATTTGCCCGAGCCGGATACGCCGGTGAACACCACCAGCGCATCGCGCGGGATGTCGACATCGACGTCCTTGAGATTGTGTTCGCGCGCGCCTCGCACGCGCACGCAGTCGGCGATGGCGTGCGCGATGGGATCTGGAGTCTTGGCAGTCATGGCGATGATTATCCGCGGCGCGCGTTGCGTGCCCGTCGTCGATTCCGAATGGGCGCACTGCACGGTGCGCTCACGACGGCGCGCCCACCCTCGCGGCTCATCCCCCGGAGCCCACCCCCATGGCCAGCAAGACGCCAGCCCCCGCCACGTCCCGCAAACCGCCGTCCACCGGCAAGACACCCGTACGCGAGGCCACCGATCTGCGCGGCGAAGGCGACGAACTGCAGCAGCAGGCCGGCGGCACGCATCCGCAGCTGACGACGAACCAGGGCATCCCGGTCGCCGACAACCAGAATTCGCTCAAGTCCGGGGGGCCGCGCGGCCCGACGCTGCTGGAGGATTTCATCCTCCGAGAGAAGATCACCCACTTCGATCACGAGCGCATTCCCGAGCGCATCGTGCACGCCCGTGGCACCGCGGCGCACGGCACCTTCGAGCTGACCAAGTCGCTGTCGCAGTACACCACCGCGCGCATCCTCACCGAGGTCGGCACGAAGACGCCGGTGTTCACGCGCTTCTCGACCGTGGCCGGTGGCGCCGGTTCGGTCGACACGCCGCGCGACGTGCGCGGTTTTTCGGTGAAGTTCTACACCCAGGAAGGCAACTGGGATCTGGTCGGCAACAACATCCCGGTGTTCTTCATCCAGGACGCGATGAAGTTTCCGGACGTGGTGCACTCGGTGAAGATGGAGCCCGACCGCGGCTTCCCGCAGGCGGCCAGTGCGCACGACACGTTCTGGGATTTCATCTCGCTGACCCCCGAATCGATGCACATGATCATGTGGGCGATGAGCGACCGCACGATCCCGCGCTCGCTGCGCACGATCGAAGGCTTCGGCGTGCATTCCTTCCGTCTGCTCGACGCGGACGGCAACAGCACCTTCGTGAAGTTCCACTGGCGCCCGACGCTGGGCATCCAGTCGACGGTGTGGGACGAGGCATTGAAGCTGCAGGCGGCCGACAACGACTTCCACCGCCGTGATCTGTTCGAGGCGATCCAGGCCGGCGATTTCCCCGCCTGGGATCTCGCGGTGCAGCTGTTCACCGAAGAAGAGGCCGACGCGTTCCCGTTCGACCATCTCGATGCGACCAAGCTGATTCCCGAGGAATTGGTGCCGCTGCAGGTCATCGGCCGCATGACCCTCGACCGCTGGCCGGACAACTTCTTCGCCGAGACCGAACAGGTGGCGTACTGCCCGGCGAACATCGTGCCCGGCATCGACTTCAGCAACGACCCGCTGCTGCAGGGCCGGCTGTTCTCGTACCTCGACACGCAGCTCTCGCGCCTGGGCGGACCGAACTTCCACCAGATTCCGGTCAATGCGCCGAAGTGTCCGTTCGCCAACAACCAGCGCGACGGCCACATGCAGATGCAGGTGCCCAAGGGCCGGGTGAACTACGAGCCCAGCTCGCTGCAGGCCGACAGCCCGCGTGCCTCGCGCGAGGCCGGCTACCGCCATCACGCGACCGTCGACGACGGCGTCAAGGGTCGCGTGCGGCCGGACAGCTTCGCCGACCACTACAGCCAGGCGCGCCTGTTCTTCCGCAGCCAAAGCGAGATCGAGCAGGCGCACATGGCGAGCGCGCTGGTGTTCGAACTGTCGAAAGTCGAGACGGCGCACGTGCGCGAGGCCATCGTCGGCCATCTGCGTCATGTCGATCCGACGCTCGCCCAGCGCGTGGCCGACGGTCTCGGCATGGATGCGCTGCCGCCGGCGCCCGAGGCGCGGGTGCAGCCGCAGGACATGGCGGTCTCGCCCGCGCTGCGCATCATCGATCGCATGCGCGACACGCTGCAGGGCCGCTGCGTCGGCATCCTGGTCCACGACGGCTCCGATGCCGCCACGGTCAAGGCGCTGCGCAAGGCCGCGGAAAGCGCGGGCGCGATGGTCAAGATCGTCGCGCCCAAGCTCGGCGGCGCCAAGCTCTCCGACGGCAAGCGTCTGCCGGCCGATGGCCAGCTCGCCGGCACGCCGTCGACGGTGTTCGACGCCGTCGCCATCGTGCTCTCGGCCGACGCCGGCAAGCTGCTGTCGCGCGAAGCAGCCGCGGTCGACTGGGCACGCGATGCGTTCGGACATCTGAAGGCGATCGCCGCCGATGACGGTGCGCAGGCCGTGCTCAAGGCCGGTGGCATCGCCAAGGATGCAGGCGTGCTCGACGCGGCCGACACCAAGGGTTTCATCACCCAGGCGAAGACGCGTCAGTGGGATCGCGAAAAGAAGGTGCGCATGCTGGCCTGAGCCGGCGTGCGGGGTGGTGGGGCGTCGCCGAGCGGCGCGCCCCTTCCGCTCGATACGAGACAAAAAAAGGGTGCCTTCCGGCACCCTTTTTCGTGGACATGCGGTGGGTATGCGATCAGGCCGCCGCAGCGCCCGTCACCAGTGCGGGCGCGTTCGCCGCCGCGACTGCCTCGGGCGTCGGCGCCGCCGGCGCATCGACGGGCTCGTAACTGCCATCCGCATTGCGCACCCGCAGGATGCAGCCGCGTTCGATCACCCCCCGTACCACTTCATCGCGCAGCGCGGTCGCGCGGCTCAGATACGTCGCCAGCGTCTGGCCCTGCGTATCGGTGAGCACCCAGAAGCGCAGGCCCATGTCGTATTGCAGCGTGTAGGTACTCATCCGTGTCTCCGCGATCATCAGCGTCGATCTTCGGGTGCGCTGGATCGATCAGGCGTGAATCCGGCGGGGTCATCTTCGATCGCATGCGCACGACACGTGCGCCTGCGCATGTCGTTCATCGAAACGCCCGTCGCCAGGCGGCCTCGCGGTGTGTCAGTGCGCGGCTGCCGCGCGCCTGCGTCGTGACGTCAGCACCTGGCCGGCGATCGCGGTCAGCAGAATGCAGGCATTGGTGACGATGAAGACCCGGTCGCCGACCAGTGCGCTGTAGGTCACGAAGCCGACGGAAGCGGTGATCTGGCCGACGAACAGCCAGTGCGACACGCCTTGCGCGCTGCCATCCCGGAGCTGCGTCGCGATCTGACGGATCAGCGTCGCCAGCAGCACCGCGGAGGCGGCCCAGCCGATGACCTCAGGCGGCATGGGCATCCGGCGCGGCGCCGAAGTCGACCGCAGCGGCTTCGAGCACCGGCGCCGCCAGCAGACGCGTCCGCGCCTCCAGCGCGAGCAGATAATCGGCGAATCCGCCC
This sequence comes from Luteimonas sp. Soil_C_16, assembly GCF_057657295.1. NCBI lineage: Bacteria > Pseudomonadati > Pseudomonadota > Gammaproteobacteria > Lysobacterales > Lysobacteraceae > Luteimonas > Luteimonas sp. Soil_C_16. Next base: position 822,386 of record NZ_JBDGIS010000001.1, on the reverse strand, counting down.
TGTGCGCGCGCGACGCGTCGCGCACTGGTGATCACGACGGGGGTCGCACGCCGGGCGATCAGCGCGCCGGCGCGATGCAGCGCATCGACCATGGCCACATCCTCGTGCGCGGACAGCGGCGGGAAGCCGCCGCAGCGCAGATACATCGCCGCACTGAATCCCATGTTCGCGCCGTGCACGTGCGGATGGCCGTCGCGCTGTTCTTCGGGCGTGCCGAACTGCGTGCGCACGGTGTCGTCGTAGTCGAGCCAGTCGTCGACGGTGACGATTCCGCAGAACGCATCGGCAGCGCAGGCGAGCTGGCAGGCCAGCCAGTCGCGCGGCACGCGCGAATCGGCATCGGTACATGCCACCCAGCGCGCGCCCAGACCGATCACGAACGCCGCGCCGGCCGCGCGGGCGAGGCCGACGTTGCCGTCGTGCACGACCACGGCGCGCACGCCGCACGCGGCGACGATCGCGGCCGTGCGATCGCTGCAGCGGTCCAGCGCGACCACGATGACGACTTCTTCGCCGCCGAGCGCATCGCTGTGTGCGGCCATCTGTACCGACGCCAGGCACGCGGCGATGCAGGCTTCCTCGTCGTGCGCCGGAATGACGACGCCGATCATCGCAGGCCCGCCCGTTGCGCGACCGAAGCGGCGTTCAACGCCCAGCCGTCGAGGCGCACATCGGCATCGCCATAGCCGAACACGCGTTGCATGCCGAGTGTGCGGCGCAGCAGGCGGTGTACCTCGCGGCCCGACTGCGGCGCCTGCGCGAATGGCGCCAGCCAGTGGCAGGCGACCAGCACGCCATCGCCGCGCAGGCTGGACTTCAGCCGATGTGCCATGCGCGTCAGCGTGTCGGCATCGAGGTAGTAGCCCACCTCGCTGAAGACGATCAGATCGAACAGGCCATCGGGCCAGGTGTCGGGATGCCGCGCCCGGCGCACGTCGACGTGGGCGTGCGCCTGGGTGCGTTCGGTGGCGAGTGCGACGGCGCGTGCGCTGAGGTCGGTGGCGATCAGGCTGTCGCAGCGCGTCGCGAGGTCGGCTGTGAGTTCGCCGTTCGAGCAGCCGATTTCCCAGACGCGACCGAAGGTCTGCGCCGGCAGACTCGCGAGCAGCAGCGCGCGCTTGCGCGCCTCGTACCAGCGCTCGCGGTAACCGAAGGGATCGTCCTGCGCGTAGATCGCATCGAAATATTCGCTGGGCGTCGCGGCGCTCATGGCAACACGACTTCGAAATCACGATCGAACCGTGCGAGCACATGCGGCGGCAGGATCGGCGCCGGCATGCCGGGCGCGTCGTCCTGCAACTGCGACGCGAAGCACGCCAGCGCCGCCGCCTTGGCGCGGCACGCGGCCGGTGTCAGCACGAGGCGCTGCGCGTCCGGCAATGGCGATGCCGGCGCATCCGGCGAGAGCCAGTGCCACGCCCAGACCGGAAACTGTGCGACCTCCGCGCCGCCGCGCACGGCGGCACGTTCGACCGCGCGCGCCGTGGCTTCGTGATCGGGATGTGCGTCGCCGCGCCAGGTCGTCAGCACGCGGTCGCCCGTGCGCAGCAGCGGCGCGAGCGCCGCGACGAGCGCGTCTTCGTGCTCGGCGACGCGGCCGTCGCCGATGTCGAGCGTGTCGATCGCGTCCGCGTCGACGCCGAGCAACGCCAGGGCGCGTTCGAGTTCCTGCCGACGCACCGCGCGCAGATGCGCCGGCGGCCACGCGGGTGCGTCGGGATAGCAGGCTTCGCCATCGGTCACCGACACCACGCGCACCGGCAAACCGATCGCGCGCGCGGTGGCGATCAGGCCACCACACCCCAGCGCTTCGTCATCGGGATGCGGCGATACCACGACCACTCGTGCGATGCCGTCGAGCCAATCCTGTGCGGCGATGGAGGGCAATGCGGCCAGCCAGCGCGAGCGCTGCCATGCGGATTCCGAAATGCCCGCGCCCGCGATCCGCGGCGTGTCCTCCGCCGCGTCCATGCTCACAGCTGCCATGTGATCTCCCGCGCCTGCGCGGCGGCGCCGAGTTCCGCCCAGTCGCGCTCGGCATGACTCTGGCGCAGGAAGGTCGTCAGGTCGGCGCACCGCAGCGCATGGGCGCCGTCTTCGCACAGCGGGCCGGGGCCGAGCGCGCGCCCGACACGATCGATGACTTCGGTGGCCGCGCGTTCCACCACGCTGCGCACGCGGGTGATCGCGGTCGCGTGGGGCGCATCGGGATCGTGATCGATCGCGGCGGCGGTCTCGCGCAGCAGACTCGCGGCCGCGGACAGCGCCATGTCGATCGCGCCGAGGTGGGCCATCGCGTGCGGATTGTGCGCGGCACGCGGATGGCGACGCAGGGTCTCGGCGATCGCAGTCGCTGCGCCGAACCAGCACGCGGCGATGCCGCCACCGCCATGCCAGAAACCGGGTCGCGCGAGATAGTCGCCGGCCGCGCCGACCTGCACCGCGGCGACATCACGGAACTGCAGGCGTCCGCTTTCGACACGCGACATGCCGACCGCCTGCCAGTGACCCGAAAGCACTTCGATTCCCGGCGCGGCGCGCATCACCTGCACCAGCACGCGCGACTCGCCGATGTGCGCGGTGACCAGCGCCGCATCGACGAGATCCGCGCCCGAGCACCAAGCCTTGATGCCGTTCAAGCTGCCGATCCCGTCCACACCCGGCGTAAATTCCAGACGCGCATCTGGCGGCTCGGCGGCCCAGACCGCATGCAGCAGCGCGCCATCGAGTGCGCGTTCCGGCGCGCCGAGTTCGCTCAAGATCGCCAGCGCGTCGTAATGCGCTTCCAGCACCTTGATGCCGCAGACGTCTTCGGCGGCGATGTCCGACAGCTGGCGCCAGCGCGTCAGCGTGTCGCCGTGGCCGGGCAGCGGCAGCGAGGCGTGGCGCGCCATCGCGTCGCGGACGAAGGCGGGCAGCGCAGGCGCGCACGCGACCGACGCCGCAGACGGCGGCGTTGAAGAGAGAGGGGGCACGGAAGATCCAGAAGAGGTCTTGCGGCCACGTTGCGCCTTCGCAGGTGACAGGCGCGCGAGTCGGGCGCGTTCATGGCGTCAGTGCGACACCGTGCGTGTTCGATTCCCGTCCATCACGCCCGCTATGTGCGCTGGCGAACATGCCGACGCGGTGCGCGGCGCACTCCACGCACCGCGCCGAAGCGGATCGCCGGTCAGCGCACCACGCGCACGCCGCGCAGCGTCGGCGCGCCGTCGACGACGTCGGTCCAAACGATATAGGCCTGTCCAGCGACCGCCTGCAGCTGCGGAAAGCCGGTGCCGCGACCGCGGCCCTGCGGACGCGCGACTTCGATGCGTTCGTACTCGGTCGCCAGATCCGGGCTTCGACGCGACAGCCACAGCGACTGCGCGCCGGCGGCGTCCTCGCGCAGCCACAGCGCCCAGGCCTGTTGCCCATCGAGTGCGACGGCGACGCGGCCCTGTACCGCCGCATCGCTGTCGAGCACGACCGGCGCCGCGAACGTCGTGCCGGCATCGTCGCTGCGTGCGATCTGCACCTGCGGCGTGCCGGTCTGCGCGCTGTACCACGCGACGACCACGGCGCTGTCCACGGCCGCCACATCGGGGCCGTTGACCGGACAGGCCGGCATCACCCAGTTGTCGGCGTGCACGGCCGTCGGCGTCGTCCAGGCATCGCCCTCGCGGCGCGTGACCATGATGTCGCGCACTTCGCCGTCGCTGCGTCCGCGATAGACGAGTACCGGCCCTTGCGTGGTGACCGCGGCGGCGGTCTGGCAGCAGTCGCAGACGCTGGCGTCGATTTCCGCCTCGCCGGTCTTGCGCAGCGTCGCGTCGAAGTTCGCGGCACGCAGCGTCATCGGCCGGCCCTCGCCGGGCGACGCATGCCCTTCCGGCGAGTCGTGGCCCGCATGGCTCGCGCCGACGGTGTTGCGCCCGTCGAGCCAGGCGATGCCGATCCCGTCGCCCTGCGGCCACATCGACACGAAGCCGTGTTCGGTCTGCGTGCCGTCGTCGTGCGGCACGGTGTAGGCGCCCCAGTTCGCGCCGCCGTCGCGCGAACGCACCAGCGCGACGTCGTAGGCATACGGCGCCTCGCCGTTCTTCTGCAGCCAGTGCGCCCACAGCGCGCCGTCGGCGGTGGCCTGCACGTGCGGCGTGTCGGCCCAGTTGACGAACATGCGGTTGCCGATCGCGATCGTCGTCGGCGCATTGCGCCAGCGCTGCTGCGCGGGATCGAAACGCGAGAACTGGAACACGTGGCGGCGGCCTTCGCGCGAATTCACCCAGCTCAGCATCAGCACGCCGTCCGGGCCGGCGACGAGATCGGGCGACGCGGAACCGGCGCCGGTCTCCGGCAAGGCCCAGTCGACGATCTCGCTGGGCGCGGTGACATCGCTGGTCGCGGTGCGCGCGGCCGTCTGCTCGGGCGCATCGCTGCCACAGGCCGCGAGCAGCAATGCAGCGGTCGACACCGCGATGACGTTGTGCAGGCGCGAGAGGCGTGCGGGACGATCGAAAGCAGACATGCGCCAGGCTCCAAGTGAGCGTCGGATTCAGGGCGCAAGGTTACCCTCCCACGCATGTACGCGCGTCCACACACCCGCCCATGAGCGTCATCGTCGCCCGCTACGCGGACCCGATCGAAGCGCAGATCGCCTGCGGTCTGCTGCAGGCCGAGGGCATCGACGTGCATCTGGGCGACGCGAACATGGCGCTGGCGAACTGGGAATGGCGGCTCGCGATCGGCGGCGTGAAGCTGCACGTGCGCGACGACCAGTTCGAACAGGCGCAGGACCTCATCCGGCGCCTCGACGCCGGCGAATTCCAGCTCGGCGCCGAAGACGATCCCGACGCGGACGCGCCGCTGCCGGCCACGCGCGAAAGCGGCTCCAGCCGCCTGGCGTGGATCGCGCTGATGCTGTTCCAGATTCCGTTGCCCTGGCGCCGTCGCCGCGACTGAGTCGCACGCTGACTGGACCCGCTTGTCAACGGGTTACGCCGACAGGACCGGGTTGCCACAATCGCCGCGCGGCGCTGCTGCCGCGACCCGATGTGGAACCGATGTCCAAGCCTGATGCCGCCCTCGCCCGTCGAATCGCCGACACCATCGCCGCCGAGATCGGCGCCCAGCCCGCGCAGGCGATCGCCGCGATCGCGCTGCTCGACGAAGGCGCAACCGTGCCGTTCATCGCGCGCTATCGCAAGGAAGTCACCGGCGGGCTCGACGACACCCAGCTGCGCGATCTCGAAGTGCGCCTGTCCTACCTGCGCGAACTCGAAGACCGCCGCACGGCGATCCTCTCTAGCATCGACGAGCAGGGCAAATTGACGCCGGAACTGCGCGCCGACATCGAAGCCGCCGACAGCAAGGCGCGCCTCGAAGATCTGTATCTCCCCTACAAGCAGAAGCGCCGCACGCGCGCGCAGATCGCCCGCGAGGCTGGACTGGAGCCGCTGGCCGACGGCCTGCTGGCCGATCCCACATTGGTGCCCGAGACCTTCGCTGCCGGCTTCGTCGATGCCGACAAAGGCGTCGCCGATGCCAAGGCCGCGCTCGAAGGCGCGCGCGCGATCCTGATGGAGCGCTGGGGCGAGGACGCGACGCTGCTCGGCGAGCTGCGCAACTGGCTCGAAGCCAACGGCGTGATCCGCGCCAAGGTCAGCCCCGGCAAGGAAAGCGCGGGCGAGAAATTCCGCGACTACTTCGACCACGCCGAACCGCTGGCGAAGATTCCTTCGCATCGCCTGCTCGCGCTGTTCCGCGGCCGGCGCGAGGAGTTCCTGACCCTCGAACTCGAACCCGGCAACGATCCCGATCAGGGCAATGCCTACGCCGAAGGCCGCATCGCACTACACGCCGGCATCGCCGCGCAGTCGCGCGCCGCCGACACCTGGCTGCTCAACGCCTGCCGACTCGCATGGCGCGCGAAGATCCACCTGCATCTGATGATCGATCTGTTCGGCAAGGCGCGCGAGAAGGCCGAAGCCGAGGCGATCAACGTCTTCGGCGACAACCTCAAGGACCTGCTGCTCGCGGCGCCCGCCGGCCCGAAGGCCGTGCTCGGTCTCGATCCGGGCATCCGCACCGGCTGCAAGATCGCGGTGGTCGATGCGACCGGCAAGCTGGTCGCGACCGACACGATCTATCCGCACGAACCGCGCAAGCAATGGGACCAGTCGGTGCACACGCTGCGCAAGCTGTGCGCCGAACACGGCGTGCAGCTGATCGCGATCGGCAACGGCACGGCCTCGCGCGAGACCGATCGTCTCGCCGCCGAGGTCATCAAGCTCGCGCCGGAGCTCAAGCTGCAGAAGATCGTGGTCAGCGAAGCCGGCGCGTCGGTGTATTCGGCGTCCGAAACCGCGGCCAAGGAGTTCCCGAATCTCGACGTGTCGATCCGCGGCGCGGTGTCGATCGCGCGGCGCCTGCAGGATCCGCTGGCCGAGCTGGTGAAGATCGAGCCGAAAGCGATCGGCGTCGGCCAGTACCAGCACGATGTCGACCAGTACCGTCTGGCGCGTGCGCTGGACGCGCGCGTCGAGGACTGCGTCAACGCGGTCGGCGTGCACGTCAATACCGCGTCCGGCGCCCTGCTCGCGCGCGTCGCCGGCCTGTCGAGCGGTGTGGCCGAGAACATCGTCCTGCACCGCGATGCGAACGGACCGTTCAAGCGCCGAAAGGATCTGTTGAAGGTGCCGCGCCTGGGCGAGAAGACCTTCGAGCAGTGCGCGGGCTTCCTGCGCATCGCCGACGGCGACGAGCCGCTGGATGCCTCGTCCGTGCACCCGGAAGCCTATCCGGTCGTCGAGCGCATCGCCGGCAGCAGCGGCCGCGACGTGAAGCAGATCATCGGCGATGGTGCGTTCGTGCGCGGACTCAAGGCCGAACAGTTCACCGACGAGAAGTTCGGCGTGCCGACGGTGCGCGACATCCTGAAGGAACTCGAGAAGCCGGGCCGCGATCCGCGCCCGGAGTTCAAGGCCGCGGTGTTCGCCGACGGTGTCGAGGACATCAAGGACCTGCAGGTCGGCATGATCCTCGAAGGCGTGGTCAGCAATGTCGCCGCGTTCGGCGCGTTCGTCGATATCGGCGTGCACCAGGACGGCTTGGTGCACATCTCGGCGCTGTCGGACACCTTCGTCAAGGATCCGCGCGACGTGGTCAAGGCCGGCGACATCGTCAAGGTGAAAGTGATGGAGGTCGATGTGCTGCGCAAGCGCATCGCGCTGACGCGCCGACTCGATGACGTGCCGGGCGAGAAGCCGGCCCGTGAGTCGCGCGAAGATCGCACTGCATCCCGCGGTCCCGGCGGTCCGCGGGGCGGACGTCCTGCAGGCAAGCCGCAGACCACGGCTGCGCCGGGCAACAACGCACTGGCCGACGCGTTCGCCCGCGCACGCGGGCGCTGATTAAACCCACGGCGTCCGGGCATGTGACACGCCCGGACGCTGCGATCGGGTCACTCGATGTTCCGATCCGTGCCGATGTCTGCAACCCAGACACCCCGCACTGGAACGCGGTGGATCATCCGGCCTCGGCGGCCATCTGGTTGCCGCCGGCTTCCGCGAGCAGCGTCAGTTTCTCGTCGGTCGCCTTCTCTTCATCGAGCGTCGCCTTGAGCAACTTCACCGCATCCGTGTGGCCGAGTTGCTTGGCCAGCGCGCACAGCGTGCCGTAGGACGCGATCTCGTAATGCTCGACCTTCTGCGCGCCGCCGATCAGTGCGGCATCGCGCAGCGGCCCCTTGTCCATCGATTCGATGACGTCCTTGCTCTCTTCGACGAGGCCCTCCATCGCCGCGCATTTGATGCGCTTCAGGCGTGCGCCCAGCAGTTCGACCACTTGATCGAGCCGTTCGATCTGGACGTTGGTCTGCTCGAGATGCAGCTCGAACGCGGCGGCGAGATCGGGGTTGTGCGTCGCGCGTGCAAGTTTCGGCAGCGCCTTGGCCATCTGTCGCTCGGCGGAGTGCGTGTCCGAGAGTTCGTGGATGAAGAGGTCTTCGAGCGTCTTGATCGTCATGGCGGGTTGTCCGGTGTGGAGGGTGCGGGTGAACGCCGCGCGTGGTGGCCACGTGCAGTGCGGTTGTGCGTGATGGAGGTATTGCGTTGCGACGTCAGCCCGACAGCGGCTCGTCCGGTCGTGGCGCGCGGAACCGGAACCCGGTGCCGGGCATCGTCACGATCAGGTGCTCGTCGAAGCCGTCGTTGAGGGTGCGGCGCAGCTGGTACATGTGGCTGCGGAGCGAGTCGGAGCGCGGCAGTCGCGAGCCCCAGATCGCGGACTGCAGTTCCGCGCGCGTCACCACCCGCGGGTGATGCCGCATCAGGGTCGCGAGAATCTTCAGGCCGACCGGCAGCACCGGCAGTTCACGGCCTGCGCGAGTCACGCGCCCGGTGCCGGGATCGACCCGCAGGTCGTCGAGCGCAATGATTTCCTTCGCGACTTCGGCACGGCTGCGACGCAGCAGCGCATCGATGCGTGCACCGAGTTCGGCGGGCGCGAAGGGTTTGATGAGGTAGTCGTCAGCGCCTGCGCCGAGTCCTGCCAGCTTGGCGTCCAATGTGTTCAACGCCGACAGCATCAGGATCGGGGCGACCGGATGCGCCGCCGCGCGCAACTGCCTGCATACCTCCACGCCGTTCATCCGCGGCAGCGTGACGTCCAGCAGGATCGCGTCGTAGCGTTGTGCGCCGACGAGATTGAGCGCTTCGATGCCGTCGCGGGCGTAATCGACGGCGAAGCCGCGACGGACCAGCCATTCGCCGGTCAACGAGGCGAGGTTGGCGTCATCCTCGACGATGAGGATGAGACCGTTGTCGTTCCTGGACGTGTGCATGTTCCCTGGGACTCTGGATGTGCCGGAGATGGCGACGTTCCAGTGATACGCGCCGGCGCCCGCTGGGCCGTGACGCTTGCGCATACACGAAGCACGCCATTCATCGGAATGACGTCCGCCCCACCGGCGCGCGCCGTCCGTGCGGTGTCGTGCGCGCAGCCGCATCGATCAGACGCGGAGTTCGACCCACGTCGGCGCGTGATCGCTGGCGCGCGGTTCCAGTCGCACCCAGCGGTCGACACCCACCGATTCGATGCGCTCGGCCAGCACGGGATTGAGCAGCAGATGGTCGATGCGCAGGCCGCGATCGCGTTCGGCATGCTGGCGGAAGTGGTCCCAGAAGGTGAAGACCGGTTCGTCGCCGAAGACTTCCGCCAGCGCGTCGGTCCAGCCCTGCTTCAACAGCGCGACGTACGCCTCGCGGACCTCGGGCTGGATCAGCGCGTCCTTCTTCCAGGCCTTCGCGTCGTAGACGTCGGCGTCGGTGGGAATGACATTGAAGTCGCCGACCAGCGCAGCCGGATGTGCCAGATCGACCAGCGACTTCGCGTGCCTGTGCAGGCGCTGCATCCACGCGAGCTTGTAGTCGAACTTCGGCCCCGGCTGCGGATTGCCGTTGGGCAGGTACAGCGCGCCGACGATGATGCCGTGCACCGCGGCCTCGATGTAGCGGCTCTGCGCGTCGTCCGGATCGCCCGGCAGGCCGCGCCGGCTTTCCACCGGTTCCACGCCGCGCCCGAGCAGCGCGACGCCGTTCCAAGCGCGTTGCCCGTGCCAGATGGCGCCGTAGCCGGCGGCTTCGAGTTCGGCAGCCGGAAAGGCCGCGTCGGTCGCCTTGAGTTCCTGCAGCGCGACGATGTCAGGCGCCTCGTGCGCCAGCCAGCCGAGCAGGTTCGGCAGGCGCGTGCCGATGCCGTTGACGTTGAACGTCGCGAGCTTGAGGGTCTTGTTCCTGGCCATGCGGAGCATCCGGTCGACAGCGTGGCTGCCGTTCTACCGCGCGGCAGGTGACGGGCGCTGCTACCGGGGCAATGCCGTCCTGCACCACAATTGCCGCATGCCATCCCATCGCCCCTGCACGTCGCTGGACCCCATCGCCCTGACCGGGCCGGACGACGTGCGCTGATGGCGCGGCGTTCGCTGTGGCGCCGGGCCCTGCGCGTGCTGCTGTGCATCGCCATCGCCGTGTGCGTGCTGTGGGGCATCGGCGCGCTGTGGTACCAGGCGCCGATGCGCTGGCTGTGGCTGCTGCCGTGGAGCGCGCTCGGTATCGCGACTCTGCTGGCAATGGCAGGCCGCATGACGCGACCGCGACGCCGGCGCGTGCTAGGCGCCGGACTGGTCGCCACGCTGGCGCTGCTGGGCTGGTGGCAGACCGTGCTGCCGATGCACGACCGCGACTGGGCAGACGACGTCGCGCGCCTGCTCGATGCCGACGTCGACGGCAGCCGGGTGACGCTGCACAACGTCCGCAACTTCGACTGGACCCGCGACGGCGATCCGGCGCCGCGCTGGGAGACGCGCACCTACGATCTCGACGGACTGGCCTCCGCCGATCTGGTGATGTCGTACTGGATGGGCCCGGCGATCGCGCACACCCTGGTGTCGTTCGGCTTCGATGACGGCAGCCGCGTGGTGTTCTCGCTGGAGATCCGCAAGGAACGCCACGAATCGTTCTCGGCGATCGGCGGCTTCTTCAAGCAGTTCGAGGCGGTGCTGATCGCGGCCGACGAGCGCGACATCGTGCGGGTGCGCAGCAATGTGCGCGACGAGGACGTCTATCTGTACCGGCTGGCGATTCCGCGCGCACAGTTGCGCACGCTGTTCCTCGCCTACGTCGACGAGGCCGGCACGCTGCAGCAGGCGCCGCGCTTCTACAACACGGTGACCAGCAACTGCACCACGATCGTCTTCGATGTCGCCCGCCACATCGCGCCGGGCCTGCCGCTCGACATCCGCCTGCTGCTGTCGGGTTACTTCGGGCAGTACGCGCATGCGCACGGCGGACTCGCCGGCCAGGGCTCGTTCGACCAGCTGGAAGCGGCGGGACGCATCACCGACCGGGCGCGCGCCGCGGATCGCGACCCCGATTTCTCCCGCGTCATCCGCCGCGGCGTGCCCGGCATTCCGGAGGCCGAGACCCGATGACTTCGCACGACGCACCGCGATGGATCCACAGCGCGATGAGCCTGCTGCTCGTGCTGTCGCTGGCCGGCTGTTCGCTGGCGATGGTCGACGTGAAGTCGATCCCGCCGGGCGAGTACATCGCGATCAAGCGCGGCGACATTCTCACCACCGGCGAACTCAGCGCCGCGACGCGCGAGATGCTGCGCGTGGCCGGTCTCGACGATCGCGCCTGCGCGCGCCCGCAACACGATTGCCTGCAGGCGCTGACGGCCGTGCACGACGTCGACGACGAGCGGCGCATGGCCGCGTTGACCGAACTGTGGGTGCAACGCGCCCTGTCGCTCGCGCCCAGGCGCGACGCAGCGCCGTCCGACGCGCAGCTCGATGCGTGGTTCGAAGTCGCGCGGCACGCCTACGCCTACCTGTTCTTCAGCGCGCGCACGCCCGGCGAGCGCGCCTTCGAAGACCGGCAGACGCAGGTCCGCGACTACTACAACCTCGCCACGCAGGAAGCGGCGACCGCGCTGTTCGCCCGCTACGCCGGCGCGCCCGGCGCCGAGGGCGAAGCGCTGCAGCAGGCCGGCTGGACGATCCGCACCACGCTCGAGGGCGTGCGCCTGCCCGATGGTGTGGACCTGCCGGAAGAACTCATCCCGGCCTCGTCGCTGCAGTTCGCCGGCCTGCGCAGCGTGTACCGGCGCGACGGGTTCGGTGCCGAACTCGTCGCGGTGATGCAGCCCGATCCGGTGACCACGATCGTCGTGCCCGATGCGGAGGTCACCGCGGACACGCCGCACCGTCGCCAGCGCCCGCAGCGTCGCGATTTCAGCGAGATGCCGTCACCCGCGTTGACCGTGCTGCTGCGCTTTCCGGCGGACGATCTCGCGCAGCTGATGGCCACGCGCGAGGTCGCGTTGAGCGTGCACGATCCCTACGTCGACAGCGTCGCGCAGATGCATGGCCAGCAGGTGCCGCTGGCGGCGAACTTCACCGCCGGCTACGGCCTGTGGCTCGCGCGTTCCGGTTTCGCCACGCAGTCTCTGCGCACGCTGTTCGGCCGCGACCACGGCATCGACCGGCCGCATCTGTACATGATGCAGCCCTACGATCCGGACCGCCGGATCCTGCTGATGCTGCACGGGCTGGCGAGCAGTCCCGAAGCCTGGGTCAATGTCGCCAATGAGGTGCTGGGCGACGAGACGCTGCGGCAGAACTTCCAGATCTGGCAGATCTACTACCCGACCAACATGCCGATCGCGCTCAACCATGCGCAGATCCGTCGTACGGTCGACGACGCGCTCACGCACTTCGATCCCGACCGCCGCGCACGCGCGTCGCAGGACATGGTCGTCGTCGGCCACAGCATGGGTGGCGTGATCGCGCGGCTGATGGTGTCGTCGTCGGGCGATGCGCTGTGGGACGCAGTGACGGCGAATCGCGAGATCGCGCCCGGCAATCTGCGCCGCGTGCAACGGCGGCTGTCGCCGTTCCTGCGCTTCGAGCCGATGCCGCAGATCGAGCGCGCGGTCTTCATCGCCGCGCCACATCGCGGCACCGACATCGCCGGCACGCGCGCCGGCCGCTGGATCTCACGCCTCGTACGCCTGCCGCTGACGTTTCTGGAGAACTTCGACGACGTGCTGCAGACGCTTGCCGGCAGCGCGCAGACCCCCGACGGCAGCACCGGCCGCATCCCCAACAGCATCGACAACCTCAGCGCCAGCGATCCCTTCGTCCGCGCCGCCGCCGATCTACCGCGCGCGACGGGCGTGACGCTGCACACGATCATCGCCCAGCGCGATCCCGCGATCCCGTTGGCGCAGTCGAACGACGGCCTCGTGCCCTACGCCAGCGCGCACCTCGACGACGCGGTGTCGGAGAAGGTCATCGCCTCCGGTCACAGCGTGCAGGAGACCGCGCCCGCGATCCTGGAACTGCGCCGCATCCTGCACGAGGACGTCGCGGCGCACCCGCTGGACTGATCGTCTCTAGCGCGCCATCACCAGACGCAGCGGCTCGCGATGGCGTCGGCTGCAGGGCACGACGGTGCCGTCGTGCAGGTGGATGCGTGCATCGCCGCTGTCGAGCGGTTCGATCGACGCGATCCGGTCGACGTTGACCAGATGGCTGCGATGCACGCGCAGAAACCGCGCGGCATCGAGACGGGATTCGAGTTCGGCCAGCGTGCTGCGCAGCGGATAGACCTTGCCGCGCACGTGCAGGTTGGCGTAGTTGCCCGCGGCCTGCACCCACTCGATGTCGTCGGCGGCCACCAGGAATTCGCGGCCGAGCTTGCGGACCAGAAACCGCGAAGGCCGCTCGACCGGCTCCACCGGCGCGCTGTCGTCGTCGGGCGCTGCCAGCAGCGAAGCTTCGCCCTGCAGGCGACGCACCAGCAGGCGGTAGCCATGCAGCACGACCACGATGCCGAGGAAGGTGCGTGCATCCTTCAGGTATTCATAGACGAAGGCATCGCCGAAGACATAGCTGCTGCCGTGCCAGGCGTAGACCAGCTTGCGGATGGCCACCATCAGGCCGACGTGCAGCACCGACCAGACCACGCTCGCCAACGCGTACAGCGGCAGCCGCCGTCGCCAGTTGTCCAGATGCACCGGCCAGCGCGCGGTGAACCACACCATCGCCGGCACCAGCATCAGCAGCGCGACGGCGCTGCTGCCTTCCCAGCTCGCCACCTCCCACGCGGCGTAGTCCAGCCCGAGGCGCTCCACGTCCATCCAGGTGGTCATGCTGTTGCCCAGCCCGGACAGCAGGTAGGTGATGAACCAGTAGCCGACCTCGACCGGTCGGCGGATGGCGAGATAGCGCTCGGCACCGGTGGGTGGCGCATGGGGGCGTGCGGACATGCGCGCATTCTAGGCAGCCCCCGCGCATCGGCCCGTCCCATTCGTCCCTACCGGCCCACGGTTCGTCCCTGGAGTCGCGCCATGAAGCCCTCGGCGGGACGCGCGTCACTGCGACCCGGCACGGTTGTGGCCTCTTCCGCATCGCAGCCCGCCATGGACCGACGCCACGACATCGACACGCTGCGCGTGATCGCCCTCGCCCTGCTGATCCTCTATCACGTGGGCATGGTCTACGTGGTCGACTGGGGCTTCCACATCAAGAGCCCGACATTGCTCGGCTGGGTCGAGTGGCCGATGGTGCTGGTCAACCGCTGGCGGATGTCGCTGCTGTTCCTGCTGTCGGGTATCGCGCTGGGGCTGGTGCTGGCGCGGACGTCACCGGCGCGGCTGATCGGCGATCGCAGCTGGCGCCTGTTGTTGCCGCTGGCGTTCGGCATCGTCGCCATCGTGCCGGTGCAGGCCTGGTGCGAGGCGCGGATGCTCGGGACGTATGACGCCGGCTTCGGCACCTTCCTGCTGCGTTATCTGCAGCTGCGGCCCTGGCCGGCCGGCACGTTCACCGGCGCCGAGTACGGCTTCACCTGGAACCATCTCTGGTATCTGCCGTATCTGTGGGTCTACACGCTGCTCGCGTTGATCGCCTTGCCGGTGCTGCGCGCGATCGGTGGTATACGCATCGCCGGATGGCTGACCACGAGGGGTCGCTGGCTACTGTGGACGGTGCCGCCGCTGTGGATGCTGTTCGCCATGGTCGTGCTGGCGCCACGCTTCGAATCCACGCATGCCCTGATCGGCGACTGGTTCAACCATGCGCACTATGGCGTCGTGTTCGCGTTCGGACTCCTGATCGCCCGGCAGGCGCCCATGTGGGACGCACTGGTGCTACGACGCTGGACGCTGACGACGTATGCGCTGCTGGGCGGGGGTGTCCACATCGGCCTGCGTGCGCTCGGGCGGCTGATCGAAGCCGGTCTCGTGTCGTCCGAGCCGTTCCTGCGCCTGATGCCGTTGGTCGCCTGGGATTTCCTGTCGACCGTGGCGCACGCGATCTACTGGTGGGCCGCGCTGCTCGCACTGCTCGCCTGGGGCGCCCGTCTGTTGAACCGGCCGTGGCCGGGACTACGCTACGCCAGCGAGGCCGTGTATCCCTGCTACATCCTGCACCAGAGCCTGATCGTGCTCGCCGCGTACTGGCTGATTCCGCTGCGCCTCGGACCGGTGTGGGAACCGCTGCTGGTGCTCGCGATCACCGTGGCCGGCTGCGTGTCGATCCACGAACTGCTGATCCGCCGCATCGGCTGGCTGCGCCCGCTGTTCGGACTGCCGATGCGCCCGCGTGCGCCGACGACGGCGCGCCCCGAGGACACGACGTTGCCGGCGCTCCGCGCGCCCTGAGCATCGATGCAGACGCGCGTCGGGTCAGGCGTGTGCCGCGCCGCGCATGCGGCGCCGGAGCCATCCCGCCACAGCGGACACGAGCGCAGCCGGAATGGAGAGCGCCGCCGCGTAGAGCACACCCGCCAGCAGCAGCGGCCCGGCGCCCGATACCGCGATCACCACCGGCACCTGGACGAACACCACGATCAGACCCCAGAGCCAGGCCCGCGTCGGCATCGCGAATCCGAGGACGGCGGACAGCAGCAGCGCGCCCGGATACACCAGCGTCCAGAACGCGTCGGCATCCCAGGGTTCCCCCCCGCGCAGCGCGCCGGACACCGCGGCCCAGTACGCGATACCGGCGACGGCCGCGATGCACGCGCCGACAAGTACGGGTCTCTTCGTCATGCCTGTGGTCCTCCTCGATCGAAGTCCGTACCAGACCACAGAAGAGCGGAACGCCGGATGATCGACAGATGCGAGTGCGGCGTCGACCGCGCATGCGGTCTTCGAGGCGCGCGCATCGCGGTGCAACGACACACCGCGATGCCGCGACGCGTGATCAGGCCGCCTGCGTACGCCGTGCGCGTTCCAGATGCACCAGCAGCAGCGAGATCGCCGCCGGTGTCATGCCGGGAATGCGCTGCGCCTGACCGACGGTGAGCGGTCGCACCTGCACGAGCTTCTGCGCGAGTTCGGCCGACAGTCCGCGCACCTGCGCGTAATCGAAACTCTCGGCGATCGCCGTGGTTTCCTGGCGCTGCTGGCGTTCGATCTCCACACGCTGCCGGTCCAGATAGCCGGAGTACTTGGCTTCGATCTCGACCTGCTCGGCGACGTCCGCGTCTTCCACGCCCGGACCGATCGCCTGCACACGCATGAGATCGGCGTAACCGAGTTCGGGACGACGCAGCAGGTCGATCCCGTTGGTCTCGCGGCGCAGTTCGATGCCCAGTGTCGCGACGACATCGTGGCCGATCGTGTTCCGCGGCGACGCCCACAGGCCGCGCAGACGCGCGGTCTCGCGTTCGACGGCCTCGCGCTTGGCGTCGAAGCGCGCCCAGCGCGCGTCGTCGACGAGACCGAGGCTGCGGCCCGCCTCGGTCAGGCGCAGGTCCGCATTGTCCTCGCGCAGCTGCAGCCGGTATTCGGCGCGGCTGGTGAACATGCGGTACGGCTCCTTGGTGCCATGCGTGATCAGATCGTCGACCAGCACGCCGATGTAGGCCTGGTCGCGGCGCGGGCTCCAGACATCGAGACCGCGCACCTGGCGCGCGGCATTGACGCCGGCGAGCAGGCCCTGCGCGGCGGCTTCCTCGTAACCGGTGGTGCCGTTGATCTGGCCGGCGAAGTACAGGCCCGAGACCGCGCGCGTCTCCAACGTCGCCTTGAGCCCGCGTGGATCGAAGAAGTCGTATTCGATCGCGTAGCCGGCGCGGGTGATGTGCGCGTGCTCGAAGCCGATGATGCTGCGCACGAGCGCGAGCTGCACGTCGAACGGCAGCGAGGTCGAGATGCCGTTGGGATAGATCTCGGCGACGTCGAGGCCTTCGGGCTCGACGAAGATCTGGTGGCTGGCCTTGTCGGCGAAACGCACCACCTTGTCTTCGATCGACGGGCAGTAGCGCGGGCCGATGCCTTCGATCTGGCCCGAGTACATCGGCGAGCGGTGCAGCGCGCCGCGGATGATCTCGTGGGTGCGTTCGGTGGTGTGCGTGATCCAGCACGGCACCTGCCGCGGATGGTCGTCGCGTGTGCCCATGAAGGAGAACACCGGACGCGGATCGTCGCCCGGCTGGATGGTCATCGCGGCGTAGTCGAGCGTGCGGCCGTCGATCCGCGGCGGGGTGCCGGTCTTCAGACGGTCGACGACGAACGGGCGCTCACGCAGGCGCGCGGCGAGCGTGGCGGCAGGCGGATCGCCCGCGCGGCCGCCGGCCGATTGCGCCTCGCCGATGTGGATGCGCCCGGCGAGGAACGTGCCGGCGGTCAGCACCACCGCCGGTGCGTCGAAGCGCAGGCCGGTCTGGGTGATCGCGCCGCGGACGGCGTCGCCGTCGATGACGACGTCATCGACCGCCGACTGGAAGACCGTCAGATTCGGCTGCGCTTCCACGGCGCGGCGCACGAACGCGCGATAGAGATTGCGGTCGGCCTGGCAACGCGTCGCGCGCACCGCTGGGCCCTTCGATGCATTGAGCCGACGCCACTGGATCCCGGCCGCGTCCGCGGCGCGCGCCATCACGCCGCCGAGCGCGTCGATCTCGCGCACCAGATGGCCCTTGCCGATGCCGCCGATCGCCGGGTTGCAGCTCATGACGCCGATGGTTTCGACGTTGTGGGTGAGCAGCAGCGTGCGGGCGCCGGCGCGCGCGGACGCGAGCGCGGCCTCGGTGCCGGCATGGCCGCCGCCGACGACGATGACGTCGTAGCTGTGGAAGTCGTTGGACATGGGGCGATTATCCGCGAGTTCGGCGGCGCACGTCAGACACCGCGCCACAGTTGGCACAGTTTCTGCGTGGTTGTGGGCGCACCCGCAGCGGCAAGCGTCTGAAAGGGGGGCGCGGCCGGAATTGGAACAGGGCTGGCCAAGTACGCTGCGGGGAAGCACGGGGCCGGATGTCGGGGGACATCCGGCCCCATCTTTTTGGGGCTCGTGACCGGTGCATCGGGGGAGACGCGCGGATCAAGAGCCGACACCCGGCGGAGGCGGAACAGGGGGGATCCGGTATTCCCCCGCCGGGAGTCGACAGCTGGTGTGACCATTTCGTCGGAAACCGACGCAGCCGGTCACTCGAGCGCAAGCTTCCTCCGCCGCTCCAGCCAGCGCAAGCCCTAAATCGGCTCGACTTCCCGGGGTGTGATCGTGGTCCGCCTTTCGCCGCGCGGGCTCGGACGCGATTCGGTGCGCGCCGGCGGCGGGCGGCTCACGGGCGCGGCCTGCGGCGGACGCTGGAATTCCGGACGCGACGGTCGCTCGGGTCGCTGACCTTCCGGCCGCCCCGGTCCATCCCCACGCGGCGGACGACCACTCCAGCCACCGCCGGGACGACCCGGACCACCGGCCTCGCCACCGCTGGGCGGACGACCGCCGAAGCCTGGACGATCCGGCCGGTCGGGACGACCGGCCCATGGGCGATCAGGGCGGTCCGGGCGCCCCATGCCGGGACGATCGGGACGGTCCGGTCGGCCATCCCCCCAGCCGGGACGATCGGGGCGGTTGGGACGACCGTCGCCCCAGCCCGGACGGTCGGGCCGGTCCGGGCGCCCGTGCCCGTACGGCGGACGATCGGGACGATGCCCGCCCGGACGACCGGGATACACCGGACGCACGATCACCGGCGGCGGCCGGTAATAGCCGCCGCCGTAGCCGTACGGGTAGCGGTTCCACGCGTCGTAGCGCCCGTAGGGCACGCCGTAACCCGCGCCGCCGTACCAGCCGTAGCCGCGGCCGTAACCGAGGCTGCCGTAAGGCGCGCCGTAGTGACGGTAGGTGGTGCCGGGCGAGCCGTAGTAGTAATCGCCACTGCCGCCGCGGTAGCCGTAGGTCGCACAGCCGGCGAGCGTCATGCAGGCAACGAGCAGAAAAGCCTTGCGGATCATGTCGGTCCACCCCTGTCGATCAGGCAGCCAGAATCCGCCCGCCGCATTGAATCCGCCCTTAAGCGTTTCGACCACGTGCGGGTCGCTTCATCCCGCGTCCGGCCTGTGATTCGCCGGGGTCGCTCCGTTACGCTTGCGCCATGACGGACACGATTTCCCTGCCGACGCCGGACGATGTGCTGGCCGCGGCCGCGCGCATCGCCGGCCACGCGCATCTCACGCCGGTGCTGCGGGCCCGCACCCTGGACGATGCGGCCGGCTGCACGCTGCAGTTCAAGGCCGAACATCTGCAGCGCGCGGGTGCGTTCAAGTTCCGCGGGGCCACCAATGCGGTGTGGTCGCTGGGCACGGACGCGGCCGCGCACGGCGTGGTGACGCACTCCTCCGGCAACCACGGTGCGGCGCTGGCACTGGCGGCCGCGTCGCGCGGCCTGGTCTGCCACGTCGTCGTGCCGGAAGGCGCGGTGGCGGCGAAGCTCGCGGCGATCGCCGGCTATGGCGCCGTGCTGCACCACTGCGCGCCGACGCTCGCCGCGCGCGAGGCAGCCTGCGAACGCCTGCGCGTGCAGACCGGCGCGACGCTGATCCATCCCTACACCCACCACGACGTCATTGCCGGCCAGGGCACGGCCGCGCTGGAACTGCTGCACGCGGCCGGGCCGCTCGACTTGCTGGTGGTGCCGGTCGGCGGCGGCGGGCTGGCCTCGGGCACGGCGCTGGCGCTGCAATACGCGTCGCCGGCCACGCACCTGGTGCTGGCCGAACCGCGCGGCGCCGACGACACGCTGCGTTCGCTGCAGGCCGGTGCGCGCGTCGACACGCTCGTGCCGGACACCGTCTGCGACGGACTGCGCGGCCTGCTGGGCGCGCCGAACTTCGAGATCCTGCAGGCGCATCGCAGCAGCGACGGCACGGCGGTCGAGGTGATCGCGGTGGACGATGCGGACACCGTCGCGGCGATGCGCCGGATCGCGGTGCACACCAAGCAGCTGGTCGAACCGTCGTCGGCCATCGCGCTGGCCGCCGTGCTCGCCAACCGCTCGCGCTTCGCCGGTCTGCGCGTGGGCCTGGTGCTCAGCGGGGGCAACGTCGATCCCGACCGCCTGCCGTGGCTGTCATGACCGGCGCGCGCCGTCCATGAAGCGCAAGCGCGGCCCCATGCGCCGCTTCTTCCGTTGCGTCGTCTGGCTGGTGCTGCTGCTGGCCATCTGGCTGCTGGGCGTGGCCGCGTGGATCGTGCACGTGGGCAATCGCGACGAGGCGGGGCCGGCCGATGCCATCGTCGTGCTTGGCGCGGCCGCCTACGACGCGCAACCGTCGCCGGTGTTCGAAGCCCGCATCGATCACGGCCTCGATCTCTATCGCGCCGGCCATGCGAAGACGCTGATCTTCACCGGGGGCTACGGCGGCGCGAAGGCGCGCTTCTCCGAATCGCAGGTCGCGCGACGGTATGCGTTGCGCCGGGACATTCCCGAATCGGCGATCCTGATCGAATCGCGTTCGCGCACGACGCTGGAAAACCTTGTCGAGACCCGGCGTCTGCTGCAGGACCATCGCCTGCATCGCGTGATCATCGTCAGCGATCCGCTGCACATGGCGCGCGCGCTGCGTGCCAGCGAACGGCTGGGCATCGACGCGCTCGGTTCGCCGACGCCGTCCACCCGCTTCCGCACCTTCCGCACCCAGCGCGAATTCCTGCTGCGCGAGGTGTACTTCTTCCATCGCGACCTGTGGGACGCGGCCCAGGAGACGCTCAGATGACCGAGACCTCACAAACCACCACGCTGCAGCTGGTACAGGCCTACTACGCCGCCTTCAATGCCGATGATCGCGACGCGATGCTCGCGCTGCTGACCGACGACGTCGCGCACGATCTCAACCAGGGCGCACGCGAAACCGGGCGCGCTGCATTCGTCGACTTCATGCAGCGCATGGACACGAGCTATCGCGAGCGGCTGGAGGACGTCGTCGTCATGGCGTCGCTGGACGGCGCACGCGCCGCTGCCGAGTACGTGGTGCACGGCGCCTACATCGCCGACGACGCCGGCCTGCCGGCCGCGAACGGCCAGCGCTACGTGCTGCCGGGCGGCGCGTTCTTCGACATCCGCGACGGGCGCATCGCGCGCGTCACGAATTACTACAATCTCGAGGACTGGATCGCGCAGGTCGGCTGATCGCACCGGCGCATGCGCTCACCAGCGCAGGATGAAGTGCGCGAATCCGGGGATGTCGTTGGGCGTGTACTCTGCCCGGTACCCACGCGACGCCAGCATCGTCACGGTCTCCTCGAAGCCCGCGTCGGTCATGCCGCGCACGTCGACGGTCCATTCGAACGTCCGCGCGCCGCTGAAGGGGCGACTCTGCAACTGCTTGAGCAGATCGCGCACCACCTGACGTGGCGTGCGCACGCGCCCGGGGGGCGCCGGAGGAACCGTCGCGTCTTGCATGAGGCCACTGCCTTTCGTGATCGTGCACGGACGCGAATGCCCGCGGTCGGCGAGCACGATCAATCGGACTGGACGGACAACGAACAGTCGGGCTGGATCAGGCGTGAAATACACGCAGGCCGCGCTCCCGTCGCACTCCGAGCGCAGTGCGCCGGATGGCCGGCGTGTGAAGAGCGTTCAGTGTACGCGAGCCACATCGATCCCGATATGACGAACGGACGACGCGTCACGCGATCGCCCGGCGCGTCACACACGTATCGAATCAACCGGCCGGTTGCGCGTCGGCGACAAGGGTCAGACCTTCGTTGAGCAGCCAGCGCGTCGCGAGCACGCGTTGCGGTTGCGGCTGGTCCTTGAGCACGTCGACCATCTGGCGGAACGAACGGCAGCGCGCCTGCCGACTCGCATCGTCGGTACCGGTCGACGTCAGGCCGAGCATGAAACCGTCGTGCAGCAAGGTCGCGGTGATCGCCGCGGACCGCAGCACCTGTTGCGCCACGGCGGGATCGTAGGTCTGCGGCTGTCCCTGCAGACCGCTCATCGCGACATTGGTGAACGCATTCGCGAAGCGGTTGCGGCTGGCCGGGCCGAGCGTGTCGACGGTGCGCTGGAACGCGGCGAGATCGCGACGCGCATCGGGCTCGAACAGGGCGCACAGCGCGCGCGATTCCTTCGGCTCGCGCGAGGACTGCAGCACGGCCTGGAACAGGTCGTCGACCGATTGCGCCGAGGCGCGACGCAACACATCGCCACCGGTCGACAGCACCGCGGCCGGGTCGAGACGCGACAGGTCGATTTCGTACTGCTGCGCGGACGCGATGCCCGGCGCGGCGAGTGCGAGACACAGCAGAGGTGCGAGGACGATCCGGCGCATCGAAGACTTCCCGTGGGCCCGACGGGCCGATGGCTCCGAGTCTATGCAGCGCAGGCTGAATGTCCGAGGTGGCGGCGCATCGTCGTCGTGCCGCAGAAGCGTCGCGCTCAGGCGCCCATGTAGCGCCCGGGCCGGTGGTTGAACAGCAGCACCAGATTGAGCACCAGCACCCCGAGCGCGGAGTACAGCACCTGCGCGGGCGGCACGATCGTCAGCGCGACCAGCATCAGCACGGTGTCGAATCCCATCTGCAGTTTGCCGGCGCTCCAGCCGCGGCTGCGCTGCAGCCAGACCACGACGATGCCCACGCCGCCGAGACTCGCGCGATGGCGGATGAAGGACAGGATGCCCATGCCCACCAGGGCGCCGCCGAAGATCGCCGAGAACGCGGGGCTCATCGATTCGAACGGCGCCCAGCGCGGAATCGCGTCGGCGACGAAGCCGGTCACGCCGACTGCGAGAAAGGTCTTGAGGGTGAATTCCCAGCCCATGCGCCGCACCGCGATCCAGTAGAACGGCAGGTTGATCAGCACGAACAGCAGGCCGAAGTTCCAGCCGCTGGCGTAGTGCACCAGCAGCGACACGCCGGCGATGCCGCCGACCAGCAGGCCGCCGGTGGCGAGGATCGACATGCCGAGCGCGCCGACCAGACTGGCCAGCACCAAGCCCTGCACGTCCTCGACCAGCGTGTGCCGCTGCGCCGACGGCTCGGGCGCGGCCACGGCGACGGCCGCTTCGGCTTCGGCGGCGTCGTGCGGATCGGGCTGGGACGGTTTGGCGTGGATGGCGGACACGGGCGCGAACGGTGGATGTTGCGTTGCAGCATAACCGACTGCCGCAGAAGCGGTCGTCGGGCCGCTCTGGAGCCGTGCGGGCCCTTGCACCGCGTCGTCTTGATCGCGCCTGATCGATGGCGCCCTGCTGAAGACACGCCCGGCGCGCCTTAAATGTAATGTTATTACATGATAGAGTGCGGCCCCGTTCATCGAAGGGCCTGCCGTGACGCCTCCCACCGCCGTCGTCGACATCCATGCGCTCTGCGTTGCGTTCGCGGGCCGCCCGGTCCTCACTGACCTCGAACTCCAGGTCCAGCGTGGCGACATCTACGCCCTGCTGGGCGGCAACGGCGCCGGCAAGTCCACCACGCTGTCGGTCCTGCTCGGCTTTTTGAAACCCGACGCGGGCACGGTGCGCGTTGCCGGTGTGGACCCGGCGCAGGCCCCCGACGCGGCGCGCGCGCAGCTGGCCTATCTGCCGGAGAACGTGGCGCTCTACGAGCATCTCTCCGCCCTCGAGAACGCCGACTATCTGCTGTCGCTGGCAGGCCGGCGCGCAGGGGCCGCGGCGATCCGCGATGCCTTGCGCGCGGCCGGCCTGCAGGAGGCGGCGTGGACGCAGCGGCTGGCCGGATTCTCCAAAGGCATGCGCCAGAAGGTCGCGATCGCGATCGCGTCGATGCGCGAAGTGCCGCTGCTGCTGCTCGACGAACCGACGTCGGGCCTCGATCCGGGCGCGAGCGCCGATTTCCACACGCTGCTCGAATCGGTCCGCGCGCGCGGCACGACGGTACTGATGGTCACCCACGATCTGTTCGGCGCGGTCGAAGTGGCCGATCGCATCGGCGTGCTCGACCACGGCCGCATCGTGCACGAGGCCGCGCGCGCGCGATTCGATCTGCCGGCGCTGCACGCCCACTTCTCCGGACGGGCCCGCGCTGCATGAGTGTCGTAATCGCGGTGATGCGCAACGAACTGCGCGCGATGGCGCGGACCCGGACCGCGGTCGCCGGCATCGTTCTGCTGGCGATGCTGGCCACCGTCGCCACCGTGGTGTCGCTGCACCACATGGCGGACGCCGCGGACTATCGCGAACGGCAACAGGCAGCCGCGCAGGCGGACTTCGATGCGCAGCCGGACCGCCATCCGCATCGCGTGGTCCATTACGGCCACTTCGTCTATCGCCTGCCTTCGGCACTCGCGGCCTTCGACGCCGGCGTCGACCCGTTCACTGGCAGCAGCATGTTCCTGGAAGGGCACCGCCAGAACACCGCGAACTTCGGCGACGTGATGCAGGGCTCGGTGCTGACCCGCTTCGGCCAGCTCACGCCCGCCTTCGTGCTGCAGATCCTTGCGCCGCTGGTGCTGATCTTTCTCGGCCACGGCGTGCTGGCACAGGAACGCGAGCGCGGCACCTTGCGGCAGCTGATGCTGCAGGGCGCGCGCCTGCGCGACATCGTCGCCGGCAAGCTCGCGGCCCTGTCCGTGGTCGCGACGATTTTCATGCTGCCCGCCTTCGCAGGTCTGGCGATCATGGCCGCCAGACCTGGCGCGTCGGTCACCGTGGCCGTCGCGCTGATGCTGGCGTATGCCGCGTATCTGGGCATCTGGTGCGTGCTGATCGCGGCGCTGTCGGCGCTGGCCGGTCGACGCCGCGATGCGCTGCTCGGGCTGGTCGGCATCTGGGCGGTAATGGCGTTGCTGGTGCCGCGCCTGGCCACCGATGCGGCATATGCCGCGTTCCCGCTGCCCGACCGCTTGCAGACCGATGTCGGCATCGCCGCCGATCTGCGCGCGATCGGCGACAGCCACGATCCCGACGATCCCTACTTCGGCGACTTCAGGCGCGGCGTGCTCGAGCGCTACGGCGTCGACCGCATCGAAGACCTGCCGGTGAATTACCGCGGCCTGGTCGCGGTCGAAGGCGAACGCCTGACCTCGGGGCTGTTCGATACCTACGCCGCGCGCAGCGCTGCGATCCAGGATCGCCAGAACACGCGCGTCGCACTGTTCGGCGCACTGAGTCCGGCCATCCCGTTACGACAGCTGTCGATGGCCGCGGCTGCGACCGACCTGTCCGCGCATCTGCGCTTCCTCGCGCAGGCCGAAGCGCATCGCTACGCGATGGTGCAGCAGCTCAACCAGCTGCAGGCCGACGCCGTGGACTACGCCGACGACACGGCCCGCGATGCCGACGCCGACCGCCGCAAGCGGGTGGACAGCGCGCACTGGCAGGCCATTCCCGAATTCGCGTTCGTGCCCGAACCGGCCGGGCGCCTGCTGCAGGCGATGCTGCCTGCGGCCGCGGTGCTGCTGGGCTGGCTGCTGGTCGCCGCCCTGCTGCTGGCGCTGGCGACGCGTCGACTGGGAGCCGCCCGATGACCCTCTGGCGCTACGAATGGACGTTGCTGCTGCGCGCACGTGTTGCCGTCGCCGGACTCGCGCTGCTGGCCGTGCTCACGTGCGCGAGCCTCGTCTCGGGCGTGCAGCGCATGGACAGCCAGCGCGCGGCGATCGAAAGGATTCCGGCGCTGCAGCAGACCGATCTGGCGGCGGTGATCGACGGACACGGCGATTCCACCGATGCGGGCCATGCCGCGTACTACACCTTCCATCCCACCTGGAATGCGCCCGCGCCGCTCGCATTCGCAGCGGTGGGCATGCGCGACGTCGCGCCCTACATCCTGCGCGTCCGCGCGCTCGGTCTGGAGGCGCAAATCCACGATGGCGACACGTTCAACCCCGAACTCGCACTGGCAGGCCGCTTCGACTTCGCCTTCCTGCTGACGTTCCTGCTGCCGGTGTTCGTGATCGTGCTGTTTCACGACCTGCGTTCGGCCGAGGCCGAGTCCGGGCGCGAACGGATGCTGCGTGCGCTGCCACATCCGGTGTCGCGGATCTACGCGCGCCGTGCGGTGGTCCGCGGCGTCGCACTGCTCGCGTGTGTCGTGCCGCTGTTCGTGGGATTCGCGCTGCACCAGGGCGTGTCAGCCGGACTGATTGCCGCGGTGGTCGCGCTGACGGTCGCTTATACCGTGTTCTGGATCGCGATCGCGCTGCTCGTCGGACAACACGGCCGGTCGTCCTCGACGAACGCGGCGATGCTGGTGACGGTGTGGGCGGCGATCGCGCTCGTGTTGCCTGCGCTGTCGCATGTGGCGATCGAACGCGCGATCCGCGTCGACCAGGGTGCGGAAATCGCGCGCGCGCAACGCGAAGCCGTGAATCACGCCTGGGACATACCACGCGACATCACGATGCAGCGCTTCTACGCGCGCTATCCCGAGTGGCAGGACTCGCCGCCGCTCGGCGACGGCTTCCACTACAAGTGGTATCTCGCCTTCCACCAGAACGGCGACGACGGCGTAGCCGAGCGGGCGGCCGCTTACCGGCACGGCATCGAACGACGCTCGGATGCGGCCGCGCGTGTCGGCTGGGCGCTGCCACCGGTCGGCATGCAGGCCGTGCTGACGCGATGGGCGGGTACCGACATGCGCGCCCACCTCGCCTATCAGGACCGCATCCGCGCGTATCACGCCCGCCTGCGCCACTTCTATTACGGCTATCTGTTCCGCGATGTGCCGTTCACTGCGGACGACTATCCGCGCGCGCCCGATTTCGCGCTGGATCAGCGCTGACCCACGACGTCTTTCCATCTTCTGACCGGCACGCCGCCGGCACCTGCACGAGTCCCCGCACGCCATGAACGTCCATCTGCTCGCCGCCGCCGTTGCCGCGGTCCTGACCGCGCCCGTCGCCCATGCCCAATCGCAGGGCGCCACCACCACGATGGGGCCGGTGCACGTACACCAGGCGCGTGGCCAGCTGACCGCGCACGAAGTGCTGACGTCGGTCGACGTGCTGGGCGCCGAGCAGATCGAAGACAAGACGGTGACGCAGAGCTGGGAACTGCTCGGGCAGATGCCGGGCATGCAGCTGACCGAAACGCGCCAGGGCGCGGAGTCCGGCAAGGTGAGCTTCCGCGCGTTCAATGGCGAGGGCTATCTCAATGCGATCAAGACGCTGATCGACGGCATTCCGAGCAACGTCAACAGCGGCAACCAGCGCTTCATCGACATGCTGTTTCCGCTGGAGATCGACTACGTCGAAATCGTGCGCGGCACCAACGATCCGCGTTACGGCCTGCACAACATCGGCGGAAACATCAATTTCGGCACGCGCCAGGGCGGCGAGTACACCGATGCGCGCCTGACCTACGGCAGCTTCGACACGCGCGAAGCGCAGATCGCGGTGGGCCGCGAAAGCGGCGGCTTCGCGCAGAACTATTTCATCGGCGCGCAGGCCTCGGACGGCTATCGCGACCACGATGCATCGGAGAAATATTCGCTGGGCGGCAAGTGGTTCTACGGCAGCCTCGACGACGGCATGCGCATCGGCCTGACCGCGCGCGCCTACCGTCAGGAGGCCGAAGAACCCGGCTTCATGACCGCCGAAGAACTGGCCGCCAACCGGCGCAGTTCCGACCGCCGCAATGCCAACGATGGCGACGACCGAGAGATGCGCCAGATCGGCGTGCACACGGATCTGAAGCTTGCCGAGAATCTGGTGCTCGGCAGCAAGCTCTATTACAACCGCTACGAGGACGACCGCCGCGTCACCTTCAGCGATCTGCCCACCGGCAATGCGCCGCGGCAGCGCCGCATCTGGGACGAGAAGCAGACCGGCATGCTCGCCACGCTGACCTGGGTCGCCAGCGACACGCTCACGTTCGAGAGCGGCGCGAACTACGAGCAACAGCGAAACGGCTACACGCGACAGCGTTTCAACTACGCCGAGCCGACCGACTTCGACGCGCCACCCGCGCGCGTGCAGAACGACGACTTCCACAGCTTCGACAACACCGGCGCCTACGCGCAGGCGATCTGGCAGCCGGTCGACGCCCTGAAGATCGTGCCCGCCTATCGCGTCGACCGCTTCGATGGCGCGACGCAGTTGTCCGGTGGCGTGCGTGCGCCGCTGCAGGACTACGGCACCATCGGCCAGCCCAAGCTCAGCGTGGTCTATGCCCTGTCGCCGGACACCAATCTCTACGCGAACTGGGGCCGCACCTTCCAGGTGCTGACCGGCTCCACGCCGCCCGCGTACCTGACGCCCGGCCAGATGGCGATGCAGCCTTCGACCAACACCGGCATGGAAGCGGGTCTGCGCTTCGCGCCGTTCGCCGGCAGCCAGGCGCGCATCGCGGTGTGGCAGCAGGACGCCGAGAACGAGGTCTCCAACATGCCCGCCACCGGCACGACCGTGGTGCTGGGCAAGACCCGCCGCCGCGGCGTGGATGCACAGATCGATGCGCAGCTCGGCGAGCGCTGGACGCTACGCGCTTCGCACGCCTACCAGGAAGCGAAGATCGAACGCGACGGCCGCGCCGCCGGTCTGTCGATCGAAGGCAACGAGGTCGCGGCAACGCCACGCACGATCAGCAATCTCGGTGTGGACTATCGCGCCAGCGATGCGCTCGCGTTCGGCCTGCAGGCACGCGCGCAGGGCGATTACTACCTCGAAGAGCGCAATGTGACGGAGAAGTTCGGCAAGTTCGCCGTGCTCGACCTGAGCGCGAAGTACCAGATCAATCCACGCCTGAGCGTCGATGTCCAGGTCAAGAATCTGACCGACCGCGAGTACGCCTACGCCTGGTACGACAGCTTCTTCTGGGACACGGCGCGGCCAATGTTCTCGCCGGCGCCGGGCCGCAGCGCCTTCGTGTCGCTCAGCCTGCGGTTGTAGCGATCAGATCGACCACGCACGGGACGCCGTGCATCCGGATGGGATGCACGGCCCGCTGCAAGCCTGCCTCTCAGAAGCTGTATTTGACGTGGGTGTGCACGCGCTGCAGATCGCCTTCGAGGCCGTTCTCGAGGCGCCGGTCGGCCCAGCTGATCTCGCCGCCGATGTCGAGCTTCGGCGCCGGCGAATAGATCATGTTCACGCGAAACGACTGCGCGCGCTCGGTGACGAAGCCGCCGGTGAGCAGTGCGTCGTTGTCGAGCGCGGCGATCGAGTAGACGACGTTGCCGCGCAGCTTGGCGTTGAACGCATGCCGCCACGCGGCGAATCCGCCGTAACCGCTCTGGCTGTGCAGGCCGCCGTCGGCGTCGAGCACGGTGTCGCTGCCGAGCGCGAAGCCGAGATAGCGACCGATGCCGTCGCCGCCGCTGACCATGTAGCGGATGTCGTCGCTGGCGCCGAGGTTGAAGCGGCCCGACACACTGAGCGCCGCCCCTGATGCGGTCGCATCACCGTTGCGGAAGCTGCGTGCCAGACCGGCGACGGTGAAGTGTCCCCAGTCGCCGCGGGTGATCCAGCGCGCAGTCACGTCGGGCGCACGATTGTCGCCACTGTTGAAACGCGCGGCTTGCGACAGGTACGGCGTGACCGTCGTCTGCGGATTCTCGATCGACACCGACCACGGCCCGCGCGTGTAGCGCACCTGCGCCTGGCGGTTGAACACCGTGCCTTCGGAGGGACCGGTGAAATCGACGGTATCGGGCAGCGCAGCGACGTCCTGGAAATTCGACCAGGTCTGGCCCGCGAGCCAGCCGTTGTAGCTGACGTAGGCCTGCCGCAGCGTCAGCGCATAGGTGTTGGTGATGGTCTCGTTGCCGGCGAATGCGTTGCTGCCGCCGCCGTACATGTCGGCCTCGATGTACGCCTTGATTGTGTTGCCGCTGTCGGTCAGCGTGTCGGCGCCGAACGAGAAGCGCGAGAACTGCGCGTGCAGATCGCTATAGGTGCTGCGCGCGCCCTGTCCGTCCGCGGCGACCGGCGTCGCGCCCGGGAAGTAGAACAGGCGACCGGCCGAGCCGTCGGCGATCTTGCCGTCGCTGGTGCTGGTCGTCATCGCATCGAGTTTGATGAAGCCCCCGAACGAGAACGTGGTGTCAGGCGCTGCGCCCGGCATCGCCACGGTCTTCTGCGCCGGCGCTGCTGCGACGGATGCGGCTGCTGTGGCGGGCGCCGTTGCGACAGGTGCCGACGACTGTGCGACCGCCGGCGACTCGGCGGTGCCGCCGTGCGCTTCGAGCAGCGCGCGCAGCTCGCGCATCTCCTGCTCCATCTGGCCCAGACGCGCTTCGACAGCGGCGACGTCGATGTCCTGCGCCGCGACGGGCGCCGCGCAGGCGGCCGCGAGGGCCAGGGCGAGCGACAGGCGCGCGCCCTTCCGGTTCGATCTCAACATGAAGCTCCCCTCCCAGGGCGACAGCCGGCGCCGGAATGGCGCCGGACGGAACATGTGTCGTGGATTCAGACGAAGCGCAGCCCGGTCGAGCCGAGGCCGTCGATGCGGACCTGGACGTGGTCGCCGGCCTCCACCGCGACCGCGGCCGTGATCGCGCCCGACAGCACCACGCTGCCGGCGGGCAGCGACTGCCCGCGCGCATGCAGCATGTCGACCAGCATCGCGACCGCGCGCGCGGGATTGCCGAGCACCGCGGCGCCCGCACCGACCTCGACCACCTGGCCGTTCTTCTCGAGCACCACGCCGATCGATTCCAGATCGCGCCCGTCCGCGGACGCGGCCTTCGAGCCGATCACGTAACGCGAGGCCGACGTGTTGTCGGCGATGACGCTCGGCAGGTCGAAGCGGAAATTTTCGTAGCGGGAATCGATAACTTCGATGGCCGGCAGCAGGCACGCGGTCGCCGCCAGCACCTGCTCGACCGTGCACTCCGGGCCCTGCAGGGCGTCGCGCATGACGAAGGCGATCTCGGCTTCGACCTTGGGATGGATCAGCGCCGCGGTCTCGACCGCCGCACCGTCGTCGACCGCGCTGTCGCTGCCGAGGAAGCCGTAGATCGGCGTGTCGACGCCCATCTGTTCCATCTTGGCGAAGGACGTCAGACCCATCTTCATGCCGACCAGTCGCACGCCGCGCGCGAGCTTGAGCGCACGCAACGCGTCCTGCACGCGGTAGGCCGCTTCGGTATCGAGATCCGGCTGCGCGTCGGTGACCTTGACAACGTCGCGCACGTCGCGCTCGGCGTCGTGCAGCAGCGTGGCGATCTCTTCGATGGTGGCGGGCGACAGGCTCATGCGGCCACCTCCGGCTGCGCGGCCGCGGTGCCGCGTGCGCGCGCCACGTCCAGGGCCACGTCAACGATCATGTCCTCCTGACCACCGACCATGCGCCGCTTGCCGAGCTCGACGAGGATGTCGACGGCGCTGATGCCGAAGCGCTGCGCCGCGGCTTCCGCATGTCGCAGGAAACTCGAATAGACGCCGGCATAGCCGAGCGCCAGGGTTTCGCGGTCGACGCGCACCGGACGTTCCTGCAACGGACGCACGATGTCGTCGGCGGCGTCCATCAGCGCATACAGATCGCAGCCGTGCTGCCAGCCGAGCTTCGAAGCGGCGGCGATGAAGACTTCCAGCGGCGCGTTGCCCGCGCCGGCACCCATGCCAGCGAGACTGGCGTCGATGCGGTCGCAGCCTTCCTCGACGGCGACGATCGAATTCGCCACGCCCAGCGACAGGTTGTGATGCGCGTGCATGCCGGTCTGCGTGGCACTGTCGAGCACGTCCTTGAACGCGCGGAAACGTTCGCGGATCTCGGTCATGCCCATCGCGCCGCCGGAGTCGACCACGTACACGCACGAGGCGCCGTAGGACTCCATCTTCTTCGCCTGCGCGGCGAGCGCGGCCGGCTCGGCCATATGGCTCATCATCAGGAAGCCCACCGCATCCATGCCCAGCGTGTTGGCCGCTTCGATGTGCTGGCGCGCGACATCGGCCTCGGTGCAATGCGTGGCCACGCGCACCACGCGCGCGCCGGCGGCGTAGGCATCCTTCAGATCTTGCACGGTGCCGATGCCGGGCAGCAGCAATGTCGCGACCCGGGCGTGCTGCACGGTCTCGGCGACGGCCTCGATCCACTCCAGATCGGAGTGCGCGCCGAAGCCGTAGTTGAACGAGGCGCCCTGCAGGCCGTCGCCGTGCGCGACCTCGATCGAGTCCACGCCGGCCTTGTCGAGGGCCGCGGCGATCTGCCGCATCTGCGCGACCGTGTATTGATGGCGCACTGCATGCGAGCCATCGCGCAGGGTGACGTCCGAGATGTAGAGCGTCTTGCCGCTCATGCCTGCGTCTCCTGCGGTGCGGCCTGCAGCGTCGCGGCGATGCGTTCGCCGGTCGCGAGCGCGGCCGAGGTCATGATGTCGAGGTTGCCGGCGTAGGCCGGCAGGTAATGCGCGGCGCCTTCCACCTCGAGAAACACCGACGTCTTGAGGCCCGTCACCGGACCGAGTCCGGGCACGTTGACCGGCTGTTCGATGCGCTCGAACTGCACGGTCTGCTTGAGGCGATAGCCCGGCACGTCGCGCGCGACGCGCGCCACCATCGCTTCGATCGCCGCTTCGACGCGCGCGGTGTCCACGTCGTCGGACAGCACGTAGACCGTGTCGCGCATCAGCAGCGGCGGCTCGGCCGGATTGAGCACGATGATCGCCTTGCCCTTGCGCGCGCCGCCGACCGCCTCGATCGCACGCGAGGTCGTTTCGGTGAATTCGTCGATGTTCGCGCGCGTGCCCGGGCCGGCCGAGCGGCTCGAAATCGACGCGACGATCTCCGCGTAATGCACGGTGGCCACGCTCGCCACCGCGGCGACGATCGGAATCGTCGCCTGGCCGCCGCAGGTCACCATGTTGACGTTGCCGGCATCGAGATGCGCATCGAGATTGACCGACGGCACGCAGTAAGGGCCGATCGCCGCGGGCGTCAGATCGACCACGCGGATGTCCGGCCGCGCCGCGCGCAGCACCGCGTCGTTGTGGACGTGCGCCGCCGCGGACGTCGCATCGAACACGATCTGCACGTCGTCGAACGCCGGCGACATCGTCAATCCGTAGACGCCGGCATCGCAGGTCTCGACGCCCATCGCGCGGGCGCGCGCCAGACCGTCGGAAGCAGGATCGATGCCCACCATCGGGCCCATGGACAGTGCCTGGCCGTGGCGCAGGATCTTGATCATCAGATCGGTGCCGATGTTGCCGGAACCGATCACGGCAGCCTTGACGGGCATGTGTGACTCCTCGAAACGATGAAGAACCGGACGCGCGACCGCGCCCGATAAGAAGGGGACGCCGTGCGATCAGACGAAGTGCAGGTCCACCGCGCCGATGCCGCCGACGCGCAGGCGCAGGTGGTCGCCGCGGACGACAGGCGTCAGCGGCACGAGTGCACCCGAGAGAATCGTGTCGCCGGCCTTGAGGCCACTGCCCAGCCGGCCCAGCTGGTTCGCCAGCCACACCACGCAGTTCAATGGCGAGCCGAGCGCGGCGGCGCCGGCGCCGGTCGAGAGCAGCGCGCCGTTCTTCTCCAGCGCCATGCCGCAGGTCCCCAGATCGAGTCCGATCGGCGACACGCGCGCCTCACCGGTGACGAAGGCCGCGGCGGAGGCGTTATCGGCCACGGTGTCGAGAATGCCGATCTTCCAGTCGCGGATCCGCGAGTCGACGATCTCGAAACACGCCGACACCGATTCGGTCGCCAGCAGCACGTCGTGCAGCGTGACGCCGGGACCGGCAAGATCGCGCTTGAGATGGAAGGCGATCTCGCCTTCTGCGCGCGGCGCGATCATGCCGTCGACGGGAATGGCGCCACTGCGCGAATGGTCCATGCGATCGGTCAGCACGCCGAAGTCGGGCTGGTCGACGCCGAGCATCCGCTGCACGGCCACGCTGGTCAGACCGATCTTGCGACCCACGACGGTCTCGCCTTCGGCGAGCCGATGGGCGATGCCGGCCTGCGCGATCGCGTAGGCGCCGGCGAGATCGAGTCCGTCCACGCGACCGGTCAGCGGATCGATCGGCTGGCCACTGCGCAGCGCCGCGTGCAAGGCATCGGCATGCGTCGAGATCGCTACGGTCATGCTGCCGTCTCCGGCGCCGGATCGCTCTTGAGCCGCGCGCCGACGGCGAAGCGGTTCGCCGGGACTTCGTGGACCATGACGCGGATCGACGGCAGCGGTGCATCGAGGGTCGCGCTGACGACGCGCGCGACTTCGCGGATGCAGGCTTCGATGCGTTCGGAATCGCGGCCTTCGACCACGGTGATCTGGATGACGGGCATGGGGTTCTCCAATCGGTGTCGGGTCAGGCGAGCTCACGGCCCTTGGTCTCGGGCAGGCACACCCAGACGATCAGGCCGGCCAGCGCGAAGAACGCGGCCGTTGTCACCAGTCCGCTGGTGACGCCGTAGCGCGTGGAGATGAAGCCGATGAGGAACGGCGCGACGGCGGCGATCGCGCGGCCGCCGTTGTAGACGAAGCCCTGCGCGGTGGCGCGGATCGTCGTCGGGAACAACTCGGCGAACGTCGGGGCGAATCCGCTGTAGAAGCCGGTGCCGAAGTAGGCGACGACCACGCCGAAGACCATCAGCATCTCGGGCGACCGGATGGTCGCGAAGATCGGCACGACGAGCGCCGAGGCGAGGAAGAACAACAGGAAGGCTTTCTTGCGACCGATCCGGTCGGCGATGTAGCCGAAGGTGATGAAGCCCGCGGCCGCGCCGACCTGCATGATCACGATCCAGATCGTCGACTTGACCAGATCCAGGCCGGGGCCGCCCTCGGCGACCGGCGTGGCCAGGTACGTCGGGATCCAGGTGAACAGTCCCCAGTAACCGCACATCGCGGCCGTGGTGAACGCCAGGCCGATCCAGGTGTTGCGCGCGTAGGGCCCGCCGAACAGCTCGCGCACCGTTTCGCCGAACGTCAGTCGCTTGGTCTGGCTGAGCCAGATGTCCGGCTCCTTGACGTGGCGGCGCACATAGAACGCCAGCAGCGCCGGCAGCAGACCGACCGCGAACACCCAGCGCCAGCCGGCGACCGGGATCACCAGCGCCGCGACCACGGCGGCGGCCGCGTAACCGGCTGCGAATGCGCTCTGCACCCACGCCATGACCTTGCCGCGATGCTTCGCCGGCCAGGTCTCGCTGACCAGCGCCGAGCCCGCCGACCATTCGCCGCCCACGCCGAGGCCGACGATGATGCGGAACAGCATCAGCTGGCCGAGCGTGTCGGCCAGACCGCACAGCGCGGTGCCGACCGAGTAACAGATGATGCTGAGCATCATCGACCGTGCGCGTCCGAGACGGTCGGCGAGGAAGCCGAACACCAGCCCGCCCGCGGCCGTCGCCATCAACGTGGCCGACATCACCAGACCGGCCGAAGACTTGTCCATGCCCAGATCGACGATCACGTACTTGATGACCATCGCGAACAACATCAGATCCATGATGTCGAGCATCCAGCCGAGATAGGCCGAATTGAACGCGCGCCACTGCTGCTTGCTGGCGCCCTTCCACCAACGCTCGTCGCGGGCGTTGCTTCCCATCTCCGCACTGCTGTCTTGAGACATCGCACGCCCTCCCGAGCGAGTTGCAGCAGGTCTGTGCCTGCATGACTGGTCTGTCACGTTTGTATCGTTGATCGATACTCGTGTATCAATATACAATAAGTCTCGATCAATGATCCACATCATTCATTTCGTATCGACAGTCGATACAAATGAGTCTCACGAGGAGTTCCTGCATGCGCGCGCTGACCCTGCGTCTCTACGAAGACCTGTTGCCTGCGGGCTGCCCGCCCGTCTTTCTGCCGGCGACGCCGCGTGCGCTGTATGTGGTGGACGGCGGCCTGACGCTGGAAGGTCCGGACGATGGGCAGTGGCTGACCGCCGGCACCGCGCGCGTCTCCCAGGACTGCACCACGCTCATTGGCGACCAGACGGATACGCGGATCTGGCGCTGGGAGCTGACGGACGCATCGACACCTGCGGCGCCTGTGCTGCCGTCGGCGCCTTCGACGTCGACCACATTGAAGCTGGAAGCCGACGTCGCACTCGACCCGCGCTTCGACTGGCTGATGCGTTGCGACGAGGTGGGCTTTCCGCCCGGTGGCGTCGCCCTGACCCACGTGCACCAGGGCCCGGGCATCCGCATCTGCGCGAGCGGCGAGATCTCAATCGAGACCCAGGGCGCGCGACACACGCACGCACCGGGCGAGGCCTGGTTCGAACTCGGCCCTGCGCCGGTGCTCGCGCCGACCACCGAAAACACCTCGACACGGTTCGTGCGCTGCTTCCTGCTGCCGCGCGCGGTGCGAAGCCGCAGCTCGATCCGCTACGTACGCCCCGAAGACGCGGACGCACCGAAGGTGCAGACGTATCGCGTGTTCGCCGAGCGCGACATCGACCTCCCCGCCTGAAGGT
Source organism: Luteimonas sp. Soil_C_16 (assembly GCF_057657295.1). Classification (NCBI taxonomy): domain Bacteria; kingdom Pseudomonadati; phylum Pseudomonadota; class Gammaproteobacteria; order Lysobacterales; family Lysobacteraceae; genus Luteimonas; species Luteimonas sp. Soil_C_16. The sequence goes on along the minus strand of NZ_JBDGIS010000001.1, from coordinate 786,274 downwards.
GCGCGGGTTACCCTCCGACGGCGCACGTCGCGCGAACGGCTTCCTGAGACACATCACCGACCCATGCAGAACGCAGATCCCTCCACCGATCTCGGCGATGCCGCACTGCCGACCGCCGTCGTTTCGCTGAAGGTCATCGAGGCACTGGCCAATGCGCCGCACGGTCTGGGCGTGACCCAGCTGTCGAACCTGCTCGGCATGCCGAAGGCGCGCGCGCACCGGCATCTGAGCGCGCTGCGCGAGCATGGCTACGTGACCCAGGACGCGACCAGCAACCACTACCGGGTCGGCTGGCAGCTGTATCTGCTGGGCCGCGCGTGCGTGGGCCGCTTCGATCTGATGACGCTGGCCAAGCCCGCGCTGCAGCGCCTGCGCGACGAGGTCGGACAGACCATCGTCATCGCCTCGTACGCGGACGACTCGGTGATCGTCATCGACTTCCTGCGCGGCACCTCGCCGATCGAGATCACGCTGCGACCCGGCAGCCGCTTTCCGCACAACACCAGCGCGCAGGGCAAGGTGGTCCTCGCGTTCGGCCCCGACGAGGTGCGCGACGGCTTCCTGTCCGCGCCACTGGCGCAGAGCACCCCGCTGTCGATCACCGATGCGAACGCACTGCGCGCGGAGATCGACACCGTCCGCGCACGCGGCTGGTCCGATGCACCCGAGCAGTTGTTCACCGGCATCAACGCGCTCGCCGCGCCGTTGCTGCAGGCCGACGGCTCGCTGTTCGGCACGCTCGCGATCGTGGGCTCGATCCACTACCTGCCGGCATCGGCCGATCCGCAGCACGTCGAATCCCTGCTGCGGACCTCGCGCGAAATCTCCGCGATGCTGGGGTTCCAGACGGACTGAAGCACTGTCCGCGAGCGCGGGTCGAACCGGCCGTGGCGAATCGATCCAGGCCGTCGGAATGACCGCCGCCTGCATGCCGCGCCGCATCTCGCCAAGCCCCCGGCGATGGCACAGACTACGCGCCTCACCTCGACCGGTTGATCGACATGCAGGCCTGGCTGCGACGCAAGGACATCAACCGGATCACCGAGCATGAGGAGGGCCGTCGCCTGGTCCGCACGCTCGGCTGGCCGCACCTGATCGCGCTGGGCATCGGCGCCATTGTCGGTACGGGCATCTACACCTTGATCGGCGTCGGCGCGGACAAGGCCGGGCCCGCGGTGCTGCTGTCCTTCATGATCGCGGGCGTGGTCTGCGCCTGCGCCGCGCTGGCCTACGCCGAGCTGTCGACGATGATGCCGGCGGCCGGCAGTGCCTACACCTACAGCTACGCGGTGCTCGGCGAGGCGATCGCCTGGGTCGTGGGCTGGAGCCTGATTCTCGAGTACTCGCTGGTGGTGAGCACGGTCGCGGTCGGGTGGTCGGGCTACTTCGTCGGCTTCCTCGAGTGGCTGCAGACGAACTTCGGCTGGAACGTCACCCTGCCCGCCGCGCTGGCGGCCGGGCCGCATGCCGGCGGCGTACTCAACGTGCCGGCCATCGTCATCACGTTCGCGGTCGCCGGCCTGCTGATCGCGGGCACGCGCGAAAGCGCCACGCTCAATGCGGTGCTGGTGGTGTTCAAGCTGATCGCGCTCGGCGTGTTCATTGCGGTTGCGCTGCCGGCGTTCGATGCGGCCAACCTCGAACCCTTCATGCCGTTCGGCTTTCCGAAGTCGCTTGGCGCCGACGGCGTCGAACGCGGCGTCATGGCCGCGGCCGCGATCATCTTCTTCGCGTTCTACGGGTTCGATGCGATCTCCACCGCGGCCGAGGAAACCAGGAATCCCGGACGCGACCTGTCGATCGGCATCGTCGGCTCGATGGTCGGCTGCACGATCATCTACATGCTGGTCGCGCTGGCCGCGGTGGGTGCGATGAGCTTCGCGGTGTTCGGCAAGAGTGCCGAACCGCTGGCGCTGATCATGCGCGAGCTGGGCCATCCCACCGCTGCACTCGCGATCGGCGTGGTCGCGATCATCGCGCTGCCGACCGTGCTGCTGGCGTTCTTCTACGGCCAGAGCCGCATCTTCTTCGTCATGTCGCGCGACGGCCTGCTGCCGCGCGGCCTGTCGAAGGTCAATCCGCGCACCGGCACGCCGGTGGCGATCACGCTGTTCACCGCCGTGCTGGTCGCCGCGCTCGCAGGCGTGGCGCGGCTGGACGAGATCGCCGCGCTCGCCAACGCCGGCACGCTGGCCGCGTTCACTGCAGTGGCCGTCTGCCTGCTGGTGCTGCGCCACCGCGATCCCGAACGTCCGCGCGTGTTCCGCACGCCGCTGGCGTGGGTGGTCGGACCGGTCGCGATCCTCGGCTGCCTGTATCTGTTCTGGAGCCTGCCGTCGCGCACGCAGCTGTGGTTCCTGGCGTGGAACGTGCTCGGCGTCGTGGTGTATCTGGTCTACTCGCGCCGCAACAGCGTGCTGGCGAAGGGCGGCGTGGCGTAACGCGTCACCACGTGCGGCGACTCAGTCGGCCTTGCGTCGCCGCACCGGAATCGCACCGGCATCGAAACGCGCCAGTTCTTCCGCACCCTCGCGGATCGGCGCGCCATGCGGCGGCGACCACGCCATCGCGGTGATCCACTCCCAGCTCGCCGGCAGACCCTCGGCCGTTCGGAACTGTTCGTAGTGCGCGGCGGCGGCGGCGAAGCGGGCGCGGCCGGTCAGGGCGCGACGACGATCGGCGAGTGCATTGGTCGCGCCGATCGCGCGTTGCTCGCGCATGAGCGCCGTCATGTCCGGATGCCAGTGCACGGCGACATCGCGGTCGACGACGGGATTGCGGAAGCCGGCGCGCATCAGGGCATCACCGAATTCGGCGATCGAGGCGAACGGGCTGACGTGCGGCTGGGCATCCGCGACGCCGAAGGATTCGCGCAGTTCGATCAGGGTCTGCGGGCCGAAGGTCGACACCAGCAGCAGGCCGTCGGGCTTGAGCACGCGACGGAAACCGGCGAACGCGGACGGCAGGTCTTCCACCCACTGCAGGCACAGGTTGGAGAACAGCACGTCGACGCTGTTGTCGGCGAAGGGCAGCAGGCGCAGATCGGCGCACACGCGGTCGACGGGCTTCTGCAGGCCGAGACGATCGCGCCAACCGGTGCGGACCGGCGCCTGCTGCAGCATCGACAGCGAGAGATCGACCGCGACGATGCGCGACTTCGGCCACCGCTGCCGCATCGCCAGCGCGGCATGCGCCGGGCCACTGCCGACATCGAGCACGACGCCCGGCACGCGGTCGTCGAGATACTCGAGCGATTCGAGCAGCTGCGCTTCCACGCCATGTTGCAAGGCGGCGGCGCCGGCGTAGCTCGTCGACGCGCGCGAAAACGCGCGGCGGACCTGGCGGGGATCGAAAATCGGTTTCATGCGGCGTCGAGGAATTCGAGCAGACGCGCGGCGACCGCGTCGGCGTGGGTCAGGAAGGGCGCGTGCCCGGCATGCGCGACGGTGTGGGCGACGGCGCCGCTTGCGAGGGCAGCCGAAGCTTCCATCGCGCGCGGATCGACGAGGCGGTCGCGACGACCGGACATCCACAGGCTGGGCACCGAAAGCGCCGGCAGGTGTGCGCGCAGATCGGTCTTTTCCAGCAGGCCGAGTCCGTCTGCGAGCACATGCGCAGCCGGCTCGCCGCGTGCGAACACTTCGGCGCGCAGCGCGCGCAGTTCGCTGCGCGCATCGTCGGACCCGAAAGCCTCCAGCGCGATGAAGCGGTCCAGCGTGCCGCGGTAGTCGCTGCGCAGACCCTTGGCGAAATCGCGGAAGATCTCCGGCGACATGCCATGCGTCCAGTCGGGACCGCGCACGAAACGCGGGCTGGCGCACAGCATGACCAGTGCGGGTACGCGATCGGGATGCAGCGCCGCGGCCTGCAATGCGATCAGGCCACCGAGTGACCAGCCCAGCCACGGCGCGGGCGGCAGCGCATCGACCAGCGCATCGACGACGGGATCGATCGCCAGTGGCAGCGTGCTGTCGCGGCTCAGGCCGTGGCCCGGCAGGTCGACGAGATACAGCGTGCGCTGCGATTCGAGGCGCTCGCGCAACGCGGCGAATACGCCGCCGTGCATCGCCCAGCCGTGCAGCAGCACCAGCGGTGCGCCCGTGCCTGCCACTTCGATGTGCAGGCCGTGAGGATTGTCCAATGTGTTCACGCGCCTTTGTCTCCACGCAACGCTTTCGTGCGACGCGCGCTGCCGGCCGCGGGACGTGCGACGACGATCGCGAATGCCACGATGCCCAGCGTCACCACCACCGCGCCGATCAATGCACGGCCCTGCGGCCACGCCTCCTGCAGGAACAGCGCACCGAGGAACGCCGCGAACAGCAACTCGGCCGCCTGCATCGCCTCGGCCGCGCCCAGCGCGACCGGGTTGTCGCGGACCATGCCGGTCGCCTGGAAGAACAGGATGGTCGCGATCACGCCGGCGCTCAGCGCCACGCCTGCCGCCAGCCACACCTGTGACATCGACGGCGTGCCGGCTTCGTTCCAGGCGAACGCCGCCACCAGCAGCCACAACGGCTGGCTGGCGAGCGTGAGCCCGAACACGCGCTGGGTGGCATTGAGGTCTTCGCCGGTGCGCTCGAGATGCAGCAGCAACAGGCGATTGCCGAGCGGATACGCGACCGCCGCGGTCAGCACGCAGAGCAGTGCGATCCATCCGGCGCGATCGAGCCCGGGACCACCGTGACCAAACTGCATCAGCAACACGCCGACGAGGATCGCTGCGGCGATGCCGAGCGCAGCGGGCGGCACGCGCCGGCGCGCATCGCGATACAGCAGCGGCGCGCACAACATGCCGGCGATCACGGTGAACTGGAAACTGCCGGCGACCAGCCATGCCGGCCCGCTCGATGCCGCGAACGAGAGCATGCAATAGAACAGCAGGAAGCCGATCGCACTGCAGCGCAGCCACGCCCACGGATGCGCGGCGATCGCGCGCAGCACCGGTTTCGTGCCGCCCTGCAACGGCATCAGCGGCAGCAGCAACGGCAGGGTGATGAAGTAACGCAGACACGCAGTCCACGCCCAGTGGCCGCCGCCGCTCGCGCTCGCGCGGTTGAGCACGTAGGTCATGGTGAAGAACAACGCGGATGCGAGTGCGATCCCGACCGCGAGCAGGGCGCGGCGGGCGTCGTGTTGCGGATCGGTCATGGTGTCGGAACGGCAGGTGCGGCTGCAGTCGCCGGTGGCAGCGCATCGCGTGCGGCGGCGAGTGCATCGACCAGCGCATCGACATCGGCATCGGCATGCGCAGCGCTGAGCGTGACGCGCAGACGCGCCTGGCCCTCGGGCACGGTAGGCGGGCGGATGGCGGCGACCCAGAAACCGGCCGCGTCCAGCGCGCGCGACAGTGCCAGCGCGGTCGCGTTGTCGCCGCAGCGTAGCGGCTGGATCGGCGTGTCGGACGGCATCAGGTCGAGCCCCCGACGCTGCGCACGTGCGCGGAAGCGCTGCACCAGTGCAGTCAACCGCTCGCGACGCCAATGCTCCTGGCGCGCGATCCGCACCGCCGTCAGCGCGGCGCCTGCGACCGCGGGGGGAAGCGCGGTCGTGTAGATGTAGGGGCGTGCGGTTTCGGCGAGATGGCCGATCAGATCCGCGTCACCCGCCAGCACCGCGCCGCACCCACCGAGCGCCTTGCCCAGCGTGACCAGCTGCAGCGGCACCGCCTCGATGTCGAGCCGTGCATCGGCGACGCTGCCGCGGCCATCGGGGCCGAGCACGCCCACGCCGTGGGCATCGTCGACGTACAGCAGCGCCTGCTGCACGCGCGCGACGATCGCCAGCTCGCGCAGCGGCGCGACATCGCCGTCCATGCTGAAGACGCCGTCGGTCGCGAGCACGGCCGCACCCTCCGGCACGGTGCGCAGCTGGCGCAATGCGCCCTGCGCATCGGCATGCGGATAGCGGCGTAGACGACAGCCGGCGAGTCGCGCGGCATCGATCAGGCTGGCGTGGTTCAGACGGTCCTGCACGCAGGCATCGCCTTCTCCGAGCAGCCCCTGCAACACCGCGAGATTCGCAGCGAACCCGCTGCCGAACAGCAACGCCGCCGGCACCTGCAGCCAGTCGGCGATCTCGCGTTCCAGCGCGTCGTGCAGCGCGTGGTGGCCGCTGACCAGATGCGAGCCGCCACTGCCCGCGCCATGCAGCGCCGCGGCATCCTGCAGCGCGCCGGACACCTGGTAGTGCGAGGCGAGGCCGAGGTAATCGTTGCTACAGAAGTTCAGCAGCCAGCGCGCATCGCGGCCGTTATCGAGCACTTCGCAGCGCATGCCGTCGCGACGCGTGACCGTGCGCCGCACGCGACGTGCCTGCGCCTCCGTGCGAGCATCGCGCGCATCACGCGCACGCGTACGCAGATCGGGCCGCTCAGGCGCCACGGCCGGCCCAGATCGCCAGGGCACCCATCGCGATCGCAGGCAGCACGACGAGACCATTGATGGCCACGCCAGCGCGAGCCGAACGGTCGAGCTTCATGCGCGTGGCGTCCTGCGCATCGGACACGCTCTTGTGCGCGAGCAGCAGCACCGCAACGAACAGCGCGCCGGCGAACAGCACATGCGCACCTGCATCGCGGAAATACAGCACGACGCCCCAGACCAGCACACCGACTGCAGCCAGACGTGCGATCGCCAGCAGCTTCGACTGTCCATCGCGCACGGTCAGCGCGAATCCGCTCAGACCCACCAGCGCCAGCAGCACCAGATAGGCCCAGGCGAACCACGGAATCATGCGGCGAAACTCCGCGGGTGCTGCGGCAGCTCGATGATGTCGACGTGGGCGGTGCCGGGGTGATCGTGGTGCTCGGCATCCACGTGCACCTGCATCGGCCGCAGGCCCAGACGCGCGAACAGCGCCATGTCGCGTTCGGTGTCCGGGTTGCCGGTGGTCAGCAGCTGCTCGCCGTAGAAGATCGAGTTGGCGCCGGCGAGGAAGCACATCGCCTGCAGTTCGTCGCTCATGTCCTGACGTCCGGCCGACAACCGCACCATCGAGCGCGGCATCAGGATGCGCGCGACCGCGATCGTGCGGACGAAATCGAAGGGATCGATCTCTTCCGTGCCGTGCAGCGGCGTGCCTTCGACCTGCACCAGCCGGTTGATCGGTACCGAGTCCGGATGCGAGGGCAGATTCGCCAGCGTGCGCAGCAGGCCGGCGCGCTGGCGCCCGGTCTCGCCCATGCCGACGATGCCGCCGCAGCAGGTCTTGAGGCCCGCGTCGCGCACGTGTTCGAGCGTGGTCAGGCGGTCCTGGATCTCGCGGGTCTGGATGATCGAATCGTAGAACTCCGGATCGGTATCCAGATTGTGGTTGTAGTAGTCGAGGCCCGCGTCCTTGAGCGCGCGCGCCTGCTCGCCGGTCAACATGCCGAGCGTCGCGCAGGTCTCCAGACCGAGCGCCTTGACCTCGCGGATCATCGCCGCGACCTTCGGCACGTCGCGGTCCTTCGGGGAACGCCAGGCCGCGCCCATGCAGAATCGCGTGGCACCGGCGGCCTTGGCCTGGCGGGCCTTCTCCAGCACCGCGTCGGTCTCCATCAGCTTCGTCGCCTGCACGCCGGTGTGATAGCGCTGCGCCTGCGGGCAGTAGCTGCAGTCCTCGGGGCACCCGCCGGTCTTGACCGACAGCAGCGTGCTGACCTGGACCTCGGCCGGATCGAAATGCTGGCGGTGCACGCTGGCGGCGCGGAACAGCAGTTCGGGCATCGGCAGCGCGAACAACGCTTCGATCTCGCTGCGCGACCAGTCGTGACGAAGGGGGGTGGGCTGGCCGGCGGCTTCGCGGGCGTGGCTGACAACGGACATGGCGATCTACCGACGGTGACGGCGGGACAAGCCCGGCAGTCTGGAAAGCATGCCCGGCGCTGTCAACCAGAATCCACCCGCCCCGGTTGACGGGCGTTGGCGCCAGTGGCTCCGCGGCCTGCTGCATACCGCGCTGCCCGGCCGCTGTCTGGTGTGCCGCGAGCCCGGCGCAAACGGGCGCGATCTCTGCCCCGCCTGCACCGCCGCGCTGCCCTGGATGCCGCATGCCTGCGCGCGCTGCGCGCAGCCGCTGCCCACGCCCGATCCGGTCTGCGGCGCCTGCCTGCGTCGGCCGCCGCCTTTGGACGCGGTGATCGCCGCGTTCGATTACGGATTCCCCGTCGACCGGCTGCTGCCGCGCTTCAAGTTCCATCGCGATCTTGCCGCCGGCGCGCTACTCGGCGACTGTCTGGCGCAGGCGACGTCCCACGCGGCACGCGCCGCCGCGCTGGTGCCGATTCCGTTACACACCGCGCGACTGCGCGAGCGCGGCTACGACCAGGCGCTGGAGCTCGCGCGCCTACTCGCCCGTCGCCACGGCCTGCCACTGCGCACCGATCTGCTGCGCCGCGTGCGTGAGACTGCGCCGCAGTCGCGACTCGATGCAAAGGCGCGGCGACGGAATCTGCGCAGTGCGTTCGCGGTCCAGCGCCCTGCCGGAATGCCGGCACACGTCGTGCTGATCGACGACGTCATGACCACGGGCGCGACGCTGCACGCGGCCGCGATTGCACTCAGACGTGCGGGCGCGCAGCGCATCGAGGCCTGGGTCTGCGCGCGCGTGCGGTGACCGCTACAACGTGCTGGCCGGCGTCGACACGCGCTCGATCAGGAACGTCCGCAGGTCCTGCGGACTGCACGGCCGGCTGATCAGATAGCCCTGCGCTTCATCGCATTTCCAGCGACGCAGCAGCTCCAGCTGCGCCTCTGTCTCCACGCCTTCGCCCACGGTGCGCAGACCCAGCTCGGCGCCGAGCCTCACCAGCGTGCGCACCAGGCGCGCGCGACGCCCGTCGGCTTCCATGCCGTCGACCAGCGACCGGTCGATCTTGATCGCCGTCGCAGGCAAGGCATTGAGATAGGCGAAGTTGCTGTAGCCGGAACCGAAATCGTCGAGCGCGATCGAAAAGCCCAGGGTGCGCAGCGTCTGCAACTGCGACACCACGGCCTCGCCCTGCAACCAGTGGCCTTCGGTGATCTCGAACTCGATCCGGTTCGGCTCCACGCCGTACTGCTCGGTCAGCGCGAATGCGCGTTCGACGATGCGACCGTCTTCCAGGTCGGCGCCGGCGAGATTGATCGACACGCCGATGCGGTGGCCGAGCGCATCCCAGTCCGCCAGTTGCCGCAGCGCCTGCTGGATCACCCACTGGGTGACGCGCGGCATCAGCGGGGTGGTCTCGATGATCGGCAGGAACTCGTTCGGCCCGACGGTTCCGAGCGTCGGATGCTCCCAGCGCAGCAACGCCTCGACCCACGCCACCTGCCCGGTCGCCAGGTCCAGCCGGGGCTGGTACGCGAGATGGAACTGCTGCTCGCGCAACGCCGCGTCGACCTGCGTCGCGAGCGTGTGCTGTCGACGCAGGCTGGCGTCGCGCGCGGCATCGTAGTGCGACCACGGCACACCCCGTTCGACCGCGGCGTGCAGGGCGGTCACCGCCATGCGCATGGCGTCGTCCTCGCCGTCGCCGTGGAACGGCGCCAGACCGGCGTGGAAACTCGCCGACATGTCGAGCCCGTGCGTGTGCACCGGCTGCATCACGTGTTTGCGCATGCCCGACAGCAATCCGAGCAGGCCGTCGCCGCCCTCGTCGGGCAGCAGGAACGCGAAGCGCGCCGTGTCCACGTGATAGAGCGGCGCGTCGTCGTTTAGCAGGTCCAGGATGCGGAAGGCCGCCTGCCGGATGATGGACTCCGCAGGCCCCTGCCCCAGCGCCTGGGTCAGACGACTCGATGCCCCGGACTCCAGCACGTCGATGACGACCAGTTGCATCGTGCCGAACATCGACTGGCGCTTGCGGATCGCGACGTCTGCCGACAGCTGCTGCCGGTTCGGCAGGCCGGTGACCGGATCGCGTCGACCGATCATCCGCAACAGCTGGATCTGGTTCACGGCGAGATCCGCAAACGTGCGCAGCGCGATGTGCTGCGCGTTCGACAGGCGCCGCGGTTCGAAATCCACGACACACAAAGTGCCGACGTTCACGCCGGACGAGAGTGTGAGTGGCGCACCCGCGTAGAAACGCATGCCGTCTTCGGTGACGGTGCGGAAGCGTGCGAAACGCGCGTCCTGCGAGAGGTCCTCGACCTCGAAGACGCCCTTGGATCCGATCGCCACCGCGCACACGGAAATCTCGCGTTCCGTCGCCTTGAGGTCCGTGCCGACGGTCGAGATGAAATGCTGTTCGAACTCCTCGACCACCGTGATCAGCGCCATCGGCGCATCCAGCGCCTGCGCGGCGAGCCGGGTGATGCGATCGAGATCCGGCGTGCCCTGCAACCCCAGCAGATCGAGGCTGCGGATCAGTGCCAGTCGGTCCGCCTCGTGTTCGATGTGTGCCATCCGCCCACTTCCCTGTCCTGACGTCGAATCTGCGCACCCGTCTGTCGTGACGAGATGACGGGCACGAGGACTCGCGCGGTACGCGAGTCCACAGACTCAGCCACGGAATCCAGCGGCGGAACCGGACGCGGCACCCCGAGGATACCCGGCGGCCGCTAATCTCCCGGCCAGTTCACCACGTCCATCGAAGGCCGCTGTCCCCTAGCCCTGACTCGCCTGCGGAGCTTGCCACGACAGCGACCGTCGAGCGTGAGCATGCTCCTCAAGCGTCGTGGCGCCGTTGCGCCCGGCCATGGGGAACCGGCTGGGCGGACGCGCATCCGTCAGCCCGGCAATCGCGTCGATCGAGCGTATCTCATCGCCCGACTCGCCTTCCTGAAAGGATGCGTCGCACCTTCGCGCCGACGCTCAGTGCATCAACCCCGTCGCCGGCGGCAACGCGTAATGCGCCGCAATGCCCACAAAGATCGCCATGCCGACCCAGTGGTTGTGCAGGAACACGCGGAAGCAGGCGTCGCGATCTCGGTATCGCGCGACGAAGAATTCCCAGACGACGAGCAGTGCGGCGAACGCAAGACCGAGCCAGTAGTTCGGCCCAAGCCCCGCCTCACGCCCCACGAGCGCGAGCGCTGCGAAGGCCAGCGCGTAGAGCACGCCCTGCGCGACCAGATCGAGATCGCCGAACAGGATCGCCGTCGACTTCGAACCGGCGCGGATGTCGTCCTCGCGATCGACCATCGCGTACCAGGTGTCGTAGCCCGTGGTCCAGAAGATGTTGGCCAAGAACAGCACCCACCCGATCGGCGGCACCGTGCCCTGCACGGCCGCGAACGCCATCGGAATCGCCCAGCCGAACGAGATGCCCAGATACACCTGCGGCAGGTAGGTGTGGCGCTTGAGATAGGGATAACTCGCCGCGAGAAAAATGCCGACGACGCTCATCGCGACCGTCAGCCAGTTCATCGTCAGCACCAGCGCGAACGCGACCAGCATCAGCACTGCGAACAACAGCAACGCCTCGCGACCACGCACCGCGCCGCTGGCGAGTGGCCGTTCCTTGGTGCGTTCGACATGCGGATCGAGCCAGCGGTCGGCGTAGTCGTTGATCACGCAGCCCGCCGAGCGCGTCAGCCAGACGCCAGCACTGAACACGAAAAGCGTCCATAGGGGCGGCACGCCCTCGGCCGCGATCCACAGCGCCCACCACGTCGGCCAGAGAAGCAGCAACCACCCGATCGGCCGATCCCCACGCACCAGCGCCCAGTACTGCCGCAGGCGCTCGCGCCAGCGAGGGACGGCGGGTTCGGAGAAGCGTTCGTAGTCGTGCATGGCGATGGGAGGATATCAGCGGCGCTGATATGTCGAGATGCGTTGTGCCCGGAAGAGCGGCGCGTGCAGGTCAGCCGCGAACGAATCCCCTCACCCCGCCCCCTCTCCCGGGGGGAGAGGGGCTTAGTTCGCGCGAGCTTCGGCTTCTAGCCCTCTCCGGCAAAGAGGGTGGGTAAGTGACGCATCAACGCGCGACCCGCCTCACGCCTTCGCGTCCGCCTTGTACTCGTAGTAGCCGTAGCTGTAGTAACCCGTCGCGCGCTTCTCGACCGCGTTGAAGATCGCGCCCTTGATCGTCACCCCGTTCTGCTCGAAGCGCTTCTTCGTCAGCAGGATTTCCTTCGGCTGGTTCACGCCGAAACGGGTCACCAGCAGGCTGGACCCCGCGTGATGCGCGACGATGGCGGCGTCGGTCACGGCGAGGATCGGCGGGGTGTCGATGATGATCAGATCGTAGCGGGGCGACAGGCTTGCGAGCAGTTCGCCGAAGCGTGGATGCATCAGCAGTTCTGACGGATTCGGCGGCACGTCGCCACGCACGAGGTAATCCATCCCTTCGACGCCCGGCGCCTGCTTGATCGCGTCGTCCACCTGCACCTTGCCGGCCAGCACGTCGGACAGACCATCGGTCTGCGTCGTGCCGAGCACCTTGTGCAGCGTGCCCTTGCGCATGTCGGCGTCGATGACCAGCACCTTCTGCCCCGCCTGCGCGATCACGGCTGCCAGATTCGCGGACACGAACGTCTTGCCGACCGCCGGACACGGACCGGAGATCGTCAGGATATTGTTCTTCGCTTCGAGCATCGCGAAGTGCAGGCTCGTGCGCAGGCTGCGGATCGCCTCGACGGCGAGATCGGCCGGCGCGTTGACTGCGAGCAGGTGCTGGCGTTTGTCGAAGCCGGCATCGCGGCGCACGCGCCCACTCCGGTTGCGGATGCGGTCGGTGATCAGCAGATCCTTGGACGCACTCAGCGGGATCGCGGCATAGACCGGCAGGCCGAGCTCCTCGATCTGCGCAGGGTCTTCGATACCGGGATTCATGATCCGCTGCAGGAACACCAGGCCGACAGCGAGGAAGCCACCGAGCAGCGTGCCGACCAGCACGATCAGCGACTTGCGCGGCTTGACCGGCTTGGCGGTATCGACGACGGCTGGATCGACGATGCGGACGTTGCCCACCGTGCCCGCGCGTGCGACGTCGAGTTGCTGGGCCTGGTTGAGGAGGCCGGTGTAGAGCTCGTTGCTGACCTGAAGATCGCGGGTCAGGCGCAGCAGTTCCTGCTGGGTGTCGGGCAGATTGCTGACCTGGCGGCGGAAACCGGCCTTGCGGCCTTCGAGTTCGCCGAGCTGGCTCATCAGCGCGCGGTAAGCCGGATGCTCCCGGGTGAAGCTACGGTCCATCTCGGCCTGCTTCATCTTGAGCTGCTGGATGCTGGTCTCGACCGCGACTTCCTGCTGCAGCAGACCCTGGGTCTGCATCGTGATGTCGACCGAGTTGGCCGTCGTCTGGTACTGGCTCATCGCCGACTGCGCGGCTTCCACCTGCAGACGGATCGTCGGCAACTGCTCGCGCACGAAGGTCAACTGCGAGGAGGCTTCTGCCGAGTTGCGCTCGACGTTCTGACGCACGTACGCGGCAGCAACCTGTTGCAGGAACGCTTCGGCGAAGACCGGATCCTTGTCTTCGAAATTGAGTCGCAGGATGCCTGAGTCCTTGCCCTGCTCCGACGCTCGCACTTCCTGCTGATAGCCGGCCACGACATCGAGGCGGCGCAGGCGTGTGACCTCGAAACGTGTGCCCGGGTTCGCGCGCAGCGCGGCGACCTGCAGCTTCACGCCATTGCCTTCCGCCTCGGTGCCGACCGTGCCTTCAAGCAGCGTTTCGCCGTCCGGGCCCTGCAGCACGAAGCGCGACGTATCGTCGCCGACGACCAGGGTCAGCGGCTCGTCGACAAGAAACGCCGGCACATCCAGACCCACGACTTGCAGCGATTCCCCGCCCCAGCCGTAGCTGGACGCGCCGAACTTCGCGGGTGCCACAGCGTCTGCTGCATCAGCGCGGAAGCGACGTGCAAAAAAGTCTCCGATCAGCGGGAAGCGCTTCGGCTCCACCACGATGTCGGCCTGCAACGCATCGACGGCCTCGCCGATCACGGCACGCGATGTAATGAGCGCAACTTCGGTCGTGGAAGCGGAGCTGTTGCCGCCCATGCCCAGCGACGAAAGATCCGACAGACCGGGAATCGACGGCATCTTCGATTCCACCTGCACCATCGATTGCGCCTGGTAGACCGGTGTCGCGAGCAGCGCGTAGGCCACACTGACCACGAAGAACAGTGCCGTGATGCCCGCGATCCACCACTTGCGGTCGATCAGCATGCCGGCCAGCTCGCGCAGGTCGATTTCGTCCTCATCCCTGGACGGGTTCTGCGAATCCTTGTTCATCTCATTTCCGGTCATATCAAGCGGCGCAAAGCGCCAGTAAAAACGTCAGCGAAGGTATGGCCGCCAGCTGGCCACGCTCTCGTCGATCAAGCGCAGCACGTGCTCGAAGGCAGGTCGCTGCTGGCGATAGGGATCCGGAATTTCCAGATCGCCGCGCCATTTGCCCAGCAGCAGGGTCTTGCCGCTGGCCTGCGGGGCATCGCGCACGATGCGCGCCTGGTGGGCACGCTCCATCACCAGCACCAGGTCCACGCTGCCGAGCAGATCGGGCGTGACCTGACGGGCACGGTGTGCATCCGGATCCAGCCCCCTTTCACGCAGCAGCTCCGCTGCGGTCGGATCGACAGGACGATCGACCAGCGCCTGCAGTCCTGCCGAAGACACCTCGATGTCCGTGTGGTCCAGCGCATGGCGCAGCACGATTTCAGCGGTCGGACTGCGACAGATGTTTCCGATGCAGACGATCAGGATCTTGCGAAACACCCGGTTTGTTCCCTTGCTTCACAGCCGCACATCCAGCGCGCGGCGCACAGGATACCCGGCTACGCCACTCAAAACCGGACGCAGTCCGGCTTTTTTCGCACTGCAGCATTCTTTTCCTTGACAGTGCTCCTGCCGCCTCATAGCGTTGCCTGTTGTAGGACGCGAACCAGATCGCGTTTCCAGGATCGGAGACCACCATGCGCCAGACCGCTCGCCTCATCGGCACCCTTGCCCTCGTCGGCATGACCAGCGTCGCCTTCGCAGCGCCGCAGGCACAGAACGCCACCGCGGTCGGTGCGCAGTCGGCCGAAACGGCTTCGCAGGCAACGGTCGATGCTTCCGAGGCCACCAGCGTCCAGGTCGGCACCACGACCGAGGCTGCAACCGCCGCTGAAGCCGCTGCTGCTGCAGAAGCCAGTGCGGCCGCAGGCGCGGGCACCGCGGCCGGCACCGCTGCTGCGACCGGCGCAGGCCTCAGCGCTGCAGCGACCGTCGGCATCGTCGCCGCAGGCGCCGCACTTGCCGCAACTGCCCTTAACTCGGGCAGCGACAGCGCCGGCAACGACGCGGGCGGCGGTGGTGACGGTGGCGGCGGTACGGGTGGCACCGGCGGCACGGGTGGCACCGGCGGCACCGGCACCGGCGGCTAAGTCGGTATCTGTGAATTCCAGCCCGCCGGGCCCTGCCCGGCGGGTTTTTCATGGGCGGGTATAAAGCCGCCCGGTTCAAACCGAGGGAAGTGGGGCATGAAGTCGTTGCGTCCGTTCGCCGCCGCCATTGCGGTGGCCGGCCTGCTGTCCGGTTGTCTGTGGGCGCCGGGTCAACACATGGGCGGAAGCTCGAAAGGTGCCGAAGGCATCCGCACGATCGGCAACGACCAGCTCGATCTGGTGCCGATCACGCCGAAGCTCATCGCGATGGACCGTGCAGCGCGCGCAGAATCCGGGGCGCTGCCGAGCGCGTTGGCCGATTACCAGCCCGAGGCGTACACGATCGGCGCGGGTGACGTGCTCTACATCACCGTCTGGGACCATCCTGAACTGACGGTGCCGGCGGGTCCGCAGCAGCAACTCAATGCCGCGGGCCGTCTCGTGCAGGCCGATGGCACGCTGTTCTACCCCTACATCGGCACGCTCGACGCGGCAGGACTGACGCCCGGCGCACTGCGCTCGCTGATCACCACGAAACTGGCGCGCTACATCGAAGCGCCTCAGGTCGACGTCTCGATCCTGACCTATGCCAGCCAGCGCGTCTGGGTGACAGGCGCTGCCGCCAATGCGACGGCGGTACCGCTGACCGTGGTGTCGATGACGCTCAACGACGCCATCAGCCAGGCCGGCCTCAATCCGACAGTCGCCGATCTGTCGGGCATTCGCCTCACTCGTGACGGTGTGACCTGGACGCTCGATCTCGATGCACAGGCGCGCGGCGCCGTGTACCTCAGGGCGAACGACCACATCTACATCCCGTACCTCGATACCAAGGAAGTCTTCGTCGTCGGCGAAGTGACCCTGCCCGGCGCGCAGAGTTTCCGGACCGGCACCATCAGCCTGAGCCAGGCGCTCGGACGCGCACGCGGACTGGCCCAGACCACGTCCAACGGCAATGCGGTGTACGTGATCCGCGGCAACAAGGGCCTGGACGAGATGCCGTCGACGGTCTACCAGCTCGAAGCGAAGTCGCCGGCTGCGTTCGCCGTCGCCAGCCAGTTCGAGCTGCTGCCGGGCGATGTGGTGTTCGTCGGCGCTGCCGGTATTACCCGCTGGAGCCGCTTCGTCGGCCAGCTGCTGCCGTTCGCGGGAATCATCACCAACGCTGCCAGCGTCGGCAACGACTTGCGCTGAGTCGAGTTCGTGTCAGGTACTCGCGCCATTTCGTGGACGCGCGCGGCAGCGTGGTCGTTCCTGATCGTCAGTCTGCTCGCCATCACCGGCTGCACCGGACTGCCGCGCGGCAGTCTGGACGCCGCGCGACTCGCGATTACCGGCAGTTCGGTCGATGTCACAGCCGAACAGGTGGCCGCGAGCCCGTTCGCGCAGATTCTGGTCGACGGTCCCGATGGCGAGGCCTTGATGGTGCTCGGCAACGACGATGCGGGCTTGACCTCGTGGTACAGCCCGGATCGCCGCATCATCTTTCTCCGCAATGGCGTACTCGCCGGTACGTCGGGTCTGACCGTAGACGCTGTCGACATCCGCATCGTGGGCGACAACCCGTTCGAGCGGCTCGCATCGATCACGTCTGCCACCACCGTACGCCGCTACGACTGGATGCCCGGCTATCGCTACGGCGTGGAGCTGCGGGGCAACCTGCAGCGCGGCAACGTCGAGTCCATCGAGATTCTCGGCACAACGCGCCGTCTGCAACGCTTCGACGAATCGCTGGAAGGTGCCGGCATACGTGCCCACAACCGGTACTGGGCCGACCCGGGTACCGGCGCCATCGTGCGCAGCCGCGAGTTCGTGGCGCCCGGCGTGGAACTCGAGATCACCGTGCTCAAGCCATACGCCGCAGGCCCAGCGCGATGAGGCGGATGACGCTCGCGATCGCAGCCTTGTTGATGTCGGCCGCGACTGCCAATGCGCAGACCCTGCAAGTCCGCATCGATGGCGAGGTCGCAACACCCGGCGTGCAGACTCACCCTGCCGATGCTCGACTCGCCGAGGCGGTGATCGCAGCCGCGCCGACCGACACCGCATATCCCATCGCGGCGATGCTGATGCGAAGGCCTGCGGAGCAGGCGCAGCTGCGCCTCAAAGCCGGCCTGATGCACGATCTCGGCGTGCTCGAGTCGTCGGACGATCGCGAAATCGCTGCAGTCGCGCGTGATCTTGCGGACTGGATCGACCGATTGCCGGTGACCGGCCGCGTCCGCACCGAGCTGTCGCCCCGAAGATTGGAAAGCACGCCCGCTGCCAATCTGCCGTTGATCGATGGCGACCGGGTGCATTACCCGCAACGCCCCAACCATGTTCGCGTTGTGGGCGCAGTCGTCGATGCCTGCACGATGGCGCATGTCGCCTTGCAGGATGCTCTGGCTTACGCAACGGGCTGCTCGCTGCGCGCGGCCAGCCGCGACTGGCTGTTCGTGATCCAACCCGATGGCGGCGTTCAGCGCCTCGGCATCGCGCTGTGGAACCGCAGCGAACCACAAGCGCTCGCGCCAGGCGCGGTGGTCTACGTCCCACTGCCCGATCGTGCAACGCGCAGGCTCGATGGCGACTTCAATGCCGAGCTTGCAGAGTTTCTCGCAACGCAGCCTGCGGACGACCATCCGACGACAGCCGCCGGTGAGGCACGCCGATGAAGCACCGGTCGGCCCTGGCTGTCGGCGCGCTTGCGCTGGCCGTCTCCTCGGCATTGCAGGCGCAGGATCGTGTGACCCAGGGCGACTGGGGCGGAGCCGGGCTGTTGCAAACGCCGGTCGCAAGAATGGAGGACGAGGGGCAGTTAAGCCTCAGCGCAAACTATACGTCGCCTTACGCACGCTACAACCTGTCGATGCAGCCATTCCCTTGGCTAGAGGGCACCTTCCGATACGCG
This sequence comes from Luteimonas sp. Soil_C_16, assembly GCF_057657295.1. Lineage (NCBI taxonomy): Bacteria > Pseudomonadati > Pseudomonadota > Gammaproteobacteria > Lysobacterales > Lysobacteraceae > Luteimonas > Luteimonas sp. Soil_C_16. The sequence goes on along the minus strand of NZ_JBDGIS010000001.1, from coordinate 768,103 downwards.
TCGCTGAACAATATCCGTTACGGTTTGGAGGATCTAAGCGGCGATCAGCACATCAAAGACAAATCCATCGACTTCAAGCTGAAGTTACTCAGTGAAAGCCGGAAATTTCCGGAAGTTGCTTTCGGAATGCGAGATATCGGTGGAACGGGGTTATTTTCGTCCGAGTATCTGGTCGCCAATAAGAGATTTGGAAATTTTGACCTCAGCGTCGGACTTGCAACCGGCTATATGGGAAACCGAGGAGACTTCCCGAATCCCTTGCGTGTGATCGACGACAGATTCGAGACTCGCCCACCGCCCAACTCTGCCCTCACGCAGGCGGGCAGATTCGGGACAGGCGCTTTCAGGGGCCCGGTAGGAATTTTTGGTGGCCTCACGTGGAAATCTCCAGTCGATGAACTTCTTCTCAAGGTGGAGCTCGACGGAAACGATTATGAAAAGGAGCCCGATCCATGGAGAAGGGGACAGAACGATCAGAATCAGTCATTGCCGATCAATGTTGGACTTCTGTATTCGTTAAATGAGTCTGTGCAGATCAGCGCTGGATTCGAGCGCGGTAACACCTTGCTCCTCGGCGTTGCCCTGACTGGCAATCTCAAGCAAACGCGTAGCCTAGCGCCTCTGCTGGACCACCCTGCGCCGCCGATCCGCGATCAGATTGCGCATACGTCTTCCATCAATAGTCCATCGACTGCTGAAGATTGGTCGAAGGTTGCCGCACGGCTGCACCGCGAGGCCGGCCTCAAGGTGTCCACCATCTCCCGGCGGGGCCCCGAACTGATCGTCGGCGGCGAGCAGCGGCGCTATTTCTATTCCGCCCAAGGCGTTGGCCGCAGCGCACGCGTGCTCGACACCGTTGCGCCTGCCGGCATCGAATGGTTCACCTTCGCGCACGAGCGCGTGGACATGCCGATCGCCGAGACCAGCGTGTCGCGCAGCGCATTCGCCGATTACGTCGACCGTCGCATCGATATTCGAACTCTCGCCCGCAGCGTCGAGGTCGCGCCACCCGCATCGCAGCGTCGCGAAGTGCTGTACCAGGCACCGTTCGACCGCTTCCAGGCGGGCGTCGGCCCCGGCTACAAGCAAGTCCTCGGCGGCCCGGATGGCTTCATCCTCTATCAGCTGTCAGCGGACGCGAACGCGACCTACTGGTTCGGCCGGCATACCTGGCTGACCGGCACCGTCAGCGTCGATCTGCTCAACAATTTCGACAAGTTCCGCTACGACGCACCGAGCCGCATGCCACGTGTGCGTACTTGGCAGCGTCAGTTCCTGACCACGTCGACGGTCACCGTGCCAAACCTGCAACTGACGACCGCGCATCACCTCGGCGGCGATCTGTATGGCATGGCCTACGCCGGCTATCTGGAGTCGATGTACGGCGGCGCCGGCGGCGAACTGCTGTACCGGCCGTTCGGCGAGCGCTGGGCCCTGGGCGTCGACCTTAACCAGGTACGTCAGCGCAACTTCGACCAGCATGCCGGCTTCCGCGACTACCAAGTCACCACCGGCCATGCGACCGCCTACATCGGTCTCGGCGATGCGCATCGCGTGCAGGCCAACATCAGCGTCGGCCGCTATCTTGCCGGCGATATCGGTGCGACCGTCAACGTGGCGCGTCGCTTCGACAATGGCGTGACCATGGGCGCGTGGGCGACCAAGACCAACGTGTCCTCGCGCACGTTCGGCGAAGGCAGTTTCGACAAGGGCATCTACTTCTCGATCCCGATGGACTTTCTGCTACCACGCCCCACGCGCGCGCGCGCCAACATCATCTGGCAACCGCTCACACGAGATGGCGGTGCCCGCCTGATCCGTCGTTACGGCCTTTACAGCCTGACTGGGGAACGCGATGGCGAATTTCTGCTCGACAACCTCGACTGGATCGATCGCTAAGCTTTGCTACGAGGTCTCATTTCGGCCGGACTTTTGATAGCAGATCCGTAAATCTGCGTTGCGGTGCAGCAGTGCATCTGTCACAGTTCGTGATGTTGGTGTGACGAACTGAAACAACAGCTCGGCGCAGGGGACACCGAATGGAATCAATAGGTTAGTGCGCATGGGCATGCGCGGCACCGGTCTGGCTGCCGTAGCGCCGTGCTCGAGCGCGAGGGTCGGGGCATGTTGTTCTCACCGATTCGGCAACAAGCCGAATCCGACTGGCGTATGGCCAGCAAATTCACTGCGTTCTTCGCGTGGGGACTGCGGCTGTCCGATCTGGCGATCGTCGTCGGCGCCGGTCTGCTGGCGTATCGATTGCGCTTCGACACCTTCGAGATGCCAATCGATTACGTCCGTAGTCTCGCGCGCAGTGTGTTGTTCGCGTTGCTCGCGCTCAACGGCTCGTCGCTCTATCGCAGCTGGCGCGGCAGCAGCGTCAGCAAAGAGGCCTTCAAGCTCGTCACCCTGTGGTCGATGGTCTTCGCTGCGGGCATCGTCTACACCGTCGCGCTGCAGCTGGCTGAAGACTTTTCGCGACTGTGGTGGCTGACCTGGTTCGCGCTGACGCTGGCAGGCACGATTGCCGCTCGAGTTGTCTTGCGGCGCATGGCGGATCATCTGCGCGCCCGCGGGATGGATCAGCGGACGGCTGTCATCGTGGGTGGTGGCCGCGATGCGCGACGTATCGCACAGGGCTTCGCTGCCCAGCCCTGGACCGGCATCGAGATCAAAGGCTGGTTCAGCACGCCTGCCTCGCACAAGTATCTCGACGACGCACCGTTGCTCGGCGCGCTCGACAAGCTGGCGGAGTACGTGGAGTCGAACCGGATCGATCAGGTCTGGATTGCCCTGCCAATGAGTGCCGAAACAGAAATCCAGGATGTCCTGCGCCGGCTGTCCCACTCAACTGCAGACATCAAGCTGGTGCCTGACCTCTTCGGACTGCAACTGCTCAACCACTCCGTCGAGCAGATGGCCGGCGTGCCGGTGATCAGTCTGCGAAGCAGTCCACTGCACAGCGGCGCGCGCGTCGCCAAAGCGATCGAGGACAGGGTGCTCGCGACATTGATCCTGATCCTTATCGCGCCTCTGATGCTCCTGATCGCATTGGGCGTGAAGCTGACCTCGCCCGGGCCGGTGCTGTTCCGGCAGAAGCGTCACGGCATCAATGGACGCGAGATCGAGGTCCTCAAGTTCCGCAGCATGCGCATGCACGCCGAACACGGCACGGTGACGCAGGCCATCAAAGGCGATGCCCGCATCACACGGTTCGGTGCATTTCTGCGGCGCACCAGCCTCGATGAACTGCCGCAGTTCTTCAATGTGCTGACCGGCGAAATGTCGGTGGTCGGACCACGTCCCCATGCGATCGCGCACAACCACCTGTATCGCGATCAGGTGGACGAATACATGCAGCGTCATCGGGTGAAGCCAGGTATCACAGGTTGGGCTCAGGTCAACGGTTTTCGTGGCGAAACCGACACCCTCGACAAGATGGTGAGCCGCGTTGAGTACGACCTGTACTACCTGCAGCACTGGTCGCTGGCTTTCGACCTGCGGATCGTGTTCCTGACGATCTTCAAGGGCTTCATCAATCGCAATGCGTACTGAGAACACCTCTCCTTCCGGGAGAGGTCGCCCCGACGGGGCGGGTGAGGGCTGTAGCAGTCCAAAGCCATCATCCCTGTTGCCAACCCTCTGACGAACTCATCCATGAAAATCGCCATTGCCGGCACCGGCTACGTTGGCCTCTCCAACGCGCTGCTCCTCGCACAGCACCACACCGTGGTCGCCTTGGACATCGACGCGGCCAAGGTCGAGATGCTCAACCGCCGCGAGTCGCCGTTGGACGACGTGGAGATCCGTGAGTACCTGGCCAAGCCCGAACTCGACTTCACGGCGACACTCGTGCCGTCCGAGGCGTTCGCAGATGCCGACTACGTTGTCATCGCCACCCCGACCAATTACGACACCACCACCAATACCTTCAACACGCGCTCCGTCGAAGCGGTGATCGCCAACGTCCTGGCAATCAACCCGGACGCGGTAATGGTCATCAAATCGACCGTGCCGGTCGGCTATACGGCATCGGTGCGCGAAAAGTTCGCCACCGACAACATCCTTTTCTCGCCTGAGTTCCTGCGCGAAGGCCGCGCGCTCTACGACAATCTGCACCCCAGTCGCATCGTCGTAGGCGAACGCTCCGAACGTGCTCAAGTGTTCGCGAGTCTGCTCAGCGAAGGCGCGATCAAGAGCGACGTCCCGGTGCTGTACACCGACGCGACCGAGGCCGAGGCGATCAAACTGTTCGCCAATACCTACCTCGCGATGCGCGTCGCGTACTTCAACGAACTCGACACGTATGCGGCCACGCATGGGCTGGACACGCGCCAGATCATCGAAGGCGTGTGCTTGGACCCGCGGATCGGCAGCCATTACAACAATCCGTCGTTCGGTTACGGCGGCTATTGCCTGCCGAAGGACACCCGGCAGTTGCTTGCTAACTACGACGCCGTGCCGCAAAACCTGATCCAGGCCATCGTCTCCGCTAACACCACCCGCAAGGACTTCATCGCCGAGGAGGTCCTGCGACGCAATCCAAGTGTTGTTGGGATTTACCGCCTCGTTATGAAAGCAGGATCGGATAACTTTCGGTCGTCTGCCATCCAAGGCATTATGAAACGAATTAAATCCAAGGGAGTGGAAGTAATAGTTTATGAGCCGGCTCTAGAGGACACCGAATTTTTCAGATCCCGAGTTATTAAGGATCTTTCTGAATTCAAACTTAAAGCTGATATCATTATTGCAAATCGAATCACAGATGATATATGTGATGTGATGGTTAAGGTTTTCAGCCGAGACTTGTTTCGCGCCGACTGAACATGCAATCGCATATGCAACTTTCGCGGGCAGAATAGATGGGTGGACTCTACCGAGCAATTTCGCTGAGCATGGGCGGTAAGTACCTCGCCTATGCAGTTCAGTTCGCCTCTCTGATGTTACTCGCGCGACTGTTCGAACCCGAGACCTTCGGCCTCGTTGCTGCAGTACAGGTGTTTTACGTATTCTTTCAGCTTGTATCGGAAGCGGGCCTAGGGCCGGCCGTAATCGCGCTGGATAAGTTGCCGAATCGTGAACGCGACGGTATTTTCGGATTAACCGTGGCACTTGGTTTAGTTCTCGGAATTTCGTTCTTCTTGCTCACCCCCTTAATAGTAAGTTTCTATGGAATACCTGCTCTGGAGGCAGCCACACCTTTTATTGCTGCGAGCATAATTTTCAGCGCGTGGACGATCCTACCGACCGCTTTATTACAACGTGAACAAGGATTTTTGCGAATAGCATTTTCTGCAGTAATTGCGGAAATAGCCGCACTCGCATGTGTGGTCGTAGCTAGAAACCACTTGGACCAGCTGCAGGCCCTATCATTGCGACTCCCCATCTTCTCAGTCGTTAACTTCTTAGGCCTATACATACTCAGCGATGCAACAGAGTTTAGACGGCCCAGGGTAGGAGTTAAATTCAAAGCGATATATCCTCTGCTTGGAACTTCCGGATACCAGCTGGCATTCAACATCCTCAATTTCCTCTCGCGAAACCTAGATAGTCTGCTAGTCGGAAAATATTTAGGCGCGTCTCAGCTTGGCCTGTACGATCGCTCATACCAACTGATGCGCTATCCCCTGCTTTTGCTCGGATTTGCAATGACCCCCGCCATCCAGCCAGCTCTCAGGAAGCACGCAAACGACATCGATTACATCCAGCATGTGCATAGAGATCTGACATTTAAGCTCTCCGTTATTGGGACCCTCTGCGCCGTTTGCTTCTACTTTTTTGCTGAATGGATTGTCATCCTAGCGTTTGGCGACCAATGGCTAGGATCTGTACCAGTGATCAAGCTTCTTGCGCTGACTATCCCAGCTCAGGTGATAATGTCTACCAGCGGAGGGTTCTTCCAAACAATTAGACGTACAGATCTGCTGTTTCTGTGTGGACTTATTACCGCTTCAGTTAACGTTACCGCGATCATCACTGGAGTTATAGAAGGGACATTGAGCAGTCTCTGCTGGGCGCTAGTGATCTCGTTCCACCTAAATTTTCTAATTGTTTATTTTATTCTTCATACTTTTGCATTTGGATCAGGCTATCTCCGATTTCTTAAACGGATGACGCCTTTCGTGCTAACAGTCATTACGCTGTCGGTGTACCACTTGCTCATTTCAGAACACTGAACAAGAAATGCCTTCGACGCTATTACCGCTTCTGATTTTCGCAGGATTCTTCGCACTCGCCTTGACTCGGCTAAGGCATGCGACATCAGTATTTGTCTTGGCCTGCCTTCTAACACCCAAAGCGTTTGCGCTTGTCGATTCTCCCGGGCTGCCATACCTTTCGCTGAATCGCGCGCTGATCGCTGCACTTGGGATCGGAATTGCTGTTAAGTCAATGTACGCTGGTCGGGTACAACTATCTGCACGATCCTTCCCGCTCCGAGCGCCTCTGTTCTTGTTTATCTTGTCTTATGGAGCAGCGACCTTAGCGCACATTCAAGACAGACCGATGGACGGCATAACTGCCGTCATGATGATAATTGAGATATTCCTTCCGAGCTATTTGATATGGCTATACTCCGAAAATCGATTCTGCAGAGACACCCTAAACAAGTTAATCGCGCTAGCGGCAGCCGTCGCGTTATATGGTATAGGGTCCTACCTTATGCGCGAGAATCCTTACTTTGACTTTATAAAGTCGACATCCAGCACCGGACGAGTGCTCGCCACAGATTACTCCGAGACTCTTCGCGGCCTGAGGGCAACAGGAACATTCAGCCACCCCATTACTTTCGGTGGCCACATTGCCATAGTATTCTTTGCCTTGTTGGTTTACCTCAAGGACGACGCTTTGTCGACGGAGAAGAGAGTGGCTCTTCTTCTAGTAGCCGCAGCCCTGCTAACAGCGGCAGTTCTGACGAACTCCAGATCGCCAATTCTGCCAATTGCTGTGGCTCTTATCACTTTCTTCTTATCGATGAGCCCCGCAAAGAAAGTCGTAGGACTCACAGCGTTAACTGTAGTTGCCATAGCTTCTTTCAGCACCAAGCAAACCATGACGTCGGATGCAATCAGCTTTTTTAGCTCGTTCGTCAATACTGCAGCTTCAGATGACAATTCGGGAAGCACCCTCGGGATGAGATTAGCGCAACTTTCCGTGGCGCTCGAAGTATTTTCGAACAATCCTATATTCGGCAACGGGATAACCTATTCTCGCGATCTCGTTGGTACTTCAGGATATGAGGATTTGCAGAATACGGAAAGTGCCGTGTTCGATTGGCTCATCAATATCGGAGTGCTCGGACTAATAGCTAACGCAGTTCTCTTCGTGTCGTTGTCTGCTGCTGCTGCTAAAGCATCTCCCCGACTCAAGAGTTTGTACCCAGGATTTCTTGCGGGCTACCTAATATTTATAGTTGCAACTGGCGTTATGGATACGCTTCCATTCTTCACCTACGTTTCTCTTCTTCTCATATTTGCTGAGCGTAATAGAATGCGCGGCCTGCTTAGCACGAATGGTGCGCGCACATTATGATCCAGCCAAAGACGTCAAGTCACACCTCGAGTCTACTTATTGTAGTGGTCCTTTATAGACAGTCGCTGACTGAGTCGAAGAGCTTGAGGACGTTGCGCTCTAATGATTTCAGTTTATGCGGTAGTTCTAGCATCGTACTGATCTGGGATAACAGTCCAGACTCCGGAAATGAAGAGGAATTCAAGGATTTTTATTTAGATAGTATAAACGCCACCTATGAATGGCATCCTGAGAATACGCCACTTTCAGCTGTCTACAATTCGGCTGGGCGGAGTCAAAGTCGTCACGATTTCATGCTGATTCTTGACCAAGACTCCGAGCTGCCGCCGGATTTCGTTCACCGTATGCTCTCTGCAGCGCAAATGCATTCGACATCGAAGCTTTTTCTGCCGTCAGTGTTCTCCGGCGGAAAGCTTGTCAGTCCTGGAGAGCTAGTGCTATTCAAGGGCAGACACCTCAAGATTATCGAAGCAGGCCCTCGCCCGTCGAAGAATACTCTTGCTATCAGCAGCGGGATGCTTGTCTCTGCCGATTATCTGAGGAACTACTCTTTCGACGAGCGGCTGTCGCTTTACGGCGTAGATACGCGCTTTATGATCGATTTTGCGAAGAATAATCCGGAACTGATTATTGTGGATACGTGCATCAAGCACGATACTGCGCTCTGGAATGAGACGGACCCGGACCTAATACTTCCCCGCTACCGCAACCTTCTAAGCACGTGGCCCATTATATTTGAAGATAGTTTTTTTCTTAGAACTCTATCGAAAGCGTACGCACTGGCTCTAGCAGCGAAGATGGCTATAAAGTTCAAAGACCTTAGGTTTTTGAACATGAAACGACCGTAAGCGGAAGCAATATGAACATTAGACTATTCTTATTCACGCTGCTTAAAGAAGACAGGATTTCTTCCGACGTACCTCTAGGCTACAGACTGGCGGTTTACTTTGATTATTTTGTCCATCTTCTCCGCGGCGGTCTGACTTTAGGCTTGGCGTCGGGAAGCTCTAAGCTTATTTTTCGTGCAAGGGGCTCGACGCTTCGCTGTAAGCGAAGAATCAAGCTCGGGAGGAATGTGAGGATTGGCCGCTATGTCTGCATAGATGGCCTTGGACGTGAAGGTATTCAACTGGGTGATAATTCTAAGATCGGGGACTTTTCCCGATTAATCTGTAGTGGAACCCTGTCTAGCATAGGGTCCTATATTCGAATTGGCCGGAACGTCGGAATCGGAGAGTTCAGCAGAATTGGCGGCTCAGGGGGTGTCGAAGTAGGGGACAACACAATTGCAGGGCAGTACTTAAGCGTCCACCCAGAGAATCATAATTATCTTGACAAGAATGTTCTGATCAAAGACCAGGGAACCACCAGGTCGGCGATAAGCATTGGCCCAAACTGCTGGATCGGTGCAAAGGTTACCGTCCTAGCAGGTTCGGAAATTGGTCATTCCTGTGTCATCGCTGCAGGTAGCGTAGTGAATGGCTCATTTCCTCCGCACTCCGTCATCGGCGGTGTGCCCGCCAGAGTTCTGAGAAGCTATTGAATGAGAATTATCGGTATACATCAGAGTGCGGAGTTGTACGGCTCTGATCGAAGCTTCCTGGCAGCCCTTGCTGCTTTGGCATCGCACGAGTCAATCAACGTCGAAGCCACTGTGGTTCTCCCGGAGCCGGGGCCGCTCGCAACAGAACTTGTCCACGCAGGAATCGAGGTGCTGTACGAACCACGGGGCTATCTTCGACGCGAATCGATAAAGCGGCCACTTCGCTTCCTTTGGAGCTCAGTTGGGGCGTTCCGTAGAATTCGCCGACTGATCAAGTCGAGTGATGTTGTTTACGTCAATACGGTGGTTTGCTTTGCCGCGATAGTCGCACTCGTCTTTTTCGGCGGTCGAAAGATTGTCCACGTGCGAGAGTTGCCCGTTGGCTTCGATATGCATTGCTTCCGGCTTCTGCTCAAAGCATCGGGGGCAGGACTAATCTACAACTCAAGGGCAACCGCCGAGGCTTTTGGCCTCCCAGGAAAGGTGGTCCACAACGGGGTCGAAAGCCCGCTTCCGACTTATTCACGTGCGCATGGCAAATCCGATTCCCCAGTGCGTTTGCTGTTGCTCGGTCGCATCAGCAACTGGAAAGGCCAAGACCTTCTGATCTCGGCACTCTCCCGATGTAGCCGAGCCTTCGATGTGCGTATCGTGGGCTCGCCCGTTGCGAGCCAGCACCATCTTGTAGACGAACTCAGCAAGGCCTCGGGCCTGCTGGCAGCTGACAAAAATATAGTCTTCATTCCCTTTTCAAGTTCTCCTGGCGAGCACATCCAGTGGGCGGATTATGTCGTCGTCCCGTCCACGAAACCCGAGCCTTTTGGCCGTGTAGCCATCGAGGGCTTTTCGTATGCGAAGCCAGTGATTGGAGCCCGGCATGGTGGCCTCGTAGAGATCATATCCAATAATGAAAATGGCTTCCTGTTCAAACCAGGATCTGCAGATTCCCTTGCAAGCTTGCTTGATCAGATTCCGCATCGAAACGACAGTTCATATTGTTTGTTGTCCGCCTGCGCGCGGAGCGCCTACGTTAGTAATTTTTCGTTGCAAGCGTACCAAGTAGCCATCCGAAAAATTATCCTGGGTTGAGATTAGTTATATGAAGTATGCAAGTTCAGGAACAATTCGAATTCTTGGAATCAGGGGGCTTCCCGCTGCCCACGGCGGCTTCGAAACGTTTGCAGAGTACTTGGCGCTTCACTTGGTCGCCGAAGGATGGCGGGTCATCGTGTATTGCCAGGACGATGGAGAAGGCGAGATCTGGACCGACGAGTGGCGGGGAGTGGAACGCATCCATATTCCAGTGTCGCGGTCCGGGCCCGTAGGTACGATCCAGTTCGACTGGTTGTCGGTGTGTCACGCAGCGAAGCATGAATCCCTTTGTCTGACGCTTGGCTACAACACGGCGGTTTTTACTGCACTTCTACGAGTTCGGAGAATACCGAACATCATCAACATGGACGGAATCGAGTGGTCGAGAGCCAAATGGGGGCGCGCGGCAAAGACATGGTTCTGGCTCAACGATTGGGCAGGATGCTGGCTGGCTGATCATCTGGTGGCAGATCACCCGGAGATCAAGCGTCACCTTTCCACACGCGTTTCGTCGGAGAAGATCACGACCATTGCGTACGGCGCGCCGAGAGTCGCGGATGCTTCGGAATTGCCGGTGCGTGCGATGGGTCTTGAACCGGGCAAGTACCTGACGGTCGTCGCGCGGGCTGAGCCAGAGAATTCGATTCTTGAGATCGTCGATGGCTTTTCGAGAAGCCCGCGCGGCATCAAGCTGGTCGTGCTTGGAAACTACGACCGGGCGCACGCCTACCAGCGTTCGGTCCTGGAGGCCGCAAGCGAGGAAGTGGTGTTTGCCGGCGCGATCTACGATAAGGAGATTGTCCAATCTCTGCGCTACCACAGCCTTGCCTACGTCCACGGGCATCAAGTCGGTGGGACCAATCCCTCCCTTGTGGAGGCGCTCGGTGCAGGTAACGCCATCATTGCGCACGACAACAAGTACAACCGCTGGGTCGCCGGATCTGCTTCGCTTTACTTCAACGGCGCCGACGGCTTCGAAACGCGCTTGCTTGAATTACTTCAGAGCGGAGAACTGCTCGCAACGATGCGGAACGGCAGCGTCGCGCGATTTGAAGATGGTTTCACCTGGGACAGCATTCTGCGTGCATACGAGGATCTTCTTTCTCGTCATCAAACGCGGTAGCAGCTACGAATCGGATGCGCTGGTTCGGCAGATCCGATCGCCTTGGTTTCTTAAACCACCTCTTAGAAATCCTTTCGCCATTGCGAGCGATCTACAGGTTGATCGGTGCCCGAGAGTGACGTGCTGATCTTCTGAAACCAGCGCTCGCTGTGCGGGCGTTCCAGCCCTGCCTGTGTGAGTAGGGCCAAAGCGAGCAGCAGTGCGGTCAGCATGCCGAAACTGCGTTTATCGAGCGCTTGCTGCCACAGCGCGCGGACGATCCACCCGGCAGCGGCTGCGCCCAGCAGCGTGCCGGCGATGACCTCGCTGACGGGATGCGCGCCGATCGGTACGCGGGACCAGCCGACACATGCGGCAATGGCAATTCCAGCCACGAGCAATGCGATGCGCAGCGCGCGCAACCGCGCTGGCGCCATGAGCATCAGCAACGCCGGCCATGCAAGCCACGCGGATACGGTGTGGCCGCTGAAGCAGGTGAGATTCCAAAGGCGTATGCCTGTGCCCCAGCCGTAGAAGGCGATCTTGCTGGCAGCGACGAGCGCGAGGCTGGCCGTGATGACCAGCGCCCACCGGAGCGCAGCGCGGCGTTGCGTAGGGCCTTGGATGGCCAATCCCACGATGGCCACGACGAGCAGCGGCAGCACGAGGGCGGCGTCGCCGAGGTGGGTGATGTGGGACCAGTTCACGTGGGTATGCGGCTCGGGGCTGTGGGTCGGGTGATGACGATTGTGGAGTGCGGATGCGATGGGTTTCGCGTTGCGCGACCCATTCCACGGACCATGTTCCAGCGGAGATGGGCGGGCTGTCTGCGGGTGCACGGTTTCGATACAATGCGCGACCGCCCTGCCCGTTATCTCGGCTTGGCGTGGACGACGCGCCTGTAGCTCAGCCGGATAGAGTAGTGGCTTCCGAAGCCATTGGTCGGGGGTTCGAATCCCTCCAGGCGCGCCATTTTCTGCGATGTTCCGTGCGGTCCCGGCCGCGTGCGAGGACCGATGCCGCAGGCCTGTTCCCTTTCTTACGTGTTGGCTCCCACCGCTTGGCCGGTGCTCAGTATCCGCGCGTGGGTTGTGGAGCTGCGGCTTTGAACCGGCTGTTGTTGATCGCGCTCGGCGGTGCGTTCGGTTCGGTGTGCCGGTACCAGTTGTCGGTGTGGGTGCTGCAGTTTGCGGGCGCGAGCGCGGACGTGCCGCCGCGGTTTCCGGTGGGCACGTTCGTGGTGAACCTGCTGGGGTGCCTGGTCGCCGGGCTGCTGGCAGGTGGGATCGCGCGGCATGGCTGGTTCACGCCGGATGTGCGGGCGATGCTGATCGTCGGCGTCATGGGGGGATTCACGACGTTTTCGGCGTTCGGGCTGGAGACGCTGGCGTTGCTGCGCCGTGGGGATGTGGCGATGGCAGCGGTCTACGTGATTGCGAGCGTGGTGCTTGGGGTGCTGCTGGCGGGGTTGGGGTGGTGGGTGGTGGCGCGGGGGAGTTAGATCGTGCGCGCGTTGCTCTCAGTACAGTCGCTTGGCCCCGGCGCGCAGCGGGCGACGGCGGCGCGGCGGCGCTGAGTGCTGCGTTGTTGGAGGGTTCTGATGTGTGCGCTGGGCGAGTGAGGCGGCTGACGTTCAAGCAACGTCAGAATGGGCCCCAGCGTGCGCTGGGGCGACGGGCTCTGAGAGCCGCGCCGTCTGTAGTCGCTCTTGCAGAACAGATTGCAAGCCGAGTCGCTGGGCCCCGGCCTGCGCCGGGGCGACAAATGCGTCAGTTGGCAATGACCAGTGGCCCATCGCTCTCCGCGCGTGGCCTGTCGCCTGTCGTCTTTTGCCTGTCGCCTGTCGTCGATCAGGGTGTCGGCGGTGCGGGCTCGGACGTCTCGGGCGTCGCGTCGGGATCCGTCTGGTCTTCGGAGGTCGAAGACTCCGTCGAGGTCCCAGGTGTCTCCGCCTGTTCCACTGCGGGAACAGGCTCTGCTGCAGGAACGGGTTCGGTTGTCGGAGCCGGCGTGGTTTCCGGCGCTGCGTCCGTCGCGGACGTCGGCTCGGCTGCAGGTGCAGGCGTTGCGGTTGCGGGGGCAACGGCGAGGGGCGTGTCTTCGGCGTGGACCTGGGCGGTGGGCACCCAGGGCTTCTTCAGTTCGGCGAGCGCGGCGTTGATCGGGCCGTCGCCGGGCAGGGCTTCGCCGCCGGTGGAGCCGTCTTCTTCGTCGCCCTGCAGGTGGCCCGGCAGGTTGGCTTCGGTGTAGACGGTGGCGGCGCGCGGGGCGTTGGGGTCGGCGGTCTCCGCGCCTTCGGGGCGAAGGGTGGTGTCGGGGTCGATGCCGCGGGCCTGGATCGAGCGGCCGCTCGGCGTGTAGTAACGCGCGGTGGTGAGCTTGACCGAATCGCCATTGTCGAGCGGCAGGACGGTCTGCACCGAGCCCTTGCCAAAGGTGCGGCTGCCGATGACGCGCGCGCGGTTGTTGTCGCGCAGGGCGCCGGCCAGCACTTCGGAGGCGCTGGCCGAGCCGACGTCGACGAGCACGATCACCGGGGCGCCGTCGAGCAGGTCGCCCGGCGTGGCACTGAACTCGGCATCGCTGATCGGGATGCGACCGCGGGTGCTGACGATCTTGCCGCTGTCGAGCAAGTCGTCGGCGATCTGCACCGCCGAAGTCAGCAGGCCGCCGGGATTGCTGCGCAGGTCGATGACCAGGCCACGCAGTTTGCCGCCGGCCTGCTGCTTGAGTTCGTCGATGTTGCGCGCGAAGTCGGCGGCGGTCTCGACCTGGAACTGGCTCACGCGCACGTAGCCGTAACCCGGTTCGAGCATGCGACTGCGCACACTGACGACGCGGATGGTTTCGCGGTCGACACGGATTTCCAGCGGTGCGGTTTCGCCATCGCGCAGGACGCCGACGGTGACCGAGGTCCCGGGCGCGCCACGCAGCGGGCCGGCGCCATCGTTGTCGGACGGCGTCAGCGTGCGGCCGTCGACGCTGACGATCACGTCGCCGGCGCGGATGCCGGCCTTCGCGGCAGGCGTGCCGTCGATCGGCGCGATGACGCGCATGCTGCCGTCGCCCAGGTACATCACCTCGACGCCGATGCCGTCGTACGCGCCCTCGGTGCCCTCGTCGAAGGCCGTGGCGGTTTCCTTCTGCATGTACACGCTGTGCGGATCGAGATCGAGCAGCAGGCCGCGGATCGCCGAGGACATCAGCTTGCTGTCTTCGACGGGCTCTACATAGGCCTCACGCACGGCGTTGAAGACGCCGACGTAGCGGCGGATCTCCTGCAACGGAACGCGGTTGGAGGCCTGCTCCATCGCGCCGGGATCATCGCTGGCGGCGACGGGGATCTCGGCGTCGTCCGCGGCCGACGGCGTGTCAGTGGGCGCCGTTTCAGGCGGCGTGGGCGGCGTGGGCTCGGACGCCTCGCCGGGCGCCTGCACTGGTGTCTCGGCAGGCGGCGGGGTCTGCGCGAACGCGGCTGGCGACAACAGCAGGGACAAGGCCAGCGTCAGTGAACTCACGCGCATGCAGGACTCCGGGGAAAGGCGGGCGACACGCGCGGTCGCGCGTCGATCGATTATGCGGGCAGGGTGTGTGAATGCGTTAAAGGCGGGCGGGGATGTTCAGTTCTGTGGGTGGGGTGGGTAGGGATGCGTAGGCGAGCGGTTCTGTTGTCGCCCACTATGGGAGAAGTGCGGTCGACAGCCCTCACCACAACCCCTCTCCCGGAAGGAGAGGGGCTTGCGTCTGCGCAAGCGTTTTGCCCAGTCCAATCAACCGAACAAAGCCGGTCAACGCAGCTTGAGCCCCTCTCCCTCTGGGAGAGGGGTTGGGGTGAGGGCGACGCTCGCGAGGATGACTTCGAGCACCGATTCCGTGCGCACGAGGGCATCGTGATTCCAGAAGCGCAACACGCGGAAGCCGCGACGTTCCAGAAAGCGCGTGCGGCTTGCATCGACCGTTTCCTGATGCTGTGAGCCGTCAACCTCGACGATCACTGCGGCTTCTAGACTGAGAAAGTCGACGATGAAGGGGCCGACGGGTTGCTGACGTCTGAACTTCATGCCGAGGCGCCGGTCGCGCAGGTGGAACCACAGCAGGCGTTCGGCGTCGGTCGATTCGCGGCGGAGTTGGCGCGCGAACTGAAGTTGGGCGGATGTGCACTGCATGCGCCGGACTCCGGGGGGATCCGGATGCAGTGTTGTGGTGCGTGGGCGGTGGGTTCGCTCGGGGGAGGCGGAATGGGGACGTGGGGGATTGCCGCGGCGTATCCCCTCAACAGCAGTGCATCGCGTGCGTCTGCCCTCACCCCCCGCTCCGCGCCCAGCCCTCGCGCTGACGCGAGGGCGTTCGTCGACACGCGAGCCAATGGCTCGCCAGCGTGCCGCCTCACCCCAAGGGGAGAGGGGCTCGTACGTTGCGAGCGTCTGGGCCTTGGCCCGTCTCCCACCGGGAGCGGGGTTGGGGTGAGGGGTGGCTTAGGCAGGCGGCGAGCAGCGCTCAGCCAGTACCACTCACCGCCGCTGCAACCACGTCGTCGGATTCACCGGCGTGCCGTTCTGGCGCAGTTCGAAGTACAGGCCGCTGCGGCCCTGGCCGCCGGAACTGCCGACGCTGGAGACGGTATCGCCGCGGCGCACGGTGTTGCCGACGCTCTTGAGCAGGCCGTCGTTGTGCGCGTAGAGGCTCATGTAGCCGTTGCCGTGATCGACGATCAGCAGCATGCCGTAGCCGGTCATCCATTCGGCGAAGACCACGGTGCCGTCGGCGACGGCCTTCACCGCGGTGCCGGCGGGCGCGCCGATCAGGATGCCGGTGCTGCTGCGGCCGTCGGGCAGCTTGCCGCCGTAGGCGGTGAGCAGGCTGCCGCTGACCGGCCAGCCCAAGCCGCCGACCTGCGGAGCGTTGGTGCGGGCCACCTGGGTCGGTGGACGCGGCGGTGGCCGCGGACGGCCTGACGCGGCTGCTTCACGGGCTTCGCGCGCTTCGCGTTCGCGCGCAGCGGCGGCTGCGGCGCGGCGCTCGGCTTCGGCACGACGCGCCGCTTCGCGCAGCTGGGCGAGCACGCGCTCCAGCGAGCGGGCATCGCGGCCGAGGGCTTTTTCGCGGGCACTGCGATCGCTGAACCGCGACTCGATACCCTTCATTGCCTCGGCACGCTGGCTGCGATCGCTTTCGACCTTGGCCAGCTGCGCGCGTTGCTCGACCTGCGCGGCTTCGAGCGCAGCGCGGCGATCCTGGATCGCGGCTTCGATGCCGTCGAGTTCGTCCATTTCCGCGCGCAGTTCATGGATGCGCGTACTGCGCTGCTGCTGCAGGTAGCGGTGGTAGGTCAGCAGGCGTCCGGCATCGGCGACGCGGTCCTGCGCGAGCATCAGTTTCAACGCAGCTTCGTCGCCGACGGTGTAGGCGGCGCGCACCAGCGCGGCGAGTTCCGCGCGGCGCGTCTCGACCGTGGATTCGAGTTCCACCCGGCGCGCCTGCAGTTTCTCCAGCGCGATCTGTTCCTCGGCCAGTTTGATGCGCGTGTCGCGTAACGCGCGCGCCGAGGTCGAGACCTGTTCGTCGGCCGCGCGCAGATCGCGCGCCGCTGCGCCGCGTTGGCCTTCGAGGCGGCGGCGCTCGGCGGCGACATCGCGCAGCTCCTTGCGCACGCGCTCGAGGCGGCGCTCGGTTTCGCGGCTGTTCTGCGCGGCGGCGTCAAGCGCAGGCAGCGCCGCGACGAGCAGCGCGACCAGCAGCAGCGCGCGGCCGCGGGACATGTTCAGCCGGCGGCCTGCAGCAGGCTGCGGCCGGTCATCTCGGCCGGTTGTTCGACGCCGATCAGATCGAGGATCGTCGGCGCGAGATCGCGCAGTGCACCGCCGCCGCGCAGGGGCACGTCACGACTGCCGACGTAGATCAGATCCACCGGGCCGACGGTGTGCGAGGTATGCGGCTCGCCGGTTTCCGGGTCGCGCATCATTTCGACGTTGCCGTGGTCGGCGGTGACCAGCAGCTCGCCACCCTGCGCGCGCACGGCCGCGACGATCCTGCCGACCGCGGTGTCCACCGTTTCCACGGCCTTGATCGCCGCCGCCAGTACGCCGGTGTGGCCGACCATGTCGGGATTGGCGAAGTTGCAGATCACCACGTCGAAGCGCTGGTCGCGCACGGCCTGCACGAGCTTGTCGCAGACCTCGGGCGCGCTCATTTCCGGCTGCAGGTCGTAGGTGGCGACCTTGGGGCTCGGCACCAGGATGCGGTCCTCGCCCGGGTAGGGATCTTCGCGACCGCCGCTCATAAAGAACGTCACGTGCGCGTACTTCTCGGTCTCGGCGATACGCAACTGGGTCAGGCCGTTCGCGCCGAGCACTTCGCCCAGCGTGTTCGGCAGGTTGTCGGGCGCGAATGCGAGCGGCGCCGGCAGGCGCGCGTCGTACTCGGTCAGGCAGACGAAACGCGCGAGCTGCGGACGACGTGCCTCGAAGCCATTGAACGCCGGGTCGACGAACGCGGCCGTCAGCTGGCGCGCGCGGTCGGCGCGGAAGTTCATGAAGACGACCGCGTCGCCATCGGCCATCGGCGTGGCGCCATCGATGACGGTCGGCAGCACGAACTCGTCGTTCTCGTCGCGCGCATACGCGGCCTGCAAGGCGGCAACCGCATCGGGCGCGTGGTGCGGCGATGTCGCGTCGACGATCGCATCCCAGGCCAGGCGCACGCGGGCCCAGCGATTGTCGCGGTCCATCGCGTAGTAACGGCCGGACACGCTGGCGACGTGCGCATTGCCGAGCGCGGCGCAGTGGTCCTGCAGCGCGCGCAGGCTCGGTTCGGCCGAACGCGGCGGCATGTCGCGGCCGTCGGTGAAGGCATGCACGGCGACGCGAGCGACGCCGCGCTTCGCGGCGAGGTCGAGCATCGCCGCCAGATGCGCTTCGTGGCTGTGCACGCCGCCCGGCGACAGCAACCCCATGACGTGCAGCGTGCCGCCGTTGCCGCGCACCGCGTCGCAGGCGGCCAGCAGTTCGGCGTTGTCGAAGAAGCTGCCGTCCTCGATCGCCGCGTCGATGCGGGTCAGGTCCTGATAGACGATGCGGCCGGCGCCGATGTTCATGTGGCCGACTTCGGAATTGCCCATCTGCCCGTCCGGCAGGCCGACGTGGCGGCCTTCGGTGTGGATCAACGTGGACGGATGCTCGGCCAGCAGCCGGCGCCAGTTGGGGATGTCGGCAAGCGCCAAGGCGTTGTCGCGCGGGTCGTCGCGGTGGCCCCAGCCGTCGAGGATCAGCAGGACGACGGGGCGCGGACGGGGAGAGCTGGCGGCGTGCGGCACGACGATCGACCCAGTGACGAAAGACAGATGCGATTGTAGCGAAGCGGGGGCAAGCTACCTGTCGACGGGCTTCGGCCCGCCCATCCATTCACGAGGTCACGGCCATGTCCCCTGCCCCTGCGCGCTTGCGCTCCGCCCCCCTGCTGCTCGCCGCCGCCCTTGCGCTGGCCACCGGCGCCGCGTTCGCGCAGGAGGACATCTCCAAGGTCAACGGCGGTGTCGAAGCCGAGGCCGGCCAGACCTATCGCGACCTGAGCACGGTCAACGGCGGCATCCGCATCGGCGACGGCGCCAAGGCGCGTGACGTGGAGACCGTCAACGGCGGCATCCGTGCCGGTGACGGCATCGCGGTCGAGGACATGGAAACCGTCAACGGCGGCATCACGGTGGGCGCGCGTGCGCAGGCCAAATCGCTGACCACGGTCAACGGCGCGATCCGCGTCGGCACCGACGCGCAGCTGGGCGGCAACGTTGAGAGCGTCAGCGGCGGCGTGTTCGTCGACCGCGGCGGCCGCATCGACGGCAACGTCTCGACGGTCAATGGTGCGATCGGCATGGTCGGCACCGAGGTCACCGGCGACGTGAAGACGGTCAATGGCGACGTCACCATCGGCACCGGCTCGCACGTGCGCGGCAAGCTGGTGATCGACAAGCCGTCGTCGAACTGGTTCCCGGTGACGATCAGCCGCCGCAACCCGCGCGTGATCATCGGACCCGATGCGGTCGTCGACGGTCCGCTGGAGTTCAAGCGCGAAGTCACGCTGTACGTGCACACGAGCGCGAAGACCGGCGCGATCAGCGGCGCGACCGCAGTGCCGTACGACAGCGCGCGGGCGCCGCAGGAATAAGGGGCATACCGACGCATCGCCTATCGACTTTCCGCGCGCTCGATCGATGTCGCGGCGCGTTGCAGATGGCAGGAAACAGACACCTCTCCCTCTGGGAGAGGTCGAAGCGCACAGCGCTTCGGGTGAGGGTTGAGTTCTACACGCGGAGCTCGAAAAGCGCCCTCACCCCAACCCCCGCTCCGCGCCCCGGCCCTCGCACTGGTGCGAGGGCGTTCGTCGACACGCGAGCCAATGGCTCGCAAGCGTTCCGCCTCACCCCAGAGGGAGAGGGGCTCGAAACCAACAGCTAGAGCCTTCAAAAAGCATCGCCCCCTGAACGCACGTATAGTGCGGCCTCCACGATTTTCCGGAGATTCCAGGATGCGCAAACCCCTTCTGCTGCTGGCGTTGCCGGCTGCGCTGGTGCTCGCCGCGTGTGGCGACAAGACCGCCGCGCCGGATACGGCCACGCCGCCCGATGCCCAGGCCGCCCATACGTTTTCGCCCGACATCACCGCCGGCGATTTCGGCGAGATGGTGCGCATGCTGGCGTCCGACGAGTTCGAGGGACGCGCGCCCGGTACCGCCGGCGAAGACAAGACGGTCGAGTACATCAAGGCCCAGTTCGAGCGCATCGGCCTGCAGCCGGGCGGCGACAACAACGACTGGTACCAGACGGTGCCGATGGTCGAGACCACAGCCGATCCGTCGACCGTACTGCGCCTGAGCAACAGCGCCGGCACGCGCGATCTGAAGTTCGGCGACGAGATGGTGATCGGCACGCGCACCGGCCAAGCCGAGATCAACGTCGCGGACAGCGAGCTGGTGTTCGTCGGTTACGGCGTCGATGCGCCGGAGCAGAACTGGAACGATTACGCCGGTCTCGACCTCAAGGGCAAGACCGTCGTGATGCTGGTCAACGACCCCGGCTTCCACGCCAACGACGCGACGCTGTTCGACGGCGAGAAGATGACCTATTACGGTCGCTGGACGTACAAGTTCGAGGAAGCCGCGCGCAAGGGTGCGGTGGCCGCGCTGATCATCCACGACACGCCCGGCGCCTCGTACGGCTGGGACGTGGTGAAGAATTCCTGGTCGGGCGCGCAGTTCGACCTGCGTGCAGAGGACGATCCGGAACCGCGCCTGCCGGCGCAGGGCTGGATCACCGGCGACGTCGCCAAGCAGCTGTTCGCCGAAGCCGGTCTCGATCTCGACGAACAGATCAAGGCCGC
The DNA here is from genome assembly GCF_057657295.1 of Luteimonas sp. Soil_C_16. NCBI lineage: Bacteria > Pseudomonadati > Pseudomonadota > Gammaproteobacteria > Lysobacterales > Lysobacteraceae > Luteimonas > Luteimonas sp. Soil_C_16. The sequence continues at coordinate 747,465 of NZ_JBDGIS010000001.1, read as the reverse complement.
GAACACGCGCGGCTTCAAGCCGGTGCCGCTCAACGCGAAGATCGGTTTCGATCTCAAGAGCACGATCGCCGAGAAGAGCTCGCGCAACGTGATCGGCATCCTGCCGGGCACCGAGGCGCCGGAAGAGGCAATTCTCTATCTCGCGCATTGGGATCACCTCGGCAAGCACGAGGGTGAAGGCGACACGATCTACAACGGCGCGATCGACAACGCGACCGGCGTGGCCGGCATCATCGAGATCGCCGAGAAGTTCGCCACCACCGAACCCAAGCCGAAGCGCTCGCTGGTGTTCCTGGCGGTCACGCTCGAGGAATCGGGCCTGCTGGGCAGCAAGTACTACGTGGCGCAGCCGAGCATCGGCCTGGCGCAGACGGTCGGCGTGATCAACCTCGATGCGATGAGCGTCGCCGGTCCGTCGCGTGACTTCGTCGTCACCGGCAAGGGCAACTCGGAACTCGAGGACATCCTCAAGACCTACGCCGACCAGCAGAGCCGCACGCTGGTGGAGGAAGGCAATACGGCCGGTGGCTTCTACTTCCGCTCCGATCACTTCAACTTCGCCAAGGCCGGCGTGCCGGCGCTGTATGCGAAGGGCGGCAACGATCTCGTCGACGGCGGCACCGCCGGTGGCAAGGCCGCGACCGACGACTACGCCAAGCGCTATCACCAGCCCAGCGACGAGTACAACCCGGACTGGAACCTCGACGGCGTGGTGCAGGACCTCGAAGCGCTGTACGGCGTGGGCCGCACGCTGGCCGACGACGGCCAGTGGCCGAACTGGTACGAGGGCAACCCCTTCAAGGCCGCGCGCGACCAGATGCGCAGCGAAGCGGGTGGCGCGCCGTAAGGCAACGCCTGCAGGCACGCATGACGAAAGCGGCGACAGTGATGTCGCCGCTTTTTTTTGAGAGCAGAGTTGTCCGTGAGCCCCCGGAAGACGCGAAGATCAAGAGCTCGCTTCCGCTCTTGAGAGACGTCAAGTCTTGATCGGCACGTTTGCCCCCTCCCAACCCTCCCCCGCCTTGCGGGGGAGGGCGTCGAGCCCCCTCTCCCAATCGTCTCCGCTTTTGCCGGGAAGGGATTTGCACATTTCTCTGGCGACATGGCACATGCCGTCGTGCGATAAGCCAGCAGTTCCTACCTGAGAGATCTTCCGATGACGCTCTCCACTGCCTACTGGTGCGTGCTGATCGCCGCGCTGCTGCCCTACTGCTGGGTCGCGCTCGCCAAGGCTTCGGCGCCGCGCTACGACAATCGCGATCCGCGCGGCTGGATCGCGCGCCAAGAGCATCCGCGGCTGCGGCGCGCCTACAACGCGCATCTCAATGCGCTGGAGGCCTTCGCCCCGTTCGCGGCGGGCGTGGTGCTGTCGCAGCTCGCCGGCGTGGCGCATGACCGCATCGCGATGCTGGCCGTCGCATTCGTCACGCTGCGGCTGCTGCACGGCGTCGCCTACGTCGCGGATATCGCCTGGCTGCGCAGTCTCGCGTGGTTCGCGGCGCTCGGCTGCGTGGTCACCTTGATCGCGCAGGCGGCGCTGTCGATCGTATGAGCGTGCACGACACGCACGACGCGCGTCCGGTGCTGGCCCTGTTCGATCTCGACGGCACGCTCACCACGCGCGAGACGCTGCCGGATTTCCTGCGCTTCGCCACGCCGCCGCGACGCCTGCACGTCGGCAGGCTGCTGTTCGCGCTGCCGGTGCTGGCCTACAAGCTCAAGCTGCTGCCGGTGCACGCGCTGCGCAGCCTGCTGGTCGGCTATGCCTTCCGCGGGCTGCCGCGCAGCGCCGTCGAAGACGCCGGCCGCCGCTTTGCGGCCACGGTATTGCCGGCACTGGTGCGGCCGGAGATGCAGGCGCGTCTCGATGCCCATCGCGCACAAGGCGACACCATCGTCGTCGTGTCCGGTGGCTTCGATGTCTATCTCGCACCGTGGTGCGAGGCGCAGGGGCTCGACCTCATCTGCTCGGCGCTTGAAAGCGATGGTGCACGCCTGACCGGTCGTTACGCCGGCGCGCAATGCGTGGCAGGCGAAAAGGTGCGGCGGGTGCGGGAGCGCTACGACCTCGCCGCCTACCGCGAAGTCCATGCGCACGGCGACACGCACGAGGATCATGCGCTGCTCGCGCTCGCCCACGTGGCCACATACCGCGGTGCGGCGTGGCCGGCGCACGCACCCGCCTGATCGCGCGCGTGGCTTGATCGATGCGATGCGAGAGCGCGGGAATCCGACAAGAAAAAGCCGCCCGCCCGGGGAGGGGCGGACGGCAACTGGGACCGGTCGGAGAGAGAGTTACGCCGGGGGGCGCTGACGTCAGCGACGTCAGACCGGTCTCATGGGCACGGCATGTTTCGTATGCACGCGCGGATCAGCTGGTGCTGGTCGGAGTGCCTTCACCCTCGACCGGCGGCGTCGCCGGCGGCGTCGTGGTCGGATCGGTCGGCGGCTGCGTCATCGGATCCGTCGGCGGCGGCATGGTCGGATCGGTCGGCGTCGGCGATGCGGGATCGGTCGGTGGCGGGTTCATCGGATCCGTCGCGGGATCGACCGGCGGCGTCGCCGTGTCGTTCATCGGGGCCGGATCCGTCGGCGGGACATCCGGCGGCGGCGGATCGTTGCTGCAGGCCGTGAACGCGAAGGCCATGGCGGCTGCTAGCGGAAGCGCAATACGTCGCATCGGATGACTCCTCATGTGGATGTTGCCGTGCACTATCGGCGCCTGCGTGTAGTGCCGGCGTGGTCCGTGCCGTAGAAATTCCGTTATCCACAGCGCATTGCCGATTTTCGTTCAAGGTCATGCCGCGTGTGATCGGCACTGCAATTCCTGAAAGCGTGCCGACGACGGCACCGTCACGCAGCCACACGAAAACTTCACCGATGTCGCTGCATGCCCCTGTTCCGCCCCTCTCCGGAGTCGGCGATGTCGACGCGCGTTGCCACCGGCTCGCGCAGCGCTTCGATGCCGTGCGTGGCCGCAGTGCGGCGCTCGCCGCGCCCATCGGCGCGGAAGACGCCATGGTGCAGAGCATGGCGGATGCCAGCCCCACCAAATGGCACCTCGCCCACACGACCTGGTTCTTCGAACGCTTCGTGCTGGCCGACGGTGGTCCATACACGCCCTTCGATCCCGCCTGGGATTACCTGTTCAACAGTTATTACCAGAGCGCTGGACCGATGCACGCGCGGCCGCAGCGCGGCGTGTTGTCGCGGCCAACGCTCGCGCAGGTCTCCGATTACCGCGACGCAATCGAAACACGCATGCGCGCGCGACTGCAGCGCGGCGCTCTCGATGCACGGCTGCTCGACATCGTCGAACTCGGCCTGCAGCACGAGCAACAGCATCAGGAATTGCTGCTGACCGACATCAAGCATGCGTTCTTCAGCAATCCGCTCCACCCCGCCTATCGCGACGATCTGCCGCAGGTCGGCGGCAGCTCGGCAGCGCTCGGCTGGATCGCACGACAGGAATCGATCGTCGAGGTCGGCCATGCCGCATGGCCCGGCGATGCCGGTTTCGCGTACGACAACGAATCGCCGCGCCATCGCGTGCTGGTGCCCGCGCATGCGCTGGCGAGCCGGCCGGTCAGCAACGCCGAGTTTCTCGCCTTCATCGAGGACGGCGGCTATCGCGCCGCGGGCGCGTGGCTCAGTGCGGGCTGGGACACCGTCAGCGCCCGTGGCTGGACGCGACCGCTGTACTGGAACGAGGCCTGCGAAGCCGAGTTCACGCTGGGCGGCTGGCGCGCGCTCGATCCCGCAGCGCCGGTGTGCCATCTGAGCTACTACGAGGCGGATGCGTTCGCGCGCTGGGCCGGCGCGCGTCTGCCGACCGAATTCGAATGGGAACAGGCGGCCGCCTCGCTGCCGGTGGACGGCAACTTCGTCGACTCCGGCCGGCTGCATCCCAGCGCGCCGTCGACTGCCGCGACCGGTCTGCAGCAGATGTTCGGCGATGTCTGGGAATGGACATCCAGCGCCTACACCGCCTATCCCGGCTATCGGCCCTGGCCGGGCACGCTGGGCGAATACAACGGCAAGTTCATGGATGCGCAGTGGGTCCTCCGCGGCGGCAGCTGCGCGACCTCCGCCGACCACGTGCGCGCCAGCTACCGCAACTTCTTTCCCTCCGATGCGCGGTGGCAGTTCGCCGGTCTGCGCCTGGCCAAGGATTCCGCATGAATGCCGCCATCGCCCGCGCCCGAGCGCAGGCCGCGCTGACTGATCTGCGCCCGCAACCCGACGACATCGCCGCCGATGCGATCGCCGGCTTGTCGCGCACGCCCAAGACATTGCCGTCGAAGTACTTCTACGACGCGGAAGGTTCGCGCCTGTTCGAGGCGATCACGCGTCAACCCGAGTACTACCTCACCCGTGTCGAGCTGGCGCTGATGGAAGCGCAGATGCCGTCGATCGCGCAGGCGATCGGCGACGGTGTGCACGTGGTCGAGTTCGGCAGCGGCAGCGGACGCAAGACCGAGCTGCTGCTCGAAGGTCTCGCGGCGCCGGTTGCCTACACACCGATCGAAATCTCGCGCACCGCGCTGATGGACAGCGTGACTCGTCTCGGCCAGTCCTTTCCCGATGTGCAGATGCTGCCGGTCTGCGCGGATTTCACACGCCCTGTGCCGCTGCCGCGCGCCGACCGACGTGCGCACCGCACGCTGGTGTTCTTCCCGGGATCGACGCTCGGCAACTTCTCCGACGAGGATGCCGTGCGTCTGCTGCGCTCGATGCGCGGCACGATGGGCGATGCCGGCTGCGCGCTGATCGGCATCGATCTGGACAAGGACCCGGCGATCATCGAGGCCGCCTACAACGATCTGGCGGGCGTCACCGCGGCGTTCACCGTGAACCTGCTGACGCGGCTCAACCGCGAGATCGACAGTGATTTCGACACCGACGGCTTCCGCCATCGCGCGCACTACGCGCGCGAACGCATGCGGATCGAAACGAGCCTGGTCAGCGAACGCGCACAGACCGTGCGCATCGCCGATCACGCCTTCGATTTCGCCGCCGGCGAAGCTATGCACGTCGAGATCAGCCAGAAATACACCGACGCCTCGTTCTCCGCGCTGGCCGCGCAGGCCGGGCTGCGCGTGACGCATGGCTGGAACGACGAGGGTGAGAGTTTCGGCCTGCGGTTGCTGCAGCCGGCCTGAGCTGGTGACCCCTGACGATGCGCGCATCGCAGCGGAGATCCACGCGCTGCTGGCGGCGCGCGCGTCCGATGCGTCCATCTGCCCGTCCGAGGTCGCACGGCGTCTGTATCCCGAAGAAGCCTGGCGAAACGCGATGCCGGGCGTGCGCCGCGTGGCGCAGGCGCTCGCGGCGGAGGGTGCCATCCGGATCACGCAGGGCGACGCGGTGCTCGATCCCGGCGCGGCGATCTCCGGCCCGGTCCGCCTGCGGCGCGGCCCGCGCTGGCCCGACGATCCGTCCAGGCGCTGACCGGCCTCCGCGATCGCGTGCCGTATCGTGTCGCGCATGACGATGTCCCCCGACAAACCCTTCTCGCCGTCCTGCGATCGCAATCGCGCGCCGATTCTCGACGTCCTGCGCGCGCAGTTCGAACACCGTCGGCAGGTGCTCGAGATCGGCAGCGGCACCGGCCAGCACGCTGTGCATTTCGCCGCGGGGATGCCTTGGCTGCGCTGGCAGACCTCGGAACGCGCGGCGCATCTGTCGGGCATCGCGGCCTGGCTCGACGAGGTCGCGCTGCCGAACACGCCCGCACCGGTCGCGCTCGATGTCGCGCAGCCCGACTGGCCTGCGTCAACGGCCGCCGACGGCCGCTTCGATGCGGTGTTCACCGCGAACACGCTGCACATCATGGGCTGGCCCGAGGTCGAAGCCTGTTTCGCCGGCCTCGACCGCGTGCTCGCCGACGATGCGACGCTGGTGGTCTACGGGCCGTTCAACGTGGGCGGCACGTACACCAGCGACAGCAACCGCGATTTCGACGGCTGGCTCAAAGCGCGCGATCCGCGGTCGGGCATCCGCGATCTCGAAGCGGTGGATGCGCTCGCGTTGCAGATCGGTCTGTATCTGCACGGCGACATCGCAATGCCGTCGAACAACCGCTGCCTGGTGTGGCGGCGCTGAGCGCGCGGCGTTCTTCCGGCATGTGACCGCACCGCGTCAGCGCGGCATCCGTGAACCCGGTCGCGGCGCCTGCCCGCGCGCCATGGCTACAATCGGGCCGGGGATGTCATGGTCATCCGCACGACACGGAACGGACACACGGGGGAGAGGGTGATGGGATATCTGCGTGCCGGCCTGTGCGCGCTCGGGCTGCTGTTCGCGTCGACTGTCGGCGCACAGACGTTGCCGGCGCCGGCCGAGTTCTATTTCGACGACGACGCGCGGACGGCCTCGCCGATCATTGCGATCGCCGGCGACGACGACCAGACCCATGCGCGGCTGTTGCAGTTGATCGAACGCAACGGTCGCAATGCCGACCAGGCGCGGGCGCAGCTGGCGCAGGCGCTGATGCGCAGCGGTCGCGAGGACACCGGCCGCGCGATGTACGCGCAGGCGCTCGCATCGCTGTCGACGCGCGCGCCCTTGCGCAGCGCGGTGCAGTGGAACTACGGCTGGGACCTGTATCGCGCCGGCCATCACCAGGACGCGCTGGAGCAGTGGCGACAGGCGCTGGACGGTCGACTGCTGCGGCCCTCGTGGGCGCCGCCCACGCTGGCCCTCGGACTGTGGTCGACCGACCGCCGCGACGAGGCCGTGCGCTGGTACGCCGCCGCAGTGCGTACCGAGCCGACCCTGTGGAGCGATCCGGCGCGCTATCCGACCCTGCTGCCCGACTGGACGGCTGCGGAACGCGCGACGTTGGCCGAGGTGTTTGCAGCGTGGCGGGCGGCGCCGCCGGCCTGGCCGTAATCGGGCAGGTGTTGCACGGGGCTGGCGGCTGACCTGGCGAAACGTGCGACTCGTCGTCCGCAAGGCGTAGGCCGGCACGGGCTTCAACCGCGCGAAGCGCTGATCATCCAGCCTTTCACCTGAGCGTGCGCACGCCTTGCGCCGGACTCACGGCTTTCCGGCTGTCCTGCTCGAAGTCACTGGTTCCCGGCTTACGCCGGGATGACGGTGCTGGCGTTCCGTGAGACATCGCGAGCGCGCGCACGCCAGCGAGCGCATTTGCCGAACGCGTCTGCACGCGCAGGGCGACGCGTCGATCAGTGCTTGTCTTCGACCGGAATCTGCCGCGCGACCAGCCACTCGCGCACGGTCTCGCGGTCGCGCTTGGCATCGGCCGACAAGACTGCGTCGCGCGCGCGGAAGAACGAGGGCTGGAAGGTCACGCCGACGCGGTCGCGGGCGGTCGGATCGGCGCCGGCCTCGAGGAAGCGCACCACCCAGCCGGTCGCGTTGATGCGTGCGGCCTTGTGCAGCAGGGTCGCGCCGAACGCGTCGGTCGCGTCCGCGCGCGCGCCGGCGTCGAGCAGCAAGCGGATGTTCTCGTCGTTGCGCGCTTCGAGTGCATTGAACAGCGGCGTTTCGCCGTTCTTGGTGTTCGGCGTATCGGCGGACGCGCCGCCGGCCAGCAAGGTCTTCAGATAGCTGGCGTCATCCTGCATGGCCGCCAGATGCACGGCGGTGTTGCCGTTGGCCGCGCCGGTGGTCGCGTCGGCGCCGGCATCGAGCAGCGCCTGGAACGCGCGGCGGTCGCCTCGGAGGATCGCCGCCTGCAGCAGCGGAGAGCCCTGGGTGTCCTTGGCATTGGGATTGGCGCCATCGGCGATCAGGCGCCGGATCTCGGCGGCATCGCCCGCACTCGCGGCGCGCGACAGCGCGGAGGCGGCGGGATCGGTGGCGTGGTCCTGGGTCATGCTCGTTCCTTGTCTGGCGCAGGCGCCGCTGGCAGCGAGCGCCAACACGATGCAGGCGATGATCCGCCACTGCGGAAATGGCGCGATCGAAGCGACACCCATCATGGCGAGGCCTCCGAAGCGGTACAAGCCATCAGCCTAGCCCGACCGGCAGTCGGGCGTCGTGACAGGGTGCGGGCATCCCGGGCGCAGAGACAGCCGGGAATCGCGGCACTCAACGGAACCAGTTGACCGGGTTGAGGTTTTCACCGGCCCAGCGCGCGCCATCGGCCAGACGGTCGCCGGTCCAGCTGGCGGCATCGCCCACCGCGCGTGCGCCGTCGGCGATGCGGTTGCCGGTCCAGGTCACGCCGTCGACCACGCGGTCGCCGACCCACTGGGCGCCGTCACCGGCGCGATCGATGACCCACTCGGCGCCGTCACCGACCTTGTCCAACCCCCACTGCGCGCCGTCGCCGACGGTGTCGGCCACGGTGTCGACCGCGCGGCCGGTCCATTCGACGCCACTGGCGACGGCATCGAACGGTGCATCGAAGCCGGTGCGGTCGCCGAGATCGCGCAGCACGCTGCCGCCGAGATTGGTGATGTTTTCGACCACGTCACCCGCGGTGCCCAGGGTATTGGAAATCGCGTCGCCACCGAGACCCACCACGCCGTCGACCACGTCACCGGCGATGCTGAAGGTGCCGCCGACATAGCGGCCGTTGCCGTAGTCGTTCTGCACCGCATCGGTGATGCCGCTGACGGCCTCGGTCACCGTGGAGCGGCCATCGGAATACAGACCGCCGATGCCGTTGGCCAGCGAGCCCAGCTGATTGAGGTTGTGCTCACCGATGTTCTCGAGCGTGCCGAGCGCCAGCCCCAGATTGGTGCCCGAGCGGTCGACCGGTGCCTGCGCTTCGTTCTGGCGCAGGGCTTCGACATAGGACGGATTGTCGCCACCACCGCCGTGCAGGCCGAGCATGTCGAAGCGGCCCATGCCCTCGGGCGGCGCGACGCGCAACTCGGTGCCCACCGCGTTCGGCGGCGACATGCTCAGCACCGGAATCATCGGGATGTCCTGCTGCGCGAGCGTCAGCGGATCGCCATCGACGACGTAACGGCGGATCTGGCCGCTGTCGGCGATCTCGCCGCGCGCGGCATTGGGATTGAAGCCCAGGCTGGTCAGCGTGTTGTTGCTCAGACCCGAAGCGTTGAAGGTCACGCCCGGCACGTCGGTTGCCAGCATCGCGGCCGAGGCGAGGCCGCCACCCAGCGAGTGGCCGGTGATCGCGACGTTGCCGTTGCCGAAGGTATCCACCGCGATATTCGCCAGCTCCATCGCCTGCGAATACTGCGCGGTCTGCATGCCGAGACCCTGGCCGCCGTTTGCGCGCGAATCGCCGCCGGCGCCCAGGCCCCAGCTGTCGGTGCCGCGATAGGCGACGACGTACTGGCCCTCGGCATTCTGGTAGATCGCCGCGTCGAAGCCGGTCTGCGCGTCGTGCAGCGCGTCGGGCGAGATCGGAATCTGGTTGCCCTGCGCATCGACGAGATGCGTGCCGTCGGCGCTGGGTTCGAGACGGTTCCAGCCGGCGGCCTGCAGATCGGCCTCGGCCGCGGTGCCGGTGACGCCGTCGGGGCCGGTCAGCGTGTAGCTGTCGTTCGCCATCAGGGCGAACTGCAGGTCCTGATCGGGCTGCGGCGCGGTGCCGCGGACCGAATCGGCGAAGCTGCCGTCGCCGCGCGGGAAGCCGGCACTGGTGTCGACGTTCGCGGGCGTGCGCGGTTGCAGCGCGGACGAGGCCTGCAGCGCCGGATCGAGCGCGAAATCGCGGAACGGATCGACGGGCGAGTTGTTGCCGGATACCGGGGACAGGCTCATGGCGCGCGCACCTACGGAAACGATAGCTCCGACGATAGGGGGCCAGGGCGACGCCGGACAGCTGGTGCGGACCCTAGGTCGCGGCGCGCCCGTTCAGGACGGCAGCGGCTCAGTAGGTCGCGGCGACGTTCGCTTCCAGCGGCACGCCGTTGGCCTTGAGCCAGGCGACGATCTCGCGCCGCTCGGCGCGGGCACGGTCGTTGAGCAGGTTCGCGGGGAAGCCGAAGTACTCGTGCTGGAAGGTCACGCCGCGCGAGTTTTCCGTCTGCGGCCGGGCGCCCTTGCGCAGCAGCGCGAGGATCGCCGCGCCGCCATTGGTCCGGCCGGCGACGTGCAACGGCGTGTCGCCATTGCGGTCGGCCAGATTGGGATCGGCGCCCGCATCCAGCAAGACCTCGGCCTGGCCGGCGGTCGGCGACAGCAATGCCTGCACCAGCGGCGTCGCGCCGGTGTGCGGGTTGGCCACGTCGACATCGCCGCCCTTGGCGATCACCGCGCGCAGGATCGCCGGATCGCCTGAGAACGCGGCCGCATGCACCGGCGTGTCGCCGCGCGCATTGACGCGGTTCGGGTCGGCGCCGCCTTCGAGCAGCGCATCCACGCTGGCCGCACGGCGCTGGCGGATCGCTTCCATCAGCAACGTTTCGCCGTCACTGCCCGGCGTGTCGGGGGCGACATGTTCGAGCTGTCGGCGGATCTCGGCGGCATCGCCGCGACGGACGGCGTCGGCCAGTTGCGCCGTCGTCGGCGAATTGAATGCGTCGTTGCTCATGGACGGCTGTGCACACCCTGCGGCGCAGAGGAGAAGGACGATCGAGGACAGGGCGCGGAGGCGGGTCATGTCAGCGCCCGATCATACGCACGGCACATGCGCGGTCCGTGAGTCTCAGCGACCGAACAGGCCACCGACGAAGTTCGTCGCGCCCTGGGCCACCCAGCCCGCGCCGTCGGCCAGGGTTTCGGTCACCTGGCCGGCCACGTCGGTGGTGAACTCGGCGACGTCACCCGCCCCGTCGATCACGGTCGACAGCGCGCTGCCACCCCAGCCGCCGATGTTGCGGTCGACCACACCGGCCAGCTGGTCGGCATAGCCGTCGATGGTGTCACCGGCGGAATTGAACGCGCCTTCCGCGAAGTCACCGGCCAGGCTGATACCGCCCTGCAGGTACTGGCCATTGGCGAATTCGTTGGCAACCACGGTGTCGACGTCGGTGGCGAAGTCATGCACGTTGCGCGCGTAGTCGTCCTTGGTCGCATCGGGCAGCAGGTTCTGCAGATCGCGGCCGGTGGAGGACGGGTTCTGGTAGCCCGCCTGCCACGGCTGCGCTTCGATCATGCCGGCGGTCAGTGCGTTGGGGCTGTGGCTGATCGCGGCGTAGGCGATTTCGCCGCCGCCGAACACGAGCGCGGGTGCGGCCAGCGCACCGGCTGCGGCGCCGCCGAGCGGATTGCCGAACAGGCTGCCGACGAGCGCGCCACCGGCCGTGGTCGCCGGCGCGATCGCGGTCGTCATCAACAGCCCGGTCACCGGATCGCGCGCGGCTTCGACCACCGTGTTGAGCGCGTTGCTCTGCGACTGCGAGAAACCTTCGATCGGCCCGTAGTTGGAGAACATGTTGTTGACGTCCGCAGCCGCCGGGTCGACGACGATCTGCGTGCCCAGCGCATCCGGCGCGACGACGCCGGTTATCCAGCTGTCCTGCGCATTGGTCAGCGCATCGCTGGACAGCGAATAGGCGCGGATCTGGCCGCCTTCGGCGCTGTCGCGCGCGGCCTGCGGATCGATCCCGATGCGGTCGAGGGTGTTGGGATGGATGCCCGACGCGTCGAACGTGACGGCGGAAATGCCGCTGGCCAACGCGCCGACGCTGGCGAGACCACCGCCCTGCGAATGACCGGTGATCGCGAGGTTCGAGGAGTTGGCGCCGTTGTCGCCGAACACGTTCGCGAACTCGCGGGCGGTGTTGACCGCGGTGACGCTGAACTTGTCGCCGTCATTGGTCTCGTAGCCGAGGCCCTGGCGGAAGTTGTTCTCCCAGTCCGGGCCGCCCTCGGCGGTGCCGCGGTAGGACAGCACGTAGTTGCCGGCGCCGTCGGTGTAGACCTCGGCGCGGAATTCCTGGGCGTTGCTCGGCACCGCATCGTTGGCGCCGAGATACTGCAGCCGCCAGGCCTGCGGATCGGCGACGCCCTGGTCCATCAGCTGCTGGTCGCTGACCGCCTCCCAGCCCGGCGGTGGCGCGCCGCGCGTGCCGTAGACGGCGGTGGCGAGCTGCGACAGCGTGACGTCGAAGGGCTGCGCCTGCGTGCCGCTGGCGACCTCGTCGAGCGTGCTGCCTGCGGGGATCGCATACGGGCTGGTGCCGCCCTGCCCCTGGCTCTGCGCAGGCCCGGTGCCCGGCGCCTGGACCTGCGGGTGGTAACTGGTGTCGGGGCGGTAGACGCCACTCTGCGGCGGCGGCAGCGGCGGGCCGTACGACTGGAGCGGCGTCTGTTGCGGACGCCAGGTGTCCTGGACGCTACCGATGCCATCGCCAATGGTCAGGGACATGACCGCGCTCCACCCGGGCTTTCGAGGACTCCACGCTAACGCGGGCGTCGGCGGCTGCCATCTAGGGCGGGTCCTAGGGCGGCGGTTGCGCCGGTTCGCCTTGGAGACACTGCGGCCGCGACGCGCAGTGGGCAATTCGATTCCGTGCACGCACAAGAAACGGGGGCCGGGACGTCTTCGTACGTGATGCCCCGGCACGCACGTCGACCCAAACACGATGCGCGTCGATTCGGATGCGCTCGAGGCACCCTTCAATCAGTCCAGCCCGCCTGCGACTTCAAGTGGCCAAGCGGCTCGACGGCACGCCAGCATCAACAACGGGCGCCACCTTCAGTCGGCGCCGGCCTCGAGTCGCACCTGATGCGCCTGCAGCCACGCCACGACGGCCTCGCGCTTCGCGCGGGCCGCGTCGTTGAGACGGGCATTGGGCGTCTTGAAGAAGAAGCGCTGGAAGGTCGCGCCCTGCCCGTTCTTCGCCAGCGGATCGGCGCCCGCATCCAGCAGGGCCAGCACGTGGTCGCCAGCGTTGATCATCGCGGCCTTGTGCAGCGGCGTGTTGCCGGTGCGATCGGCGGCGCCCGGATCGGCGCCAGCCGCGAGCAGCATGCGGAACTGCGCATCGGTGCGCGGCCCCGTCGCGCCGGCCAGCGGCGTGGCATGCGTTTCGCCATGTCGCGCATCGGGATCGCCGCGGCGGTCTAGCACGATCTTCAGATACTCGGGATCGTCGGCGATCGCGGCGCCATGCACCGCCGTTGCGCCAGCGAGTCCCGGCGCGTTCGGATCGGCGCCGGCATCGAGCAATGCGGTCAACGCGTCCTTGGCCTGGGCCAGCATCGCGATCTGCAGCAGGTTCACGCCTTGATCGCCGCGGGCATTCGGGTCGGCGCCGGCCTGCACCTGCGCACGTACGGCAGCAGCATCGTCGTCGGCGACGGCATCGGCCAGCGCAGCCGCGCTGGCATCGGTGAAAGCGGCTCGAGCGTCCATTGCGTCTCCACTGCAGGCGGCGCCGGACAACATCAGCAACAGGCTCAGGACTGCGGCGCGCATGCCTGCATTCTCACACAGCCGCAGCGGCCATCCCGTCGACACGGATCCGATCAGTTCGCCCAGGGCTGCTGCTGCGACAAGGCTTCAATCACCACGTCCTGCATGTGCTTGGCGATGCTGTGGGAGACGATCGAAATCGGATTGAAGCGGTCGAAGCCGGTCAGCGGCGCAGGATCGTCGAGCACGATCTCGTAGCCGGGTGCATCAGGAATGTTGTTCACCACCCAGATGTCCTGCTGGGCCTTGGTCAGCGCTTCGCCGTCGACGTTGTACCGGCGGATCTGACCGTCGGCAGCGTCGGCCCTGGCGGTTGCGGGATCGAGACCCAGGCCCTCGATGGTGCGGTCGTGCACGCCGGCGGCGTTGAACGTCACCGCAGCGCCATCGACGGCCATCGCGGCCGTCGCGGCCAGCCCGCCGCCGAGCGAATGCCCGGTGATGGCCAGATCGTCGCCATAGGCGGCGGAGGCCAGCTGCGCCAGCTGCACGGCTTCGTCGTACTGCTCGGACTGCCAGCCCACGCCCTGGCGGAAATTCGCGCCGGTCCAGTCCTTCAGATCGTTCGATCCGGCGAACGCCAGCACGTGGTTGCCGTCGCCGTCGGTGTAGATGCCGGCGCGGAATCCGCTCTGCGGATTCTCCAGCAGTGCGGGGTCGATACCGGCGGCCATCAGGTCCGCATCGCTGACCCGGCTCCAGTCGCCGACTTGCTGTACGGCAGGATCGTAGACCGCGGCCGAGATCTGCATGAGGTCCAGATCGATCGCCCGCGATTCCTGACCGCGCACTTGGCTGTCGAACGACGCCGCGTTCGCGGCAGTCCCGCCCGACGCGAACAGGGCGCCGAGCTGCGGGTGATAGCCGGGTTCGAGCTGGTAGCTGCCCGTGGGCAGCGGCGGCGCGCCCTGCGACTGCGCACGCAGGACATCCGGCGGCGGCATCGCCTGCAGGCTCGACGGCGTGACGCTGGACGACTGGACGCTGAAGCTCATGACCATCTCCACAGAACCGATGGACCGACCCTAGGCATACACGGCGCGCGTCGACAGCTGGGGTGGACCCCAGTTCGCGGCGCCATCCCATTCATCGATGCAGACGATCAGCGCGCGCAGCCCTGCTCGGGTGCGGCTTCAGGCGCGTCTGGCGTTGCGTGTGCACGTGCAACCTGGACGGCGAAGGTCCGACCGAATGCGGTCTCCGAGAAATCATCCAACGCGCCCTTGAGCATGGCTGGGTCGCCGGACCGCGCGGCTGCGAGCAGTGCGTCGAGTGGCGACGCCGCTGCGCCCGGCGCAGGCACCGCAGTCGACGGCTCGGCCGGCTGGCGTCGCGACACCTGTTCGAGGGCGCCGCGCGTGGCCGGTCCCACGATGCCATCGACGTCCAGACCCTGCGCCTGCTGGAACGCGCGCACGGCTTCGATGGTCCGGGCGCCGAACACACCGTCGACCTGCAGCGCGCGATCACGCGCATCCGTGAAACCGAGTCCGGCCAGCGCGGTCTGCAGGTGACGGACGTCGTTGCCGCGGCTGCTTTCGCGCAGCAATGCATCGGCGTGCGCTTCTCCTTGCACCGGAACGGGGGCGCGGTTCCAGAAGTTTTCCGGGCTGAGCAGTGCGCCCTGGGGATCCCGCAACTGGTAGTGCACGTGACGTGCGTACTGCGCCTGGCCTTCCGGGCCACGGCCGCCCATGGTGCCGATCGGATCGCCAGCCGCGAGCGCCTGGCCCGCTTCGACCTGGCGGGCATCGAGATGCAGGATCTCGTGCGAGTACCCCTGCGCATCGCGGATCTTCACGGTGCCGAACGCGCCACCGGAGAACGTGACCACGCCCGCGACCGGGCTGTGCACGACCGGATGCGCCAGATTGACCCCGGTCTGCCCGCCGACATAGTTGAAGTCGGTGCCGCCGTGCGCATGCGCGCCCCGCTGTTCGCCGTAATGCCCGGTCACGTGCGGCGCGATCCCGGCCTGCGGCGGCAGCATGACCCGCATCGTCTGCGCGAATCCGGCCGCCGCCGGCGTTTCGATGTCGGCTCCGACCGCGCGCGCGTCCGACAACGTCTGGATACGGTCCGGCGTGAGCTCGCGCGCCCAGCGTTCGAAGCGTTGCATCCGGTCGTCCAGCCCGTTCGGCGGATCGGTCCCGTTGATCGATGCACCCGCCGCGCGTGCATCCTCACGCGAGCCCGGCGACACGTTCTGCTGCCAGTACCAGGTGGCGATGCGCGACGCGTGTTCGGGCCGCGCCGCGAGATCCGGATTGCCGACCAGGTCCAGTGCCAGCGCCTCGCCGGCAGCGGCGTACTGGTCCTTGCCGGTCAGTTGCATATAGCCGCGCCCGCGATACAGATAGCCATCGCCCGGCTCGCTGTTGCCCATGCGCCCGCCGTACATCAGTTCGGCGAGTGCTTCGGGCCGGCCCGCCAACGCCTCCAGTCGAGCGGCCTCGAGCGCATCGCGACCCTGGCGCAGGGCAGAGCGCACGTTGCCGCTGATCTGCTCGGCGCTGCGCGTGTAGCGGAAACCTTCTTCGAGGCGTTCGAGCCCACCCGATTCATGACCGACCTGGGCCATGAAGTTCGCCAGTTCGCGCGGCCGGGTGATGCCGGCTGCATAGGCATCACGCAAGAGCTGTGCTTCCCGTTCCGTGGTCATCGTGCAGTTCCTTCTGCTGGGTGCATTTCGACGAAGCGTCCGGGTTCGTCATGCCTCGATTGGTCGGCAATGCCTCGACGCGTCAATCCAGCACCGGCGCCGGTGGAAGGCGTGCCGGGTCGAAGTCCACGAAATCGATGTCGCCGAAGTCCGCCGCGGTCAGTGCCTCGTGTTTCTGCAGATCCGTCTGCGTGTCCGTCACGCCGCGGGTCACGTTCGCGAGCCGCCAGGTCGCGCGCTCTGGCGCGTATCGGAAGACGTAGTCGTGGAACCAGCGTTGGCGCGATCCGCCGGCCACCGCCAAGGTCACGGTGCCTGCCTCGATCCGGGCGCCCGCATAGGGATCGCCCGCCATGCCGCCGCAGCGCGCGCACGGCACGATGCGCGCGTTCTCGGCCACGTTCTGCAGAGTGCCCGTCGCATCCCGGGCCAGCAGGACGACCGTGCGCGCCGGGCCATCGCCGAATGCGCGTCCGTCCGTCGTGGCCGGCGAGAACACGATCAATGCGTCGGCGCTGCCACGCCCGGTCAGATCGCCGGGCACGGTATCGACCAGGGTCGCGCCCTGCGGCACGAAGGCGGCCGGATCATCCACATCTGGCGGCGTCGCGGTCGGCGGTTCGTGCGACGCGGGCATCTGCGAAGCATCCGCGGTCGTTGCGATGTCGTGTCCGGACGGTATCGCGACCGGTTCCTCCTGGGCGACGCAGCCGAGCAGCAGCGCGGAACAGAGCGGCGCGAACCTCCATGTCAGGTGCATCGATCACTCCTTGAGACGGATCGCGCTGCACATTGCGCGCGAGGGATGTCAGATCGACTCGTCGACCACGCGCTGCAGCTGCCAGCACGGCGATTTTCCGAAGACGTAGCGTTGCTGGTCGCTGGTGTTGGGCGTCCGGACCTGCACTTCCATGCGGCCATCCGCGACCGCCGCGATGTCGTAGGTGCGGCCGCTGCCGCCGACGAGGTCGAGACGCGGCATCACCGGCCAGACCACGTCCGCGAGCGCGACATCCGCCACGACGCGGCGGGGCTCGGGCTCGGCATCGGTGTCGTAACGCTCGACGATGAGCGGATCGGCGGTCGTCAGTTCCTGGAACGCGATTTCGCGACCGAAGCGCTCGATGAAGACATCGAACGAATCGATCGGACACGCGGATGCTGTCGCAGTCGCCGCCGGTTGCGCCGCCGTTTGCGCCGCCGCGGAGTTCGATGTGGGGGCGCATGCCACAAGGACGACTGAAAGAATGACGGCGACACCACGGTGCATACGCAAAGTGCTCGAGATCGTACCGGCGCTGCGTGTTGAACCCAGACGGGCACCGGTCCTGCACCTTGAATCGTCGCTGCCACATGCGCGTTGCTGGCCGCGTACAGCAGTCGTGCACCACGCCCGGACGTTCAGGGCGTCTGCGAGGATTTCTGCCACTGGATTTCTACTGTCCATTTTCTGCACTGTTCTGGCGTCGTCACAACCGCAAGCGCGACATCGACGCCCGGGGCGTTGAGCATCGACGATTTCTGCCGTCGAAACGCGTGCGGATGTTCCCGGTTCTACAAACGCGCGTGTCGGCGGTCAACGCGCTGGCGTGTCCGGCAAACCCGGACGCGGCCGTGTCATGCAGATGTGCAGCGCTACTTCATTGTCTGGGGTTCGAACAGCAGGTCCTGGTAGTCGTAGCTGAAATCCGCAGTCGGCGAAATCGCCTGCATCCGGATCTGCGCGATCTTGCCTTCCGCGTCCAGCGAGAAGGCGACCGACGCCGGCTCGATCGCCGCGTCGTCCCAGGCCACCCGGAAGGTGTCGTACTGCCAGTGGGTCAGCGTGCCCTGCATGCCGGGCGTCTGGCGGAAGTCGATGCGCAACTTGCCGCCTGTCTCGGTGATGGTGATCGGGCCGTACCAAGCATCGGCGTAGGTCCCGGCATAACCGGCTGGCGACAGCGACGGCCGTGATGACCTGCGGATCTGCGCGCCGGTCGCGTCCAGCGCGGCCAGGCCGTCGGCGAGGCGCGCCTGGTTCCAGGTGGCGAATGCCCCGACCCAGTCGCGCGGCTCGAAGCCGAGGTAATGGTCGAGCAGCTCGAAACCCAGCCCCCGCAGGACGTCGACGTCTTCGGAATTGATCTGCAGCGAGATGCCGAGGTTCCGCTCGGGCACCAGCACGGTGAAGGCCAGTACGCCGAACACCGCGCCGCCGTGCTGGATGACTTTGATGCCGCGGTAGTCCTGCACGTTCCAGCCCAGCGCATAGCCGGAGAACTGGGGGGTGATGTCGGTGATCGGTGCCGGGTAAGGGCGGATCGGCACAGGTACCTGCGGCGTCCACATCTCGTGCGCCGAAGCTTCGCTGTACAGCCGGCCGCGATCGTCCGGCAGCGCGCCGAGCGCGAGCTGCACCTGCAGCCAGCGCGCGAAGTCCTGCGCGCTCCAGGACAAGCCGCCCGCGGCGGCGCCGACCTGGCCCAGACCTTCGCGTTCCGGCAGCAGCTGCTGCGGGCCGAGGCCGCGCAGGCGCGGATCCAAACGCGCATGCGGCTGCGCGCGATTCTCGGTCGCGAAGCGATCGTCCTCGTGACTGGTCGCGGTGCGCATCTGCAACGGCGCGAAGATGCGCTCGCGCACGAAGGTTTCCCAGTCCTGTCCGCTGACCGCTGCCACCACTTCGCCGGCGACGATGTAGAGGATGTTGTCGTAGGCGTAACCGCTGCGGAAACTCGTGGCCGGCCGGATGTGCCGCAGTGCGCGCACGATGTCGGCGCGGCTGCGCGAGGTGCGGGGAATGAACAGCAGGTCGCCCGCGCCGAGGCCCAGGCCACTGCGATGCAGCAGCAGATCGCGCACCGTCATCTCGCGCGTGACCCAGGGGTCGTACATGCGGAAATCGGGCAGATGGTCGATGACCCGGTCGTCCCAGCCGAGCTTGCCGTCGTCGACGAGGATCGCGAGCGCCGCCGCCGTCACCGCCTTGCCGGTCGAACCGGTCGGGAAGATGGTGTCGGCGTCCACGCGCTCCGGCGCGCCGAGCCGGCGCACGCCATAGCCTTTGGCGTGCACGATCTCGCCGTCCTCGACGATCGCGATCGCCATGCCCGGCACGTCGCGGGATTGCATCGCGGCCTCGACCCGCGCATCGAAACCGGCAGGCGGCGCCGCAGCGGCGGTGAGGACGCACAGCGATAGAAGCACTCCGGCGATGGCCGGCAGAGGGTTCGGCATGACAGCGTCTCCCGTCCTCGCGGACGTGTCGTTCAAGGCAGGGGGGTCACGTCGATCGACCTGCGGCGCCACAGCAGCCATACGCCCCAGGTCATCAGCGGCAGTACGTAAATCGCCAGGAAATACCAGGTCAGCGTGCCGTAGCCCTTGGCGATCAGTTCGACCAGGCCGACGGCCGTGGCGGCATACACCGCGACCAGCATGACGCCGACCGCAAGCGCCGGACGCAGCGCGCGCGGCATCGGACGCTGCCGCTCCGCCCATGTGTTGGCGACACGCTCGTTGAGGGCGTGCAGCAGCGCGACGCCGGTGTCCACCAGCGTCAGCATCACCGCGATCTGGAACACCCACTCGAACCACGGTGCCTGCAATTTCGCCAGCAGGAACGCCGACGGCAGGGCCTCGGCGCCGATCTCCCGGTAGTAGCCCATCATCGCGATGTAGAACACCACGCCCGGCAGCATGCCCAGTGGTCCTGCCAGCGCGCCGGCGGCGAGTGCCTCGCGGCGACGGCCGAAGTGGCGCACGCAGAACAGCACCGCGGGAATGGTGGCGACGTTGTAGCCGGCGTAGGTCACGCCGGCCTTGAACCACCCGGCCTCGACCGGCACCGACGCGAAGTTCGTCCCGATGCGGTCGCCGAATGCCACCACCGCCCAGATCACGAACACCACGTAGACCAGATACAGATAGCCGACCGAGGCGACCAGGAATTTTTCGATCGCGGCGCTGCCGCAGAACAGCAGCGCGCCCGTGGCGGCGATCATCGCCAGCGAGCCCGCCACCTTCGGCAGGCCGAACAGGCTGAAGGCGATTTCGCCGGCGGCCGCGCCCATGACCGCCAGGATCACCAGCATCAACAGCACGTAGCCGATCTCGAACGCGAACCAGCCGCGGCCCAGCAGCACCTTGAAGAACGCGCGGTAATCCCAGGCGCGGGCGACGCGGGCCAGCTCGAAGCTGACCATCAGCACGCCGCTCCACACCAGCATGCTGACCGTCATGCCGAGCAGGCCGCCCCAGGGACCGGCCGGCAGGAAGAACTCGACCAGTTCACGCCCGGTCGCATACCCGCCGGCGATCACCGCAGCCTGGAACACGAAGCCCGGCAACAGGTAACGCTGGAACCAGCTGGCCCGGGACGTCATGCGAGGCAGGCGTCGACCAGCCGACCAAACGCCGCGCCGCCGCGGACCGGATCCGCGACCGGCAGGCCCAGGCGGGCAGCGGTGGATACGATCGCGTCCTGCGCGTCCGCATCGTCGAGCGCCGCGGTGTTGAGGCTGACGCCCGCGCAGCGGATCGCGGGATTGGTGCGGGCGCCCAGTCGCAGCGCGAGGTCGATGGTCTCCTCGATCGACGGCACCAGGTAATGCGCATGGCCGAGCATGCGGTCGCGTCCGACTGCGTGGCAGACGACGATGACGTCCGGCTGGCTGCCGTGCAACAGCGACAGCGACACGCCCGCATAGGCCGGATGCGACAGCGAGCCCTGACCCTCGACGACATCCCAGTGCGCCGGATCGGCATCGGGTGACAGGAATTCCGCCGCGCCGGCCGCGAAGTCCGCGATCACCGCGTCCATCGGCACACCCGCGCCGGCGATCAGGATGCCGGTCTGCCCGCTGGCGCGGAACGTGGCGTCGAGGCCGCGTTCGCGGAACGCGCGCGCCAGCGACAGGGCGGTGTATTTCTTGCCCAGGGCGCAGTCGGTGCCCACGGTGAGCAGACGCTTGCCGGTGCGTTTTCGGCCGCTGGCGACGGGCAGGTCCGACGGCGGCTCGCGCACATCGATCAGGCGCCGCCCGTGCGCGATGGCCGCGTTGCGCAGCGCGTCGATGCCGGCCAGCCGGGCATGCATGCCGCCGACGAGGTCGAGCCCGGCCTGCAAGGCATCGAGCAACGCAGGTACCCACGCAGGCGGGATCCGCCCGCCCGGGTTGGCGACGCCGATGACCATCGCGCGCGCGCCCAGCGCGCGGGCCTGGGCGGGGGTCAGCCGCGGCAGGCCGGTGGTGACCGTTGCGCCCGGGCAGGCGAACTCGCCGAGACATCGCTCGGGCGCCCAGTCGCGCAGACCGAACGCGGTCTTCGCGTAGCCGGGTTCGACGATGTCTCCGAGAAACAGCAGGTACGGCTGCGGCAACGCCTCGGGAGCGTGCGGCACGGCGGCGGCAGTGGACATGGGGGCCGGGTCCTTCAGGCTCAGAACCGGACGTCGAGTTCGACGCCGAACGTCCGCGGCTGGATCGGTACTGCAGCCAGGTAGGCCAGCGTGCCGCTGAGCGCGCCGGCCGCCGGCGTCATCGACGAGTAGCCGCCTTCGCCGGTGACGTTGCTGACGTAGGCACGCAGCTCCCAGCGCTCCCGGCCGATGCCGGCGTAGAGATCGAGCGCGCGGTAGCTGTCGAGCCGCAGCGGCGCGGTCACCTCTTCCTGCAACACCGTGGACGGGTCGCCCGGCGCGGTGACGCGCTGGCGCTCGGTGGTGTCGCTCAAGCGCTCTCCGGTGAAGCGCAGCACGCCGCCTACCTGGCCGGACAGGCCCTGCGCGGTCATGAACGCGTACTCGGCGTTCGCCGCCCACGACAGCGTCGGCACGTACGGCATGCGGTCGCCGGCCAGGCCGGTGTTGAGCACGACGTCGAACGCGCCCTGCGGAATGACCGTGGCTTCGAAATCGTTCTTCACCCGCGCCTTGGTGTAGGCCGCATTGATGCCGAGCGACAGGGCCTCGGTGGCGCGGAACTGCGAAGCCAGCTCCAGGCCTTCGCTGCTCGCCTCGCCGCCGTTGACCAGGCCGCCGATGCCGTTGAACGACGACGCCACCTGGATGTCGTCCCATTCGATGCGGAACGCGGACACGTCGACCTGCACGCGGCGATCGGCGGTCTGCGATTTCAGTCCCAGTTCGTAGCTGGCGAGCATCGACGAGTCCACGCTCGGCGGAATCCCCGGGAGCGCCACGTTCGGGCCGCCGGGCTGGTAGCCGGTGGCGACGCGTGCGTACAGCATCGTGTCCTCGGCGAGCTTGAACTGCGGGCTCAGGCTCCAGGTGAACACGTCTTCGGTCGATTCGCCGGGCGCATCGCCGATCGGCGCGAGGATGCCCTCGCTGACGTTCTGGCTGAACCACTGGTCGTTGCGCGCCTGGCGCAGGCCGGCGTCGATCTTGAAGCGCTCACCGAACCGCCACGATGCGTTGGCGAACAGCGCGACTTCCTCGTACGTGCTCGGCAGGCCGATCACCGCCAGGGTGCCGAATGCCGCGTCGAACGGCGCCGGCAGCGGCGAGCCATCGCGCTGGCCCAGCCACGCGACCTGGTTCTGCTGTGCGTCTTCCTTGGTGTAGAACACGCCCGCCATCCACTCGAAGCGGCCGCCGGTCTTGGAACTGAAGCGGAACTCCTGGGTGATCTTGTCAAGGTCGAAGGTGTAGCGCACGTTCGAGCTGCCCGGCTCGGGCAGTCCCAGCAGCAGATCGGCGACTTCGCCGAACTGCACCGTGGTATCGATCTGGTCCAGCGTCTTGGTCTTCGACCAGCCGGTCGCGGAGACGAGATCGGCCCAGCCCAGATCCCAGTTCACGCTGAGCGAGGTCAGCGTCAGCTCCTTGGAGAACGGTTGGCGCTGCCAGTTCCTGCCCTCGAATTCCCCGCCGAGCGGCGCGTAGGTGTCCGGCTCGAGGGCAACCACGGCCCGGTCGCTGGCGTCGATGCGCTGGTGCAGCACGCCCAGGTCGACATCGACCATGTCGCCGTCCCACGACAGCGCCGCGCGTCCCCCGATCTGCTCGCTGTCGTTGATGTCGCGACGGCCATCGATCGCGTTGTCGGTATAGCCCGGCAATCCGTTGCGCGCGACGCTCATGCGCAGGCCCAGGCGATCTTCCTGCAGCGGCAGGCTGACGCCGACGCGGCCGTTCCAGTCCTGCCCGCCGTCCGATACCGAGCGCAGGCCGACGCCGGCGCGGAACTCTTCATTGACCAGGTCCGGCGCGCGGGTCACGTATTTGAGCAGGCCGCCGATCGCGCCCGCGCCGTACAGCGTGCCCTGCGGTCCGCGCAGCACTTCGACGCGGCTGATGTCGTAGGGCAGCAGGTCCAGCATCAGCGAGCCGGCGCTCTGGTAGATGCCGCTCGAGCCGACCGGCACCTCGTCGATGTAGGTCGCCACCGTCGCGCCCGACGACAGCGTCGAGATGCCGCGCAGCGAGACCGAGGTCAGGCCGGGGGTGCCGCTGCTCTGCACCTGCATGCCGGGAATCAGCGCCGCGTAGTCGGTCAGCGAACTCGCGGCCATGTTCTCCAGCTGGCGTTCGCCGATCACGCTGATCGACGCGCCGACGTCGCGGACGTTCTCGACGCGCTTGTTGGCGGTCACCACCACCGAGTCGAGCGTGACCGCCTCTTCGGCAGCCGTCGTGGCGCGTTCCTGGGCCAGCACGGGTACGGCCGCGCAAGCCAGCGTGCTGGCGATGGCGAGAGACAACGGTGAGCGGAACCACGGACGTGCGGATCGGAACGCGTGCATCGGTTGTCTCCCCAGACGATTATCCTGATCAGGGATCATGATCCCAATCAGAGAATTGTCAACACGGTTGGAGAAGATGGTGGATCCGCCCTTGCGGGCCGGTCACTGGCTGACGGACGCCCCGTCACGCCAGCCCGGCCCGCGCACCACGCGCCCCGGCGTGGCGCCGGTGTGCTCGCCATCGCGCAGCACCTGCTCCCCGTTGACGAATACGTCGCCCACGCCGGTCGCATAGCGCTGCGGCGTGTCGTAGGTGGCGTGGTCGATGATCGTGTCTGGATCGAACACCACGATGTCGGCGTAGCAGCCGGCACGCAGGCACCCGCGGTCGGCGAGCTTCCAGTTGGCGGCCGGCAGTCCGGTCAGGCGGTGGATGCCTTCTTCCAGTGACATGAGTCCCCGGTCGCGCACGTAGTGCCCCAGGAAGCGCGCGACGTTGCCGTAGGCGCGGGGATGGGTGCTGGATTTCAGGAACACGCCTTCGGGCGCCGAGGATTCCGCGTCCGATCCCAGGCTGACCCACGGCTGCTTCAGACCGAGCTCGACGTTCGCTTCGCTCATCAGGAAGTAGGCCGTGCCGATCCGGGAATCGTCCTCGATGATCAGATCGATCGCGGTGTCCTCGGGCGAGGTGCCGCGCTCGCGCGCGACGTCGGCGAGGCTGCGCCCGCTCAAGGGCTTGAGCGCCGGATTGTGGAAGTCGAGCAGCAGCAGGCGGTCGTCGGAGCCGGCCAGCAGCCGCAGGTTTTCCCAGTCGACGTCCGGATCGCGCATATCGGCGAGTACGCGTGCGCGGATCGCGGGGTCGCGCAGCCGCGCGATCATCGCGTCGTGACCACCCGCCTGGACCCAGGGCGGCAGGCTCGCGGTCAGGCCGGTGCCGCCGGCGGTATAGGCATACATGTCGGCGCTGACCTGCAGGCCTTCGGCGCGCGCGGCTTCGATCCGGGCGATGGCCTGCGCCATCTTCGGCCAGTTCTGTTCGCCCGCGGCCTTGAGGTGGTACACCCCGGCGCGTTGCCCGGTGGCGCGCGCGATGGCGATGGTCTCGTCGAGCGCCTCGAGAAAGCGGTCGGCCTCGCTGCGCATGTGCGAGACATAGCCGCCGCCGGATTCCGCGGCGGCCTGTGCCAGGGCGACCAGTTCGGCGGTGTCGGCGAATGTCGCCGGTGGATAGATCAGGGAGCTGCCAACGCCGAGCGCGCCCTCGCGCATTGCCTCGCGCACCACGTCCTGCATGCCGGCGAGCTGCGTGGGCGTCGGGGTGATGTCGTCTTCGCCGAGTTCGTGGATGCGTACCGTGGTCGCGCCGACGAACGAGGCAACGTTCGGCGTGATGCCGCGCTGCTCGAGGAACTCGAGGTAGCCGCCGAACGAGGTCCACGGCATGTCGTAGCGGAGGTCGCCCTGCTGCTTGAGCGCGTCGGCCTTCATGCGCGCGTTGACCGGTCCCATCGACCAGCCTTCGCCGAAGATTTCCAGCGTGATGCCCTGTTTTGTGTCGCTCATGCCGCGGCCGTCGACGATCAGCGATTCGGTCGCCCAGCTCAGGGTGTTGATGAAGCCCGGGGAGACCGCGCGACCCTGCGCGTCGAGCGTCGTGTCGGCGGTCGCGCCGCTGCCCGGCGGCAGCAACGCCGCGATGCGGTCGCCACGCACCGCCACGTCGACGCGCTGCGGCGGTGCGCCACTGCCGTCGTAGACAAGGCCGTTGCGGATCAGCAGGTCGTACTGCGCGGGCGTGTCGACCACCGGCGCGGTGCTGCAGGCGGCAAGGGCGAGCGGCAGCAGGGCGAGCGTCAGACGCGGCATGGCGGAAAACTCCTGTGCGGGTTGAAGCGGATCATCGCAGCGCGCGGATCGGGCGATCCAGGCGCCACAGCAAGGCGGCGGCCACGACGGCCAGGCCGGCGAGCAGCAGAAAGAAGCCGGAATGGCTGGCTTTCGACCACAGCGCGCCGACCAGGCCCGCCAGCAGACTGCCGCTGAAGACCGCGAGGAACCAAGAGGCCACCGTGGTCGCACCCAATCTCGGCGGCGCGAGCCTGGCGAACAGGCCGAGGCCGGTCGGCAGAATGTAGAGCTCGCCGAGCGTCAGGATCACGAAGAACGCGACCAGCCACAGCCAGCCGATGCGGGTGTCGCCGGCGACGGCGGTCACCGCGGCCAGCAGCACGTAGGCACCCGCCACGATCAGCGCGCCGATCGCCATGCGCAGCGCAGGCGCGGTCTCGTGTCCGGCCTCGGCGCGGCGCCGCCAGTGCAGCAGCAGCAACGGCGTCATGCTGATCACCAGCAGCGGGTTGAGCGACTGGAACCACGTCATCGGAATGGTGAAGCCTGCGACGACCCGGTCCACGCCGGTGTCGATCAGCAGCGGCAGCGTGTTGCCGACCTGCTCGTAGGCACCGCGGAAGATGGTCGCGGCAATCCCGACGCCCAGCAACAACAGCCACACCTTGCGATGGTTGCCGCGCACCGCCTGCGCGTCCACCACGCGCGCCACGCCGCGCGCCGGCTCGGGCGGCAGGTAGCGGCGGCCGAACACGTAGATCAGCAGACCGATGAACATGCCGATGCCGGCAGCGCCGAAGCCGTAGTGCCAGCCGTAGACCTCGCCCAGCGTGCCGCACACCAGTGGCGCCATGAAACCGCCGATGTTCAGCCCAACGTAGTAGACGTTGTAGGCGCGGCCGCGGCGGGGATCGTCGGCGGCGTAGAGATCGTTGATCTGGCTCGGCAGGCTCGGCAGGAACAGGCCGTTGCCGAGCGCGATGGTCGCCAGCGCGACGTAGAACATCGGCTCGAACGCCATCACGAAGTGCCCGAAGGCCATGATGCTGCCGCCGAGAATCACGGCATTGCGCTTGCCCAGCCAGCGGTCGGCGATGGCGCCGCCGAGGATCGGGGTGAAGTACGCCATCGCCGTGTACGCGCCATAGATGAAGGACGCCTTTTCCTGCGCGAACAGCAGCTGCTTGGTCATGTAATAGACCAGCAGCGTGCGCATTCCGTAGTAGGAGAACAGCTCCCACATATTGGTCAGGAACAGGATCGTCAGCCCGCGTGGCTGACCGAACCAGGTCTTGTCGGCAACGCTGCTCATGCCGTCGCCGACGGCCCCCAGACCTCGTCGCCGCACCAGATGTGGCCATCGGTGTAGCGCACCGACGGCGTACGGTCCTGCCTGAGGAAGATCGGCCCGTCCAGATCCACCACATCGCAGAACTGGCCGAGCACGAACGCGGGCGCCGCCGCCAGGCTGGTGCCGCACATGTTGCCGACCATGACCTGCTTGCCGAGCGCGCGCGCGCGGCGCGCCATCAGCAGCCCCTCGGTCAGGCCGCCGCACTTGTCGAGCTTGATATTGATGACGTCGAAGTACTGGTGGCGCGCTTCGAGTTCGGCCAGATCGAGGATGCTTTCGTCGGCGGCGAACGGCAGTGCGCGCGCGATGCCGTCGAGTTCGTGTTCGCGGTCGCGGACGCAGGGCTGCTCCAGCAGCGACACGCGCGCCTCCAGCAGGGCCGGCAGCAGGGCCGGCAGCGAGGCGCCGTCATAGCCCTGGTTGGCGTCGACACCGATCCACACCTCCGGGCAGCGCGCTCGTACCGCGCGGACGCGCACCGTGTCGAGGTCCGCGTCGCCGGTCAGCTTCAACTTCAGCGCGCGCGCCTGCGTGTAGGCCGCGGCGCGATCGGCCATGACGGCTGGATCGTCGGCGCCGACGGTGAAGGTGGTGAGCAGCGGGCGCACGCCGTCGAGACCTGCAAGCTGCCAGACCGGCATGCCCGCCTGCTGCGATTCGAGCTCCCACAACGCGGCATCGAGTGCATTGCGGGCACCGCCGGCAGGCAGCAGGGTGCGCAACGTCTCGCGATCGAGTCCCGCCTCGATGCGGGGCCGCATCGCCTCCAGCGTGGCCAGCATCGTGTCGGGATGATCGTGCGTGTAGTAGACGCCGGCGGCTTCGCCGCGTCCGACATGCGCGCCGGCGCGCAGGGTCACGACCGTCGCCGGCATCGCCGAGAACACGTGTCCGGCGATCCGGAAGGGCGCCGACAGCGGCAAGGGTTCGTTGTGCAGCTCGAGTTCGACCGGCTGGGCAGTCACGCGCGTTCCTCGTCGGGACAGGGGCGAACGCACCGGCGGCTGATGCCGCCGGTGCGTCGGGTCGTCAGTAGTTCGCGCCGAAGCCGATGACGTGCTGGGCGATGCCGATCCACAGCAGGAACAGGCAGGCCAGCGCCAGCAGCACGGCCCACAGCTTGGCCAGCACGCGGCGCCGGCCGCGCAGCACCTGCCACGCATTCCAGACCGCGACCGCCGCGCCGAGCGGCAGCACCACGGTGGCGAACAGCCGCACGGCGATGATCAGGACATCGGTATCCGGGCTGGTCATCGCGAGATTGCTCAGCATGCCGACGACGAGCGCGAGAGCCCCGCCCATCGCCAGCAGCACCAGCAGCGCGGCGATCCGCACCAGGCGATGCGCGCGTGCGTCGGTGCCGGTCAACCGGTAGGGCGCGCCGTAGTAGCGCCGCACCAGCGCCGAGACCGGCCACGCCACCACGGTCAGCAGCAGCACGACGAGGCTCGCGACCAGCAGCGGCATCGCCAGTGCGCGCCAGGTCGAGACGCGCTCGAACACCATGATCGGCGCATACGGCTCCATCGTGAACCGCACGACTCGGCCGTCGACGACATCCGCCGCGAGGCGATCCGTGCTGTCGCGGTCCTGCCACACGTACGGCGCCACTTCGCGCCACTGCTTCGGTGCGCCGGCGGCGCCCGTCGCCATCGCCACGGTGATCGTGCCGTCCTCGTTGGCGGCGACCTTGACCGGTCCCAGCACGTTGGCCAGCGACAGGAAATTGCGGTCCGGACGGCGGCTGCTGGTATAGGTGCCGGCGATCTGCTCGGCGTGCGCCTTGGCGTCGGCCTCCGGCACGCCGGGCGTCTGTGCGGGCGTGCCCGGCAGGTAGCGGTCGGCGAAGCCGCGCGACAGCGCGTAGCGGATATGACCGGTCGCGCCGTCGCGTCCCGAACTGTTCATCGATACGAACAGGCCGATGCCGTCGTCGAGGAACAGTTGCAGGTCGCTGTGGAACCACTGCGTGTCGCCGCCATGCGAGATCGCGCGGTGACCGTTGACCGAGGTTTCGTAGAAGCCGAGCATCATGCGGTTGAGCGGTCCGATCGACGCCTGGCCGGTGGAATGCATCTGGCGCGCGGTGTCCGCGCCGAGGATGCGTGCGTCCCCGAGGGCGCCGTCCTGCAGATGCGCGATCATGAAACGCCCCATGTCGGCGCCGGTGGCAGCCAGGCTGCCGGCTGGCGCCAGGCTGATGAACTCGTAGGGCTTGGCTTCGCCGTCGGAGGCCTTCGAATAGCCCATCGACATGTTCGCCAGCAGCGGCGCGGGCAGTGGCTGGCGGAAGCTCGAATGGGCCATGCCGAGCGGCTGGAAGATATGGCGTTCGATGTAGTCGTCGAACGACTCGCCCGACACGCGCTCGACGATGTAACCGGCCAACGCGGTCGCGTAGTTTGAATAGGCTGGCGTGGCGCCCGGCACATGGATGCGTTCGGGCACCCAGTGCTTCAGCGCGGCGCCCAGCGGCGTGATCTCGTCGGGATCGGCCGTGATCAGCGCGCGGACCTGCTCCTCGAAACCGGTGGTATGGGTCATCGCCTGGCGCAGCGTCACCGGTACACCGTCGCGGGCCGGGATCTCGAAGTCGAGGTACTGGTTCACGTCGGCGTCGAGGTCGAGCTTGCCCTGCTCGACCAGTTGCATCACTGCTGTCCAGGTGAAGAGCTTGGACACCGAGCCCGGACGGAAGAGCGTGGCGGCCGGGTCGACCGGCGTGCGCGCGGCGAGGTCGGCATAGCCGTAGCCCTTCTGCAGCAGCACCTCGCCGTCCTTGACCACCACGACGACGGCGCCCGCAATGTCGCCAGCGGCCAGCGCATAGGGCACGAAGCCGTCCAGCCAGGCTTCGGCGTCCGCGGCGTTCAGCGCGGGCGCGCTGCCAGGCGCGACCGGCGTCTGCGCATCCAGCGGCGGCGTGTCGACCGGCGTGGCCGGCGTCAGCGGAGCGGCGACAGGCGCTGGTGGGATCGCCGGATCCTGGGCGGCCGCGAGTGCCACGCCAGCCGCAAGCAACCCGGCGAACAGGAAGGTTGGAATCACGCGCATCGCACTGCCCCGGTTTGTCCTGATTGGCGATATTGATCCCAATCAGAGAATTGTCAACCGTGCCGGAAGTCCTCATAACGCGGTCGATGACACCGCTGCGAGTACCGCAGCGACTTTCACCGATCGCCCGCTGGGGCGATGATGATCCCGAAACGACACGAACGGACCCGGTACGGATGACAGCGCAACACCCCACCATCGGCCGACTGCTGCGCTCGCTGCGCGCGCGGAAAGGCTGGACGCTCAAGCAGATGAGCGAGCATTCCGGCATTCCGCTGTCGACGTTGTCGAAGGTCGAGCACGACCGGCTGACGCTGACCTACGACAAGTTGCTGCAACTCAGCCAGCGCCTGCAATTGCGCATGTCGGAACTGTTCGCCGAACAGGACGAGGCGCCCGAGCCGCCGGTCACCGCGCGCCGGAGCATCGGCCGCGTCGATGACGCGATCCGCATCACCACGCCGAATTACGACTACTACTACCTGTGCCCGGAACTGCGACGCAAACGCATGATTCCGGTGCTGACCCGCGTGCGTGCCAAGACCATCGCCGAGTTCGGCGCGCTGGTGCACCACTCCGGCGAGGAGTACATCCACGTGCTCGAAGGCCGCATGGAAGTGCACACCGAGTTCTACGATCCGATCGTGCTCGACACCGGCGAAGGCGTGTACATCGACTCGAACATGGGGCACGCCTACATCGCCGCCGAAGGCTGCGACGAGGTGCTGCTGCTCGGCGTGTGCTCGAGCGCCGACGAACAGCTGATGGAATCGCTGCTGACGCTGCATGGCGAGGAAGGCGCCGTCGCCACCAAGGTTCGACAACTCGCACCGGCCGCGAAGCCGGCCAGGCGCGCGGCGAAGAAGCCGGCGACGCGTTGACGCGTCGCTGCGCGCGCTGGTTTCTGCGGATCCGCGCACACCGGAAGTTGCCCTGATCAATGCCGGTTCCGGGCTGCGGCCTTCTTCCGGATGCGATTGCGCATCCCGCCCGGTTGGACAGGCGGTATCGTATCCGCCTGATCCTGTAGCGGAAATCCAGATGCCCCGTCACGCTCACCTGCTGTCCGTCCTGTTGCTGGTCGCCATGCCGGCGCTGCCTGCCCTCGCCGCCGACCGCATCACCGGCCAGCCGTTCGCGACCCGCAGCGAGGTGCATGCGCCGCACGCGATGGCCGCGACGTCGCATCCGCTGGCGACGCAGATCGCGCTCGACACGATGAAGGCGGGCGGCAGCGCGGTCGATGCCGCGATTGCCGCCAACGCGGCGCTCGGGCTAATGGAACCGACCGGCAACGGCATCGGCGGCGATCTGTTCGCGATCGTGTGGGATCCGAAGACGAAGCGCCTGTACGGCTACGACGGCTCGGGGCGTTCGCCGCAGTCGTTGACGCTGGCCGAGTTCCAGCGCCGCGGCCTGACCGATATTCCGTCGCACGGCCCGTTGCCGGTGACGGTGCCCGGTGCGGTCGACGGCTGGTTCGCACTGCACGGCCGCTTCGGCAAGCGTGCGATGGCCGAAAACCTCGCGCCGACGATCCGCTACGCGCGCGAGGGCCATCCGGTGCACGAGGTCATCGCCTATTACTGGGATCGCTCCGTGCCGCGTCTGGGCAAGTGGCCGGGATTCACCGAGCAGTTCACGATCGACGGCCGCGCGCCGCGCACCGGTGAAACCTGGCGCAATCCGAATCTCGCGAACACGCTGCAGGCGATCGCCGACGGGGGGCGTGACGCGTTCTACAAGGGCGACATCGCGCGCACGATCGGCGATTACTTCGCCGCCAACGACGGCTTCCTTGCCTATGAGGATCTGGCCGCGCACACCGGCAACTGGGTCGAACCCGTGTCGACGACGTATCGCGGCGTCGAGCTGTGGGAACTGCCGCCGAGCGGACAGGGCATCGCCGCGTTGCAGATCCTCAACCTGCTCGAACCCTACGACCTCAAGTCCTACGGCTTCGGCAGCCCTGAGCATGTGCATCTGTTCGTCGAGGCGAAGAAGCTCGCGTTCGCCGACCGCGCGCGCTGGTATGCCGATCCGGCGTTCCATCCCGCGCCCGTCGAACGGCTGATCTCCAAGGACTACGCCCGCGAGCGCGGCGCGCTGATCTCGATGGACACCGCGTTGCGCGAAGTGCAGCCGGGCACGCCGAAGCAGCTCGACGAAGGCGACACGATCTATCTGACCACCGCCGACGCCGACGGCATGATGGTGTCGCTGATCCAGTCCAACTACCGCGGCATGGGCAGCGGCATGGCACCCCCGGGCCTGGGGTTCATCCTGCAGGATCGCGGCGAGCAGTTCGTGCTGCGCGAGGACCACCCGAACGGCTATGCACCCGGCAAGCGCCCGTTCCACACCATCATTCCCGCGTTCGCGACGAAGGATGGCGAGCCGTGGCTGAGCTTCGGCGTGATGGGCGGCGCGATGCAGCCGCAAGGCCATGTGCAGATCCTGATCAACATGCTTGACTTCGGCATGAACCTGCAGGAAGCCGGCGACGCGCCGCGCATCCAGCACGACGGATCGACCGAACCCACCGGCCAGAACACCGCGATGACCGATGGCGGCGAAGTGGATCTGGAAACCGGCTTTCCGTATGAAACCGTGCGCGCGCTGATGCAGAAGGGGCATTCGGTGCGCTTCTCGCACGGCCCCTATGGCGGCTACCAGGCGATCATGAAGAACCCCCATGGCGGCTGGACCGGCGCCAGCGAATCGCGCAAGGACGGACAGGCCGCGGGCTACTGACGCATCGCCTGCGCGCAGGTATTCTCGCCGCCTCATTCAAGGGACTGGACGGCATGCGCGGATGGATCGTGGCGGGACTGGTGGTGCTCGCGGTGTCGAGCGTGGGCGTGCAGTCCGACGGCGATGCGTCCGACGACATGACGCATGCGTCGGATGCGGTGTCGCGCGCCGAGCAGATGCGACTGCGTCAGATGCGTGTCGAAGTGGGCGCGTCGCCGCAGATGACGCAAGGCGTGGACGACACCGCGACGGCCTCGACGGACACGGCGGCGCAAGGCGCGCACTGATCCCACGCGACGCGCCTGTATGGACGCCTCGGGATTTCCGCATCATGGAATCGAGAACGCGACCGGCGCCGGTATGCTGGTCACCTCGTTCCTGCCGGGCCGTCGCATGATCCGTCCCTTTCTCGCGGCTGCGTGTGCCTTTGCGCTGCTCGTCCCCGTCGCCCAAGCGCAGGCGCCCTACGCGCGCCTCGACGAAGCGCCTGTCGCGCAGCCAGATACGGCAGCCGACCAGGCTGCCTGGCGCAGCTGGTCGCAGCGCAGCGCCGCCGCACTGGCCGCCACCGGCCAGCCGCGCGAGCTGGCGTTCGCGGCCGTGCTGCGCGGACTCGCCGATACGCCTCCGGAACACCCCGACACCGACGCGCCGTCGCAGCCGGCGGCGCCGGACGCACAGGCCAGCGCCTGGCGTCGCGACGCTGCCGCGCGCGCGGGCAATGATGTGCTCGCCAATGCGTTGCTCGCCTACGGCGCCGCCGACGAAGCGACTCGGCTGCGGGCGGCGCAACGCTGGCTCGGCGCCGATCCGCAGAATCTCGCGCCGCTGCTGGTGCGTGGCGGCGGCGTCGAAGCCTTGCTCGCCGATGCGCGCGTCGCGACGCGATTCGAACTCGGCATGCTCGAGCAGGTGCGCTGGATGCAGGCCGCATTGCTGCGCACGCCGCCGACGCCGGCAGAGCGCGCCGCGCTCGCCGACACGGGCGAGTTTGTGCCGAGCGAACATGCCGCGGTCACCGCGATGGGCCTGTGGTCCGCGGTCGCATTTCCGGGCCTCGACCCGCTGATGCAGGACTGCGACACCGACGCGCTGGGCGCGAATCCCACCCGCGCGCGCGATTGCCGCCACGTGGCCGACATCATGGCCAACGGTTCGGATACGCAGCTCGGCGCAATGCTCGGCCTGGTCCTGCTCGAACGCCTCCCCACCACGCAGGCCGAACGTACCGCTGTGCAGGCACGCCGCCGCGCGTTCGACTGGCGGATGCTCGAATGGGGCCGCGCCAATGCCGCCCTGCCCCGCGACGGCGCCGGTCAGTTCGTGCGCTTCCTCGCCGATCCGTCGATCCGCACCGAAGCCGATCTCATCTCCCGCGCGCTGCAGGACGCCGGCATTCCACTCCAGCCACCGGCGGGTTGGCAGCCGCTGCGCTGAAACCCGGTGCCGCGGTCGCCAGACGCACGCAACGCCTCAGCGCTCCAGCGGGTACACCTGCGACACCTCGCAACGCGCGCCGAAGGGCGACACGGCGCCGTGGAACGTGTCGAGGCCGGTCATCGCGCCCGTGTTGCTGCGACTGAACACCACGTGGTCGCCCGGATTGCCGCACACCATGCCCAGGCCCATGGCCGACGCCAGCGACAGTGACTCGGAGCCGGACTGCATGCTGCAGGCGCCGCGCGTCTCGATCCGGTAGAAGCGGTGCCCACCCGAGCGACGCGGCGACACCTCCACCACGATCCCCTCCGGCGTTTCGTGCCAACCGCGCAGCCAGCTGTTGGCGACGCAGTAGTCCGGCGTGCCCCGGAAACCGCGTTGCCGGGCACCGCGCACCACGACGGTATCGAGGGTCGGCATGTCGGCGTGCGCCCGTTTCAGCAGCGCTGCGTAGGTGCGCGTATCGATCACCGAGGTGCCCGAGATCGGACAGCTGCGGGTCCCGGTCCGCACCACTTCACCCGCTGCGCCGCAGACCCAACCCGACCAGCCCACGACCTGGGCGTCCGCGCCTTCGAGGATGCCGGGGCAGGACTCGCCCAGCGTCACGAGGTGACGTCGCCCATCGCCAACCCGGAGCGCGAGCGTCGTGTCGTCGGCCTGATAGGCCTCGGCCAGGGTGCGTCCATCGACGCAATGCGCCGCAGGCGCGTCCCGGCTCTCCGCCATGACCGCGCTCGACAACGCCGGCACTGCCAGCACGCACATGGCGATCCATTTCCAAAGCATCCCTGCGACCCCACGGGTGGTGTTCATCGACATTCGACACTAGCAAGCCAGCCGCGTCCGTTGTCACCACTGTCTTCCCGCGAGCGCCAGGCGCACACTCCCGCCAGCGTCGGCACCGCGCCGCCGCACGGGGATGGAGAGATTCGATGCGGCACATGCACCTTGCCTGCGGCCTGCTGGCCGCGGCGCTGACCATCTGCGTCAATGGCCCGGCCACCGCGCAGGCCTACAACAGCTTCACCCTCGGCGCGGGATTCACGCCCGATCCGCAGACCGGCAACGGCGAGACCGGCGGCGCGACGCAGGCTTCGCGCTTCGGGCCGCAGTGCAGCGGCGTCATCGACGCCACGCCCGACCACACCATCCGCGTGACCTCGCCGCTCGACCTGCGCCTGTCGGTGGACAGCACGACGGATTCCACGCTGGTCGTCGTCGGTCCCGCTGGCGTGTTCTGCGACGACGACAGCGCCGGCGAACTCGATGCGCAGGTCGATGCCCGCCTGACCCCCGGCGACTACGCCGTCTACGTCGGCCACATCGAGCAGCCCGGCCGCTACACGCTGACCCTCACCGAGGGTAGCGGCGTGGCCACGACTGGCGACGGCGGGCAGTACGCAAATTTCCAGCTCGGCGCCGGCTTCACCCCTGATCCGCAGATCGGAACCGGCGAGACCGGCGGCGGCGTCGAAGCCAGCCGCTATGGCGCGCACTGCACCGGCATGATCGATTCAACGCCCGACCATCGTCTGACCATCACGTCGACGGTCGCGCTGCGTCTCGCGGTCACCAGCACCACCGATTCGAGTCTCGTCGTGACCGGTCCGGGCAAGGTGCTGTGCGACGACGACGGTGCCGGCGCGCTCGATGCCGCCGTCGTCGACACGTTCCGTCCGGGCGAGTACGAGATCTACGTCGGCCATCTCGGACAGGCGGGCACCTACCGGCTGGAGATCAGCGAGACGAATTGAGCGGGGCGTCGCGGCCGTTCGATCGAACGGGCGTTTCAGCGCTGCGTCGAGTCGACGGCCGCGGCCTCTCCGCCGCGATTCAATCCGCCGGCACCGTCCGCTCGCGCGCCCAGCTGCGCAGGGCGTCGACCTGTTCGCGCATCATCACCGACAGCGGGCGCGTGTCGCGCAGGGATTCGACGACCATCGGCTGCGACAGCGGTGCGCCGGCGGCGTGTGCGGCGTAGAGCGCGGCGACGATGGCCTGTTCGATTTCGGCGCCGGAGAAGCCTTCGGCCTCGATCGCGAGCAACGGCAGGTCGAAGTCCGCGACGTCGAAGCCGCGCCGCACCAGATGTACGGCGAACACCTCGGCGCGCACGTCGGCGGTCGGCAGGTCGACGAAGAACGTCTCGTCGAAGCGGCCCTTGCGCAGCAGTTCCGGCGGCAGGTCGTGGACCTGGTTGGCGGTCGCGACCAGGAACACCTTCGACTTGCGCTCCGCCATCCAGGTCAGCAGGAAACCGAGCACGCGGCGCGAGACGCCGCCGTCGCTGTCGCCGCTCGAGGCCAGGCCTTTCTCGATCTCGTCGATCCACAGCACGCAGGGCGCGAGCTGTTCAGTCGAGGCGATCGCGTCGCGCAGATTGCGCTCGGTTTCGCCGTGGTACTTGTCGTAGAGCGTGCCGAAATCCAGCCGCACCAGCGGCACGCCGAAGCCGCCGGCGATGGCTTTCGCGAGCAGCGACTTGCCGCAGCCCTGCACGCCGAGCAGCAGCACCCCTTTGGGCGGATCGAGACCGGGCGGCGCGTCGCCTTCGACGAACACGCGACGTCGCTGTTCGACCCAGCGCTTGAGCCGGCGCGCGCCGGCGACATCGGCGAAGCCGGCGGTGTCGTATTCGTAATGCAGATGCCCGCTCTTATTGAGCAGTTCGAACTTGAGCTTGGCCAGCGCCGGCAGGTCGTCGTGCGCGAGCGCACCATCCGCGTGGATCAGTTGCCGCGTGATCCGGCGCGCATCGCCCAGCGACAGGCCCTGCAGGTTGCGCACGATCTGGCGCACCGCATCGGCGTCGGCCTCGACTCGCCGTCCACCATGCTCCTGCTGGTAGGCCGTCGCTTCCTCGCGCACCAGCTTCAGCAGCGCATCGGCATCGGGCAGGCGCGGGCGGAAGCGCACGGCCATGGTTTCGAGATCGGCGGGCAGTTCCACCTTGTGGCCGACCAGCACGATCACGTGCGGCAGGCAGTGGCGACGCTGCACCAGATCGCGCAGCTGGCGCTGGGTGCCCGCGTAACCGAGGTAGGGATGGAAATCGAGCAGCAGATAGATGCCGCGCTGGTCGGCGTCGCGGATCGCGGCCAGCGTGTTGCTGGCATCGGCGGCGGTGTCGGTCTCCGACTCGCCGTCGAGATCGACGCGGCGCAGGCCTTCGGTGATCGTCCAGCGGTACAGCGCGCGCCAGACCTGTACCAGCGACTGCCGGAACAACTCGACCGCGCGCGGCTCGTCGGGCGTCTCGACGACGATCAACGGCGTGTTGGCCCGGATCAGCGCGGCCAGGTCCTGCAGTTCACTCATGGGCGCGGCGCGCTCGCGGTCTGGGATGCCGATGTTAAACGGGTGGCGCGCGCATGCGGTCGCGGGCGTCGCACGGGCGGTGTACGCTCGATGCGCGAACCGACCCGGAGACTTCGATGAAGACGGTACTGGTGGCCAGTTCCAAGGGTGGCGTGGGCAAGACCACGATCGCCACCCATCTCGCCGCGCACGCCGCGTTGTCGGGCGAGTCGACGGTGCTGGTCGATGCCGATCCGCAGCAGTCGTCCACGCGCTGGGCCGAACGCCGCGCCGGGATGGAAGCGGCGGTGTTGCCGGTCGACGGCAGCGCGCGCCACAAGAAGGTGCTGGCATCGATCCCCGATGGCGCGACCCGGCTGGTGGTCGATGCGCCCGCGGGCGCGATGGCCGACGATCTGGATGCGTATCTGGAGATCGCCGATGCGATCGTCGTGCCGGTGCTGCCGTCGGCGCTCGACATCGATGCGACCGTGGGGTTCCTCAACACGCTGGCCAAGCATCCGCGCATCCGTCGCGGCCAGACCCGCGTGGGCCTGGTCGCCAATCGCCTGCGCCCGCACACCAACGCTTCGCAGCAGGCGCTCGCTCTGCTCGCGCAATGGCCGTATCCGGTGATCGCGCAGCTGCGCGACAGCCAGGCTTACGTGATGCTGGTCGGGCTGGGCAAGAGCCTGTTCGACTACCATTCGGCGCAGGTGCGCGACCATCAGGACGACTGGGCGCCACTGCTGAAGTGGGTCCGGAAGTAGGCTGTCCGCCGACGCGTTCACCGCATCCGAACGCTCCGCCCGTCATGAAGTCACAAAACGAGGCCGCCGACCGCCCATGCGCGAACTGATCCTGCTCCGCCACGCACACGCCGATCCCGCCCTGCCCGGGCAAGCCGACATCGACCGGCCCCTGTCGGCCGAAGGTCTGGCCGAAGCGGAGGCAGCGGGTCGCTGGCTGCGCGAGAAACACCTCGTGCCCGACTGCGTGCTGTGTTCGCCGGCGCGTCGCACCCGCGAAACGCTCGAAGCGGTCCTCGGCGCGATCGGCTACGTCGACCAACGTCTCGAGCCCTCGATCTACGAAGCGACGCCCGGCACGCTGGCGACGCTGCTCGACGAACATCGCGACACCGGCCGCCTGTTGCTGGTCGGCCACAATCCCGGACTGGAGCGCCTGGCCGCATTGCTGCACAGCGGCCAGACCGGCGAATACCGCGGCATGCCGCCGGGCGGCATCGCGGTGCTGACGCTGCCGACGGGCGCTGCGGTCGAACCCGCCGTCGCCGAACTGTCGGCGTTCTGGTGGCCGTAGGCGCACCGGCGCCCGCTTCGCTCAACGCTGCTTCGCCCATGGCCCATGCCGCCGGCTCCGCGCTGCGTACGCTGGCAGGCCTGTGCCTGTCGGCGGCGTGCGTCGCGCCCGCGTTCGCATCGGCCG
The DNA here is from genome assembly GCF_057657295.1 of Luteimonas sp. Soil_C_16. NCBI lineage: Bacteria > Pseudomonadati > Pseudomonadota > Gammaproteobacteria > Lysobacterales > Lysobacteraceae > Luteimonas > Luteimonas sp. Soil_C_16. The sequence goes on along the minus strand of NZ_JBDGIS010000001.1, from coordinate 708,597 downwards.
ACGTGCCGGGCCAGACGCTTCTGATGGATCTCAAGCGCTCGGAAATCGGCTTCAGCCTCAAGACGCGCTGGGGCCAGCAGCTCGAGGGCCGCTTCGACGACTGGCGTGGCGACATCACCGTGCTGGCCGATGGCCGCCACCAGGTGCGGCTGATCCTGGACGCGGACAGCGTCGAGATCATCGACAGCCGCGCCTACACGCGCATCACCCGCGGGCCGGGCGTCTTCGACGTCGCGCGCTATCCCGAGGTGCGCTTCGTGTCCGATCCCTTCCCGTCCACGCTCGCACGCGACGGCGGCGAGATGACCGGCATCCTGAGCATCCGCGGCGTGCAGCGCCGGGAGACCTTCCGGATCACCCCGTCGCAGTGCGCGCGCCCGGGCCTCGACTGCGATGTGATCGGCGAAGGCGATGTCCGCCGCAGCCAGTACGCGATGGACCGCTGGGGCTACGCGCTGGCCGACCAGGTGCGATTCACGCTGCGGATCCGCGCGCTGGAATCCCGCTGATGCACGCCGTCACCCGCATCCTGCTGCTGGCGCTGACGCTGGCGACCGCGGCCTGCACTTCGCTGTCGCCGGCCAAACGCGATGCCGCCGCGCACATCGCGGTCGAAGCGCGCTCCACCGAAGTGCTGTGCGATCGCGCCGATGCCTGCGCGGCGCCGTCGCCACTGCGCGATCTGGGCACCCGGGCGGTGGCGCGCAGCACGCCGGCAGCCCCGCAGCATTACGCGCTGCTGCTGGAGTACGGCCAGGACGCGCTGCTCGCGCGCCTGGATCTGATCCGCGGCGCGCAGCGCACGATCGACGTGCAGACCTACATCTTCGACGAGGACGACGCCGGCCATCTGGTGCTTGAGGAACTGCTGTCGGCCGCACGCCGCGGCGTACAGGTGCGGCTGCTGGTCGACCAGCTGTCGGCATTGCGCACGGTGGAGACGCTGTCGGCGCTGGCCGGCGCGCACACCAACTTCGAGATGCGCATCTACAACCCGGTGCTGGGCCGGGCGCGCATCAGTTATCCGCAGTACGCGCTGGCCGCGGCCTGCTGCTGGCGGCGGCTCAACCAGCGCATGCACAGCAAGGCGCTGCTGATCGACGGCGTGGTCGGCATCACCGGCGGCCGCAACTACCAGGACGACTATTTCGACTGGAGCGACAGCTTCAACTTCCGCGATCGCGACGTCCTGATCGCGGGGCCGGTGGTCGAGGCGATGGAGGAGAACTTCGTCGCGTTCTGGCACGCGCCGTTAAGCACGCCGGTCGAGCAGCTGGGCGACGTCGGCCGGCATCTGCTGCGCAGCGGCGTGCCGCCGGTGTCGTTCCAGGAGTACCAGCGCCCGCAGCGCGTGGCCGCGATCCTTGAAGACGCCGGCGACGGGGCGCTCGTGCGCCAGCGTCTGGTCGATGCCGCGCTGCCGGTCGGGCCGGTCGAGTTCATCGGCGACCTCCCAGCCAAGCACCGGCGTAATCGCGAGGCGGCCAAGGCCGCGATCGCCGCGACGCCGCGGCTGCGCGAATTGATCGAGTCGGCGCAGGACGAAGTGCTGCTGCAGACGCCGTATCTGGTGCTGTCGAAACCGGCCGAGCAGATGTTCTTCGACCTGCACGCGCAGCCCGACGCGCCGCAGGTCGTCGTGTCGACCAACAGCCTGGCCGCGACCGATTCGTTCATCACCTATGCGCTGTCGTACAAGTACAAGCGCCGGCACCTGCGCGATTTCGGTTTCCAGATCTACGAGTACAAACCGTTCCCGGAAGACGCGCCGATTGATCTCGAGGTCACCGGCGCCGTCGGCATCTCGTGGAACGCCGACGGCAGCGTGAACCTCGACGAGAGCGGCACCGAAGGCGCGGCGACGACGCGCGAGGAAGTCATCGCCGCGCGTCCCGCGAGCGCCGCGCCGCTGACGCGCGAGTATTCGGCGCTGCGGTATGCGGGCATCGGCGTGAACCGGCGCGTGCCGCTCAACCGCACGGGCCTGCGCATGGGTCTGCACGCGAAATCGCTGGTGGTCGACGAGCGCATCGGCGTGGTCGGCACGCACAACTTCGATCCACGCGGCGACAACCTCAATACCGAGAGCGCCGTGGTCATCGACGACGCGCGCTTCGCGCAGCGGCTGGCCGCGAGCATCCGCCGCGACATGTCGCCGGAGAATTCGTGGACGATCGCGCGGCGCGATCCGCCGCCGGTGTTCTCGGGCGTCGACTATTCGATGGCCAAAGTCTCCGAGCGCTTGCCGATTTTCGATCTGTGGCCGACGCGCTATGCGACGAGCTTCGAATTCCAGCCCGGGCCCGACTGCCCGGCGCCGTTGCCTCCGGATGCCCCGGGTTTCCGCGAGTGCTATGTCGCGGTCGGCGATTTCCCGGAAGTGAGCCTCGGCTTCCGCAGCCTGCTGACGCGGATCTTCACCGCATTCGGCGCGGGACTCGTACCGATTCTCTGAGACGCGCCCGGCGCGTCCCACGGTCGGCGCGGCGACGACGGGGTCGCTGCGCACCATACACCCGACGAATCGCGTGCCGCCTCGATGAGGGAGCGCGCCTCGCCCTCTGCCTTGTCGACCGGACGTCCTGACGGCCACGCGGGCGCGCGCCTGCGCTGCACGGTCACGTTCTTCGATGTCCAGGCGTCTTGGTCACAACGGACGATAGAACCGAAGAAAAGTGAACGCAGGATTAATGGTTTCGATGAATTCGCGGGATATGACTTCTTGCACGTGGTGTTATCGAACAGTGGTGTTGTAGTCTACCAACACACCGAAGCACAACGACCCCGAGGACACCGCCATGCAGACCCAGACCACTCCCGCCGCCCGCAACGCCAGCGCCGCACTCGTCCGCCCGTTCGGCCTCGGCTACGGCCGCAGCAGCAGCTACGGCGCCCCGCGCAGCTACAGCAGCGCACCGGCGCCCGCCCGCTTCCGCGTCGCCTGATCCGTCCATCCACTTCACCTCTCTCCAGGAATCCCGCCATGTCCCGTATGCACGCCATCGTCCACGCCGCCGCCCACCTCGCGCCGCCCGTCGCCTTCCGCCAGGCCCGTCTGTTCGGCCTCGGCTACGGCCGCAGCAGCGGTTACGGCACGCCCCGCAGCTACGCCGCCGAATCGGTCCCCGCCCGCTTCCGCGTCGCCTGATCCCCGCTCGACCCACCAGGAGTTCCGCCATGTCCCGCATGCACGCCATCGTCGACGCCGCCGCCCATCTCGCGCCGTCGGTTGCACCGCGCCCCACCCGCGAACCCGGCACCGGTTACGGCGCCAGCAGCAGCTACGGCGCCCCGCGCAGCTACGTCACCCACACCAGTCCTTCGCGCTTCCGCATCGCCTGATCCTCCGATCAGCTCCGGCGCCTGAAGCGTTCCCCCGATCCTCAGGAGTTCCGCCATGTTCCGCATCCACACCCTCCGCGCCACCGACGCGTCCGTTCCGGTCCCGGCCTGCATCGCCCCGCCTGCGCGCTTCCATGCCCAGGTCCGCGCTGCGCGCAGCCACGCCGACAGCCCGTTCCGCTACGAAGTCCGCGACAGCGCCATGCCGACGCGTTTCCACATCGTCTGATCCGCATCGATCCCCCGCGACCGGTACGCGCGCCATCGCGACGCGCCATTCCGCCGGTCGCGCTGCGCGGCGGCCCGCAACGGCCTAAGCTGCCGGGTTTCCCCCGGAGCCTTCCCCGCATGTTCCGCAGCGACACCTCGCTCGACCAGCTCAACGCGATGTCCGCCGATACGGCGATTGCCGCGCTGGGCATCGTCTTCACCGAAATCGGCCCGGACTTCCTGCGCGCGACGATGCCCGTCGACAGCCGCACCCATCAGCCGTTCGGACTTCTGCATGGCGGCGCGTCCGCATTGCTGGCCGAGACCCTCGGCAGCAGCGCCGGCGGCCTGTCCGTGCCCGAGGGTTGCGGCGTCGTCGGCATCGAGATCAACGCCAATCATCTGCGCGGCGTGCGCGCCGGCATCGTGACCGGCACCGCGCGTTCGCTGCACGTCGGACGCAGCACCCAGGTGTGGGAGATCCGCGTCGAAGATGCGGCCGGCAAGCTGGTGTGCATCTCGCGGCTGACGCTCGCGGTGGTGCCGAAACCGTGAGCGCGCATTCTGCAACCTGCGGCGCGTGGCAGGCGTTCCTCGAACGCGTTCCACGCCGCGCAGGCCCATGTTTGGGTATCGTGCACCGATGAGTGCTTCTTCCGTTCGCGCCGACGCCGGCGACACGCCGGCGCGCGTGTTGCGTTACTGCGTGCGCGTGCCGGTGCTGTTGTGGCACCTGTGCATCCATCTGCCGATCCTGCTGCTGTCGATGCTGCCGCCGATCGGCCGACGCCGGCTGCGCAGTGGCGAGCGCGTCGACCACCGCATGATCCGCTGGTGGCAGGGCGGACTGATGTGGATCTTCGGTTTCCGCCTGCATCGCAGCGGCACGCCGTTGCCGGGTGCGGTGCTGTTCGTCGCCAATCACGTGAGCTGGGTCGACATCGTCGCGCTGCACAGCCAGCGCATGGTCGGCTTCGTGGCCAAGCGCGAGATCGCCGGCTGGCCGGTGGTGGGCTGGCTGGCCGCGCGCGGCGAGACGATCTTCCACCAGCGCGGCAGCACCGAATCGCTGGGCGGCGTGCTCGAGGAGATGGTCACGCGGCTGCGGGAAGGCCGGCCGGTGGCGGTGTTTCCCGAAGGGCGCACGCGCGGGGGTGATGCGGTCGGCCCGTTCCACGCGCGCATCTTCCTGGCGGCGGTGGAGACCAATGTGGCCGTGCAGCCGGTGGCGCTGCGTTACGGGCGGCACGCATCGGCGCAGCGCATCGTCGCCTTCGGCCCGCGCGAATCCTTCTTCGCCAATTTCATCCGCCTGCTCGGCGAGCCCGCGCGCGATGCCGAGGTCGCGTTTCTCGAACCGATCCTGCCGGCCAATGCGGAAGGCCGCCGGCATCTGGCCGAGGTCTCGCGCGAGCGCATCGTCGCGGCGCTGGACGCACGCGATTGAAGCGGCTGCGTCCGTCGCCGGAGACGGAGGCAGGCGGCCTCGCCGCGGAGGGCATGCGCGTGGGCGGCAGCGAGTACGCGCCGCCGTTCTGGCTGCGCAATCCGCATCTGCAGACGGCGCTCGGCAGCAGCCAGTGGCGACGGCGACGCGGCGCGCAGGCACTCGCCGCGACCGGTGCGGTGACGACCGAGCATCTGGTCGACGGCGGCGAAGGCGTGCGCCTGCACGGCCTGCACAGCGTGGTGCCAGGCCGCGCGCCGCGCGGCCTCGTGCTGCTGCTGCACGGCTGGGAGGGCAGCAGTGAATCGAGCTACATGCGCCAGACCGCGGCCCAGATGCTGGCGCTCGGCTATGCGGTGTTCCGGCTGAATTTCCGCGACCACGGCGACAGCCACCACCTCAACGAAGCGATCTTCCATTCCAACCGCATCGACGAGGTGGTGCACGCGGCGGTCGACATCGCCGCGCGCTTCGATCCGCGGCCGATGCTCGCGGCCGGCTACTCGCTGGGCGGCAACTTCGCGCTGCGGCTCGCGCTGCGCGCGCCGGCCGCCGGTCTGCAGCTGGCCGGCGTCGCCGCGGTCTGTCCGGTCATCGACCCGGCGCGCACGATGCTGCAGATGGAGGTGGCGCACCACCAGCTGTATCTGCGGCACTTCGAGCGCACCTGGCGGGCCTCGCTGCGGCGCAAGCGCGACCTGTTCCCCGATCATCTGGACGTCGACGACGCCACGCTGAGCCTGGGCCTGCGCGACCTCACCGACTGGCTGGTGCGCACGCATACCGAGTTCGGCACGCTCGACGACTACTTCGACGGCTACTCGGTCGCTGGCGACCGGCTGTCGTCGCTGCAGGTGCCGGTCGACATCCTGATGGCGGCGGACGACCCGGTGATTCCGCTCGACGCCTTCCACGCCCTCGCGCTGCCGGCGCATGCGCGGCTGGAGATCAGCCGTTGGGGCGGGCATTGCGGTTTCCTGCTCGACCGGCATCTCGACGGCTTCGCCGAACGCTGGGTCGCCGCGCGTCTGGATGTGCACGCGGATGCTGCACGGACCTCGGTGGAGCGCACGCGGCTGGCGACGGCGGTGCATGCGGGTGCGGGTGCGCAGAGCGGTTGAATTGTGCGTATCGGTTGGGCGGGCTACGCGCTTTGCGGGTTGTGATCACGCCGCTTCGTCCAGAACACTCGGCTTCGGGCGCGTCGTCTTTTCGTCTCCGTCGGGCGCACGGCGCCGTTGCGTCGTCCCGGCCAGTCTTGGAACGAAGATCGAGATGGGCCCCAGCCTGCGCTGGGGCGACGGGGTGCGGTGTCCGTGCGCATCAGCGGTTGCTCGCGCGCGTCGTTGCGTCCGGCACCTGTGATCCGCGCTTCGAACCCGCCCCACCCCGCCCGCTACAATGCCCGGCCTTGCCTTTGGTCGGCTTCGCGCCCGGATATCCAGCATGTCGCAACAGATCTACCAAGCCCTGCGCCGCGGCGCGAATGCAGAAGCCGCCACGCTCGCCCGCCAGGCGCTGGCCGAGGGACACAAGGACACCGACACGCTGAGCGCCGCCGCGCTCGCGTTCCGTGCGACCGGTGATCGCGAGACCGCGCTGTCGACGATCGACGCCGCCATCGCGCAGATGCCCGACGACGCGGAACTGCATTTCCTGCGCGCCGGCATGCTGCTCGACACGCGCGACCTCGGCGGCGCGCAGGCCGCGCTGGCGCAGACCGTCGCGCTCGATCCCAACCAGTTCGGCGCGTACGTCGTGCAGGCGCAGATGGCGATCGGCCGCAACGATCTCGACGAAGCCGAGCGCCAGACCAAACTCGCCGCACGCGTTGCGCCCGAGCATCCGTGGACGCTGATGCTCGAAGGCGTGCTGGCCTCGCGCCGCAACGACCACGATCGCGCACTGACGCTGCTGTCGGCGGCCTCGAAGGGGGCGCCGGACGATCTGCAGGTGATCAGTGCGCTCGGCTTCGCGTATCTCGCCAAGGGCCACTTCGCGTTCGCCGAGCAATCGTTCCGCCGCCTGATCGAGAAGACCGGTCAGGTGCAGCTGCGCGGCCTGCTCGCGCAGATCGTGCTGCAGCAGGGGCGTCCGGCCGACGCGGCCGACGAACTCGCCGTGCTGCTGGCCGATCCCGCGCACGCGACGCCGTCGCTGCAGGCCTTCGCCGGCGAGCTCGAACTGCAGGCGAAGCGCTTCGATCGCGCCAAGCCGTTGCTGCAGGCCGCGTTCGCCGCGCATCCCGATTCGCACCGCGCGACCAACGGCCTGCTGCTGTTGTGGGAAGCGACCGGCAACACCGAAGAGACGCAGGCCACGCTCGACGCCGCGCTCGAAAAATCACCGGAGCTGGATCACCTGTGGGTCGCGCGTCTGGCGATGGAAGCCTTCGGCAGCGAAGCGGCGACCGCGATCATCGCGCGCTGGAACGCGGCGCGTCCTGATCATCTGCCGGCGCTGCAGGCGCAGCTCGCGCTGGAATCGGGCACCGGCGCGCACGAGGCATCCGAAGCGACCGCGCGCAGGATCACTGCCCTGCAGCCCGGCCACGGCAACGCCAACCAGCTGCTGTTCAACCGGTTGCTGGACCGCGATCCCGCGGCCGCCGTCACTTTCGTCGAAGGCCTGCTGCCGGCCGCCAGTCCGCAGGCGCGCCTGATGCTGCGCCGCTGGATCGGCACGGCCCAGGACGCGGCGGATCGTCCGGCCGACGCGATCGCGACGTGGCTCGGCCTCAACGTCGAGGAAACGGCGCAGGTCGGTGACCCGCCCGTGCCCACCGCCGCGCCGGCGAGCTGGCCCGAGCGCGCGACCGTCGACGGCCCGCGTGCACCCGCGGTGTTTCTCTACGGCGCGCCCGGCGCGCAGGTCGATCGCATCGCGAACGTGCTGCAGCGCGCGTTGCCCGAATTCCGCGCCGACCGGTTCTCGATCGCGGTCCAGGATCCGTTTCAGGACACCAACGTGCCGGCGCGTCTGGCGCAGGGCGTGTTCACCGCCGAACAGGTCGCCGCCGGTTGGCTGTCGCAGCTGCCCGCGCGTGGCATCGGCGCCAACGGGGCGGTTATCGACTGGATTCCGTTCTGGGACAACGCCTGGCTGCTGGCGCTGCGCCCGCAGCTGCCGCAGGCGCGTCTGCTGTTCGCGCTGCGCGATCCGCGCGACATGCTGCTGGAGTGGTTCGCGTACGGCGCGCCGATGGCGTTGCGCATCACCGATGTCGACAGTGCCGCGCAGTGGCTGGCCGCGCATCTGTCGCAGATCGCCGACGTGATCGAGCAGGACCTGTTCCCGCACACCGTCGTGCGCACCGATGCGCCGGGCGAGGATCTCGAACGTCTGGCCGCGCGCTTCGCCGAAGCCCTCGGCGTGCCCGCGTTCCCGACGCCGCCGCGCGAACTGCTGGGTCCCGACCGCATTCCGGCCGGGCGCTGGCTCGCCTACCGCGAGGCGCTGGCCGGCCCGTTCGCCGCGCTGACGCCCGTTGCAGTACGTCTGGGCTACCGTCAGGACTGATCCTTTCCGAGCGGAGACACCATGCGACTCCACAGCGACAGTTTCGAGCAGGGCCAGCCGATCGCGGCGACGTTCGCGGTCGGCGCGCCCGACGGCTTCGGCGGCAACCGCAACCCGCATCTCGCCTGGGACGACGTGCCGGCGGGCACGCGTTCGTTCGCCCTGCTGTGCCTCGATCCCGACGCGCCGACCGATCCGTCACTGGCGGGCAAGGACGGCGTCGAGATTCCGGTCGAACACCCGCGCGGCACCTTCGTGCATTGGGCGGTGGTCGATCTGCCGGCCGACCTGCGCACGATCGCAGAAGGCAGCGCCAGCGACGGCGTGACCAAGGGCGGCAAGCGCAATCCGCCGGGCCCGGACGGCGCGCGCCAGGGCCTCAACGACTACACCGGCTGGTTCGCCGGGGATCCGGACCTGGCCGGCGACTGGTTCGGCTACGACGGCCCCTACCCGCCACCGAACGACCTGCGCACGCACCGCTATTTCTTCCGCCTGTTCGCACTCGACGTCGCCACGCTCGACGTGCCGGAGCGCTTCACCGCCAACGACGTGCTGCGCGCGGTGCAGGGCCACGTGCTGGCCGAAACCACGACCTGGGGCAGCTATGCGCTGCATCCGGAGGCTGCGAAGCCCTGACGGTCTCGGGACGCGACCGGTCGGGTCGCGCTCGGCACTCAAGAGCCCCTCTCCCACCGGGAGAGGGTTGGGGTGAGGGCCGCGGATCGCGTGATCCCGACATCGCGCGCAGCAGATGATTCAACGCGCCGGGCGCACCGCGTCAGCGCCCTACGCTCTCCGACTCCACCACCATGTCCAGCACGTACGCCTGCGATGGCGCATCGGCCGGCGGATCGGCCACGTCGAAGCGCTGCACGCGCACGACGTTGCGCACGCCGTCCTCGAAGGTGAAGCCCTCGATGTCCTGATACAGCGGTGTCCATTCGGCATCGCCCGGCGAGCGCACGCCTTCGTCGTCGTACTGCACCTCGCGCGTCTGCAGGCAGCGCTGTTCGGGAATCAACGGATGGCTGCAGGCGACGCGCTCGGGCGCGATCTCCAGGAACACGGTCTCGCCTTCACCGCCGTAGCGCGTGGCCGGCGTGGGCACGCCCTCGAACACGAGCACGTCGCCATTCTCGAGCTGCAGCGTCAGCCGCGGCGGCTCGCCGCCGGTCAGCGCGAGGCGATGCGTGCCGGGCAGGCGCTGGCCGATCTCGCGCTCGCGCGCGGTCAGCTGCGCGTCGGCGCAGGCCATCATCGTGGAGATCACCTGGTCGACCGTCAGGCGGTCGTCGTCGAGCGCGACATTCGCGCCCATGTGGTTGCAGGCGTTCGACACGCGCAGACCGCCGTCGGCGAAGTCCAGCTGCAGCGCTTCGCCGTCGCCATCGAGCAGGGCGTCGATGCGCGCGCCGCCGCTGCTGGTCGCGTCGACCAGGCGCCAGTGGTAGGCCTCGAGCGTCTTCGCATGATCGGCGGGCGCGGCATCGGGAATCGCGTCGGCAGCGGCCTGGCTGGGCGCCGTGGCGGCGCCTTCCGGCGGCGTGGAGCCGCCACAGGCGGCCAGGGCGAGTGGCAACAGCAACATCAGGGGGCGGCGCATCGGCGTCTCCTCGGTGCTCAAGGGGCCGGGCAGCTTAACGGGCGGGTCCGGAACGCCCCGTGTGCGCGATGTGCATCGAATCCGTCCGGCGATGTCGATTTCCGGTGCGCCAAGACGTCGTTCCAACGACACCGCCAGCCGGCGGCCCTTCGAGGACACTGCGATGCGTATCGATCCCTACCTGTATTTCGACGGCACCTGCGCCGACGCGTTCAAGGCCTACGCCGCGCTGCTGGGCGGCGAACCGGTGCTGATGCCCTATGGCGACGCCCCGCCCTGCCCCGGCAGCGACGCCACCGCGCCCGAACGGATCATGTATGCCCATCTCCCCGTCGGTGCGCAGTTCCTGATGGCGTCCGACGTGCCGCCGGGCACGCCATTGCCGGCCGCGCCGCATGCATTCGTCAATCTGGGCGTGGACAGCGACGCGGAGGCCGAACGCATCTTCGCCGCGCTGTCGGACAGCGGCGAGGTGCGTGCGCCGATGGGCGAGACCTTCTTCGCGCACCGCTTCGGCATGGTCGTCGACCGTTTCGGCACCGGCTGGATGGTGATGCGCTCCAAGCAGGGCTGCTGAATCTCCACGTCGTCCACATCACAGGAGCACCGCCATGACCCGTCCCCAGATCTACGTGAATCTCCCGGTCGGAGACCTCGACCGCAGCGTGCGTTTCTTCACCGCGCTCGGTTTCCGGTTCAATCCGCAGTTCACCGACGACAACGCGACCGCGATGATCATCGGCGAAGACAGCTTCGTCATGCTGCTGGTCAAGCCGTTCTTCCAGAGCTTCACGAAGTTGCCGCTGCCACCGCCGGGCCACGTCGGCGCGATCATCGCGCTGTCGCAGCCCGACCGCGCCGCGGTCGATGCGATCGTCGCCAAGGCGCGCGCCGCAGGCGGCACGGTGACGGCCGAACCGGTCGATCACGGCTTCATGTACCAGCACGGCTTCGCCGATCCCGACGGCCATCTGTGGGAGGTGATGCACATGGACATGGCCGCGTTCCCGACGGAATGAGCGCGCGGACGTGCACGCCGCCGCCGACCACCGTCCATGTCCGGCGCACCGTGCGCCGCAGTGCGGCTTGCCCCGTTGCGCGCGCAGTGCTGTCATCGCCGCCCATGGACACGGCCACCCTGCACCGCACGATCGAAACGCTCTGGCGCGACGAAGTGCCGAAGATCATCGGCGGCCTGATGCGCGTGGTACGCGATCTCGATCTCGCCGAGGAGCTGGCGCAGGACGCGCTGGTCGCCGCGCTCGAACGCTGGCCGCGCGACGGCCTGCCCGACAATCCGGGCGCGTGGCTGATGACCACCGCGCGTAACCGCGGCATCGACCGCCTGCGTCGCGGCCAGCGCCTCGACGCGCATCACGCCGAACTCGCGCGCGAGATCGAGCAGGCGCAGCACGAATCGGACGCGCGCGCGCAGGACGCGCTCGACGACGTCATCGGCGACGACGTGTTGCGGCTGATGTTCGTCGCCTGCCATCCCGCGCTGACCGTCGAATCGCAGGTCGCGTTGACGCTGCGCCTGATCGGCGGCCTGACCACCGACGAGATCGCACGCGCGTTTCTGGTGCCCGAGGCGACGATCGCGCAGCGCATCGTGCGCTCCAAGAAGACCATCGCGAACGCCGGCACGCCGTTCGAAGTGCCGCAGCGCGCGGACCTGCCGGCGCGGCTGTCGGCGGTGCTGCACGTGCTGTATCTGGTGTTCAACGAAGGCCATGCGGCGAGCAGCGGCGACGACTGGGCGCGCCCCGATCTGTGCGCAGAAGCGCTGCGGCTGACGCGCGTGCTGGCGGCGCTGATGCCGCGCGAGGCCGAGGTGCACGCGCTCGCCGCGTTGATGGCGCTGCAGGCCTCGCGGCTCGATGCACGCACAGACGCCGACGGGCATCCGGTGCTGTTGCCCGACCAGGACCGCACGCGCTGGGATCGCGGCTCGATCGATGCGGGGCTCGCGGCACTGGCGCAGGCGCAGACCGCGCGCGGGACCGCGTCGCCCGGCGGCTACGAACTGCAGGCCGCGATCGCCGCCTGCCATGCGCTGGCGCCGACCGCGGACGGCACCGACTGGGCGCGCATCGCCGCGCTGTATGGACAGCTGCTCGCGCTGACGGGCTCGCCTGTGGTCGCGCTCAACCGCGCGGTCGCGATCGGCATGGCGGCCGGGCCTGCGGCCGCATTGCCGCTGGTCGATGCCTTGGCCGGCGACGCCACGCTGGCCGATTACCACCTGCTGCCGGGCGTGCGCGGCGATCTGCTGGCCAAGCTCGGACGGCATGCAGATGCGGCGGATGCGTTCGAACACGCGGCCTCGCTGGCGCGCAATCCGCGCGAGCGGGACTGGCTCGGTGCGCGTGCGACGGCATGTCGTGCGCGACACAACGACTGATGCGCTGCTCTCGAGTCCTCCCCCGCCTGCGGGGGGAGGACTCGAGAGCAGTCAGTTCACTGCGTCGACGACCTCAGTCCCGCAGATGCACCGGCGACCGCCGCGGCCATGCCGCGAGCAGCGCCCACAGCCCGCCGACACCGGCAACCCACGTCGCCACCGGCAGGCCGACGAAGCTCGGACCGCCCGCTTCCAGCGCGTACAGCACCGCGGCGACGATCAGCAGACCGACGCCGAGGATCGCGGCGACCATACGTTTCTGCATGCCCTGCATCGTCGCGGTCAGCGCGGCGAGGTCGTCGGAGCGCATGCGCAGTTCGTGGCGGCCTTCGACCTGCTGCTTGAGCCAGCCGTGCAGCAGGCGCGGCATGTCGGGCGCCTGGGTGATCAGTTCCGGCAGGCGGTCGCGGAATTCTCGGCCCAGACGCTGCGGGCTGTAGCGCTCGACGAGGATGCGTTCGAGCACCGGGCGCGCGACCGCCCAGATGTCGAGCTTCGGGTCGAGCAGGCGACCGATGCCCTCGATGCTCAACAGCGTCTTCTGCAACAGGATCAGCTGCGGCTGCAGGGTGAGCTGGTAGCGCTGCGCGGTGCGGAACAGTTTGCCGAGCACTTCGCCGAGCGAGATTTCCGACAGCGGCCGGGTGAAATACGGCTCGCAGACGGAGCGCACCGCGGCTTCGAGTTCGTCGATGCGGATGTGGCCCGGCATCCAGCCGGCCTGGATGTGCAGCTCGGCGATGCGCCGGTAGTCCTGGCGGAAGATCGCCATGAAATTCTCGGCGAGGTAGTACTGATCCTCGCGCGAGAGCTGGCCCATGATCCCGAAATCCAGCGCGATGAAACGCGGATTGGTCTTGCGGTCCGGATCGACCCAGATGTTGCCGGCATGCGCATCGGCGTGGAAGAAGTTGTCGCGGAACACCTGCGTATAGAACACACGCACGCCCTTCGCCGCGAGCGCCTTGCGGTCGATGCCCGCGGCGTCGAGGGCGGCGATATCGTCGCTGGGAATGCCGTGTACACGTTCGAGCGTGAGCACGCGCTGCGTGGTGCGTTCCCACACCGGCGCCGGCACGTAGAGATCCTGCGAACCGGTCCAAAACCGGCGCAGCACCGACGCATTCGCACCTTCGCGCTGCAGGTCGAGTTCGGCGGCCAGCGTGTTCTCGATCTCGGCCACGACTTCGCGCGGGCGGATCTTGTCGGCATTGGGATGCGTACGGTCGACCAGCGCAGCGAGGTTCTTCAGCAGCGCGATGTCGGCGGCGATCTGCTTCTCGATGGTGGGGCGCAGCACCTTGACCACGACCTCGCGACGCGGATTGCGGTCGTCGGGCGGCAGCGTCGCTGCGTGCACCTGGGCGATCGACGCCGATGCCAGCGGCACGGTGTCGAAGGCCTCGTAGGCCTGCGCGATCGGCATGCCGAGTTCGCGCTCGATGATCGCCTGCGCCTGCGCGCCGTCGAAGGGCAGCACGCGGTCCTGCAGCAGGGCGAGATCGTCGACGATGTCCGGCGGCACCAGATCGCGGCGGGTCGACAGGATCTGCCCGAACTTGACGAAGATCGGTCCGAGTTCCTGCAGCGCCAGACGCAGGCGCGCACCGCGCGACTGCGCGGCGATGTCGGCCGAGGCGCGCGGCACGAACGGACGCGCGAGCTTGAGCCAGCGCTCGGCCGGCGTGTCGTTGAGCAGATCGTCGAGACGGTAGCGCAGCAGCACACGGCCGATACGCGAGGCGCGCAGCAGACCCTTCATGCAGCCGGCCCGCGCGACAGACGCGAGACGCGCGCCGCGAGTCGCTCGACGTCGTCGCGCAACACGTCGACGTCGTCATTGAACGCTTCGAGCTCGTCGCGGCCGAGCACGTCGCGCGATTCCTCGGTCACGTACTCCACCGCGCTTTCGGTCAGCGTGCGGCCCAGGCCTTGCGCCTGCTGCAGCGCGCTGGCGAATGCGTTCGCGACCTGCACGCCGATCACCTCGCCGAAGACGGCGACGAACGGCTTCTGCCAGTCGGGATCGAAGCGTCCCGCGAGCTTCTGCAGCCGGCGCGCGAGTTCGGCATCGCCGGAGACGCGCACCTTGCCGATCGGCGGCGCGTCGTCGCGGCGCAGGAACGGCAGCTGCGACAGCACGCCGGCGATCGTCGTGCGCACGGCGAGATCGGGTTCGACCGCGTCGTCGACCGGACCGACGCGCAGGCGCTCACCGTCGACGCGCAGTTCCAGCGCGATCGGCGGCGAGGCGAGGGTCAGCGCGATGCGCTGCCCATCGAGTCCGGCGAGCGCGGTGCGCGTGTCGGCATCGAGCGCGAGCGCCTGGTTGAGCGCGGTTTCCAGCGCGCGTCCGGCGATCGGCTTGAGCGCCGCGAAAGGAGAAGGAAGGAATCCGGCCATGGCCGCATTGTAGCGGCCGATGCGGTGGCGCTACGCGCAATGCGCAAGGGACATCAGCGCGTGCGACAGGCGGCGCGCGCCCAAAAGAAAACGCCCGCCGGAAGGCGGGCGTTTCAGATCACGTATCGGGCTGGGACGTTACGGTCCGCGGCCACGCAGCATCGAGATCACGGCCAGGATCAGGAACACGACGAACAGGATCCAGGCGATGTTGGTGGCGGCGCCGGCGACACCACTGAAGCCGAGGACACCGGCAATGATGGCGACGACAAGAAAAATGACTGCATAACGAAGCATGGGTGGTCTCCTGATTCCCGTGAGCGGTTCGGGGGTCACCCTATGCCCGCCGGAGTCGCGATCAGGTGACGGTCAGGTACCTGTCCACGAATCTTTCAGGCGGGTGAGTCCTTCGTGAAGACTGACCCGCGGGACGTAGCCGAAGTCGCGCGTCGCCGGCGCCATGTCGTACCAGTGCGTCGTGCTCAACTGCTCGGCGAGGAAGCGTGTCATCGGCGGTTCGCCCTGCAGACGCAGCAGCGGCCAGACCGATTCGCAGATCGCGCCGATCGCATACGCTGCGCCGAACGGCAGCGTCTTCGTCACCTGCGGCGCACCGGCGGCGGCGAGCAGCGCGTTGACAATCTCGCGCACCGTCGTGGGTTCGCCGTTGCTGATGAAGTAGGCGCGACCCGCGCACGCCGCGCCCGGCGCCAGATGGTCGAAGGCATCGAAATGCGCCTGCGCGGCGTTGTCGATGTACGTCGTGTCGATACGGTTCTCGCCATCGCCGACGAAACGCAGGCGTCCGGCCCGCGCGCGTTCGACCAGTCGCGGCAGCAGTTGCTGGTCACCGGGTCCCCAGATCAGCCGCGGCCGCAGCGCGACGGTAGCGAGGTCCGGTCCGTTCGCGGCGAGCACTGCCTGCTCGGCGATCTTCTTCGTCGTCGCGTACGGCGCCTTGAAGTCCTCGCCGTAGGGCACGGTTTCCGCGGTGCCGCCTTCGACCGGATGCGTCGCCCGGTGGGTCACGCTCGGCGTCGACGTGTAGACCAGCCGGCCGATGCCGTGCGCGCGGCAGGCATCGAGCACGTTCTGCGTGCCGACGACATTGGCCTGGTGATAGCTCTCATAGCTGCCCCAGGCGCCGGCCTTGGCCGCGTTGTGGAAGATCGCGTCCATGCCCTGCGCGGCAGCGCGTACCGCGTTTGCATCGGCGAGATCACCGCGCACCTGGCCCACGCCGATCGCATCGAGCTCGGGGTAGTGCCCGCGATTGAAGCTGGTGACGTCATGGCCGCGTTCGACGAGGCCGCGGCACAGGGCCTGGCCGAGGAAGCCGCCGCCGCCGGTGACGAGAAGTTTCATGCGAGGTCCTGTGCGTGTGTCGCGGCCCAGATCGCCAGCGTTTCACGGCCGATCTTGGCGTTGTGGCGGATGTCGACCGGGAAGCCGGGATGGAACAGCACGCGCGTGATGCGCCCGGTGTGGACGAAGCCTTCGCCGATGTGACGCAGTTCGTCGGCGATGCGCGCCTGTTCCGTCTTCGCGACACCGGCCTCCAGCTCCACGCACAGCACCGGCGTCTGCGCGCCCTTCGGACCGATGCCGACCAGCGCGGTGCGCTTCACCTCGGCGTGCACGTTGAACACCGGTTCGACCTGTTCGGTGCACAGCGTGCCGGTCGCGGTCACCACACGGTGGCCCTTGCGTCCGCAGAACCACAGCCGGCCCTCGGCATCGAAGTAACCGAGGTCGCCCATGCGATGGACGATGCGCGTGCTGCCGTCGGGCAATGTCTCGGTGATCTTCGCCAGTCGCGTCTGCGCATCGCGGTTGAAGTAGGCGTCGGTGGCGCTGGGTCCGGCAACGGTGATCTCGCCGACCTGGGCGCCGGGCACGCACAGCGCGTCGGACCACGTGGGAATCGCGTCGTCGTCGACCCGGATGATGCGCACCTCGTTCGGCGGTACCGGTCGGCCGACGCAGGTGCCGGCGCCGTGTTCGGTGCGCGTGCGCAGCGCCAGCAGTTCGCGGCCTTCGACGACGGCAACCGGCAGGCATTCGGTCGCGCCGTACGGCGTCCAGAAGCGCGCGTCGTCGGGCAGCAGTTCGAGAATCTTCGTGACCGTGTCCGGCGGCACCGGCGCACCGGCCGAGGTCACGCGGCGCAATGTCGGCAGCGGCTTGCCGTACTTCGCGAGCACACCCATCAATGCGGGGGAGCCGAACAGCTGGTCGACGCCGAAACGGTCGATCGCCGCATGCAGCTTGCGCGGATCGGCCTTGGCCGGCCGGGTCGGATCCATGTCCGGAATGATCGAGGTCAGGCCGAGCGCGGGATCGAAGAGCGCGAACGGCGGGAACGTCGGCAGGTCGATGCCGCCGGCGCCGATGCCGAACGCATCGCGCAGCATGTCGATTTGCGCGGCGAAATGGCGATGCCGGTAGACCACGCCCTTGGGCACGCCGGTCGAGCCGCTGGTGAAGAGGATCGCGGCGACGTCGTCGCCTGCCGTCGCGGCGAGTTGCGGACCGGCACCCGCGCCGGCGCGTTCCACATCCGCCAGCGTCGCATCGCTGAGCACCGCCCAGCGCCCGGTGGTGATGCGTACGCGCGCCGATTTCGCCCAGCCCAGCAAGACTCGTGCGCACTGCGCCAGCGGAATGCCGATGAAGGCCTCGGCGCCGGCTTCGTCCAGGCACTGCTTCAGCGCGCGCCTGTCGATGCCCGGATCGACCAGCACCGGCACCGCGCCGGCCTTGAACAGGGCGAACATCAACAGGAAGAACTCGGGCGTCGGCCGCACCATCAGCACCGTGCGCGTGCCGCGGACGATGCCGCGCGCGGCGAGTCCGGCGGCGATCGCGTCGCTGCGCGCATCGAGCGCGCCGTAGGTCAGGGCGTGCGCATCGGCGTAGCGGCCGTCCGGGCCGGGGCAGCGCATCGCGATGCGATCGGGCGCGGCGTTGGCGAGCCGCGGCAACGCGGCGGCGATATTGACCGGGGCGGCCCGGACAGAAGTGTCGACATCCATCGCCAAGAGGATACCGGCAGCCGCCCGTGCGCCGGCCGCGACGGCTACGATGGCGGCCTCACGCTTCGAGACCCTGCCATGCGCGCGACTTACGCCCGTTCGTCCCTGCACCGCGTGTCGGTCGTCGCGGCGCTGCTCGCGCTGCTGGCGCTATTGCCCGGTTGCGCCAGCGCCGGCAAGCAGGGCACCGCGCTCGAGCGCGCGCAGTACGCCTGGACCGGCGCGGTGCGCTGGAACGACATGAAGACCGCCTGGCAGCTGGTCGACCCGGAGTACCGCACCGCGCATCCGGCCAGCGAACTCGATTTCGCCCGCTACGAGCAGGTGCAGGTCACCGGCTACCGCGAGACCAGCGCCACGGCGACTAAGGAAGAAGCGGTCCGCGAGATCCAGATCGGCGTGGTCAACCGCCACACGATGGCCGAGCGCACCGTGCGCTACACCGAGCGCTGGCGCTGGGATGCCGCCGCCGGCACCTGGTGGATCGTCGACGGCCTGCCGGATCTGTGGGCCGGCGAATGACCCCGCCCGGCCGCCGTCGGCCGCCCGCCGCCGGGCGGTCATGGTGGTGTGCGACAATCGCCGCCCGCTGCCATACCGCGATCCGTCCGTGAATTTCGAAGAACTTCTGGCCTTCCTGGGCCGCAACCAGATGCTGTCGCTGATCCTCGCCGCATTGACGGTGGCGATCGTCTTCAACGAGATCTCGCGGCTGTTCCGCGGCTTCAAGGTCCTGCGCCCGGCCGAACTGACCGTGCTGGTCAACCGCGACAACGCGCTGGTCGTCGACCTGCGCCCCGCCGCCGACTTCGGCAAAGGCCACATCCCGGGCTCGAAGAACGTGCAGATGAGCCAGTTCGATCCCGAGAGCAAGCAGCTCGCGCCTGCCAAGGCCCTGCCGGTGGTGCTGGTCTGCAAGACCGGCAGCACGGCGAGCGATGCCGCCAAGCGCCTGAAGAAGGCCGGCTTCGAGAACGTCTACGTGCTCGACGGCGGCATCGGCGGCTGGCTGCAGGCCGATCTGCCGCTGGCCAAGGGCCGCGGCTGAGCGCAGCGGTACCGCCTCGACGGAATGCCATAATCGGCAATTCGTCTCACCCAACATTTTTTGCCGGAGTCGATTCACATGTCCGAAGAACAGGCCACCAACGGCGCCAATGGCGCAGCCCCGGCGCAGCCGACGGGCGCGCAGTTCAGCGTCGAGAAGATCTACGTCAAGGACGTCTCGTTCGAGTCGCCCAAGTCGCCGGCGATCTTCAACGAGCAGGCCCAGCCGCAGCTCAACATGAATCTCAACCAGAGCGTGCAGCGCGTCGGCGACAACGCGTTCGAAGTCGTGCTGGCGATCACCCTGACCTGCACCACCGGCGAAGACAACGGCAACACCGTGTACGTCGCCGAAGTGAAGCAGGCCGGCGTGTTCGGTCTGGCCGGTTTCGACGGCAACACCCTCGACGCGCTGCTCGGCACCCAGTGCCCGAACGTGCTCTACCCGTATGCCCGCCAGCTGATCGGCGATCTGATCCAGGCCGGTGGGTTCCCGCCGTTCCTGCTGCAGCCGATCAACTTCGATGCGCTCTACGCCGAAGGTCTGCGCCAGCGCGGCGCGCAGGGCAACGAGCAGCCCACGACCGACCAGATCGGCAACGCCTGAGCGTGACCGATCGCAAGACCGCGGTCGCGGTGCTGGGCGCGGGCTCCTGGGGCACCGCGCTCGCCTCGCTGATCGCACGCAACGGGCACCCCACCACGCTGTGGGGCCGTAACGCGGCGCAGATCGAGGCGATCGACCGGCGCCACGAGAACCCGCGCTACCTGCCGGGTATCCCGCTGCCGGACAACCTGCGCGCGACCACCGATCTGGCCCATGCCCTCGACGGCGTCGGCCTGATCCTGGTCGTCGTGCCGTCGCATGCCTTCGCCGAGACGCTGGAACTGCTGGCGCCGCTGCGCCCGGCGGGTGTCGGCGTGTCGTGGGCGACGAAGGGCTTCGAACCCGGCTCGGGCCGGTTCCTGCATGAAGTCGCGGGCGCGCTCGTGGGTGAGGACGTGCCGCTGGCCGTCGTCACCGGCCCGTCGTTCGCCAAGGAAGTCGCGTCCGGCCTGCCGACCGCGATTACCGTGCAGTCGGACGACGCCGATTTCGCCCAGACCGTCGCCGACGTGCTGCACGGCCCGACGTTCCGCGCCTACACCGGCACCGACATGCGCGGCGCCGAACTCGGCGGCGCGATGAAGAACGTGCTGGCCGTGGCCACCGGCGCGGCCGACGGCATGGAGCTGGGCCTCAACGCCCGCACCGGCCTGATCACCCGCGGCCTCAACGAAATGCTGCGCCTCAACCAGGCGATCGGCGGCCGCGCGGAAACCCTGATGGGCCTCGCCGGTCTCGGCGATCTGGTGCTGACCTGTTCCGGCGACCTGTCGCGCAACCGCCGGCTGGGTCTGGCGCTGGGCCGCGGCGAGAAGCTCGAAGACGCGGTCCGCGCGATCGGCCAGGTGGTCGAGTCGGTGCAGACCGCCGACGAGGTCATGCGTCTGGCCGAGCGGCACGGCATCGAACTGCCGATCTCCAGCCACGTCCGCGCCGTGCTGCACGGCGAGATGACGCCGGCCGAAGGTCTGACGCGATTGATGGCGCGCGAGCAGAAGCCCGAGTTCGAATAAGAAGCCGGGCCGAAGGCCCGACCTGCGTTCCTCTCCCCTTGCGAGAGGGGGCCATCCGCAACGCGGATGGTGGGGTGCGGGCAGCGCGGACCAGCGCCTCAAGTCACCGGATCCCGTCTCCGCCGGGATGACAGGGATTACATCGGCCACTCGGCGCCATCGCGAAAAAAAGAACCCGACCATCACTGGCCGGGTTCTGGCGATTTCCGGGAGAGAGAGGCGCCGGGGAAGCGCTGGGGACCGGAAACCGCGGGGGAGCGGTGTGGCGCTTACCAGGTCAGACGCGGACCCACGAACCACTGGGTGTCGCCACCCTTGATCAGCTTGATGTCGCCGGCGACGCCGAAGTTCGGATTGAACTTCCACTGCGCGCCGAGGCGGCCGTAGAACTCGCTGTCGAAGCCGCTGTCGAGATCCTCGTAGCCGGCCAGTGCGTAGCCTTCGAGCGCCGGCAGCAGCGCGGTGCGCGCGCCGACTTCGACCGAATAGCCGTCGGCGTTGATGCCGCGGCCGAAGTCGAGCTTCTGGTAGGCCACGCGGGTCAGCAGGTCGGTGCGCGGCGTCACTTCGTGGTTGTAGCCGACGCCCAGACGCCACTGGTCACGGTCGAGCGGGCTGTTGTCGACGCTCTCGCGGGTGTAGTCGCCGAAGGCGTGGAAATTCGGGAGGAACGCGGCGGAACCGCGGATCGACCAGCCGTCGGAATCGACGTCGCGGTTGACCGGGGCGATGTCGGATTTGCTGGCCGAGTAGCCGCCTTCGACGTAGTTGTAGGACAGACCTTCGGCGGCAGTGGCGGCGAAGGGGAGCGCAGCGGCGAGGGCTGCGATCGGAAGGAGGCGCTTCATTCGGGGTTCTCTCTCCGGCCGGACCCTGCGTGGAGCCCGGCTCTTATGGGTGCTGCCTTGAAGAAATGCCGGCCCGGGTGACAGGGAGGGGATGCGCTTCGAGGGGAGGGGAAGCACGGCCACCCGGGCCGGTATGGCGCATTCTCGACCTGCGCGTGCAACCCGCGCTGAATATTGAACTCCCAAGTACAGGAACTTTTGGCATGGTGTTCAGGTCGCGGTGCAACCGTTTCCAACCTTCCCCCTTTCGGCCTGCAGTCGATGCCGGGCGGCTTTGCCGGGCGTACCCCGCTGGCGTGTTATTGGCCGCCGGCGTACCCGTGCTGGCGCCAGGCCTCGAAGACCACCACCGCCACCGCGTTCGACAGGTTGAGGCTGCGGTTGCCCGGCCGCATCGGCAGACGCAGGCGCTGGCCGTCGGGTACGCGGCCGAGCACCTCGTCGGGCAGGCCGCGGGTCTCGCTGCCGAACAGGAAGGCGTCGCCCGGCGCGAACGCAGGCGCATCGAAACGGACGCTGTTGCGCGTGCTCAAGGCGAACAGGCGCGCCGGCTGGATCGCCGCGAGTGCGGCATCGAGATCGTCGTGCACCTGCAGCGTCGCGTACTCGTGGTAGTCGAGGCCGGCGCGGCGCAGGTTGCGGTCGTCGAGGTCGAAGCCCAGCGGCCGCACCAGATGCAGCCGCGCGCCGGTGTTGGCGCACAGGCGGATCACGTTGCCGGTGTTGGGCGGAATCTCGGGCGTGTGCAGGATGACGTCGAACATGGGCCGGACCGGACTGCGGGCCGGCCATTGTCGGTCACCAGGGCAGCGTCGCGCCGGTCCAGTCGAGGAAGCGGCCACTGTCGTCCGGCCCCAGACCGTCGATGACCTTGCGCAGGCCGGCGACCGAATCTCCGGGCACTTCGCTGGCCTGGGCGCCGCCCATGTCGGTCTGTACCCAGCCCGGATGCAGGGCGACGACGACGATGCCGCGCTCGCGCAGGGCATGCGCCAGTTGCACGGTCGCCATATTCTGCGCGGCCTTGCTGATCGCATAGCTCGGCGTGCCGAAGCGTGTGGTGTTGGCGATCGAACCGAGTTGCGAGGACAGGTTGGCGACGCGCGCGCCGTCGACGAGCAGCGGCGCCAGCGCCTGGGTCAGCAGCAGCGGGCCGGTGACGTTGGTGCGCAGGCTGTCGTCGAGCGTGTCGGCGGTCAGCGTGCCGAAGCGCTCGCCGCTGTGCAGCACGCCCGCGTTGTTGATCAGCACGCCGATGCGCGCGTCCTCGCCCGCGGCCAGCGGCCATTCGCGGACCAGCTCGTCGCGCGAGCGGGCATCGCCGACGTCCAGCGGCAGCACCTTCAGATGGCCGGGGTGTTCGGCAGCGAGATTATTAAGCGCGGTGGCCTTGCCGGGATGCCGGCAGGTCGCGACGACGCGGGCGCCGTCGGCCAGCAGCTGGCGGACGAATTCGAGGCCGAGGCCGCGGTTGGCGCCGGTGACGAGGGTCCAGTGGGTCATGGCTGTGCCTTGGGGAAACCGGGCTTCGATGCTAGCGGGCGCGTCGTGAAAATCAGACGGGCAAGGCCGCGCAGCGCACTGGCGTGCGGCCAGACCGAGACGGGTCCGCAATCTGCGCCTTCCCCCGCGCGCGCGGGGTGAGAGCGACTCGCTTGCCCGGCACCGCCGCGCGAGTCGATCGAACGACCGGCGCGCTGCGCCGGGCCGGACAGGCCGGGATGGGGGCGAACGCCCGGATCACGGCAGGAACGGATCGCACGCGTTGCAGATGCCTGGAATCCGGACACCCGTCAGCCTGGCCGTTCGCCCCCACCCAACCCTCCCCCGCAGCGCGGGGGAGGGCTTCGATCCGCTGCGACGATCGCCTCGACCGCAAGCAGAGACCCACCATGACCTGCGGCCCGTGCCGAAGGCACCGGGGCTGGCTACGATGCGGGTCCAATCCCGCCTGAACTGCAAGGACCGGCATGTCCGTCGACCGTCTCCGTACCGCTCCGACCCGCCCGCGCGCGGCCCTGCTCGCGCTCGCCACCGGCCTCGCCCTGTCCGGCATCGCCGCGGCGCCGATGGCGCTGGCCGCACCGCCCGCCCAGGCCGCCGGCGTCGACATTCCGTACGAGACCTTCACCCTGCCCAACGGCCTGCGCGTGGTGGTGCATACCGATCGCAAGGCGCCGATCGTCGCGGTCAACATCTGGTACCACGTGGGCAGCAAGGACGAACCGGCCGGCCGCAGCGGCTTCGCGCACCTGTTCGAGCATCTGATGTTCCAGGCCAGCGAGAATCACGACGGCGAGTTCTTCGACCCCTTCAAGCAGGTCGGCGTGACCGACCAGAACGGCACCACCAACACCGACCGCACGAACTACTTCCAGAACGTGCCCACCACCGCGCTCGACATGGCGCTGTGGATGGAATCCGACCGCATGGGCCACCTGCTCGGCGCGGTCGACCAGGCGGCGCTCGACGAGCAGCGCGGCGTGGTGCAGAACGAGAAGCGGCAGGGCGAGAACCAGCCCTACGGTCAGGTCTGGGACAAGCTGACCCGCGCGCTGTACCCCAAGGGCCATCCGTATCACCACGGCGTCATCGGCTCGATGAACGACCTCAACGCGGCCTCGCTCGACGACGTCAAGCAGTGGTTCCGCACCTGGTACGGCCCGAACAATGCGGTGCTGGTGCTGGCCGGCGACATCGACGTGGCCACCGCGCGCCGCAAGGTGGCGCAATACTTCGGCGACATTCCGGCCGGCCCGACGATGGCGCAGCCCGCCGTCGACGTGGCCAAGCGCAGCGCCGACACCCGCGAGACGATGGAAGACCAGGTCCCGCAGGTGCGCATCTACCGCGCGTGGAACGTGGCCGAACTGGGCACCACCGAGATCGATCACCTGCAGGTGCTCGGCAGCATTCTCGGCGGCGCGAAGGCGTCGCGCCTCGACCGCCGCCTGCTGCACGACGACCGCCTGGTCGACAACATCAGCGCCGGTGCCTACGGCTCGCAGCTGGGCTCGAACTTCGTCGTGATGGCGACCGTGAAGCAGGGCGTGGACCCGGCGACCGTCGAAGCGGCGATCGACGAGGAACTCGAGCGCCTGATCAGCGAAGGGCCGAGCGCCGAGGAACTCGAGCGCGCCAAGACCGGCTTTCGCGCCGGCTTCGTGCGCGGCATCGAGCGCATCGGCGGCTTCGGCGGCAAGGCCGACGCGCTGGCCGAATGCACCGTCTACGAGGGCGATCCGGGCTGCTTCCGCGCGTCCTTGGCGAACGTCGCCGCGACCACTGCCGAGGACGTCAAGGCGGCCGGCGCCAAGTGGCTCGATGTCGGCAGCCACACCATCACCGTCGTGCCGGGCGCGCGCACGGCGCTGGCCGAAGAACCCGCGGTCACGCCCGCCCCGTTCACGCCGCCGGCGCCGGATGCCAAATACACGACCACGCGCAGCACCGTCGACCGCAGCACCGGCGTGCCGAAGACCGCGTCGTTCCCGGAACTCAAGTTCCCCGCGCAGGCGCGCGCCACGCTGTCCAACGGCACGCAGGTGATCCTGGCGCGCCGTCCGGAGATTCCGGTCGTGCAGTTGAGCTACGAGTTCAAGGGCGGTTACACCGCCGATCTGGGCCGCACGCCGGGCACTGCGAGCTTCACGATGAACGTGCTCGACGAAGGCGCCGGCGGTCTGGGCGCGCTCGACTTCGCCGACCGCGTCGAAGCCCTGGGTGCGAGCCTCGGCGCGGGCGCTTCGCTCGACGGCAGCAATGCCTACGTCTCGGCGCTGAAGGAAAACCTCGATCCGTCGCTGGCGCTGTTCGCCGACATGCTGCGTCGCCCGAACTTCGACCAGAAGGAAATCGACCGCATCAAGGCGACGTGGATCGCCGGCATCGCGCAGGAGAAGGCGCGCCCGTCGAGCGTGGCGATGCGCGTGCTGCCGCCGCTGGTCTACGGCGCCGGTCATCCGTATGCGATTCCGTTCACCGGCAGCGGCACCGAAGACGCGATCTCCAGGCTCACGCGCGACGAGCTGGTCGCCTTCCACCGCGACTGGGTGCGTCCGGAAGGCGCGACGCTGATCGTCGTCGGCGACACCACGCTGGACGAGATCGTGCCGATGCTGGAGCGGCATTTCGGCGACTGGCGCGGCACCGGTCCGGCACCGGCGGCCATCGAAGTCGCCGAGGTCGCACGCCCGACCGCCCCGCGGGTGTTCCTGATCGACCAGCCCGGCGCGGTGCAGGCCAACATCTTCGCCGCGCAGGTGATTCCGCCGACCAACGATGCCTCGTCGACCCGTTTCGACATGGCCAACACCGTGATCGGCGGCGATTTCACTGCGCGTCTGAACATGAACCTGCGCGAGGACAAGCACTGGTCCTACGGCGCGCGCAGCTCGGCCAGCGGCACGCTGGGCCAGCGCCCGTGGATGGCGTCCGCGCCGGTGCAGATCGACAAGACCGCCGAGGCGATGGCCGAGATCCAGCGTGAGCTGACCGACTTCGCCGATGGCGACCGCCCGGCGACCGCCGCCGAACTCGCACGTGCCCAGGCGATCAACACGCTGAGCCTGCCCGGCGCCTACGAGACCGCGTGGTCGGTGATGTCGACGATCGGCGGCAACGTGCGCTTCGGCCGTCCGGACGACTACGTGTTCCAGCGCAAGGCCGAGATCGAGTCGATGACCGTGGCCGACCTCAGCGGCGTGGCGACGACGATCGATCCCAAGGCACTGACCTGGATCGTGGTCGGCGATCTCAAGCAGATCGAGGCGCCGATCCGCGCGCTCGACCTGGGCGAGGTGCAGGTACTCGACGCCGACGGCAAGCCGGTCGCACGCTGACACCCGTCCAATGTCCCGCTGCGCTTGCCGGCTGGTGCGCGCAGCAGGCTCGAACGGCTTCCGCGCACGGTGATCGCCCGCTCAGCCGATGCCCGCCACAATGGCGGGCATCGCGTCCTTCCCCATCCATCCCCGGAGCATTCCGAATGCGCAAGTCCCTGACCGTGATGCTGCTGTCCCTGTCCGCCGTCGGCTGCACCTGGGTGCACATGGCGCCGGGCGCGAGCGCGGTGCGTGTGACGAGTGCGGCGCCTGCCGACTGCCAGAAGCGCGGCGAGGTGGAAGTCTCGGTCAAGCACAGCATCGCGTTCGTCGAACGCAACCAGCTGCGCGTGCGCGAGGAACTCGAGACCCTCGCCCGCAACGAGGCGCCCGGTCTCAACGCCGACACGATCAGCCCGCTGGGCGAGCCGGCCGGCGGCAGCCAGCGCTTCGGCGCCTGGCAGTGCGGGCGCTGACCGCGCACGTCGCGATCGATCGAGTCCTGATCAGGAAAGCGCGCGCAAGCGCGCTGTCTGCATTGCGCCTGCGGGCCCGCTGATCCACTAGCATCGACCGGTCACCCGCCGAGGATCCGCCGATGCATCGTCTCGCCACCGCGCTGCTGTGCGCCTGCGCCGCCCTGCCTGTTCTGTCGCACGCGCAGGACGCGCAACGTCCCGAAGTCGCCAGTGCGGCGACTGCGCTGCAGGCCAAACTCGTCGACTGGCGGCGAGACATCCATCAGCATCCCGAGCTCGGCAACCGCGAGACGCGCACCGCGGCGCTGGTCGCGGAGCATCTGCGCAGCCTCGGCCTCGAACCCAAGACCGGCATCGCGCACACCGGCGTGACCGCCGTGCTCAAGGGCGGCCGCCCCGGCCCGAAGATCGCGCTGCGCGCCGACATGGACGCGTTGCCGGTGACCGAACAGACCGGCCTGCCCTTCGCCTCCACCGCGACCACGACCTACCGCGGCGAACCCACCGGCGTCATGCACGCCTGCGGCCACGATGCGCACGTCGCGATCCTGATGGGCGTGGCCGAAGCGCTGGTCGGCATGCGCGAGCAGCTGGCCGGCGAGGTGCTGTTCGTGTTCCAGCCGGCCGAGGAAGGCCCGCCCGACGACGAGGACGGCGGCGCGTCAATGATGCTGGCCGAAGGCATCTTCAGCGACTTCAAACCGGACGCGATCTTCGGCCTGCATGTGTTCTCGACGCTGCAGGCCGGCCAGCTCGGCGTGCGCGGTGGCCCGCTGATGGCCGCGTCCGACCGGTTCAACATCAAGGTCATCGGCCGGCAGACGCACGGCTCGCGGCCCTGGGGCGGCGTCGATCCGATCGTCGCCGCGGCCGACCTGATCGGCACCGCGCAGACCATCGTCAGCCGCCGCACCAACATCTCCACGTTGCCCGCGGTCGTCAGCTTCGGCGCGATCAAGGGCGGCATCCGCTACAACATCATTCCCGACAGCGTCGAGCTGGTCGGCACGATCCGCACCTTCGACGAAGACGTGCGCAGCGACATCTTCGCCGACCTGAAGAACGTCGCCGAACACGTCGCCGCCGCGCACGGCGCCACCGTCGAGGCGCAGGTGCCCGACGCCACCGGCAACCCCGTCACCGTCAACGATCCCGCACTCACCGCGCGCCTGCTGCCGAGCCTGCAGGCCGTGGCCGGCGCCGAGAACGTCGTCGAAACCCCGCTCAACATGGGCGCCGAGGATTTCGCGTATTACGCGAAGGAAGTCCCCGCGATGTTCTTCTTCGTCGGCGCGACGGCGGCTGGCAAGGACCCGGCGACCGCGCCGAGCAACCATTCGCCGCAGTTCGATCTCGACGAATCCGCGCTGGATCTCGGGCTGCGGGCGATGCTGCAGGTGAGCCTGGATTATCTGGATGCGGGAGAGGGTTGAGGCGTTTTCGAACGTGAGCGCAAGTCGCTGGGCCCCGGCGTGACCAGACATGCGTCTGTTGAAAGCCGCCGGGGCGACGGATCGAGGGCTGACGCATCCGACGCAGACAGGCTGACGGCCTGACCTTCTGACGCCCTGACGTGCGCCCCCCACGCAACGCCCGTCATCCCCCCGGCGCTAAAATCCCCGCATGTCCCCCCGAACCCCCATCGCGGCCGCGCCGCCCATTCCGCTCGGCCGCGAGGTCGCCTATCCGCGTCATTACGATCCCGGCCTGCTGTTCCCGATCGCGCGCACGCTCGGTCGCGCGGAAATCGGCATCGGCGCGGCGCTGCCCTTCGTCGGTCACGACCGCTGGCATGCCTACGAACTGAGCTGGCTGGACACGCGCGGCAAGCCGGTCGTGGCGACGGCGACGATCACCGTGCCGGGCGATTCGCCGCATCTGGTCGAGTCGAAGTCGCTGAAGCTCTATCTCAACTCACTCAATCACACGCGCTTCGATACTGCCGATGCCGTTCTCGCGCGTGTCATCGACGACCTGTCGCAGTCCGCCGGTGCGCGCGTCGACGTCGTGTTCGGGCTGCCCGCGATGGCCGACGTCGCGCACGACGGCGCATCGATCGACGCGCTCGAGGTCGAGATCGCCAGCTACGGTCCGCCGGACGCGTCGCTGCTCGCGGCCGATGCCGGCGAGATCGTCGAAGAACAGCTGACCTCGCAGCTGCTGAAGTCGAACTGCCCGGTCACCGGCCAGCCCGACTGGGCCAGCCTGCACATCGCCTATCGCGGGCCGCGCATCGATCGCGCCGCGCTGCTGCGGTATCTGGTGTCGTTCCGCGACCACGCCGAATTCCACGAGCAATGCGTCGAGCGCGTGTTCGTCGACCTGCTGGCGCGTTGCCGGCCGGAGACGCTGTCGGTCGAGGCGCGCTACACGCGGCGCGGCGGGCTGGACATCAATCCGTGGCGGGCAACGCCCGGGCACGCCATGCCCGCGCGCCTGCGCGACGAACGGCAGTAGGCGATTGCCCGCCCCGCGCGATGGATTCTTAACGCGGGGCGTGGGAGCCTGCGCCGTCGCCTCCACGCACGCCCGGCCATGACGCCTTCCCGCATTCCAGACCCACACCCGATGCGCACGTACGTCGTGCGCAAGGGTGACAGCCTGTCCGGAATCGCCGAATCCGAACTCGGTGCGCGGGACCGCTGGCGCGAGCTGTTCGACGCCAACCGCGACGTGCTCGACGATCCCGATGCCCTCCATGCCGGCCAGGTGCTGCAGCTGCCTGCCGCGTGACCGATTCCCGATTCCAGGAGTTTCCATGACCCGACCCGTCGTCCTGACCCTGGCTGCCGCACTCGGTGGCGTGCTGCTGCTCGCCGGCTGCAATCGCGATGCGCCCACCACGGCGCCGCCGCCGGCACCCACCGCGCCCGAACCGCCGCCGGCGCCCGCGCCGCCTGCACCGGCCACGGTCACCAGCGTCGAACTGGGCAACGCCGTCGACGACCAGAACCGCGTGTCGACGCCGGCGTCGGAGTTCGCGACCACCGACACCATCTACGCGTCGGTCGGCACCGAGGGCGAAAGCGCGGCCAAGCTCGCCGCGCGCTGGACGTTCGGCGAAGGCCAGCTGGTCCGCAACACCGAGGCGGATGTCGCCGCCGGCCCGCAGGTCATCGCCTTCGACATCCACCATCCCGAAGGCTGGCCGGTCGGCACCTACAAGCTGGAGATCTCGCTCGACGGCACGGTGGTGGAGACGCGCGAGTTCTCGGTGAAGTAAACCGCAGCGCGCGCACGGCTTCGAACACGAACGCGGCTCCGGCCGCGTTTTTTTTCGTGGTGCGTGACATGCGCACCATGCTGTCCCGTATGTCTCCGCGCGGGCACGCGCCTTCCGCGACCTGCGCAAACGCGCGACAATCGAGGGGCTGTGTCGTCCGCACGCAGCGGCCCTCGACGGCCGATCCGCGGACGCGCCGGCACGCGCGGCCACTGGATGCCGCGACGCGCGCCGGCCACGCAATTCCCCCCCGTTTCCAGACGAGACACGCCCGCATGTCCGATACGCCGAAGATCCTCTACACGCTCACCGACGAAGCCCCGTACCTGGCGACGCAGTCGCTGCTGCCGATCGTCGAGGCGTTCACCAAACCGGCGGGCATCGCGGTCGAAACGCGCGACATCTCGCTGGCCGGCCGCATCCTGGCGCAGTTCCCGGAGCTGCTGACCGACGCGCAGAAGATCGGCGATCACCTCGCCGAACTCGGCCAGCTGGCGACCACGCCCGAAGCCAACATCATCAAGCTGCCGAACATCAGCGCCTCGGTGCCGCAGCTCAAGGCCGCGATCAAGGAACTGCAGGGCCAGGGCTTCGCGCTGCCGGATTACCCGGACGTGCCGAAGACCGACGAAGAGACCGACATCAAGGCGCGCTTCGACCGCACCAAGGGCAGCGCGGTGAATCCGGTGCTGCGCGAAGGCAACTCGGACCGCCGCGCACCGAAGTCGGTGAAGGCGTTCGCGCGCAAGCATCCGCACCGCATGGGCAAGTGGGCCGGCGATTCGAAGTCGCACGTCGCGCACATGAGCGAAGGTGATTTCTACGGCAGCGAACGCTCCGCGACGCTGGAGAAGGCCGGCGCGCTGAAGATCGAACTCGTCGGCAGCGACGGCGCGACGACGGTGCTCAAGGATGCGGTGAAGGTGCAGGCCGGCGAGATCGTCGACGCCGCGGTGATGTCGCGCAAGGCGCTCGCCAGCTTCATCGAAGCGCAGATCGAAGACGCGAAGGCGCAGGACGTGCTGTTCTCGCTGCACCTGAAAGCTACGATGATGAAGGTCTCCGACCCGATCATGTTCGGCATCGTCGTGCAGGCGTTCTATCGCGACGTGCTGACCAAGTACGCCGACGCACTGGCCCAGGTCGGCTTCGATGCCAACAACGGCATCGGTGACCTGTACGCGCGCATCACGTCGCTGCCGCAGGACCAGCAGGACGCGATCCGCGCCGACATCGACGGGCTCTATGCGACGCGCCCGAAGCTTGCGATGGTCAATTCCGACAAGGGCATCACCAACCTGCACGTGCCTAGCGACGTCATCGTCGACGCCTCGATGCCGGCGATGATCCGCGACTCGGGCGGCATGTGGAACGCCGACGGCAAGCTGCAGGATGCCAAGGCCGTGATTCCGGACCGCTGCTATGCCGACGTGTTCCAAGCGGTCATCGACGAGTGCAAGACGCACGGCGCGCTCGACCCGACGACGATGGGCTCGGTGCCCAACGTCGGCCTGATGGCGCAGAAGGCCGAGGAATACGGCAGCCACGACAAGACGTTCCAGATCCCCGGCGACGGGACCGTGCGCGTCACCGACGGCGACGGCAACGTGGTGTTCGAACACGCGGTCGAGAGCGGCGACATCTGGCGCATGTGCCAGACCAAGGACGCGCCGATCCAGGACTGGGTGAAGCTCGCCGTGAACCGCGCGCGCCTGTCGGAAACGCCGGCCGTGTTCTGGCTCGACAAGCGCCGCGCGCACGATGCGCAGGTGATCGCCAAGGTCGAGACGTACCTCAAGGATCACGACACCGCCGGTCTGGACCTGCGCGTGCTGCCGCCGGTCGAGGCGACGACGTTCTCGCTGGCGCGCATCCGCAAGGGCGAGGACACGATCTCGGTCACCGGCAACGTGCTGCGCGATTACCTGACCGACCTGTTCCCGATCATGGAGCTGGGCACCAGCGCCAAGATGCTGTCGATCGTGCCGCTGATGGCCGGTGGCGGCCTGTTCGAAACCGGCGCGGGTGGCTCGGCGCCGAAGCACGTGCAGCAGTTCGTCGAGGAGAACTACCTGCGCTGGGATTCGCTCGGCGAATTCCTCGCGCTCGCTGCATCGCTCGAACATCTCGGCAACGCCTACGAC
The DNA here is from genome assembly GCF_057657295.1 of Luteimonas sp. Soil_C_16. Lineage (NCBI taxonomy): Bacteria > Pseudomonadati > Pseudomonadota > Gammaproteobacteria > Lysobacterales > Lysobacteraceae > Luteimonas > Luteimonas sp. Soil_C_16. The sequence continues at coordinate 676,447 of NZ_JBDGIS010000001.1, read as the reverse complement.
AACCGGAAGGCCAAGGTGCTGGCCGCCGCGCTCGACGTCGCCAACGGCCGCATCCTCGACGAGAACCGCTCGCCGGCGCGCAAGGTCGGCGAACTCGACAACCGCGGCAGCCACTTCTACCTCGCCCAGTACTGGGCGCAGGCGCTGGCCGACCAGACCGACGACGCCGATCTGAAGGCGACGTTCGCACCGGTGGCGAAGGCGCTGACGGACGGCGAAGCGGCGATCCTGTCCGAACTCAACGGCGCGCAGGGCAAGCCGGTCGACATCGGCGGCTACTACCATCCGGATCTGGCGAAGGTGGTCGAGGCGATGCGCCCGAGCCAGACGCTCAATTCGGCGATCGATTCGCTCAAGCAGTAAGCGTTCGCTTCAATGTGTGACCGACAGGCCCGCTTTGGCGGGCCTGTTGCGTTGTGGGCTTTGCTTTTTGCGTTGGCCATCGCGGTTGTTCTGCGGTTGCTGCGCTCTTGCTTTCTCGGGACGTGCTTACATCGCTCGCAGACCCGTAGGGCGCCGCACATGGATGTGCGGCGTTTTCCGACCGAGCCAGGATGGCGAGTCGGAAAATCCCGGAACAGGTGACACGCCGGGTGAGCTTCGTCGGGGCTGGCCCTTTTCTTTGGTTCCGTTTCTTTGACTCGCATCTTCGATGCTCGCCCCTTCGGGGCCGGCTGCGCCGTTCGCACTGTGTGCGTGGGGCAGCAAAAGAAATGAACCCGCTCGCCGCAAGGCGAGTGGAAGCGTTTGATGTTGCTTTTCTTGCCGAAGGCAAACGCACAGGCACAGATCAAACGCTTTCGTCCGCTGACGCGGCCGAGTTCATTTCTTTTGGTTGACGCCAAAAGAAACGGAACCAAAGAAAAACGTCTCCCCGACAAGTCCGAAGCCCGCGGCGTCATGCGCACCGGGATTTTCCGACTCGGCATCCTGCCTCGGTCGGAAAACGCCGCACGTCCTGTGCGGCGCCCTACGGGTCTGCAGTCGCAACTACGGCATCGAGATTTGGGAAGAGCGAAGCAACTGCAACTGCAACTGCAACTGCAACTGCAAAGCTACGGCTGCGCGGCAGCATCCGCGGGAATTGTCCACCCCTGCACCAGCGCGTAGAGGATCCGCTGATCCTCTGCATCCAGCGGTCCATCGGCCAACGCGCGGAACCGCAACCGGAACGCCCGCGACGTCGCATCGAGGTCGTCAACCGGATAGCCCACGACCCGCAAGGCCTGCACCACGTCGAAGTCCGCCGGCGCCGGCGGCGTGTCGTCGCGTGGCCAGACGCCATAGCCGTGTTGCGCCAGACGCTTCCACGGGAAATGCACGCCCGGATCGACCTTGCGGCCGGGCGCAAGATCGGAGTGGCCGATGAAGTTCTCGGCCGGAATACGCCACCGCGTCTTCAGATCGTCCAGCAGCACCAGCAGGCTCTCGACCAGTGGTTCGGTGAACGGCACGCGGCCGTTGTTGTCGAGTTCGATGCCGATCGAAGCGGAGTTCACGTCGCTCACCGCACCCCAGCTGCCGGCGCCGGCATGCCAGGCGCGATCGAGGTCGGAGACCAGCTGGTAGCGCGTGCCATCCTGGCCGATCAGATAATGCGAACTCACGCGACCGCCGCTGTTGGCGGTGCGCAGCGTGTCGAGACTGCGCTGCACCGATTCCTGCTCGGTGTAGTGCAGCACCACCAGCACCGGTCGACGCGCGTCGTGGTTGCTCGACGGCACCCAGGTGGCGAGCGGATTGCGGGGCGACTGGTGGGCACAGGCCGACAGCAGCAGCGCGGCCAGCAGAACGAGGGGAGTGCGCATGTCCGCATTGCACCCGCTCGCGCGCATCGGCGCAAGCCGCGCAGTCAGCGATCGAGCACCACGCGCACGTCGATGCGGTCCTGCCGGTGTTCCATGCGTGCCTCGTACCAGCAGCCGTCGCTGACCAGGCGTTCGCATTTCCAGGACAGGAAATCGAGTGACCAGGAGCCGTGCGCGGCCTGGCTGCGCTGCAGGAATGTCGCCAGCTCGAACACCGCTTCGAGCCGGTGATCTTCGCGCGCGCACCAGTCGGTCCAGGTCAGCAGCCAGTCGTAGTTCGCGGGTGGGCGTGTCGGTGATTGCATCGGTCGTGTCGCATCGCGCGCGCGTCGCGCCTCGCGACGGTCTGCAGCGTCAATCGGGTGTCGGGGTTCCACCGGTTCGCGGACACGGTGCCGGGCCGGGATCCCGCACGATGCGCAGCACCTCGATGCCGCCGCGGGTGTCGCGTGTCGCGATCTCGTACCACTCGCCGGTCCGGATCAGCCGCGCACTGGCCCAGGACACGAAGGCGAACTGCCAGTCCGTACCGGTCATGCCGCTGCGGTGGATGAAGTCGGAGAGTGCGACTTCGAGCGTTTCGCAGCCATCGTCCGCCGGCCCCCAGTACGGCAGGAGCGTCAGCCAGTCGAATCGGATGTCCGGCGGCCTGGGCATGGGCGATCGCCACCCGCGTCGGCGGACCGACGCGGGTGGCATCTCCGGCTTACTGGCGTGCGACCAAGGTCATGCCGGCATAGGTGCCGGTCAGGCGCACGTAGTAGGTGCCGGCCACCGGCGCGGTGAAGCGCACGGTCTCGGTATTGCTGTTGGCGCGCGTGGAGAACCCGTCGCGATCGGTCGGCGTCGGCACGCGGCCGGCGGCCACGTACATCGAGACGTTGCCGGTGCCGTTGTAGGTCATGAAGCTCAGCGTCTTGCCGGCTTCGGCGCGGAAGCTGAAGACCGCATCTTCGGCGCCGTTCGACAGTCCGCGCAGCTCCACCTTGTTCGACAGTTCCACGGTGGGTGGCACGCAGTTCTCGGTGCAGGGCGGCTGGGTCGCACGGTTGAGCAGCGTCGCGACATCGAGGATGCCCGTGCCCATCGGCGTGGAACCGGGAATGGAAGCCGGGAACGGACGCGCCGTGCGGCGCAGCAGGTCGCGCATTTCGCCCCACTTCAGCGGCACGTCGACGACGCTCTGCACCATCGCCACGGCGGCCGCGACATGCGGCGAGGCCATCGAGGTGCCGGTGTACCCTCCGAGCACGTACTCGCCGGTCGGGCGCGTCGTGCCGGCGTTGATCGCCTGGAAGATGTAGCCGTTCGGATCACCGTCGATCGAACCGCCACCGCCGGGCGCGGACAGGTCCACGCGCGTGCCCCAGCTCGAGTAGCTCGCCTTGCCGCCGGTGACGCGCGTCGCGCCGACCGCGATGACGCCGCTGCAGGCGCCCATCGTGTAGGTGCCGGCGTCGGCGTTGGAATTGCCCGCGGCCACGACGATGATCGCGCCGAGATTGTTCACCTGGTTGATCGCGTCCTGGTACACCGCCGGGCACGCCTGCGGGCCGCCGCTGCCGAGGCTCATGTTGAGCACTTCGGCGGGATTGGGATTCACCGGCAGGCCTTCCACCGGCGCACCGGCCGCCCACAGCATGCCGTCGGCGATGTCGCTGCCGAAGCCGCCGCAGGATCCGAGCACGCGCACCGGGACCACCTTGGCACCGTGTGCCAGACCGGCGAGGCCGACGCCGTTGTTGGTCTGCTGCGCAATCGTGCCGGCGACGTGGCTGCCGTGCCAGGAGCTGTCCGACGGCGCGTGCGGCTGTCCGCCGAGCGCGGTGCAGTAGTTCGCCTCCACCCAGTCGCCGACATCCCAACCGCCGGCGACGCGGCCGTCGGTGTCGCGGCGCGACACGCGCTTGTCGGAAATCATGTCGTAGCCCGGCAGCACATTGGCCGCCAGATCGACGTGGTTCTGCACGATGCCGGTGTCGATCACCGCGACGACCACGCCTTCGCCGGTCGAGATCTCCCAGCCCTGCTCGGCCCGCACGCCACCGGTCGCGTTGTTGAAGTTCCACTGGAAGCGCGCGTAGTTGGGATCGTTCGGCGCGGCGGCTGGCAGCGCCTGGGTGGTGCGGTCCACGTCGGCGCGCTGGTAGAGACGATCGGGCTCGACCTTGAGCACGCCCGGCTCGGCGGACAGCTCGCGGATGAAGCTCGCCTGCTCCGAGGCCGTGAGCGCGCGCGAAGCCTGCACGACATGCCAGCCGGGCGCACCCATGCTGCGCAGCACGCGCGCGGTGGCGGCCGGACGGGCGGCGGCGGTGGTGGTCGCCTGCACGGCGCTGGCGAGTCCGGCGCGACGCACCGACGTGCCCAGCGCGCTGGTCAGCGCGGCGCGGCCCGGTGCGGCGGCGGCCGTGGTCTTGACCACGAACCGCTGGCCACCGATGCCCGCGGCCGGGGCGGCGAGGTCGCGGGTCACGGTCCGGTCGAGGCCGGGCGTGGCCGCATGGGCGGCGCCGGTCAGCAGGATGGCGGCGATCGCGGCGCCGAGTGTGGTCTGGATGCGCATGGAACGTGTCTCCGTCGAAGGAAGGGTGCCCGGATGGGCGAATCGGGAAAGACGGCGGCGCGGAACGCCGCCGTGGGATGTCACAGATCGATACCGAAGCCGATGCCGGCCGATTTCTCGTCGCCGCTGAACGCACCGCCCAGGCTGAAGGACGCGCGTTCGCCGACCTTCTTCGCGTAGCCGATCGACAACGCCTGCTCGCCGCTCTGGAAACCGGCGCCCACCGCCACGCGGCCGCGCGGACTCTGGGTGCCGGCCGCGTTCGTGGCCATGTTCAACATCGCGGCGCTCATCGCGCCCTGCTTGTCGATGCGGCGCTCGGTATCGCTGAAACGACGTTCCACATCGCCGCGGTAGACCTCGAACTGGTCGCCCCAGCTGGCGAGGCGCTGGTCGGTGTAGGCCTTGGACGTCGCGACCGCCTGCGTGGCGGTGGTGTCGGCGTAGGCCTTGGCCTCGGTCACGCCCGCGCGCACCTGGCCGACGTTGGCGGCGTCGGTCGTCTGCGTGCCGGCGGCGACGTTCGTGATCTGTCGCTGTTGCGTTGCGTTGCCCACCGACACCGTATTCGCCCGGTCCGCCACCGCGCCCTGGCCGAGCGCGACGGCACCCTGCGCGGTGACGCTGGCGCCCTGTCCGATCGCGGTGCCGGAGGCGGCCGTCACCGACGCGCTCTCGCCGACGGCGACGGCATTGGTGGCGTTCGCCGAGATGCGGCTGTTCGCGCCGACCGCCGTGCTGCCGTCGGCATTCACCCGCGCATTGCCACCGATCGCGGTGTCGTTGGGGCCGTGCGCGTAGGCGTTGCCGCCGAGCGCGACGCCGTTGTCGCCGTTGGCGGCCGCGCCCGCACCGACGGCGACCGCGTTCGTATCGGCGCCGACCGTCGCCGGCGCGTCGCCGCCGACCGCGACGCGGTCGTTCGTGCCCTGGTTGGAGTCGATCACGGTCTCGACCGCGCCGACGCGGCGCTTGAGGTTGCTGATCTCGACATCGAGCGCAGCGAACGATGCGCCGATCGAGGCGTGGTTCGTCCCCTGGATCGCGTAGCTCGGCGCAGTGAACGTGCCGAACGCCGTGACCGCGGCGCCACCGCCCAGGACATCGGCCATGCTCTGCAGACCCGCGTGCAGTTGCGCGCCGTTGATCGCCTCGGTGCTGGTCGCGGACACGTCGCCCGCGCCCAGATTCGCGATCACCGTGCCGCTGTCTCCGCCGAGCGAAATCCGCGCCTTGTCCGCGTCTTCGTAGGTAACCGCGTTCTCCGCAACGCCGGCGACGTCCCCCAGGCGCGCATCGAGGTCGTCGACCCGCCCTTCCACGGTCGTGACCCGCGTATTGGTCTCGAACAGCTGCGCGCCGTTGACGGCATCGGTGCTGTCGTCCGTCACCGCGCCGGCCGCGACGTTGCGGATGACCGTGCCATCGGCCCCGGCGAGCGTGAGTGTCTGCCGGTCGGCAGCGTCGTAGACGACCGCACTGGCCGACAGTTCGCCGAGGCCGTCGGCGACGGCCGTGAGCTGTCCGACGTTCACCGCATCGGTGGTCTGCGTGCCGGCGGCGACGTTGGCGATCTGGCGCTCCGCGCCCGCGCGGCCGATCGACACCGTATTCGCCCGGTCCGCCAGCGCGCCGGCGCCCAGCGCGACGCTGCCGTCGATCCCCGCCCACAGGCCGCTGTCTTCCTGGATGCCGACGAAGGCGTTGGGGCCGATCGCCACCGAGCGCGAGCCGTGCACTTCGGCGTCGGTGCCCATCGCGATGCTGTCGACGTAGAGGATCGGATCGCCATCGCCCCAGAAGTAGCCGTTCCACACCATCGCCTTGCCGATCGCGATGCTGTTGCGACCCGCCGCCCAGGACCCGCTGCCCAGGCCGGTGCTGTTCACGCCGGACGCGAATGCGCCCTGGCCGACCGCGGTCGCGTTCTCGGCCCACGCGTTCGAGAACGCGCCCAGCGCCGTCGAGCGCAGGCCCATGGCGCGCGTACCGGCGCCGTAAGCGGTGGCCCAGTCCTGCGTGGCCTCGGCGCGATCGCCGACCGAGGTGGCGTCGTAGCCGGTGGCCTGGGTCACGTAGCCGATCGCGATCGAACGGATGCCGCTCGCATTGGCCAGTCCGCCGATGGCCGTCGACGCGTATTCGATCGCCTGCGCGCCGGCGCCGATCGCAGTCGCCATGCGGCCCGAGGCGCGCGTGTTCTGCAGATCCGAGCCCGCAAAGCCTTCGCCCAGCTGGTCTTCGAGCACGTCGGCGATACCGCCGATCGCGACCGCCGACTTGCCGCTGGTCTCGGTCTGCGCGCCGATCGCGGTGTTGAAATCGCCGTTGGCCTGCGCACCCGCGCCCAGTGCAGTGGCGGCCAGACCCTGCGCGGCAGTCTGCTGGTTCAGCACCACACCGAAGTCGCCGATGCTGCTGTAGTCGAGCTGCAGCCTGCCGCCGACCGCCGTCGCCGACGTGCCGGTGGCCAGACTGTCCTGGCCGATCGCACTGGCGGCATCGGCCGTCGCCACGGCGCCGGCGCCCAGCGCGGTGCTGCCGTTGCCGATCGCGGACGCCGCCTCGCCGGCCGCCGTCGCCTCGTCGCCTTCGGCGTAGGCGCCCGCGTCGCTGTCGGCACTGCCGGTGGCCTGGAAATGACGCGTCGCATCGGCCGCGGTGGCCTTGAGCTGGGCGAGGTTCACCGCGTCGGTGTCCTGCGTGCCAGCCGCGACATTGGCGATCTGGCGCTCCGCGCCCGCGTGGCCGATCGACACCGTATTCGCCCGGTCCGCCAGCGCGCCGGCGCCCAGCGCGACACTGCCGTCGATCCCCGCCCACAGGCCGCTGTCTTCCTGGATGCCGACGAAGGCATTCGGGCCGATCGCCACCGAACGCGAGCCGTGCACTTCGGCGTCGGTGCCCATCGCGATGCTGTCGACGTAGAGGATCGGATCGCCATCGCCCCAGAAGTAGCCGTTCCACACCGTCGCCTTGCCGATCGCGACGCTGTTGCGACCGGCCGCCCACGAGCCGTTGCCGATCGCCGTGCTGTTGACGTTGTTGGCCATCGCGGCCTGGCCGACGGCCGTGGAATTTTCGGCCCACGCGTTTGAAAACGCGCCGAGTGCGGTCGAGCGCAGGCCCATGGCGCGCGCGCCGGCGCCGTAGGCGGTGGCCCAGTCCTGCGTGGCCTCGGCGCGGTCGCCGACCGAGGTGGCGTCATAGCCGGTGGCCTGGGTCACGTAGCCGATCGCGATCGAACGGATGCCGCTCGCATTCGCCAGTCCGCCGATGGCGGTCGACGCGTATTCGATCGCCTGCGCGCCGGCGCCGATCGCGGTCGTCATCCGGCCCGAGGCGCGCGTGTTCTGCAGATCCGCACCCGCGAAACCTTCGCCCAGCTGGTCTTCGAGCACGTCGGCGATACCGCCGATCGCGACCGCCGACTTGCCGCTGGTCTCGGTCTGCGCGCCGATCGCGGTGTTGAAATCGCCGTTGGCCTGCGCGCCCGCGCCCAGCGCGGTGGCGGCCAGACCGCTCGCCGACGTCTGCTGGTCGAGCACGACGCCGAAGCTGCCGATGTCGCTGTAATCCAGGCGCAGCATGCCGCCGACCGCCGTGGCCGAGTTGCCGGTCGCCAGGCTGTCCTTGCCGACCGCGGTCGCATCATCGGCGACGGCGACCGCGCCACCGCCGAGCGCCGTGGCGCCGTTGCCGATCGCCGATGCCGCTTCGCCGGCCGCGAGCGCGTTGTCGCCCTCGACATAGGCGCCGGCATCGCTGTCGGCGCTGCCGCTGGCCTGGAAGTAACGCGCCACGTCGGTCGCATCGACCGCCGCGGGTGCTTCGAACGTCTGCAGACCGACCGCGGTCGCCTGGGCCATCGCGGTCATCGGCAGGGCCAGCGCGACGCTGGCGAGCAGCGCGACGCGTCGGCGACCACTGGGCGCACGCGCCAGTTCGGAGGCCACGACCATGCGGCCGAGCGCGGCGTTCCAGAGGGTGCGGTAGATGCGGTTCATTTTGGTGTCTCCGGCAGGCGTTTCGTGAAGGCGCACGCGGTCGTGCGACGGGCATGTGCCCGCCACGTCCGGCGTCCGTGTCTGTCTTGGCCCTGTCATCCCGATCGGGTAGGGCGTCCCCGAGAGCGAACGTACGAGCGCCGCGGCCCCCTTGTCACCCGCGTTTTCTCGCCGGAAGATCACCGTCAACTCACCATCGCCCGCGTGGCGCAGCAGCGCGAACGCCATGCCCAATTCCGTTCTCAGGTGGCTCGACCGCGTGCCGATCGACGACGTCGTCGACCGCCGCAATGCGCGCGTCATCCAGGTGCTGCTGCTGTTTCTCGCCGTCACCGTGCCGGCGATGGTGGTCTTCGGACTGGTGGTGACGTGGTCGACACTGACCCAGGGTCCGCTGCCGGTCGCCCTGATCGTCTCGCTGTCCTTCAGCCTCGCGATCGCCGCGCTCGCCGGCATCGGCGTGTGGATGATCCGGCGAGGCCGGTTCCGGCCCGCGGTGCGCGCGATGCTCGGCATGCTGCTGACGATGCTGTTCGTCAACGCGTTCGCGAACGGCTTCGAACGCCAGCTGCCCGACCAGCTCGCGCAGATGCTGCTGCTGATCCTCAGTGGTCTCGTTCTTGGGCGACGCTCACTGTGGATCGTGTTCGGCGCGCTGCTCGCGGTGGTGGCCCTGGGGTCGGTGCGCGATGCGATGGTGCTGTTCGCCGACACACCGGCGCGCGCGTTCTACAACGTGCCCTCGACGCTCTTCAGCTACTTCCTGGTTGCGATTCTCACCGACCGCACGACGGAGGCGCTGCGCGAAAGCCTGCGCGAATCGAACGCACGCGGCGAAGCGCTTGAGCAGGAGATTCGCGAACGCGAGCGCACGCACGCGCAGCTGATCCACGCGCAGAAGAAAGAGATCACCGAGCGCATGGCCAGCGGCATGGCGCATGACTTCAACAACATCTTCTCGGTCATCGCCGGCTTCTCGGCCGAGCGTCACGAAGACGACGGCGGCAGTGATGCGCAGCGTGCGGCGCAGCTCGAGAACAGTCTGGAATCGGTGGAGGCGTCCGCGCGGCGTGGCATGGCGATCAGCCGTCGACTGCTGCGTTTCAGCCGACGCGACGATGCACAGGCGGACGTCTTCGATGCCGGCGAAGCGATCGAGACGCTGCAGCCGATGCTGCGCCAGCTGCTGGACGCGCACATCGTGCTGACCTGCACGCGCGAAGACGCGCCGCTGCCGATCCTGTTCGACCGCAGCCAGTTCGAACTGATGCTGCTCAACCTCGCCTCCAACGCGCGCGATGCGATCGGCGGCACGGGCACGTTCGCGATCGATGCACGTCGCGAGCGCGGCGATGTCGTCATCGCGCTGCGCGACGATGGTGCAGGCATGCCGGCGGCGGTCGCCGCGCGCGTGTTCGAACCGTTCTTCAGCACCAAGCCCGCCGACAGCGGCACCGGGCTGGGCCTGGCGGTGGTGCACGAGCTGGTGACCAAGGCCGGCGGCACGATCGAGGTGACCAGCGCGCCCGGCGCCGGCACCACGTTCCGGATCGCGTTGCCGCTCAGTCCTGCAGCGTGAGCATGTAGCCGCGGCCGCGGACCGCGGTCAGCGGCAGCGCGTCGCCGCAACGCGCCTGGGCCTTGCTGCGCAGGCGGTGGATCATCGAATCGATGCGGTGCGCATCGAAGTCGTGCACGTGTTCGGTCAACGCTTCGATCAGCTGTTCGCGCGACACCAGCTCGCCCGGCGCATCGAACAGGCGCCTGCACAGCCGGCGCTCGCTCTGCGTCAGGGCCGCCGAGCCGCCGGACGGCGACAGCAGGCACCAGCCGTCGGCGCTCATCCGCCAACCGCGCGCCTGATCGCGCGCGGGTGCGGGTGCGGTGCCGATGCGCCGGGCGAGACTGTGCAGCGTGGCCGCGAGCAGGTCGATCTCGACCGGCTTGGTCAGGTACGCATCGGCGCCTTCGGCCAACCCGCGCACGCGATCGCCGGTGTCGGCGCGGCTGGTCAGCATCACCACGCCCAGCTGCGGTCGCGTCTCGCGCAGCGCGCGCGCCAGGCTGAAACCGTCGCCGTCGGGCAGGCCGACGTCCAGCACCACCAGATCGACCGGCTGCGTCTCCAGATGCGCACGCAGGGCGGCGATGGTCTCGAATCCCGCCGCGTCGAACCCGAAGCGCTGCAGCCCCGGCATCAGGATGCGCTCGCGCAGCGTCGCTTCGTCCTCGAGCACGGCGACGTGCAATGCGGCGGGCGCGGTCATGGCGGAGAGAGGCCGGTCATCGTGGCCGGCATCCTAGCCCCATGGGCGCGGAGGTACCAAACGCAGGTGCGCAAAAAAGCGGGCGCCGGCCTTCCCCGCCGTCGCCCGCTGCCCCGCTTGCGTTGCCGGCGTCCGCGCGACTGCGCGGACGCCGGATGTGCCTTACTTCTCGTAGGCGGATTCGCCGTGCGAGACGATGTCCAGACCTTCGCGCTCTTCGTCCTCGGTCACGCGCAGACCGACGACGAGCTTGGCGATCAGCATCACCACCGCAGTGACCACGGCGCACCAGAGCACGGTGAACGCGACGCTGACGAACTGCACCCAGACCTGCGCGCCGATCGCGAGATCGACTTCGGTGCCGCCCAGCGACTGCGCGCTGAAGACACCCGTCAGCAACGCGCCGACGATGCCGCCGATACCGTGCACGCCGAACACGTCGAGACTGTCGTCGGCGCGCAGCAGGCGCTTGAGACCGGTGACGCCCCACACGCACAACGCGCCTGCCGCCAGACCGATCACCAGTGCGCCCATCGGGCCCACGGTGCCCGCGGCCGGCGTGATGCCGACCAGGCCCGCGATCGCGCCCGAGGCCGCGCCCAGTGCCGACGGACGGCCCTTGGTGAAGGCTTCGACGATGCTCCAGGCGACGACGCCGGCCGAGGTGGCGACCATGGTGTTGAGCATGGCCAGCGACGCGCTGGCATCGGCGGCGAGCGCCGAGCCGGCATTGAAGCCGAACCAGCCCACCCACAGCAGCGACGCGCCGATGAAGGTGAAGGGCACGCTGTGCGGCTTGATCGCTTCCTTGCCGTAGCCCAGACGCTTGCCGAGGAAGTACGCGCCCACGAGACCGGCGACGCCGGCATTGATATGCACCACCGTGCCGCCGGCGAAATCGATCACGCCCTTGTGCGCGAGGAAGCCCGCTTCACCACTCCACACCATGTGCACCATCGGCAGGTAGGCGAACGTCACCCACAGGATGGAGAACAGCAGCACCGCCGAGAACTTGATGCGCTCGGCGAAGGACCCGACGACCAACGCCGTGGTGATGCCGGCGAACGTCGACTGGAACACGATGAACAGAAATTCCGGCAGACCGCCCGCATCCGTCTCCGCGGTGATGCCGCGCAGGAAGGCTTTTTCGGTGAACGAGCCGAAGAACGCGTTGCCTTCGGTGAACGCTGCGCTGTAGCCGTAGGCCACCCACAGGATGATCACCACCGAGAACACCACCAGCACCTGCATGATCACCGACAGCACGTTCTTCGCACGCACCATGCCGCCGTAGAACAGCGCCAGGCCCGGCACCACCATCAGCAGCACCAGCAGCGTGGAGGTGAGCATCCACGCCACGTTGCCGCTGTCGAACGTCACGGCCTCGGCCGTTTCCACCACGGCCACCGCCGTCTCGGCCGGTACGTCCTGCGCGAACGCGCCGCCTGCGACGCCGAACAGCGCGCACGCACACACCAGCATCAGGCACAGCGCCTGCATCCGGGTCTTCCACCCGCGGAACTCGATCTTTGTCATGTCAGGAATCTCCGTGGGGTCAGAGCGCGTCGGCGCCGATTTCGCCGGTGCGGATACGCAGGGCCTGTTCGAGTGCGAGGACGAACACCTTGCCGTCGCCGACCTTGCCGGTGCCCGCCGCCTTGGTGATCGCCTCGATCGCCGCCTCGAACACGTCGTCGCTGACCGCGCATTCGATCTTCAGCTTGGGCAGGAAATCGACGACGTACTCGGCGCCGCGATAGAGCTCGGTGTGGCCCTTCTGTCGGCCGAAGCCCTTGACCTCGGTGACGGTCAGGCCGGTGACGCCGGCTTCGCCGAGTGCCTCGCGGACCTCGTCGAGCTTGAACGGGCGGATGATCGCGATGATCAGTTTCATGTGGGTCTCCAGATGCGCGCGCGCCGCGTCAGAACGACTTGGTGACGGCGAGGGTGATGGTGTCGTCGGGACCGATCAGGTCGTTGTCGTTGAAGTTCAGGGCGATGTCGAAGCCGTTGTCGAACGACTTGCCCACGCCCGCCGACCAGAACGCGTACGTCGCAGTGCCCGCGCTGCCGGCGACCCACTGCTTGCCCACGGCGCCGTTGAGCGTCCAGCTGGGTGCGAACTCCCAGCCGACGGCGACGTCGAGATTGCTGCTGCCGTCGGAGTCGGGAATGCCGAACAGATCGGTGACGGCGTAGGAATACTTGGCGCTGAGGATGTTCCAGCTCACGCCCGCGTAGAGCTCGGTGGTGTCGGCCTTGTTGAAGCCCGCCGGATAGCTGCCCGGATACCAGTAGTGCACGGCGCCGACGTCGTAGCCGAAGCCGCTGTCGCCGAAATCGCCGCGGAAGCCGACATAGCCGTCGAGCTCGAGCTGGCTGGAGATGTCGGGATCGGAATCGGACAGCCAGCTGATGCTGCTGCCCCAGGTACCGACGTAGAAACCGCTGTCGTGCGCCCATTCGACACCGCCCTGCAGGGCAGGTTTTTCGTCGGTCTGGGTGACGCCGCGGAACAGGTAATCGCTGGTCAGCGTGATCGAGCCGGAGACTTCCGCGTGCGCGGCACCGGCGGACAGCAGACCTGCGCACAGCAGTGTGGCGAGTGCGTTCTTGCGTGACGACATGACAGGCTCCTCAAATGAATGGAAAGCCCTCCCCGGTCAGTGCGTACTGCGTTTGTTGTTGTTCTTTTCGCAGGCGGAACGTTCGACGTCGGCGCCCCCTGGCTGCCGTCGCCACGACCGACGCTCTATGGCGTCTGTGCGGCCGCTGTCCAATCCATCGGTTGAATCCCGGACTCCGTGCGCCTGTCGGCGAAGCCGCCCACCGTGGGGGAGGGAGGCGCCGCCGTCGGGCGGTGAAACGCAACGGGGCCGGCCAATGGCCGACCCCGTGGAAGTGCGTCAGATCGCGTAGTACATCTGGTATTCGAGCGGGTGCGTCGCGCCGCGGAACGCGGTGACTTCCTTCATCTTCAGCGCGATGTACGCATCGATGAAGTCGTCGGAGAACACGCCGCCGGCCTTGAGGAAGTCGCGGTCCTTGTCGAGCGCGTCGAGCGCCTGGTCCAGCGAGTGGCACACGGTCGGGAAGTTCTTCTCTTCCTCGGGTGGCAGGTCGTAGAGATCCTTGTCGCTCGGGCCGCCCGGATCGATCTGGTTCTTGATGCCGTCCAGACCCGCCATCATCAGCGCGGCGAAGGTCAGATAGCCGGACTGCATCGGATCGGGGAAGCGCATTTCGATACGGCGCGCCTTCGGGTTGGCGACGTAGGGAATGCGGCACGAGGCCGAACGGTTCGACGCCGAGTAGGCCAGCATCACCGGCGCTTCGAAGCCCGGCACCAGACGCTTGTAGGAGTTGGTCGACGCGTTGGAGAACGCGTTGATCGCGCGGGCGTGCTTGAAGATGCCGCCGATGTACCACAGCGCGGTCTGGCTCAGTCCGCCGTAGCCGTCACCGGTGAACAGGTTGGTGCCGCCCTTGGCGAGGCTCTGGTGCACGTGCATGCCGCTGCCGTTGTCACCGACGATCGGCTTGGGCATGAAGGTCGCGGTCTTGCCGTTGCGGAACGCGACGTTCTTGACGATGTACTTCATCGTCTGCAGTTCGTCGGCCTTGGCGACCAGCGAGTTGAAGCGCGTGCCGATCTCGCACTGGCCCGCGTTCGCGACTTCGTGGTGGTGCACCTCGACTTCGATGCCGACCTGTTCCAGCGTCTTGCACATCTCGGCGCGGATGTCGTGCAGCGAGTCGAGCGGGGCCACCGGGAAGTAGCCGCCCTTGATGCCGGGACGGTAGCCGCTGTTGCCGCCTTCGTATTCCTTGGCCGAGTTCCAGTGCGCTTCTTCCGATTCGATGTGGAAGAAGGTGTGGCCCATCTCGTTCGAGTAGCGCACCGAATCGAAGATGAAGAACTCGGGCTCGGGGCCGAAGAACGCCTGGTCGGCGATGCCGCTGGACTTCAGGAACGCCTCGGCCTGCTTGGCGATGCCGCGCGGATCGCGCTCGTAGGACTGCATCGTGGTCGGATCGAGAATGTCGCAGGTCAGCACCAGCGTCGGATCGGCGGTGAAGGGATCGACGAACGCGGTGGACGCGTCGGGCAGCAGCACCATGTCGGAGTTCTGGATGCCCTTCCAACCGCTGATCGACGAGCCGTCGAACATCTTGCCGTCCTCGAACAGGCCGGGTTCGATGATCGACTTCGGGAACGTGACGTGGTGCTGCACGCCGCGCATATCGGTGAACCGCAGATCGATGAACTCGATCTTGTGGTCCTTGATCAGCTTTTCGAGATTTTCGGTGGACATCGGAACGACCGCCTTGCGTGTTGATTGAGTCCTGGATAACGCAATGGCCGTGCCAACTCATCAGGCTCAATCGAATCAATCATTTACACATTCCGCACCGGCCGGTGGCGCCAATTCACCTACGTGATTGGTGCGTTATTCCTAGAGATGCACCTCGATGGTGCGTCACGTCGGCAGCGGCAGACCGCGGTCCGCCTTGACCGTGCGCAGCACGAAACTCGAGTTCACGTCGTCGACCGCGGGCTGGTTGAGCAGGCGGTCGAGCAGGAAGCGCGAGAAGTGTTCGAGGTCGCGCACGACCACCTGCAGCAGGTAATCCATGTCGCCGGTCAGCGCATGGCAGGCGATGACTTCCTCCCAGCCGTTGACCAGCGCGGCGAAGCCGGCGACCGCGGCGCTGTCGTGGTGCTTGAGCTGCACGCGTACGAAGGCCTGCAGGCCGAGGCCGAGGCGCTCGGCGCTGACGTCGGCGCGATAACCGGCGATCACGCCGTCGCGCTCCAACCGCTGCACCCGCCGCAGGCAGGCCGAAGGCGAGAGATGGATGCGCTCGGCGAGGTCGGCATTGGTCAGCCGGCCGTTGCGCTGCAGTTCGGCCAGCAGCAGCAGGTCAGTGCGGTCAAGGTCGGCGGCAGCCATGATCGTTGTCCTGAATTGCGTATCGACGCACGATTATTGCGCTTAACCACTGTAGACGCGCAATGACGCAAGCCTGTTGCGGGGATTCGGCGCTATCGTCGTGGATCACCGAATCCACCGGAGTCGTCATGTCCGCCCAGCCGTCGAACGCCCCGCGTCGCGTCGAGAACCTGCACACCGAGAAGGGCAAGGTGCCGGTCTACGCCACCGGCATCGTCGAGCAGCCCTGGGACACCTACAGCGCCGACGACCACGCGACCTGGGCCACGCTGTACGCGCGCCAGCGCGAGCTGCTGGTCGGCCGCGCCTGCGACGAATTCCTGCAGGCGCAGGACGCGATGGGCATGACGCCCGACGCGATTCCGAAGTTCACCGAACTCAACGCCGTGATGGAAGCCGCGACCGGCTGGACGCTGCTCGGCGTCGAAGGCCTGCTGCCGGAACTCGATTTCTTCGACCACCTCGCCAACCGTCGCTTCCCGGTGACGTGGTGGATCCGTCGCCCGGACCAGATCGACTACATCGAGGAACCCGATCTCTTCCACGATCTGTTCGGCCACGTGCCGCTGCTGATGAATCCGGTGTTCGCCGATTACATGGAGGCCTACGGCAAGGGCGGCGTCAAAGCGCACGGCATCGGCCCGGACGCGCTGCAGAACCTGACGCGGCTGTACTGGTACACGGTCGAGTTCGGTCTGATCCAGCAGGCGGACGGTCTTCGCATCTTCGGCGCCGGCATCGTGTCGTCGAAGGGCGAATCGATCTACTCGCTGGAATCCGATGCGCCCAACCGCATCGGCTTCGATCTCGAACGCATCATGCGCACGCGCTACCGCATCGACACCTACCAGAAGACCTACTTCGTCATCGACAGTTTCGAGCAGCTGATGGACGCGACCGGCCCGGACTTCACCCCGATCTATGCGCGCCTGGCACAGCAGGACACGGTGGGCGCGGGCACGGTGCGCGACGAGGATCGCGTGTTCCACCGCGGCACAGGCGAGGGGTGGACGGCGGGTGGGGATGTTTGATTGTTGCGGTCAGCGGGTGTGCTGACTTCAGACGCTCGCGCTACCCCATGACCCGTCGCCCCAGCGCACGCTGGGGCCCATTCTGATTTCGCGTTTCAACGCGAACCGTCGGACCACCGCGAACAAGGGCCCCAGTTTCGCTGGGGCATCGACCCTACATTGCGTCATCCCGGCGAAAGCTGACGAAGGGGTCGCGACCTTGCAACTCAGCGCATGCCAAACGCCGCTTCCGTGGGATGGCGCAAGCGCAGCGAACCCCATCGCTCACCGATTCCACGTCCACTGCGCCCCCACCATCACCCCGCGCCCCGGGCCCGGCTCATAGAACCGGCCGTTGCCCTCGTTGACGATCACCGAGCCGATGTAGGCGTGGTCGAGCACGTTGTCGATGCGCACGAAGGTCCGCAGCTCGCCCGCATCGAAACGCCAGCGGCGTGCGCCCTCGAGGTGCACGAGTGCATAGCCCGCCGCGCGGCCGGTCGCGAGATCGTCGACGACCACATCACCCACGCCCACGCCTTCGAGTGCCGCGCTCCACGGGCCGCCCGTCCAGTCGAGACGCGCGAACAGCTGACGCGCCGGCACGCCGGGAATGCGTGCGCCTGCGGCGACCGGCGTCGACGGCACGGTGCAACCGGCGCCGGTGCAGACCCGATAGTCGTCGCGGAAGGTCGCATCGAGCCAGGTCGCTGCAACGCTCAGATCGAGCGCTTCGCCCAGCGGCTGACGCAGCGACACTTCCGCGCCCTGGCGACGCGCGCGACCGATGTTCTGGAAGCTGCTGCGGCCGCCGACATTGCGCGCCACCGCGAGCTCGTCGTCGGTCTCGGCACGGAACAGCGCGGCATTGAGCGTGGTGCCCGAACGCGCCTGCCACTTCGTGCCGACTTCGACGTTGTCGCTGACCGCAGGCGCGAGATCGAGCGCGAGCCCGGCGCCGCCGTCGGCGCGATAGCCGAGTTCGTTGAAGGTCGGTGTTTCGAAGCCGCGTCCGGCCGAGGCGTAGAGGCGCAGATCCTCGCGCGGCGCGAACGTCACGCCGGCGACCGGTGAGGTCTGGCGGAACGCGACACGGCCGCTGTCGTCGGGATTGCTCGCGGTGATGTACGCGTCGCGCGAGGTGAACTCGACCTCGCTGTGGCGCACGCCGGCCAGCAGCGACCAGCGCGGCGCGAACGTCCAGTAGAGCTGCGCGAACTGGTCGCGGTTCTCGACCGTATTGCGCTCGTCGCGGCGCAGGCGGCCGCGCACGCCGAGCGTGTCGCCGACGAAGTTCTCGAAGCCCTGGCGGTCCTGGCGCTGGCGATCGGCATTCGCACCCACCGTCGCTTCGAGCGGTCGCCCGGCCAGCGTGCCTTGCCAGCTCCAGCGCAGGTCGAGGCCGCCGTAGGTGTTGTCGAGATCGATGACGCCGCCCGAGTTCAGCGGATTGACCTGCGCGCCGACGGGCAGCGGCAGCACCTGCATAACCGCACGCGTGCCGCCGTAGGCCATCGCGCGCAGCGTCTGCGCATCGCCGATGCCGTGTTCGTAGACCGCGCCGGCCTGGGTCTGGCGCACGGTCTTTCTTGTGTCGAACTGCAGCGCGACCGGCGCGACCTGGCGCGGATTCTCGCGGACCTGCGCGGCGGTCAGGCCGAGCGGGTCCTGTGCGTCGATGTCGACGTGGTTGACGACGAGATCGAGCCGGCGCCGGTCGCCGAAGTCGAAGCGCAGCTTCGCGTTCGCCGAATCGCGACGCGCGGCGCTGTGGTCGCGCCAGCCGTCGGTGTCGAACCGCGACAGCGCGACGTTGTAGCCGACTGTCTCCGTGCCGCCGCGCAGCTGCGTCGACAGGCTGGTCGTGTCGTCGCGCCCGTGGCTGGCCTTGAACCGCCAGGGATCGCCGGGCTGCCCGTCGGCGCTCCACAGCTGCACGACACCGCCGGAGGAGTTGCCGTACAGCGCCGAGAACGGGCCGCGCATGATCTCGATGCGGTCGCCGCCGACCAGACTGAAATGCGAGAGCTGGCCCTGGCCGTCGGGCATCGACGCCGGAATGCCGTCGGCGAACAGACGCACGCCGCGCACGCCGAAGGTGGAACGCGCACCGAAGCCGCGGATCGACAGTTGCGTGTCCTGCGCGTGGTTCTGGCGGTCGCGCGCGAGCAGGCCGGGCACGCCCGACAGCGGTTCCGAGGCGACGGTGCCGGCGCGGTTGCTGTTGCCATCGTCGAGGCGGATCGCATCGACCGAGGCCGGCGTATCGAAATCGCTGACGCCGCGCAGCCGCGTGGCATCGACGCGCACGCGTTCGAGCGTGGTGGGGGCATCATCCGTCGCCTGCGCGACGCCGGGCGAAAGCAGGATCAGCGACAGCGCGATTGCCAGCGCGGTGGGGGCCGCGCGCATCAACCGAACACCAGCTTGCCGCGCATCACGTTCCAGTGGCCGGGGAAGGAGCAGAAGAAGGTGTAGTCGCCGCCGCGCGCGAGGCCCGCGGTCGGGAAGGTGATCGTGGTCGACTCGCCGCCGCCGATGACTTTCGTATGCGCGATGACGCGTGCGTCGCCAGGCGGCAGATAACTGTGCGAGAGGCTGCCACGGCCACCGGCGATCGCGACCGGGCGGTAATCCGCGGTGCGCGTCAGCACCCAGTTGTGGCCCATCGCCGCGGCCATCTGCCGGCCGGTGTGACGCAGCGTGAGTCGCACCTGGGTGCAGTCGGCGGCGACGCGCAGTTCGCTGCGATCGAAGCGCATCGCATCGCTGCTGCCGATCGTCAGATCGCAGGTGCGCGCGAACGCGCCGGTGGCGGGCAACAACAGCAGCAGCGCGAGCGCGCCGCGCAAAGCGCGGTTCGGCATGACATCTCCGTGGAAAAGCAGGTGTGCGAGGCGACGCATCGCGTCGCGCATTGTCGCAAAGGGCGGCGTGAACGGCCCGGGACGGAATGTCGCAGGTGGGGCTTGTGACAGCAGCTGTGCGCGTCTTCCAGAGGCTCAGGTCTGTACGCTGTCGCCCCAGCGAAAGCTGGGGCCCATCTTGACGTTGCGCGTTTCATGCGACTTGGAAGATCACCGCGAACATGGGTGACCAGCCTGCGGCTGTTGTAGAGCGCCTCCAGCGTGCGCTGGGACGACGAGCAATGAAGTCCGCGTTGGCGCGACGCACGCGCTAGATCACCTGCAACGTGATCGCCTTCAGCACCGCACGCGTGCGGTCGCGCGTGCCGAGCTTTTCGAGGATCGCCGACACGTAGTTCTTCACCGTGCCCTCGGCGAGGAACAGGCTGCGCGCGATCTCCTTGTTCGAATAACCGCCTGCGAGCAGTCGCAGGATCGCGACCTCGCGCTCGGTGAAGGTTTCGCGTGGAGCGTTGTCGTCGTGGAAGCGGTAACGCGCGCGCACCGGCTCGGTGCTGACCGGTTGCAGCAGGGTTTCGCCCGCCGCCACGCGCGCGATCGCGTCGCGCAGATCCTCGGGCGCCGCGTCCTTGAGCAGGAAGCCCTGCGCACCGGCGTCGGTGGCGCGCAGCAGCAGGTCGCTGTCGTCGAACGTGGTCAGCAGCAGCACCGGCGTCGTATCGCCGCGCGCACGCAATGCGGTCAGCGCCTCGATGCCATCGAGCCCCGGCATGCGGATGTCGCTCAGGATCACGTCGACCGGATACGAGACGAGCTGCTGGAGCAGCGTCGTGCCCGAGTCCGCCTCGAACACGATCACGATGCCGTGGCGTTCGAGCAGCGCGCGGAGCCCGGCACGCACCAGCGCCTGGTCGTCGGCAAGGGCGACGCGCGCCGGCACCGCGCTCATGCCGGCAGTTCCGCGTCGATGCGCATCGCGCCGCGCGGATTGCGCGCCAGGCATACGTGGCCCTGCAGAGCGGCGAGGCGTTCGCGCATGCCGGCGATGCCGTTGCCCTCCCGCCAGCCGTCGCGCACGCGGCCGTCGTCTTCGATGGTCACGTGCAAGCGGGCGCCTTCGCGATGCAGGGCGACATCCAGCACATCGGCATCGGCGTGTTTCGCGGCATTGGTCAGCGCTTCCTGCACCAGCCGCAGCACGGCTTCGGCGATCGCGGGATCGGACACGCGCACGTCATCGGCGATGGTGAGCCGCAGTCGCGGGCGCGGCATCGGCGCGGCGAGCGCGCGCAGGGCGGTGGCGAGATCGAGGCCGCCGCTGTCGCGCAGTGCCTGCACCACGTTGCGGATGTCGCCGAGCAGTTCGCCCGACAGCTGTTCGGCGATGCGCAGTTGCACGTTGCCGGCGAACGCCGGTTCGTCGACCAGCGCGCGCAGGTTGAGGCGCATCGCGGTGAGCTTGTGGCCGGCGACATCGTGCAGTTCGCGCGCGACGCGCAGGCGCTCCGCATCGCGGGCGCTGTCGGCGAGCAGCGCGCGCGTGGCCAGCAGGTCAGCGTTGACGCGCGAGAGCGCATCGCGCGTGCGCTCGGCGCTGCGCGCGTAGTGCATGCACAGCGCGGCGAAGGCCTGGAAGCCGGCGAAGATCAGCACCGACATCAGCGGCGCGCCGAAGCCGGCGATGTACTTGAGGATCAGGTAGTAGACGGTGTCGACGACGACCAGCGCCACCGTGGCCACGCGCGGCGACCAGTCGGAGAACGCGACCGCGATCCAGATCACCAGCAGCACGGGCGCGGTGCCGGGTTTGGTATCGAGTGCGATCAGCAACAGCGCGATCACCGGCAGGATCGCGATCACCGCATGCTCGACGCGCCGCAGCCGCGACGGCCACACCGACAACGACAGGAAACCGGCCGCGAACAGACCCAGCAGCAGCCACGCGGTCGCCTGTCGCGCGGGATCGTAGTAGCGCATCGAGAACGCGACCGCGCCGAGCGTCAGCAACGCGGCGAGATTGAGCGGTTCGAACAGACGGCGGGGCTTGACCATGGCGCCATGCTGCAAGCCGTTGCCGGTGGCGGCAATGGGCGCGGCGCAGAAAGTGACTTCCGGCACTGCGGATCGATGACCACCGGCAGCTGGCACCGGCCGGGCGCGCGTCGAGACTGATGCCACACCCGACCAGGACATCGCCATGCGCCGCATCCCCGCCTCCTTCGCCGCTCCGTTCGTTCTGCTGGCCGCCGCCGCGTGTGCCGCGCCGCTGCACGCCGCCGACGTCGCCATCTCGATCCGCGAGGCGCGCAGCCAGGACGGGCAGTTCCAGGTCGCACTGGTCGATGCCGCGGGCTACGCCGGCAGCGCCGCGCCGATCGCCGCGCGCCTGGTGGCGCCGGTGGGCGACGTCACCCGGGTGACGTTCGACGGCGTGCCGGCCGGCCGCTACGCGCTAATGGTGATCCACGACGAGAACGGCAACGGCACGCTCGACACCAACCTCGTCGGCATGCCGGTCGAAGGCTACGGCTTCAGCAACAACCCGCGGGTGATGCGCAAGCCGACGTTCGATGAAGCGGCGTTCGACGTGGGCGCCGATGCGCTGGCGCTCGACGTCGCGATCCGCTGATCCGCAGCCGCTCCGGGAGACCGCCATGGATCGTCGCCGCTTCCTCCGCAACCTGTTCTCCGGCGCCACGATCGCCGCGCTCGGGCCCGCGCTGCTGCACGGCGGCGATGCCCTTGCCGGCGATCCGGCCGAGTTCGCCGCCGGCCTGCGCGAGCGGCCGTATCTGGCCGGCTGGCGCCAGGTGTCGGCCGAGGCCTTCGGCCCGACCACGGTGCAGCTCGAAGGCCGCCTGCCGGCCGACTTCGCCGGCACGCTGTACCGCAACGGCCCGGCCTGGTTCGAGCGCGACGGCTTCCGTTACGAACACTGGTTCGACGGCGACGGCATGGTGCACGGCTGGCGCTTCGGCGACGGCGCGGTGACCCATCGCGGCCGCATGGTGCAGACACCCAAGTTCCAGCGCGAGCAGCGCGCCGGCCGTTTCAACACGTTGGCCGCCGGCACCACGGTTCCCGAGCCGGTGGCGATCCGCAACAACGACGATGCCAACACCGCCAACACCTCGGTGGTGACGATCGGCGGCCGCCTGTTCGTACTGAGCGAGGCGGGCTCGGCGTTCGAACTCGATCCCGATGCGCTCGACACGCTCGGTCCGGTGACCTGGCGCCCGGACCTGCAGGCGTTGCCGTTTTCCGCGCATCCGCTGCGCGACCGCGACGGCAGCTGGTGGAACTTCGGTGCGCTGTCGATGATGGGCGGCGCCGGGCTGCTGCTGTGGCACATCGGCGCGGATGCGACGCTGCTCGGTGCGCACGTGCTGGAGATGGAGGCCCCCGGCTATCTGCATGCCTTCGTGCAGACCGACCGGCATCTGGTGTTCCTGCTGACGCCGTTCGACACCACGCCGGCCGGCTCGTTCTTCGAGAGCATGACCTTCGCGCCGCAGCGCGCGTGCGCGGTGATGGTGGTGGACAAGGCCGCGCCCGATCGCGTCGCGCGCCGTTTCGAGGTCGACTTCACGATGGCCTACCACTTCGGCGATGCGTTCGAGCGCGATGGCGAGATCGTCGTGCGCACGATGCGCCTGGCCGACGTCGCGCAGGCACGCTCGCCGCACCGCGCCGCGATGTTCGGGCACCACGGACCCGCGGCGCCCGCGCAGCTGGCCGAGCTGCGCCTGGACATGCGCCGCGGCCATGCGCGCTGGGACATGACCGGCATCGGCGGCATCGAGTTCCCGATGTTCGACCCGCGATCGCCAAGCAACCGCGGCGCGCGTCTGTACATGCCGACCAACGCAGGCGACGCGAGTGCGCCGTACTTCAACGCCGTGCAGATGGTCGATCCGGCGACCGGCCGCCGCGAGCTGCACCGCTACGGCCGCGACATCCTCGCCGAGGAGCACGTCTTCATTCCGCGCCCCGGCAGCACGCGGCCCGACGATGGATGGCTGGTCGGCACGTTGCTCGACCACGCACGCGACCGCAGCGGCATCGCGGTGCTGGATGCGCAACGCATCGGCGACGGGCCGCTCGCGACCGCGTGGCTGCCGTATGCGTTTCCGCTGGGCTTCCATGGGCATTTCGCGCAGGCGGCGGCATGACGTCGCTTCGTCCAACGCGCTGGTGGCGCATCGTCGCGCTGGTCGCGGCGCTGGTGCTCTGCGTGTGGATCGGCTGGCGCGACTTCGATCCCTGGATCGCGCGCGACGATGTCCGCGAGGCGATCCGCCTCACGATCCGACGCGGTGTGCAGATCGCGGTGCAGTTCATCGCGCCCGGTGTGTTGCTCGTACTGCTGGTGCGCGAGCTGGGCGCTTGGTTCCGTACGAAAGGACGCAGCACCTGACAGGCGCAGCGCAGGATTACGCCAGATGACTCGCGCGTCGACGCATTCAAAGTTCTGACGGATCGCCCTCACACAGCCCTCTCCCGCGCGCGGGGGAGGGCTCGAATAAACGCGCCGCGACTGGCGGCGCGACCGCTGAAGCAATCAGCTGCGGCTGACCGCCGCGACCGCTTCGGCCACGTAATCCAGATTCTTCAGGCTCAACGCGGCCACGCAGATGCGGCCGGTGCCGACGGCGTAGATGCCGAACTCGTCGCGCAGGCGGTCCACCTGGGCGCGGCTCAGACCCGAGTACGAGAACATGCCGGCCTGATCCTGGATGAAAGCGAATTCGGGCGCGCCGTTCGCGGCGAGTTTCTCGACCAGGCCCGCACGCAGGGCGTGGATGCGCGTGCGCATCTGGCCCAGTTCCGCTTCCCAGCGCGCGCGCAGCTCGGGGCTGCCGAGCACGCCGGCGACGAGCGCGGCGCCGTGCGTCGACGGGCTGGAATAGTTCGCACGGATGATGCGCTTGATCTGCGACTGCACCGCGCGGCTTTCTTCGGCAGTGCCCGAGACCACGGTCAGCGCACCGACGCGCTCGCCGTAGAGCGAGAACGACTTGGAGTACGAGCTGGCGACGACGAAGGTCGCAATGCCCGACTCGGCCAGCAGACGGATCGCCGCGGCGTCCTGCTCGATGCCCTGGTCGAAGCCCTGGTAGGCGATGTCGATGAAGGGGAACAGGTCGCGCTCGCGCAGCACCTCGATGACCTGACGCCACTGGTCGACGGTGAGGTCGGCGCCGGTCGGGTTGTGGCAGCAGGCGTGCAGCAGCACGACGGTGCCGGCGTCGAGCTTGCGCAGGTCGGCGAGCATGCCGGCGAAGTCGATGCCGTGCGTGGCGGCGTCGAAGTAGGTGTAGTCGACGACCTCGAAACCGACAGCGCCGAACACCGCGCGGTGGTTCTCCCAGCTCGGGTTGCTGATCGCGATGGTCGCGTGCGGCAGCACCTTCTTCAGCAGATCGGCGCCGGTGCGCAGTGCGCCGCTGCCGCCGACGGTCTGCGTGGTCGCGACGCGGCCGGCGGCCAGCAGCGGCGAGTCCACGCCGAACAGCAGCTCGCGGGTCGCCTTCGTGTAGTCGGGCATGCCGTCGATCGGCAGGTAGCCGCGCGGCTTGGCCTCGGCGGCCAGGCGCTGTTCGACCTCGCGCACGGCGTCGAGCACGGGAATGCGGCCGGCCTCGTCGTAGTAGATGCCCACGCCCAGATTGACCTTGGTGGCGCGCGGATCGGCGTTGTAGGCCTCGGTCAGGCCGAGGATGGGATCACCGGGGACGAGTTCGACGTTCGCGAAAAAGGAGGACACGTAAAGACTGCCTGCACGACGGAGGGGAGGGCGCCGGTCGCGCGTGCCGCCTGCGACCGGACCCGCCCAGAATACCGGCCCCCGCCCACCCGCGCGATCCTGGCCGTGGGACAGCCATGGCCTTTGGCGCGACAATGCCGGTCTCCCCGACGCCAAGGACCGCCCGCGCATGCCCAGCATTTCCCTGACCCGCCATCTGATCGAGGAACAGCGCTCGGGCCACGTGACCCCGGATCTGCGGCTGCTGCTGGAAGTCGTCGCGCGCGCCTGCAAGCGGATCTCGGTGGCGGTGGGCAAGGGCGCGCTGGGCGACGTGCTGGGCGAGGCCGCGGCCGCCGGTGGCGGCGACAGCATCAACGTGCAGGGCGAGGCGCAGAAGAAGCTCGACGTGATCAGCAACGAGATCCTGCTCGAGGCCAATGCCTGGGGCGGTCATCTGGCGGCGTGTGCATCAGAAGAGATGGAGCACTCGCAGCAGATCCCCGACGCGTTCCCGCGCGGCAACTATCTGCTGGTGTTCGATCCCCTCGACGGCAGCTCCAACATCGACATCAACGCCAGCGTCGGGACGATCTTCTCGGTGCTGCGCTGCCCCGAAGGCGTGACCGCCGCGCAGGACCACGATTTCCTGCAGGCCGGCAGCACCCAGGTCGCCGCCGGCTATTGCCTGTACGGCCCGAGCACCATGCTGGTGCTGACCATCGGCCACGGCACGCATGCGTTCACGCTGGATCGCGAGCAGGGTTCGTTCGTGCTGACGACGGGTCACATGCGCATTCCGGCGCAGACCCGCGAATTCGCGATCAACATGTCCAACCAGCGTCACTGGGAAGCGCCGACGCAGGCCTACGTGAATGACCTGTTGGCCGGCCAGGACGGCCCGCGCGCCCAGGACTTCAACATGCGCTGGGTCGCGGCGATGGTCGGCGACGTGCACCGCATCCTGACCCGCGGCGGCATCTTCATCTATCCTTGGGACCGCAAGGATCCGTCCAAGCCCGGCAAGCTGCGCCTGATGTACGAAGCGAACCCGATGGCGATGCTGGTCGAACAGGCCGGCGGCGCCGCGACCAACGGCCGGACGCGGATCCTCGACATCGCCCCGACCTCGCTGCACCAGCGCGTGCCGGTGTTCCTGGGCTCCAAGGACGAAGTGGAGACCGCGACCCGCTACCACCTGCAGCACGACAGCGCCGCCGCATGAACGCGCCCGCCGATTTCATCGAAGTGACCCCGGGCGCGCTGTCGGCCGAGACCTGCGCGGCGATCGTCGCGCGGCTGCGGGCCAGCCCCGACCTGCACGCCGGCGAGATCGGCGGCGGCGTGTATCCCGAACTCAAGCGCAGTCGCGACCTGTCGATCAACGACCGCGCCGACTGGGCCGACGTGGTGCAGCAGCTCAACGTCGCGGTCTATGCCGGCCTGATGGCCTACCTGCGCAAGTACCCGCAGACCCTGATCGCCCCGCTGATGCTGCAGCAGCCGGGCGCCGACGGCGCACTGCGTCGCCTCGAAGCCGACGACTTCCCGACGATGGACGACCAGCGCCTCGGCGGCCTGCTGCAGACCTGCCTGCGCCCGGGCACGATCAACCTGCAGTGGTACGCGGCCGGCGAGGGCGGTTATCCCTACTGGCACTGCGAGCTGTACCCGCGCGACGCCAGCGGCGAAACCCTGCACCGCCACCTGTTGTGGACGGTCTACCTCAACGACGGCTTCGACGCCGGCGAAACCGAGTTCCTGTTCCAGCGACGCAAGATCACGCCGCGCACCGGCGACCTGCTGATCGCCCCGACCGCCTTCACGCACACGCATCGCGGCAACAAGCCGCAGAACGGCGACAAGTGCATTGCGACTAGCTGGATTCTGTTCCAGCGGGCGGAGGCGTTGTACGGGGGTGGCTGAGGCGCTTCTGCGCCTGTTCTTCAGGCATGTGCCGCCGTGTCTGTCTACCCGCGAGCACAGAGCACCTCTCCCACTGAGGGAGAGCCTGCACCGGATCTGATTCCGGATCGATGCGTGCGTCGCACGGATCCTGACCCAAGCACCTCTCCCTCCGGGAGAGGTCGATGCGCGCAGCGCATCGGGTGAGGGTTGCTGTTGCTCGGCTTCTGCTTTTTGCTTTTGCGCTCTTGATCTGAAATCGAGCCGTAAAGCGAGCCGAGCACCGGAGCCTGGCGTGGCCGAAGAGCAGCCCATGTCTGAGCGTAGCGAGTTTGGGCTGCGTGCCGCGTCAGGCGAGGAGCGGAGGGCACCGACGCGGCTCCATCGCGTCGGCTCGCGTCCGGCGAAGGGACCTTTTGGTTCCTTTTGGGTCCATCCAAAAGGGACTCGCACGCGCAGCGGGCGAAAGCCGTGCACTTGCTCGCGCTTTTTTTGCTTGTCGCTCCGGCATGAGAGAAACGAATCAAAGTCAAAAGCCAAGATCAAAAACAGGGCTTCCGCGCTGTCGCGCGGCTTACTTTTGTCTTGGCAAAAGTAAGCAAAACCGTCTTCGCCGGACGCGATCCGCCGCGATACAGCCGCGGCGGTCCCCTGCGCTTCTCGGGCGACGGGGCACGCAGCCCAAACTCACTACGCTCAGACATGGGCTGCTCTTCGACCCCGTCGCCCTGCGATGCTCGGCTCGCTCTACGGCTCGATTGAGATCAAGAGCCAGGCCAAAGCAAGGCGAAAAGCACAAGCATGGCGAAAGCAGACATCGCGTCCTGTCTGCGCACGCTCCAATGGCGCACGGAACACGTAGTGAGAGCGATACGTTGCCTACCTCAGCTGAGGCCGACCGCCTCAACGGTCAAAACCCCAGAACCTCAATCAACCCCTCGGGTGATTCAACACCAGCCAGTAGAGCCCGATCTGCTTCACCACCTCGACGAACTTCTGGAAGTCCACCGGCTTGCGGATGTAGCTGTTGACGCCCAGCGCGTAGCTGGCTTCGACGTCGAAGGGCTCGGTGCTGGTGGTCAGCACCACAACCGGCAGGCCGCGGGTCGCGGGGTTGGCGCGCAGGGCCTGCAGGACTTCGCGGCCGTCGAGCTTGGGCAGGTTGAGATCGAGCAGCACGATAGACGGCAGGTCGGCCGCGTCGCGCGCCGCGTACTTGCCCTGTGCGAACAGGTAGTCGAGCGCTTCGGCGCCGTCGCCGACCACGACCAGCTGGCTGTCGATGGCGGCTTCGGCGAAGGCGATGCGGGTCAGCTCGGCGTCGTCGGGGTTGTCTTCGATCAGCAGGATCGTGTGGTCGCTCATGGCGCGGGGGCGTCCTCGTCCGGCACCGCCGGCAGTTCGATGAAGAAGGTGGTGCCGGCGTCCGGTTCCGATTCCACGCGGATGTGTCCGCCCTGCGCCCGCGCCAGCTGCTGGGCGATGGCCAGGCCGAGGCCATGTCCGGCCCCGTCGTCGGCGCTGTGCAGGCGCCTGAACGGCACGAACAGTCGTTCAGCATAGCGCATGTCGAAACCGCGCCCGGCGTCGCGCAGGCGCAGCTGCAGGCGGTCGCCGACGCGTTCGCCGTCGAGCGTGATGCGTACGGTGTTGCGCTGCGCGGAGAACTTCCAGGCGTTGTGCAGCAGCTTGCCGAGCAGCTGCTTGAGCGCGTGTTCGTCGCCCCAGGCCCACAGGTCCGGCGCGATGTGGATCTCGGCGGCGCGGCCCGGGTCGGTGTCCTGCAGTTCGGCGCAGATCCAGTCGCCGAGCAGGCTGATGTCGACGGCCGCCGCCGCACGCGGCGAACGCGAGGCGCGCATGGTCTCGAGCAGGGCGTCGATCAGGCCGCCGGCGTGGCCGGAGGCGTGCTGGATGCGTTGCAGGTGGTCGCGGGCGGTCTGCGGATCGGCCGTGCCATCCTGGGCCAGCAGGCGGCGCGCGAACTGTTCGATCGCGCGCACCGGGGCGCGCAGTTCGTGCGAGATGCCGAAGGCCAGGGTCTCCTGCTGGGCTTCGAGCGTCTTCAGCGCGGTGTCGTCGTGCAGCTGCAGCAGCGCGGTGCCATCGGCCAGCGGGCGCAGGGTCAGTCGCAGATGGCGGCCGGTCGCCTCATCGGGAACGGAGACATCGCGCAGGGTGTCGTCGGCGGCGGGCAGCCGGGCCAGCGCCGCATCGATGCGCGCGGCGAGACTGGACAGGCGCTCGCGATGCGCGGCATGGCCGACCAGTGCGCCGGGCGCGACGCCCCAGATGTCCCCCAGCGCCGCATTCGCTCGCAGCCAGATGCCGTCCGCCGCGAGCACGGCGAGGCCGTTCGGCAGCTGGTCGATCAGGTCCACGGAGGCGCCCGCGTCGGGGGCGTTCCGCAGGGGCGCGGCATCGGACATTGCGATGGAGGCTTCGAAGGGACCGCGCAGTGTAGGAGAAGCCGGCGTCGATGCGAGGTGCAGGCCGGGTGAATGCGCCCTAGAACAGCTCGCCTTGGGGCGAGGCCGCCCGCAGGGGCACGAACAGATCGGTCCGCAGCGGCGGCAGGCGGGCGAAGCCGAGCGTGCGCCGCGCCCGGGCGAAGCGCGCGGCGATCAGATCGGCGAACGGCCCTTGCCCGCGCATGCGATAGCCGAAGGTGCTGTCGTAGTCGCGGCCGCCGTGCAGCTGCTGCAACAGGCTCATGACGTGGGCGGCGCGCTCGGGGTAGTGTAGCTGCAGCCACTCGCGCCAGACCGCCTTGAGTTCGTTCGGCAGCCGCAGCAGCACATAGCCCGCACTGGCGGCGCCGGCCTCGCGGGCGGCCTCGAGGATCGCCTCGAGTTCGCAGTCCGAGATCATCGGCACCACCGGGGCGACGATCACGCCCACCGGCACGCCGGCTTCGGCCAGTGTGCGCATCGCCCGCAGCCGCGCGTGCGGCGCCGCGGCGCGCGGTTCCATCCGCGCCGACAGCCGGTTGTCCAGCGAAGTCACCGAGAAATGCACGGTCACCAGGCCGTCGGCCGCCATCGGCGCCAGCAGGTCGAGGTCGCGCACCACGTTGGCGCTCTTGGTGACGATGCTGAAGGGGTGCCGGGCCTCGGCCATGACCTCGATCAGCGACCGGGTCAGCCCGTAACGGCGTTCGATGGGCTGATAGCCGTCGGTGTTGATGCCCAGCGCGATCGGCGAGCACACGTAGCCGGGGCGGGCGAACTCGGCGCGCAGGCGCTCGGCGGCATTGGTCTTGGCAAACAGCCGCGTCTCGAAATCCAGCCCGGGCGACAGGTCCAGATAGGCGTGCGAGGGCCGGGCGAAGCAGTAGACGCAGCCATGTTCGCAGCCCCGATACGGATTCACCGATTGCGAGAAGCTGATGTCGGGCGAAGTGTTGCGGCTGACGATGCTGCGCGCGCGCTCCTCGGTGACGACGGTGGCCGGCGAGATCGCCTCGTCCTGCAGGTGTTGCAAGGCGTCCCAGCCGTCGTCCTCGGCGGTCGCCGAGCGTTTCTCGAACCGCCCGGCGACCCAGGACGCGCTGCCGCGGCCCTTCAGGGCGACGGGAACGGGGGGCGGCGCACGCGAACTCATGCCGGCAGTGTGACCGTCGGGCGTCTCAGCCCCTGCGACCCGGCCCCGTGTGAATGCGCACGCGCGCGATGTCCGCCTGCGGACGCTCCCGGCGTTGGTCCGGACTGACACTCGGGGCATCGAATGGAGAGGGGGCATGTCTGACCGTTTCGTGCCGGCACTGGCCGGTCCGTCCGCACGTCCGTACGGTGCCGCGTCATGGCGTCGATGACGGCGCCGCGCGTCCAGCGCTGCGCGGTCTGGTTCGGACGACCCAGTGCACGCGACGAAGCCGTGTTCGCGGCCAGTGGCTGGCACCTGCGCGTGGCGCGCCCCGACACCAGCGTGCAGGTCGGCATGCGCGGTGGCGATCTGGTGATCGCGGTCGTCGACCTGCGCGGTGCCGATGTCACGCACCTCGCCGCGCTCGAAGCCATCCTGGCCGAGCACGCCGACCTGCCGAGCCTCGCGCTCGCCGACGACACCACCGACCTGGGCGATCCCGCCTGCCAGCGGATCCTCGCCCGCTGTGGCGGCCGCCTGCCGCAGCCGCTCGACCCGCAGACCCTCGATGCCGCGCTGGCGACCCTGCTGGCCAGCCCGCGGCGCGACATCGCCAGCGTGGGCGGCGAGAGCGCGGTGATGCTCGGCGTGCGCGCCCTGCTGCACCGCTATGCCGACGTCGAACTGCCGGTGCTGATCACCGGCGAGTCCGGTACCGGCAAAGAACTCGCGGCGCACGCATTGCACGATCTGTCCGGGCGGCGCACGCGCCCGTTCGTGGCGATGAACTGCGGCGCGATCTCGCCGACGCTGGTGCAGTCGGAGCTGTTCGGCCACGAGCGCGGCGCGTTTACCGGCGCGGCGACGCGGCGCATGGGCCTGTTCGAATCGGCGGACGGCGGCACCGTGTTCCTCGACGAGATCGGCGATCTGCCGCTCGATGCGCAGACCAACCTGCTGCGCGTGCTGCAGGAAGGCACGATCGAACGCGTCGGCAGCAATCACGCGATCCGCGTCGACGTGCGCGTGCTCGCCGCGACGCACGTCGATCTGGAAGCGGCGATCGCCGCGGGGCGGTTCCGCCAGGACCTGTACTACCGCCTCGACGTGTTGCGGCTGCAGCTGCCGCCGCTGCGTGCGCGCGGCGCCGATGTCGAACTGCTCGCGCGCCAGTTCCTCGACGAATTCCGCGCGGGCCATGCGGTACAGGCGCGCGGCTTCAGCGCGGCCGCGCGGCAATGCCTGCGCCAGCACGCATGGCCGGGCAATGTGCGCGAACTGCTCAATCGCGTGCGCCGCGCCGCGGTGGTCGCCGAGCACACGCTGATCGAACCGGCGGATCTGCAGCTCGGACACTCGAATGCACAGGTCGTCGCGCTCGATCATCACCGCGACCGTACCGAACGCGATGCGCTGCTCGACGCCTTGCGCGCGACCGGTTGCAACGTCAGCGCCAGCGCGCGCCGGCTCAGCGTGTCGCGGGTGACGATCTACCGGCTGTGCCGCAAGCACGGCGTCTCGCTCGAGGCGTTCCGCTGAGGGTCTTGCGGCGGTCGTTCGGGCGCGCGCTTGCGCGCGATGTGGCGCCACCGCCGAAGCCCCATCGCGCGCAAGCGCGCGCCCACAGACGCCGCTACAGCGCGTAGGGCACCTTCACCGTCAGATTGAAATCCGGTGCGTCCGGGGTCAGGCCGATGCCGAGCACGCCGACGAAGGTCGCGTTGGGTGTCATCGCGTGCGTGACGCCCAGGCTCATCGTCGCGGCATTCGCATCACTGCCGATCAGCTTCATCCAGTCGGCGCCCTCGTAGCGCGTGCGCGCGCGCGCGTTGAGGCGATCGCTGAAGGAGATGCTCAGGCTGGTGCGCTCGTTGAACGCGAACGCGACGCCGGCGCCGAAGTAGTAGGCATCGCCCAGGCGCACGCGGCCGGGATTGGTCGTGTCGGGATTGTTGTCGAGATCGCCGAAATCCTTCGCGAACGAACGCACGTAACCGATGTTGCCGAACAGGATGGCCGGGTCGGTGGTCTTGACCGCCGACAGGCCCACGGTCGCCTGCCACAGGCCGTTGCCGGTGGGTTGTTCCTCGGGCACCGCGAAGCGGATGAAGTTGTCGGAGTCGCGTTCGAGCACGCGCCACGGAATGCCGTAGGGCTCGCGGCCGGTTGGCGCGGTGACGCCGACGTTGAGCACGGTTTCCGGCCACGCGCCGCGTTCGCCGAACAGTTTCCAGTTCGCGCTTGCGCTGATGTCACCCAGGCCGTGGCCGTCGGTTTCTTCCTGCGCGATCGCGGCCGCCGCGCCGCCGGCGCCGCCCTTCTGATAGACGGTCTTGCGTGCGATGTACGGCACGTCGAGATTGAGGCTCAGACGCGGACTCACGCCCCAGCGTGCGGCGAAGTTGTAGTTCACCGTGTCGGATTCGACGTTCTCGATCGCGATGTTGCCGAGAAAGATCGCGTCCAGGGCGAGGAAGCCGTTGAGCGTGACCTGCCTGCGGTCGTAGCGGTTGTAGCTGATGCCGTTCTCGAGCGTGAGCCGGCGATTGAACAGCGCCGTGCTCTGCTGTTTGACGTCGGCGACGCTGCGCGAATCGGTGTCCTGGGCGCGCTGCGCATCTTCGGCGGTGCTGGCATAGCCTTCGTCACCGCGCGATGCCGGCGCCGCAGCTGCATTGGCAGGCAGCGGCGGCGGACTGGACGATGGCGTCGACGACACCGGCGCAGGTGCGACTGGTTGCGCCGCCATCTGCGGCGCGTCACGCGCTGCGATGGCCGGTGCGACGCCCGCGACGCGCGACTGCAGCGCCTGGATCTGCATGTCCAGTTCGCGCAGCCGGCGCACTTCCTGCGCGTAGTCCTGCTTCAGCGACTGCAGTTCCTGCAGCAGTTGCTGCATGCGCGCGCGGTCCTCGGCAGTGATCTGCCCGGCGTTCTGCGCTATGCCGATCGACGGGCACAGCAGTGCCAGTCCCAGCGCGATGGCCAATGGCCGTCGCGTGCGTGTCGGTGTCGATTTCAAGGTGCCCCTCCCGCATCGACGCGTGTGTGTGCCTGCCTCAGATGCCGCCGGCACGTGTCATGCCGATGGCCTGGACCAGGTTCTGGTGGATGGTCTGGCTGGACGGCACCGACTGGCGCACGAGATCCAGCTGCAACTGGTTGCCGACTGCCTGGCCGTTGCCGGCGAGCTGGATGCTCTGGCCGATCGAACGGGCGTCGATCCATTGCTCGGCCGCGCCCTGACCGGCTACCTGCAGCAGGATCCTTGCGCCGCCGTCCTCGAGCGACGCCCGTGCATGCGCGCCATTGAGCGTCATGTCGGCGACCGTCGTGCTGGCGGCATTCGCAGCCGCGACGGGCACGTCGCCCTCGCGCACCTGCAGCGACATGCCGTTGCGCGCGATGTTGCCGTCGCCGGCGACCTGCACGCTCTGCACCAGACCGCCGACATTGGCGAGGCCTGAGGCATCCACGTCGCCGGTGCCGGCGGCCGCGGCCAAGGCCGGCGTCTGTTCGGTGATAGTGACGCTGGGCTGGAAGCTGACTTCCGGCTTCGCGCCGCGCAGGTCGAAGCCCAGTTTCACCGCGCTCTGGATCGATTGGCCGGCGCTGGTGACCCAGTTCGACACCATGGTCACGCCGAACCAGGCGACGCGGTTGTCGCCGACGATGTAGCGGCCGCGCATCGCGCCGAGCTCGCTGTCGGGAATCTCGCGCAGGCCGCTGGCGTGCGTCGTCGTGTCGTCGCTGGACCACGCTGGCGCGACGCTCGCGCCCAGGGCGATGGCCACCAGCCATGTCGTGTAGTTGCGCATCTCGTGTCTCCTCTCAGAACAGGTCCGCGTGGCTGAAGCCGAAATCCAGCAGCTCGGCATCGGTCACCGGTCCCTGACGCGCGAACAGCCGCTTCGCGCTCGGGCGCTCGACCGGCTGCAGCAGCGCGGTCGAACGGTCGAAGTCACTGCCTATGACGATAAAAATGGCCCGCGACGGCCACGATTCGAGAAACTCCGCCATCGGCACACTGCGGTTGCCGAGGATCGGATCGGCGACTTCCGCGTACTCGCCACTGACCTGCTTGAGCACGACGAAGTGGCGGAAGCCACGCACGTCCATCAGCACCAGGCCCGGCACGCGCAAGGCGCGCAGGCGGTCTTCCTCGATGCGGTAGCCGCGGCCGCGCATGCCCAGCGATTCCACATAGCGCTTGATGTCCAGCAACGAGAAGCCGCGGGACTGCACCACCGCCGGATCGGCCAGGCCCATCATCCCTTCGATGACCGTCGCCTCGTCGACGTCGAGCCGGTAGGCGAACTTGAGCACTGTCGCCAGTGCGGCAGCGCCACAGCTGTAATCGGTGTGCTGGCGCACGATGTTGCGGTAGCGCGCCTCGCGCATGCTTTCCACGTTGACCGGCATCACCGCGCCATTGGGCAGGATGCCCTGGAAGGCCACGTCGGCCGCCCGCACGGGGCTGGCCATCGCGAGCAAGGCCACTGCGATGCCGGAGAGACTGCGGATCATTGCGTTGGACTCCTGATGCGCGTTGCGCGCATCGCGTGTCTTCCATTGCCGGACCTGACACCAGCCTCCGGCAATGGAAGCCACGACCTTCGTAAGGAAGGCCCCGCGCCACGGGGCATGTGGCGCGGGGCTTCCGGGAGAAGCCCGGTCTGGGGGCAGACCGGACGTCACACCTCGTGGGCGCTTACTCGCCGCCACCACCGCCCGGAGGCGGGGCCGCTGCGCCAGGCTGCGCGACCGCCATCGACAGGCTGTTCGCCTGCAGATTGCCGGTACCCGCCGCCACGTTCACACCGATGTTGCCCGACGCCGCGCTGAAGGCGCTGCCCGACAGGCTGGCATCGTTGGTTGCCGCAACCGACACCCACTGGGTCGTGCTGATCTCGCCGCTGAGCGACGCTTCCAGCTCGGTGTAGCCCAATTCGATGAAGGCCAGTTCGCCGGACTCGGAACCCTCGTAGGAGCCTTCCGAGTCGGTATCGAACGCAAGGCCGCCGATCTCGCCGAACTCATCCGAACCGCGGTACGGGTTGTTGACCGCACCCTGCGAGTCGTTGTCGAAGTCCGCATGGCCGATCGACGGACCCTGCGGATGTTCCTCGCCCTGCCACATGTCGGCGTAGAAGTTCGATTGCTGGTAGGCGTTGCCGCGCGACTCGGTGGTGCCGCTCGTCGAACCTTCGTAGCCGCCGTAACCCACCGCGATCGAGCCGCCGCTGAGCGTGCCGCTCATCGTCATTTCGGTGCTGTCGGTGAAGGACTCGTAGCTGCCGGCGTTCGAGGTCATGTTGCCCGACGACGCCTGGTTGGAGCTGACGCTGGCCTGCGCATAGGCGGCGGTGGCGACCGAGGCGGCCATCGCGTTCTTCTGCGCGTTGTTGTTGCCCGAGGCGATGTTGACGCCGATGTTGCCGGTCGCCGCCGAGAACGCGTTGCCGCCGAGGCTGGCCGCGTTGGTCACGCCCTCGTTCATCGTGATGTTCTGCGAACCGGACTGGTTCACGAACACTTCGGCATCGGCGAGACCGAACGCGAAGCCCGCGTCGGCAGCCGACAGCGCCGCGGCGTTGTCCTGCACGTTGTTGTCGCCCGCGGCGACGTTGAACAGCAGGTTGCCCGAGGCTTCCGACCCCACGTCGTCTGCGATGCTGGCGGTGTTCTCGAGCACTTCGTTGGCGCCGAGGTTGCCGCTGACCGACTGGCGGTTGTCGACGACGGCGATCGCGGCCGAGTCGAGATCGATGTTGCCGGTGATGGTCGGGTCGCCGGTGAAGGCGATGTCCGAGCTCAGCGACAGATCCTTCTCGAGGTTCACCGACACGCCGTGTTCGTTGCGCTCGCGACGGACGTCGGAGCTCACGTTCTCGGTGCGATCGATGTTCTCGTACACCTGGTTGGTGCGGATGCGATGGGCCTCGTCGAGGCTCTGGTCGACCTGCTGGTTGACCTCGCGGTTGAACGAGTCGTTGACGCTGATGTCGTAGGACTCGGTGAGGCTGCGGTCCACGGTTTCCGTCAGGCTCTGGTCGACCGTCTGGTTGACAGTCTGGGTCCAGTCCTGCGTCTGGTTGACCGTGGTGTTGACCTCGGTGTTGCGGTTGGTGACGTTGGTTTCGTAATTGCGCGTGTCGTCGACGTTGGTCTCGTAGTTGCGCGTGTCGTCGACAGTGATGTCGTGATCGATGACGGTCCAGTCGTAGTAGGTCTGCGCCTGGGCCGTACCGACACCGGCAGCGCTGACGGCAATCGCCAGCAGGGTGGTCTTGATGGTCTTCATGTCTGTGATCTCTCTCTCGTCTGCTCTCGTGGAGTTCCCGTTGAAGTGCCCGGTCACGGCCCCGCCTGGATCGACATCGCCAGCGTGTTGCCGGTGTCGTTCCCGGATCCCGCGACCTGGTTGAGCTGCAACACACCTTCGAAGCCCTGCAGCGCAGTGGACTCGACGGACGCCACGCGACGATTCGATGTCGCGCCCCCGTGTTCGAAACCGTGCTGTTGCCCCGCCGACGCGAACGCCGCCGACAGCGAACTGTCGTCGTCGCTTTCGCGTATGCCCTGTTGCGCCAGCGCGAGCGACACCGCGTTGAACGACGCGTTGCCGGCCCCACTGGCCTGATTGATCGATGCGATGCCCGAGGCGCCCGCAAGCGCGTTGCCGGCAATCACGGCCGTGGCCGTCTCGGGTGTCGTGGCGAAGTCGCGACGGCGCGACTGGCGCGCGTCGACATCGGCGATCGCATGCGTGCCGACCGCGATCGCGCGCAGGTTCGCCTGCTGGTTGAGATCGCCGGCGGCGAGGTTGATCGCGATCGCGCCGGACGCGCCGGTGAACGCGTTGCCGTCCACGCGCGATTGCGTGAGGTAGCCGAGCATCGCCGGGTAGTCGTCGGCGGCGAACACCGGCACCGCGGCGAGCAGGCCCAGCGCGAGGCAGGCGGCGATGCGGATCACGGCCCGCCTCCATTCGCCGGCTGGGCGAAGGGCATCTGCGACAGCGCGCCGGTGATCTGGCTGCCGATACCGCGGGTTGCGCCGGTGACCATGCCCGAGACGCCGCCGGTGGCCGCACCCAGCGTACCGGCCCCCTGCACGCCACTGGCGTCGCGTGCATTCGCGCCGCCGCCCAGCGTCCCGGTCAACACTTGGGTCACCGGCGCGGCGATGCCGCCGTTGCCGCGCATCGCGCCCTGCACCTGGTGGCCGGTGTCGAGCGCGAGGAAGTCGGCATCGCTCAGTTCACCGCCCGGCAGCGACGGCATCAGCTGCCGGTTCGGAGTCGGGTCCACGATCAGGCCGATGCCCGGAGGCGCCTGGCGCACCGCATGGCGGGCGCTGACGTCGCGCAGCAACACCATCTCGCCGGGCGTCGGCTGCACGCCCGCCCGCGCGCCGGCGGCATGCACGGGGCCGGCGGCCAGTGCGAGGCACGGCAGCAGCAGGATCAGGCCCGTCTGGATTGGCTGGCGCATGTCGGCTCCCCGGTTCTTCAGCGAGGGAGTCAACGCAGAGCGCGTGCCAAGTCTTTTTGTCCTTTTTGATCAATCACTTGTGATCATTCGCGCGTTCGCGCGCGTCGCTGGCCGTTGCCGCCTGTTACAG
The DNA here is from genome assembly GCF_057657295.1 of Luteimonas sp. Soil_C_16. Lineage (NCBI taxonomy): Bacteria > Pseudomonadati > Pseudomonadota > Gammaproteobacteria > Lysobacterales > Lysobacteraceae > Luteimonas > Luteimonas sp. Soil_C_16. Next base: position 638,105 of record NZ_JBDGIS010000001.1, on the reverse strand, counting down.
GTGGATCGACCGTCGAACGCCTCCAACCGCGCCACGACGCGGCTGCGCGGGTGTCACACGGATGCGACACCCGGATGTGACAGGTCACAGCGCTGCGACCTTGCGCGTTTTTTGCATGGGGCGCCGCTACCCTGTGCGCGGCGCGATCGGCGCCGTCGTCGAGTCGTCCATGTCCGGAAACCTGCAGCGCGCCTGGGAGTGGTTCGCGACCATGCCGCATCTCGTGACGCTGCTGACCGTGGGCTGGGCGCTGTATCTGGTGGTGCTGGGCATGTGGATCGTGCTGCAGAAGCGCGAGCCGGTCGCGACGCTGAGCTGGCTGCTGGGCCTTGCCCTGCTGCCCTACGTGGGCTTTCTGGTCTATCACGTGTTCGGGCCGCAGAAGATCCGCCGCAATCGCCTGCGCCGCAGCCACAGCCGCGCGTCGATGCGCAGCGCGCAGATCGAGGCGGAAGAGGGCGAAGCCGCCGAACTCGTGCGACTGGGACAGGCGACGACAGGATTGCCTGCGACGTCTTCGGCGCAGGTCGAGCTGCTGGTCGACGGCGCCGCGAAATACACCGCGCTGCTCGCCGACATCGCGCGCGCCGAACACCACGTGCATCTCGAGTACTACATCTACGAACCCGACACGACTGGCGCCGCGTTGCGCGATGCACTGGTCGAGCGCGCACGCGCCGGCGTGCACGTGCGCGTGCTGCTCGATTTCGTCGGCTCGAAGGCCTCGCGCAAGTTCTTCGCGCCGCTGCTCGATGCCGGAGGCGAACTCGCCTGGTTCCATCCCATGCGCTTCGGACGCATCTGGCGGCGGCCGTGGACCAATCTGCGCACACATCGCAAGATCGTCGTGATCGACGGCCGCATCGGCTACACCGGCGGCATGAACATCACCGACGAGCAGGACGAGCGCCTGCGCGACGACGCCTATCGCGATCTGCACATGCGTCTGGTCGGCAAGTCGGTGCGCGTGCTGCAGCTGGTGTTCGCCGAGGACTGGGCCTACGCCACCGGCCGGCGCGATTTTCTCGCCGACGTCGAACGGCAGACGCCGCCGGCCGATGCCGGACCGATCCGCACCCAGGTGCTCACCTCGGGTCCGGATTCCAACTGGGAAGCCATCCATCGCGCGCACGTCGGCGCGATCCACGCGGCGAAGCAGCGGGTGTGGATGACCACGCCGTACTTCGTGCCCGGCGAGGCCGCGATGATGGCGCTGACCTCGGCCGCGCTCGCCGGACTCGACGTACGCCTGCTGGTGCCCAGGACCAGCGATTCGACGCTGGTGACACTGGCCGCCCGCTCGTACTTCGGCCAGCTGCTTGTCGCGGGCGTGAAGGTCTACGAGTACCGCTCGCGCCTGTTGCACAGCAAGACGTTGCTGGTCGACGACAATCTCGCGCTGATCGGCAGTGCCAACTTCGACCACCGCAGCTTCCGGCTCAACTTCGAGGTCTCGGTGCTGTTCGACGACCCCGGCATGGCCGCCGCGCTCGCCCAGTACATCGAACGCGAGTTCGCCAATGCGCCTCGTGTCCAGCGCGGCCGGCACCGTCCGTTGCTGAGCGCGCGCCTGCCCGAAGCCCTCGCCCGGCTGTGTTCGCCGCTGCTGTAGCCGCGCGCTTCCGGGGCGGACGACAGCCCTTCGCAGGATGGGTCGAGCGCAGCGAAAGCCATCGTTCGCCGAGCCTCGTGTCGCGCAGGTACACGCCGGTTGGATATGTGTTCCGGCCATTTGGAAAACCCGACCTCGCATTCGACGTACGGGAGAACGCATCCGCGATGGTTTCGTTGCGCTCCACCCGTCCTGCGAGTCGGCAAGCCCGCTTCGACGCCGACCTCCACGTGGAACACCGCACCGCAAGTCGCCGCCCGTCGCGCCAATGCCACGTTCGTCGACACGTCGCCGCGCCCGACGCCGGTTCCGGCCGGCGACTGGTTTAGACTCGCGGACACGTCAGGCGGAGCCCGTCCCATGCCCTGGTTGTTCCTGTTGCTCGCGCTCGGCGCGGTCGTCATCGCGTTCACCACCACGTCGGTCCCGCTCGCGGCGATCGCGCTGGTGCTGTCGCTCGTGTTCGTCGTGATCGGTGTGCTGGGCTTGCTGGCGCAGCGTGTCGGCAACCAGAGCCGCAGCGAAGCGATGATGGTCGACCCGGCGGAGCTGCGTCGTCTGCGCGAGCAGGCCGATGCCCGCCGCGCGGCTGCCGCGTCGCCGGTCGACGAGCCGGCCCGCACGCCACCCACCGGGCCGTGACCCGGCTCAGCGTCAACGTCAACAAGATCGCGGTGCTGCGCAATTCGCGCGGCGGTCGCGATCCCGACGTCGTGCGCGCGGCGCGTGCCTGCCTCGACGCCGGCGCGCACGGCATCACCGTGCACCCGCGACCCGATGCGCGGCACATCCGTGCCGACGACGTGCGTGCACTCGCGCGACTGACTGCAGCGCGCGCCGTCGAGTTCAACATCGAAGGCAACCCGTTCGCGCCACCGCGCGACGGGTATCCCGGGCTGCTCGCGCTGTGCGAGGAAACGCGGCCGGCACAGGTCACCCTGGTGCCCGACGGCGATGCGCAGCTGACGTCGGACCACGGCTTCGATTTCGCGCGCGAGCGCGACGCGCTGATTCCGCTGGTCGCGGCATTCCACGCACTCGGCTGCCGCGTCAGTCTGTTCGCCGATGCCGGCGCCGACATCGAAGCCGCGCGCGCCAGCGGCGCCGATCGCATCGAGCTCTACACCGGTCCGTGGGCCGAAGCCTTCGAAGCGGGCACGCCGGAGACGGCGCTGCCCGCATTCGTGACGACGGCGCACCAGGCCCGCGCCGCCGGACTCGGGGTCAATGCCGGTCACGATCTCAGCCAAGCCAACCTCGGCGCGTTGCTCGCAGCGCTCGGCGGGATCGACGAAGTCTCGATCGGCCACGCGCTGATCGGCGAGGCGCTGTACGACGGTCTGGACACGACGGTGCGCCGTTATCTCGCGATCACCGAGGCAGCAGCCGCGCGCGTCTGATCCGGACGTTCGATCCGCGCATCTGATCGCGGCGTCCTGTGCGCAGCCCCGCGCGCCGGATCCGCGCGCCCGCCCGCTACGGCTGCGATGTAACGCGCGTCCCGCGCTCCGGCGCCATCGAGTCCGCAGTTGACGCCACGTCCGGCATGCCGGCACGCACAAAAAAAACGCCGCCCGAAGGCGGCGTTCAAATCACTGCATCGATCACCGGCGCGTGCTGCAGGCCCGCACCGGTGCTTGCTGCGTATTACTGGCGCACGAAGCCGATCTTCTGCATCTGCGCGTTCTTCGCTTCCGCCAACACCTTGGCCAGCACGCCGTAATCGGCGTCGCCACTGGTGTCGATCTCGAGCGTCGGCTGATTGGTCGGGTCACGCTGGACTTCCGACTCCATCATGTTGCGCAGTGCCGAGACTGGCGTCGGGCTGTCGTTCCAGAAGATCTGGCCCGAACCGTCGATGCGCAGCCGGATCGGCTCCGGTGGTTCCACCGGATTCTCCGGCGGCGTCGTGGAACGCTGCGGGAGATCGATGTCGATTGGATAGGAAGCCTTCGGCGCCGTCACCATGAAGATGATCAGCAGCACCAACATCACGTCGCAGAGCGGAATGATGTTGATGTCGGCCATCGGGCCTTCGCCACCGGATGAAAATGCCATGCGTGTTGCTCCGGTTTACCTGTTTTCGACCGTCGCGACGAAGCCGACCTTGCGCATGCCCTGGGCCTGTGCAGTGTTGACCACGTCGTTGATCGTCCGGTACTTCGTCGTCGAGTCGCCACGGATGTTGACCGGCGGCTGCGGCGTCTTCTGGGCCTCGACCGAGAAAGCGCTCTCCAGCAGCTGGAGCGTCACCGGCTCGTCGTTGAGGTAGATGTCACCGGTTTCGGTGACCGCTACCGTCAGCGGCGTCGGGCCTGGTGCCGTTTCCGGCCGCTCGTCGAGGTTAGCTTCCGGCAACTCGACCTGCACTTTGTGCGCCATCAGCGGTGCCGTGACCATGAAGATGATCAGCAGCACCAGCATGACGTCGACAAGCGGGACGATGTTGATCGTGGCGTTGACCTTGTCGTTGCCACCACCTGAGCTGAAAGCCATATCTGAACTCCGTTGTCGCTACTGACGTGCGCGCTTCTTAGACCTTGGCCGGAACCGGCGTCTCGCCGACGCGCGAACCGGTGGCGAAGAAGTCGTGCAGGTCGTGCGCGAAGGTGTCGAGCTTGTTGTTCGTGCCGCGGTTCAGACGGACGAAGAAGTTGTAGCCCAGCACTGCCGGGATCGCGACGCCCAGACCGATGGCGGTCATGATCAGCGCCTCGCCGACCGGACCTGCCACTGCGCCGATGTCGGCCTGGCCGCTGGCACCGATGCGGATCAGGGCGCGGTAGATGCCCCACACCGTACCGAGCAGACCCACGAACGGCGCGGTCGCACCGACGGTGGCGAGCACGGTCAGACCGTCTTCGAGCTTCAGCGATTCGCGGGTCACGGCCTGACGCAGGGCGCGATCGACGAATTCCGAACGGTTCAGCGACTCGACCAGACGCGAACCTTCATGACGCTGGTGGTGCGCGGCGGCCTGGGCGGCATCGAGGGCGACCTTCGAGAAGGGCTCGCTCTTCGGCTGCTCTTCCATGAAGCGGATCGCGTCCTGCGCGTTCGGGGTTTCCCAGAACGTGTTGATCACGCGATCGGTGCTGCCCTTCAGGCGCGCAGCCTTGATGGCGTTGAAAATGATCCAGAAGATCGACATGGCCGACATTGCGATCAGAACGATGAGCACGGTCCAGTTGACCGCGTCCATGTGCTCGATCATGTCAGCGAAGCCCATCGACTCCAGACCGGCAGCGTTGGACACAGCGGCGTTGGTGGTTTCCTGCAGCATGACGCTTACCTTCTAGATGTAGTGGTTTGAAGAGTGGAACGTTGACGCGAAAGTGTCGACGTTCCGGAGAACGCCGGTGTATCGGATACAGCTGGATCGATCAGCCGAGGTTGAAGTCGACCGGGACGCGGACGCGACCTGCAGCCGGCTGGCCGTTCGACATGGCCGGCTGGAACGACCACTTGCGTGCGGCTTCGATCGCGGCGCGATCGAGGTCACGATTGCGGCTGGACTTCTCGACCGACACGTTGGTGACGTTGCCGTTGGCGTCGACGTCGATGACCAGGATCACCGTGCCCTCGATCTGCGCGCGGGCGGCGGCAGGCGGGTAACGCGGCGGATTCATGTTCTTCGACGAGATGTCGACGCTGGCGCCGATGTCGGCGGACGGTGCGGGCGGCGACGGCGGCGCGGGCGGCGGCGCCGGCGTATCCATCGGCGACGGATCGTCGAACACGACCGGCGGTGCTTCCGGCGGCGGCGGGACCGGCGTCGGACGCGGCGGGGTCAGTTCCTTGATCGGCGTCGGCTTCGGCGGCTCCGGCGGCGGCGGCGGCGGCGGCGGGGGCGGCGGCGGCGGTTCGATGATCACCACACGCGTGGCCGCTTCTTCCTGCGCTGCGGCGTTCGGCGGATTGACGGGCGCGAGCAGCAGCATGATCGCAGCGGCGTGGAACGCGACCACCATCGTGAAGCCGGCGATGCGGCCCCAGTTCAGGCCCTCGTCTTCGTCGTTCCTGTCGGTCGTCGTCGAGCGTTGCGTCATGCGGAGAACTCTGGTGAGGCCGGGGTCGAAACCCCGGTGGAAAAGTTGAACTGCCAACCTGTTCGGTCGGCAGGAACCCTAAAGCTTATACCAATCCAAGTGGCCAGCACCATCCATGATTCCGGCAACTTTTTCTTAACGGCCGGAGATGATGCGCTCGGCGTCGGTGTTGGATTTCAGGCCCTTCGCGATCGCCTGACGCGCCGCTTCCTTCGCTTCGTCGGCACGGCCTTCCTGATGCAGCACGCGCGCGAGATTGAGGTACGTATCGCCGTTTTCCGCGAGCGGTGCGGCCTTGCGCCACGCGGCGATCGCCGGCTCGATCTGGTCGCTGAAGTAATTCGCCTGACCGAGGGCCGCCATCGTGCGGTAATCCTCCTTGAGGATGTTCTTCTGCAGGCCTTCGTTGATCACCGCGATCGCTTCGCGCTCCTTGTTCTCGCTGTTGAGATACAGCGCGTAGAGGTTGCGGTACTCGCTTTCTTCGGTGAGCTGACCGGCCGCACGCAGACGCTCGAACACTTCGATCGCCTTGTCGTTCTGGTCGGTCTGCAGATACGAGACGGCGAGATTGACCTGCGAACGTTTGTCGCCCGGCGTCGCCTGCGCGACCTGTTCGGCGAGGCGCGTGGCTTCGGCGCTGTTGCCCGATTCGGCGTACGACGCCATCAGGATCTGCTGCCACTGCGGATCGACTTCACCACCCGCGTCGACCAGCGGCTTGAGCGTCGCGATCGCCTCCGGGTAGCGCTCGAGGCGATACAGCAGATTGCCCTTGAGCGCCTGGTCCTTGGGATCGGTCGAGCCGGACTCGGTGATGTAGCGGTCGAGCGTCGCGAGCGCTTCGGCGTACTTGTCGTCCTGCGCCTGCAGCTGCGCGACGATCAGCATCGCCTGGAAGTGGTTGTTGTTGTCGAGGCCACCGGTCTCGATCGCCTGGTTGAGATAGGCGATCGCGCGGTCGTTGTCCTCGTTGAGGAGCAGCTGGCCGGCAAGCAGCGCCGCCATCGACTTGTCGTAGGTGTTGGCGCTGCCGTTGGCGATGATCTCGTCGGCGACCGGCAGGCCCTTGGCGGCGTCGGATGCGTTGTTCGCTTCGGAGAGTGTGTTGAGCTGCTTGACCAGACGCTGGCTGGCCGACACGCCCGGCTCCTGGCGGCTGCTGTTGGGATACAGCGCCTCGGCCTTCTGCGACGCCTGACGCGAGCTGCGGCGTTCGCTGCGATCGGCGCTGCGATCGGCGCTGCGCGCGGAGCGGCTGCTGCGCTCGCTGCGATCGTTGCCGCCTTCGTCCTGCGCGAACGCCATCGACGGCGCGGCGAACGCGAGCAGGGCGGTGGTCAGGGCAGCGGCGAGCGCCTGCTGGGACATGCGGGACTTCGACATGGAACACCTCGATTGGCAGGTGGCCCGCGGTACGCCGGGGGCCGGAGTCTGGATACGGCGATTATCGCCCGATGGTTGCGCAGATGCGCGCAGGCGCGGGTGAACGCGCTCAGCCGCAGCGCGGACGCTTGCCTGCGGCCTGCGCCTGTTCGTAGGTCGGCACGAGGCTCGCGGCACGCGTCTGCAGTTCGCTGATGCGGTTCTCGGGATTGGGATGCGTCGACAGCCACTGCGGCGGACGGCTGCCGCCGCTGGCCGCGATCATGTTCTGCCACAGGCCGACCGCCGCGCGCGGATCAAACCCGGCCTTGGCCATCAGGTCCTGACCGACGACATCGGCCTCGGTTTCCTGCGTGCGCGTACCGGGCAGCAGGAAGGTCGTCTGCAGCGCGGCGCCGCCGAGCTGGTTCGCCGACTGCTGCGCGCCTTCGCCGTAGCGCGAGCCCAGCAGTGCACCCGCCACGCCGAGCGCGCCCTGCGCGCCCATCTGGCGGGTGATGCGTTCGTCGTGATGGTTCGCGTAGACGTGGCCGATCTCGTGCGCGATCACGGCGGCCAGCTGGTCCTGGTTCTGCGCGACCTTGAGGATGCCGGTGTGCACGCCGACCTTGCCGCCGGGCAGTGCGAACGCATTCGGGTTGTCGTCCACGAAGACCACCGACTCCCAGTTGAGCTGCTGCCAGTTGGCCGGCAGTTCGCGGACGATGTCGGTGACGATGCAGCGCACGTATGCCTGTTGCTTCGCATCGGTCGAGGCGCGCATCTGGGACTTGGTCTCGGCGAAGGCCTGCTCGCCCATCTGGTTGAGCTGGGCCTGCGAGACCGCGCCGACGTACTGGGTACGGCCGGTCGGGGACGTGGTGGTCGCGCAGCCGGCCAGCAACACAGCCGCAGCGAGCGCCGCGATGGGCGTTTTCATGGACGAGACTCCCCTGTTCAAGAACCCGTGTTGTAAAACGGCACGGATTAACGCGCCGTCAACCGCGGCCTCCATACGGAGGCGCACGGTGCGGCGGATCACGACGGTTCAGACGTCGAGATTGGCGACCTTGAGCGCGTTGTCGTCGATGAATGCGCGGCGCGGCTCGACGACGTCGCCCATCAGCGTGCTGAAGATCTCGTCCGCGGCAACCGCGTCTTCGATCCGCACCTGCAGCAGGCGGCGGGTTTCCGGGTTCACCGTGGTGTCCCAGAGCTGTTCGGGATTCATTTCACCCAGGCCCTTGAAGCGCTGGATCTGACGGCCGCGCTTGGCCTCCTCGAGCAACCAGGCCTGCGCTTCGGCGAAGGACTTCACCGGCTGGGCGCGGTTGCCGCGGACGATCTGCGCGCCGTCGCGGATCAGGCCATGCAGTTCGCGCGCCGCCTCGCCGATGGTGCGGAGCTCGCCGCTCTCCAGCGTGGCCAGCGGCACCAGCTGGGTGACGTCGAGGCCCATGTGCTGGCGGTCGATGGTCAGCACGGCGCCGCGTGCCTCGGTGGCCGGCTGCACCGCGAACTTGAAGCGCGGACGTCCCAGCCCCTTCTGGTTCAGACGCGCCTCGAGCGCACGCAATGCGGTGTCGATTTCGGCATCGGTGCCGGACGCGATCGGCGCGACGTCGAGCAGCAGCTCCATGACAGCCGGATCGTAGCGGTGCGCGTTGCGGGCGATCGTCTCCTTGGCGGCGGCGAAGATCAGCAGCAGCTTCTCCAGCGCGGCGCCTTCGATCGCGGGTTCGCCCGCGGCCGGCGTCAGCGCGGCGCCTTCGACGGCATTGCCGGCGAGGTAGACGTCGAGCGCGGCATCGTCCTTGAGGTAGAGCTCGTTCTTGCCCTGCTTGATCTTGTACAGCGGCGGCAGGCCGATGTAGACGTAGCCGCGCTCGATCAGCTCCGGCATCTGCCGGTAGAAGAACGTCAGCAGCAGCGTGCGGATGTGCGATCCGTCCACGTCGGCGTCGGTCATGATGATGATGCGGTGGTAGCGCAGCTTGTCCGGGTTGTATTCGTCCTTGCCGATGCCGGTCCCGAGCGCGGTGATCAGCGTGCCGACCTCGGCGCTGGCGAGCATGCGGTCGAAGCGGGCGCGCTCCACATTCAGGATCTTGCCGCGCAGCGGCAACACCGCCTGGTTCTTGCGGTTGCGGCCCTGCTTGGCCGAGCCGCCGGCCGAGTCACCCTCGACGATGAACAGTTCCGACAGCGCCGGGTCCTTCTCCTGGCAGTCGGCCAGCTTGCCCGGCAGGCCGGCGATGTCGAGTGCGCCCTTGCGGCGCGTCAGGTCACGCGCCTTGCGCGCAGCCTCGCGGGCACGGGCGGCGTCGACGATCTTGCCGGCGATCGCGCGGGCTTCGTTCGGATTCTCGTCCAGGAATTCCTGCAGCCGCTGGCCGAAGGCGCTCTCGACCACCGGGCGGACCTCGGAAGACACAAGCTTTTCCTTGGTCTGCGAGGAGAAGCTCGGGTCGGGCACCTTGACCGACAGCACCGCGATCATGCCTTCGCGCATGTCGTCGCCCGACAGCGCCACCTTGGCCTGCTTGGCGATGCCGTTGCGCTCGATGTAGTTGGTCAGCGTGCGCGTCAGCGCGGCGCGGAAGCCGATCAGATGGGTGCCGCCATCCTTCTGCGGGATGTTGTTGGTGAAGCAGAACATCGTTTCCTGGTACGCGTCGGTCCACTGCAGGGCGACGTCGACCGTGATGCCGTTCTGTTCGCCGGTCACCGAGATCACGTTCGGGTGCAGCGGCGTCTTGAGCTGGGCCAGGTGTTCGACGAACGAGCGGATGCCGCCTTCGTACTCGAACAGGTCGCGGCGGCCGTCGCCACGCAGGTCGACGAGGTTGATCTTGACGCCGGAATTCAGGAACGACAGCTCGCGCAGGCGGCGGGCCAGGATGTCGTAGTGGAAGGTGACGTCGGAGAACGTCGCCACGGCCGGCCAGAAGCGCAGCAGCGTGCCGCGCTTGGTCGACGGCTCGCCGCGTTCGACCGGCGACACCGCTTCGCCCATCGCGTATTCCTGGTGGTGGTGGAAGCCGTCGCGCCAGATGTCGAGGGTGAGCTTCTCGCTCAGCGCGTTGACCACCGAAACACCGACGCCGTGCAGGCCGCCCGAAACCTTGTAGCTGTTGTCGTCGAACTTACCGCCGGCATGCAGCTGGGTCATGATGACCTCGGCCGCCGAGATGCCTTCTTCCTTGTGGATGTCGACCGGAATGCCGCGGCCGTTGTCGGACACCGACACCGAGCCGTCTTCGTGGATGGTCACCACGATATCGTCGGCGTGGCCGGCCAGCGCTTCGTCGATCGAGTTGTCGACGACTTCGAAGACCATGTGATGCAGACCGGTGCCGTCGTGCACGTCGCCGATGTACATACCGGGACGCTTGCGCACGGCCTCGAGGCCACGCAGGACGGTGATTCGGCTGGAATCGTAATCGGAGTTGGCGGGGGCGCCGCTGGAGATCGTCTCGTCGCTCATTCGGTTCGCTGTCTGGCCGGGAGCGCGGCGTCCGTGCGCGGCGTCCGGAGCACCGGTCGCACGCGGCAGGAATGGGCCGCAAGGGCGGAATTATAGCAGTTTGGACCAGGCCCTCCGGCGCGTGTTCCACGTGGAACAACATGTCGACTGGGAGTTCGAACCGGCTTCAGGATGTTCCACGTGGAACATGAGCGCATTGGTTGGCGCGCTCGGTCAGGCCGTCAGCCCTGGCTGACCACGCCATGTTCCACGTGGAACGTCGTGGCCTCCGTCAATACTGCCTCTGGCCAGTGGTCGGGGCGTTCGGTCCCGGTGATCAGCACCTGCGCGCCCGCATCCCGCAGATACGCCAGCACCTGCCGTTGGTGATGGCGATCCAGTTCGGAGGCCAGGTCGTCCAGCGCGATCACCGGCCAGCGCCCTTCGAAGCGATCCGCGCAATCCCGGGCCTGCGCGAGCAGGCAGCACAGCGCGGATTGCTTGGCCTGACCGCGCGACAGCAGCGACTGTTCCGGCCGGTCCTCGAATCGGATCCGCCAGTCGGCGCGGTGCGGCCCCACGCTGGTATGGCCGGCCGCGCGGTCGCGATCGCGGGCCACGACGAGCGCGTCGGCCAGCGACAGATCCTGGCGGCGCCAGCCGGGCAGAAACACCAGTTCCGGTGCGCCCAGCGCGGGTGCGATCTCGGCGGCCACCGCATGTACCGCGATCTGCAGCCGTTGCAGATAGGCCTCGCGCCGGGTATCGAGCGGCAAGGCGGCGTCGGCGAGCTCGTGATCCCAGGCATCGAGCTGCGAGCCACCGGCGCCGGACTTCAGCAACGCGTTGCGCTGCCGCAGTGCGCGCGCGTACCGGCGCCATTGCTGGAGGAAGTCCTGTTCCACGTGGAACAGCCCCCAGTCCAGGAACCGGCGCCGAACCTCGCTGCTGCCGGAGATCAGGGCGTGACTGCCGGGTTCGAATGTCACCACCATCAACGCGGCACACAGGTCCCCGAGCTGCGCGACGTCCTCGCCATCCAGGCGGCCGCTCCAGTCCTGACCGGTGTGGCGCAACCCGGCGCGGCGGATGCGGTCCGGCTGCGCAGGATCCTCGCGCCATTCGGCGTAAAGCTCGACCGCCTCGCGTCCGCGCTGCACCAGGCCGTCGCGCACCCGCCCGCGAAAGCTGCGTCCGTAGGCCATCAGATGCAGCCCCTCCAGCACACTGGTCTTGCCCGCGCCGTTGTCGCCCAGCAGCAGATTCAAGCCGGGGCCCGGCCGCAGCGAGGTCGGCTGCAGATTGCGTAAATTGTGGAGGTCGAGGCGGGTGATCTGCACGGAAGTCCTGCAAGTGGCATCCCGGCGCCTGCCGCCGTAAAGCAGCGATCGGGCCAGAACGGAAGACGCCCGGCAAGCCGGGCGTCGTGTTCCACGTGAAACATGTGTGGGCGACGGGCGCCCAGTCTACCGATGGCGTCAGAGACGCAGCGGCATTACCACGTGACGGCTGCGCTCGTCGGTCGCCTCGCGCACCAGCGCGGACGAATTCGCATCGCGGAGCTTGAGGATCACCTGCTCGCCGCGCAGCGCGGTCAGGGCGTCCAACAAGTAATTCACGTTGAAGCCCACCGCCAGATCGTCGACCTTGGTGTCGGCCTCGACTTCCTCGTGTGCTTCTTCCTGCTCCGGGTTGTGCGCGTTGATGCGCACCGTGCCCGGGGAGACTTCCAGCCGCACGCCGCGGTACTTCTCGTTCGACAGGATCGCCACGCGCTGCAGCGCGGCGCGCAGCAGTTCGCGGTCGATCGTGACTTCGCGGTCCGCGCCGATCGGAATCACGGCCTCGTAATCCGGGAAGCGGCCGTCGATCAGCTTGCTGGTGAAGGTCACATCGTCGCGCTTGACCCGCAGGTGGTTGCGGCCGAGTTCCAGCTCCAGCGTCTTGTCGCCGCCCTCGAGCAGGCGCTGCAGTTCGGTCACGCCCTTGCGCGGCAGGATGATCTGGCGCTTGGTCTGGACCGCGGTGTCCAGCGTCGTCTCGCACAGCGCGAGGCGGTGGCCGTCGGTGGCGACGCAGCGCAGGCGGGTATCGCCCAGATCGAACAGCAGGCCGTTGAGGTAGTAGCGGACGTCCTGCTGCGCCATCGCGAACGCGGTGCGCTCGATGAGCTCCTTGAGCGCCGCTTCCGGGACCGCGATGCGGTCGGTGGCTTCGACCTCGTCCACGGACGGGAAATCGCCCGCCGGCAGGCTCGACAGCGTGAAGCGGCTGCGGCCGGCCTGCACCGTGATCTTCTCGCCGGACTGCGAGATGACGACCTTGCTGCCGTCGGGCAGCGCCCGAACGATGTCGAACAGCTTGCGGGCCGGAATCGTGGTCTCGCCGTCCTGGGCATCGTCGACCGCACGACGCGACACCATCTCGACTTCGAGATCGGTACCGGTCAACGACAGCTGACCGCCCTGGACCTGGACCAGCAGGTTGGCCAGCACGGGCAGGGTCTGGCGGCGCTCGACGACGTTGACGACCTGGGCCAGCGGCTTGAGCAGTGTTTCGCGTTGGAGACTGAAACGCATGTCGGTGTTATCCCCTTGTCCCGTGCTTTTATAAAAAGGATATAAATCTAAAAATGGTGGTGCTGGGTAAGGCCGAAATCAGTTGGTATCTACTGCAAGCCGCTGAATCGATTACGTTTTTCCGACCTTCAAACCCGGTGGACAGTGCAGTGTGGAGAGGTGGATCAAGCTGTGGACAACTTTCGACCCCTCAAGTTGTCCACAGGCTCTCCACCTCCGGTCCCCGTGTTGTGCAGGGCCCGGCGATGCACAGCTTACTCGCTGAGTTTACGGATCAGCTTGTCCCAGTCCTCGCGGAGTTTGCCGTCGCTTTCGATCAGCGTGCGGATCTGCCGGCAGGCGTGCAGCACGGTGGTGTGGTCGCGGCCCGCGAAGGCCTCGCCGATTTCCGGCAGGCTGTGCTCGGTGAGCTCCTTGGACAGCGCCATCGCCACCTGACGCGGACGCGCCAGTGAGCGCGTGCGGCGCTTGGACAGCAGGTCCTTGATCTGCAGGCCGTAGTAGTCGGCCACGACCTTCTGGATGTTGGACATGCTGATCGCCTGCTGCTGGGCGCGCAGCAGGTCGCGCAGCGTCTCCTGGGCGAACTCGACGGTGATCGCCCGGCCCATGAAGTTCGCACGCGCGGCCAGCGTATTGAGCGCGCCCTCGAGGTCGCGCACGTTGGAGTGCATCTTCTTGGCCAGCAGGAACGCCACGTCGTCGGGCACCTGGGTGCCGCGCTCGGCGGCCTTGGCCAGCACGATTGCCGCGCGGGTCTCGAAATCGGGCGGATCGATCGCCACCGACAGGCCCCAGGCCAGGCGCGACTTGAGCCGCGGCTCAAGGCCTTCCACCTCACGCGGATAGCGGTCGCAGGTCATGATGATCTGCTGCTTGCTGTCGAACAGCGTGTTGAAGGTGTGGAAGAACTCTTCCTGGGTGCGGTCCTTGCCGGCGAAGAACTGGATGTCGTCGATCAGCAGCGCGTCGATCTGGCGGAACTGGCGCTTGAACTGGTCCGAGGTCTTTTCCTGGATCGAGCGGAAGAACGCGCTGTAGAACTCCTCCGAACGCAGATACAGCACGCGCGCACGGGGATTGGCCTGACGCATCGCATTGCCGGCGGCGAACATCAGATGGGTCTTGCCCAGGCCCGTGCCGCCGTAGAGCAGCAGCGGGTTGTGGGCACGGTCGCCCGGCTTGAGCGCGGCCTGCCAGGCGGCGGCGCGGCCCATCTGGTTGCTGCGGCCCTCGACGAAGTTGTCGAAGGTGTAATGACTGTCCATGTTGCCGGCGAAGGCTTCGATCGGCGCCGCGGGCTGGGCGCGTGCATCGCCTCCCGACAGCGTGGTCGCCGACGGCGGCGCCACCGCACGCGGCAGCGAGCCGACCTGCAGGCTCACGTCCTCGACGCCGGCGAAATGCGCCAGCAGCTCGCGGATACGCGGCATGTAGCGCGCCTGCACTTCGTCGCGGACGAAGGCATTGGGCGCGTAGAGCACGGTCGAGCGGTCGTCGGCGTGGGCCTGCAGCGGCTTGAGCCAGGTGTGGACATCCTCGACCGGAAACTCGGCTTCGAGGCGTTGAAGGCAGCGGGGCCAGGCATCCATCATGCGGCGGAATTCGACAAAGCGGGCGCCGCCACGCAGGTGCGCGGCAAGGTCGCCGGGGAAGGGCAGGCAGACTATCATGTCGCCACCCGCGGCCAGTCCCCGCGCGGCCTCCGCAGACCCGACGCGCGCACCGGCTTGACCGGTCCGGCACCGGGCCGCTAGAATTTCCGGTTCTATTCGTCACGTTGCCCGAAGGGCTCGACCATGGCTACCAAGCGCACCTATCAGCCCAGCAACCTCAAGCGCAAGCGCGACCACGGTTTCCGTGCCCGCATGGCGACGGCCGACGGCCGCAAGATCCTCGCGCGTCGTCGCGCGAAGGGCCGCAAGGTCCTCTCGGCCTAAAGCCCTCCGGGTCGGTGAGTCGCGTCTCCGCACTCCCGACCCGTTCTGCAGCGCAGCTTCCATGACCGCCGGTGTCCGCTATCCGCGGCACGTGCGTGTGCGCGCGCGCGCCGATTTCGATCGAATCTTCGCCAGTGCGACGCGGACCGCGTCGCCGATGCTGGCCGTCCATCTGTTGCTCGAAGAAGGCCCGGCGCGTCTGGGCCTGGCGGTGTCGCGCAAGGTCGACAAGCGCGCCGTCGGTCGCAACCGGATCAAGCGCGTGCTGCGCGATGCCTTCCGCCTGATGCAGCCCCAGCTGGCGCCGGGCAGCTATGTCGTCGTGGCCCGTCCGGCCGCGGCGCAGGCCGACAATCCCGCATTGCGCGCCGCCTTCCTCAATGTGTTGCGGCGCGCCCGCGCGTTGCCGCCGTCATCTGCGGCCGGCACAATGCCCGCCTCCCCGATTCCATCCACGCCGGTGTCTTCCGGCGCATGAGCCTGCCTGCCTGATGAACCAGATCCGTACTTTCCTCGTCCTCGCCTGGCTGATGGTGGCCGTGTTGTTGTGGATGGAGTGGGGCAAGGAAAAGACCGCAGCCGCGACCCAGCCGCAGACCAGCGCCGCCCAGGCGTCGCCGTCGGTCACCGTGCCGGGCGCCGCTGCCGGCAGTGCCGCCGTGCCGACCGCGCCTGCCGATGCTGCGCCGGTGCCGCCGGCCCCGGGCGCTGCGCCGGTCTCCGCCGCCGCCGCGCCGGCTGCGCGCCAGGTCGTCGCCCAGACCGACGTGCTGCGGGTGGTGCTCGACGCCGGCAACGTGATCGAAGCCGATCTGCTGGCCTATCCGCAGACGCGCGAGGACGGCGCGCTGCCGGTGCGGATGTTCGACACCGATCCGCTGCATTACTACGCCGCGCAGACCGGCTGGGTCAGCAGCAGCAATGCCGCGCCGAGCCACGAGGGCCAGTTCGTGCCCGAAGGCACCGCGACGTCGGCCGTGCTCGCGCAGGGCGAGAACACCGTCATCGTGCCGTTCGTGTGGACCGGCGCCGACGGCGTGACGATCCGCCGCAGCTTCGTGCTGACCCGCGGCGACTACGCGATCGAAGTCCGCGACGAAATCGTCAACACCGGTACGACCGCGTGGCAGGGCTTTCCGTACCGCCAGCTGATCCGCACCGCACCGGCGGTCAAGCGCGGCATGACCAATCCCGAGTCCTACAGCCTGACCGGCGCGACCTGGTTCGGCAGCGACATCGGCTACAGCCGCCGCCAGCTGGGTGACTTCGAGAGCGACGGTCCGCTCAACGCGAAGGACAGCCAGATCTGGATCGCGATGGTCCAGCACCACTTCTTCAGTGCGTGGATCCCGCGTCCCGACGACACCGGCACGATCTCGATGCAGATCGATCGAAGCACCGGTGCGCCGCGGTACCTGATCCGCGAATTCGGTGCGCCGATCGCCGTGCCCGCCGGCCAGCAGGCCTCGACCACCGCGCGTCTGTGGGTGGGTCCCAAGCAGGTCGATCTGATCCAGGCACAGGGCGTGCGCGGTCTCGATCGCGTCGTCGATTACAGCCGCTTCTCGATCTTCGCGATGCTCGGCGAAGGCCTGTTCTGGGTGCTGGCCAAGCTGCACGGCCTGATCGGCAACTGGGGCTGGTCGATCATCGGCCTGGTGCTGCTGGTGAAGCTGGCGCTGTATCCGCTGTCGGTCGCGCAGTACAAGTCGATGGCGAAGATGCGCAAGTTCCAGCCGCGCATCGCCCAGCTCAAGGAGCGCTACGGCGACGACAAGCAGAAGTTCCAGCAGGCGATGATGGAGCTCTACAAGAAGGAGAAGATCAACCCGATCGGCGGCTGTCTGCCCGTGCTGCTGCAGATGCCGGTGTTCTTCGCCCTGTACTGGGTGCTGCTCGAGTCGGTGGAACTGCGCCACACGCCGTGGATGCTGTGGATCCAGGATCTGACCGCGCGCGATCCGTACTTCATCCTGCCGGTGCTCAACATCGCGATCATGTGGGCGACGCAGAAGCTCACGCCGATGGTCGGCATGGATCCGATGCAGCAGAAGATCATGCAGTTCATGCCGCTGGTGTTCGGCGCGATCATGATCTTCTTCCCGTCCGGTCTGGTGCTGTACTGGGTCACCAACGGCGGCCTCGGCCTGCTGCAGCAGTGGTGGATGATCCGCCGCTACAGCGAGGCGCCGGCGAAGGCCTGACGGCCGCGCCGATTCGATCTCCACGAGCCCGCCGCATGGCGGGCTCGTGCGTTGAGGAGCAATGACATGACGACACCCACCGAGACCATCGCCGCGATCGCCACTGCGCCCGGCGCCGGCGGCGTCGGCATCGTGCGCCTGTCGGGTCCGGCGTCGCTGTCGATCGCGCGCACGATCTGCGGACGCGCCCTGCGCGCGCGCCATGCGCATCACGTGCGTTTCCTGGACGCCGATGGCGCCGTGCTCGACGACGGCCTCGCGCTCGTATTCCCCGGCCCGGCCAGCTACACGGGCGAGGATGTCGTCGAGCTGCAGGCGCACGGCAGCCCGGTCGTGCTACAGCAGTTGCTGGCGCGCTGTCGCAGCCTCGGCGCGCGGCTCGCGCGGCCTGGCGAGTTCAGCGAGCGCGCCTTCCTCAACGGCCGCCTCGATCTGGCGCAGGCCGAAGCCGTCGCCGATCTGATCGCCGCCGGCGACGCACGCGCCGCCCGCGCCGCCCGCCGCGCACTCGACGGCGTGTTCTCCGATCGCTGCGACGCGCTCGCCGCCGAGTTGCTGCATCTGCGCGTCTACGTCGAAGCGATGATCGATTTTTCCGACGAGCCGATCGACACGCTCGGTGGCGACGAGGTCGCGCGCCGCATCGATGCACTTGCCGTGTCGCTGTCGCAACTGCTGGCCGAGGCCGAACAGGGCCGGCGTCTGCGCGACGGCCTGCATGCGGTGATCGTCGGTCCGCCCAATGCCGGCAAGAGTTCGCTGCTCAATGCGCTGGCCGGCGTGGACCGCGCGATCGTCACCGACATCGCCGGCACCACGCGCGATCTGCTGCACGAGACGCTGCGCATCGGCGGCGTCGAGCTCACCCTGGTCGATACCGCGGGGCTGCGTAGCGAGGGTGATGCGATCGAGCGCGAAGGCATGCGCCGCGCGCGCGCCGAACTGCAGCGCGCCGATCTCGCGCTGGTGGTGCTCGATGCACGCGACCCGGAGGCGGGGTGGGCGTCGGTGGACGACGCCATCGCCGGCGTCGCCGACCGCATCGTCGTGCACAACAAGACCGACCTGCTCGCCGACGCCGCGTCGATCGCGCGCGATGCCGTGCACGTCTCCGCGCGCACCGGCGCCGGGCTCGACACGTTGCGCGACGCGCTGTACTCGCGGCTCGGCGGCGACACGCGCGCAGGCGAAGGCGCGTTCACCGCGCGGCAGCGGCATGTCGATGCATTGCGCGATGCGGCCGATGCGGTCGACGACGCGCGCGGCACCCTGGCGGCGCAGCATCTCGAACTGGCCGCCGAATCGTTGCGCGTCGCGCACGATGCGGTCGGCGCGATCACCGGGCGGATCCTGCCCGACGATCTGCTCGGGCACATCTTCTCGAGTTTCTGCATCGGCAAGTAGCCCGCGGCCCGGGCACCGAATAGGCGCCATCGACGGCGATCGGGACGCCAAGATTCGTGATCGCGTCGACAGCCTGCGTGCCCGGCGAACGCGCAAGCATTGACAAATCGTCTCCGCTGACGCGTTCTACGCACTCTTGCGGACATGCATCCTTGGGGAAAGATGATGGTCTCGAAGATTCCGACGACCCGTCGCGCGTCCCGCGCGCGGCTGGCCGCCGCCGTGGGTCTGGCCTGTGTACTCGCCGCCTGCGGGCGCAGCGACGAGGCCGAAGCGCCTGTCGCCGCCGCGCCGGGCGCGGTCACCGCGCAGGCCAGCCAGCAGGCCGCCGCGCGTCAGCAGGCCGCCGACGACGCGATCGCCGGGCTGTCGGTCGACGAGCTGCGCAGCGCAGGCGCGGCCGCCTACCAGGAAAGCCGGCTGTACGCGCCGGCCGGCGAAAACGCGATGGAGTACTACCTCGCATTGCGCGAGAAGCAGGCCGGTGACGCCGCGGCCTCCAGCGCGCTGATCGACCTGCTGCCGATGAGCGTCATCGCCACGGAGCAGAGCCGCGACCGCGGCGACTATGCCGAAGCGCGTCGTCTGCTGGGCCTGATCGAACGCGCCGACAGCAAGCACCCTGCGCTCGAGCGCCTGCGCGCGAGCATCGCCACGTCCGAGGAACAGGCCGCGGCCCGCGTCGAGCAGCAGAAGCTGACCGCCGAACAGGAAGCCCAGCGCGCGCAGACCCTGGAGCGCGAGCGCGCGGCGCAGCAGCAGCAGCAACAGGCGGCCGCCGCGCAGCAGCTGGCGCAGCAGCAGAGCGCGACCGACCAGGCGGCGCGCGAAGAAGCCGCCCGCCAGGCTGCCGCCCGCGAAGAGGCCGCCCGCCCGCAGCCGGCCCGCCCCGAACCCGCGCCGCAGGAGAGCCCTGCGCCCGCCCCCGCGACACCCGCACCGGCCGCCGCGCCCGCGCAGCTGCGGCCGCTGAGCACGCCCGCGCCGCGCTATCCCGCCGACGCCCTGCGCGCCGGCACGAGCGGCGAAGTCATGGTCGAGTTCACCGTCGGCGTCGACGGTTCGGTCAGCAACGCCCGCGTGGTTCGCGCCGATCCGCCGCGCACGTTCGATCGCGAGGCCTTGGCGGCCGTGCGGCGCTGGCGTTTCGAGCCGGTGCCGGCGCCGGTGACAACGCGGCGGACGATCGGGTTCTCGCCGACGGCGAATTGATTCGGGGTCTTGCTTCTTCTGCTTGGCTCAAGCTCTTGCTTTCCGCTTCTGCATCTTCATGAGCGATACGTGCCGATGCTGATTGCAGACCCGTAGGGCGCCGCACAGGACGTGCGGCGTTTTCCGACCGAGGCAGGATGCCGAGTCGGAAAATCCCTGTGCACACGAAGCCGCGGGCTGTGGACGTGTCGGGGAGACGTTCTTCTTTGGTTCCGTTTCTTCGACTCGCATCTTCGATGCCCGCCCCTTTGGGGCTAGCTGCGCTACGCGCGTGGGCCTCAGCCAAAAGAAATGAACTCGGCCGCGTTAGCGGACGAAAGCATTTGATCTACGCCTTCGCGTTTGCCGGGGGAGAGGCAACATCAAACGCTTCCACTCGCCTTGCGGCGAGCGGGTTCATTTCTTTTGCTGGCCCAAAAGAAACGGAACCAAAAAAAAGGGCCAGCCCCGACGAAGCTCACCCGGCGTGTCACCTGTTCCGGGATTTTCCGACTCGCCATCCTGGCTCGGTCGAAAAACGCCGCACATCCATGTGCGGCGCCCTCCGGGTTTGCACCATCGTCAACGCGTCACGAAGAGCAAAGCGGCGAGACGCGACAACTCGAATACCGAATAAGAAAAGCCCGGCCGAAGCCGGGCTTTTGGTTTACCTAAGTGCGAAGTGAATCAGCTAGAAACTGCCAGCTTCTCCTGCCCGTAGCGCCACACCGCCAGCATCCACAGCGCTGCAGCCAACGCCAGGCTCGCGCCCAGATACACACCCCAGACTTCCGGTGCGATCGGCTCGGCACGGATGATCTTCAGCAGCAGCTGGTTCTGCGCGAGGAACGGCACCGCGAACTGCCACAGCTCGGTCTTGATCGGATTGATCATCAGCACGAAGCTCGGAACCATCGGCAGCAGCATCAGCCAGACGATGTGGCTCTGGGCTTCCTTCATGCTCTTGGCGGTCGCGGCGAGGAAGGTCAGCAGCGAGGTGCCGACGAACAGCATCGGCAGCAGCACCAGCAGCATCTTGCCGATCGCCATGAAGCTCACGTCGAGCAGCCTGGCCGACCCGCCGCCCATCTGCGCACTGACCTTGAAGGCGAGCATCGTCAGGATCAACGAGGCCATGCCGATCAGGCAGGCGGCGGCGATCTTGCCGCTGACGATCGCACCGCGGGACGCCGGCGTGGCCAGCAGCGGTTCCAGCGACTGGCGTTCGCGTTCGCCGGCGGTCGCGTCGAGGATCAGGTAGGAGCCGCCGATGAAGCTCGACAGGATCAGCAGGTACGGCAGCAGCACCGCCAGCAGGATGCCGCGCTTGGCTTCCTCGGTCGCCGTGTCGCGCGTGCCGACTGCGACCGGCTGTACCACGCCCGGATCGATGCCGCGGGCGAGCAGGCGCAGGGCGCCGACCTGCTGGCCGTAGGCGGCGATCGCGGTCCGCACGCGACGCGTCGGCGTCTCGGCGTTGCGACGCGTGCTGTCGCTGATGATTTCGACCGTGGCCGGGCGGCCGGCATGCCAGTCTTCGGCGAAGCTCGCCGGAATCTCGATCGCCACGTCGATATCCTGGCCGGCGATCGCCGCATCGAGATCCGCCGGTGCATCGACGGCCTGGATGCCGAGCGTCGCCAGATGCGCGACGAGATTGGGCGCGTGCTCGGCGCCGATCACCGGCACCTCCAGCACGCGGTCCATCTCGGTCTTCATGCGCTTCTCGGCCATGAAGTTCATGCCCAGCATCAGCAGCGGATACATCAACGGGCCGAGCAGCAGCGCCATGAACAACGTGCGCCGGTCGCGCGCGATGTCGAGCAGCTCCTTGCGCACCACGCACCACATCCATTTCAGGTTGCTCATGCCAGCAGGCCCTCCTCGGAACCGATCGCACTGACGAACGCGTCTTCCAGGTTCGACTTGCCGAAGCGTTCGCGCAGTTCGTCGGCGGTGCCGTCGGCGACGACGCGGCCCTTGGCGACGATGACGATGCGGTCACACAGCGCGGCGACCTCCTGCATGATGTGGCTGGAGAAGATCACGCAGCGGCCGTCGTCGCGCAGCTTGAACAGGAACTCGCGCATCGCGCGCGTGGTCATCACGTCCAGGCCGTTGGTCGGTTCGTCGAGGATCACGTTGCGCGGGTCGTGCACCAGCGCGCGCGCGATCGCGGTCTTGGTGCGCTGGCCCTGGCTGAAGCCTTCGGTCTGGCGGTCGAGAATCTCGCCCATGTCGAGCTGCTCGCTGAGCACGCGCGTGCGCTCCAGGATCTCCGCCTTCGACAGGCCGTGCAGTTCGCCGAAGTAGCGGATGTTCTCGCGCGCGGTCAGGCGCTTGTAGACGCCGCGCGCATCGGGCAGCACGCCGAGCACGCGACGCACGGCGGCCGGGTCCTGCGCGGCGTCGATGCCGTCGACCAGCACGCGGCCGCTGTCGGGCTTCATCAACGTGTAGAGCATGCGCAGCGTCGTGGTCTTGCCGGCGCCGTTGGGGCCGAGCAGGCCGGTGATGCGGCCGTCTTCGGCGACGAAGTCGACGCCGTCGACGGCCTTGACCGTGCCGGTCTTGGTCTTGAACGCCTTGTGCAGTTGCTGGGCCGTGATCATCGGCGGAGCTCCGGAAGAAAGAGGGACGTCGGCAGGCGCGGCGCGGTCACGGCGACCACCCGTTGAAGCTGGTGAACGGTGGCACCGGACGCATCGCATCCAGGCACGTCGCGTCGAGCGCCTTCGCATCGGTGGATTCGATGAACTGCGCGAGCAGCTTGGGCGCGCAGCCGAGCGCGAACGTGCCGTGGCCCTGGCCCTTGAACACCAGATGGCGACCGTTGGGCAGACCGGCCAGCACGCGGTCGGCGTAGGCGGCCGGCGTCACCGGATCGAGCTCGCCCGACATCAGCAGCGCGGGCACCTCGGACTGCAGCGCCGCGGTGTGGTTCGCAGGCGGCGCGCCGGTGGGCCAGGTGCGGCAGGCGCCGAAGAACATGCGCGCCACGCCCGGACCGAGGATGGTGTCGGCGACGCGGCCGTCCTCGCGATACCGGCCCGCGTCTTCGGCGCAGATCACCGACCACTGCATGCCGCGCGTCATCTGTCCGCCGACGTTGCTGTACATGAGTTGCGACAGCGACATCAGCGGGCCGTAGCGGCCCTGCGCGGCTTCGTCGAGGATCAGCGGCAGCAGCGACGCGGTCTGCGGCGCGTACGAAAACAGGAACGCCAGACCGGTCACCGTATCGGGCGTGACCACGCCGTCGCGCTGCGCACCGGTGGTCGGATCGCGATAGGTCACCGGCGCCGGCGTTTTCTGCAATGTCGACAGCACGCCGCGCAGTTGTGCCTGCAGATCGGTCGGAAAGCGTTCGCGGCAAGCGGCGTCCTGCGCGCACTGCTTCGATTGCAGCGACAGCGCATCCTCGAAGGTGTGTGCGAATTCGCCGCCGACGACCAGATCGTTCGGCGCCACGCCGTCGAGCACGATGCTGCGCGTGTGCTGCGGAAACGCCATCGCGTATTGCTGCGCGACGCGCGTGCCGTAGGAGCCGCCGACCAGGTTCACCTGTTCGGCGCCGAGCGCGGCGCGCACGGTGTCGAGATCGCGGATCGCATTGGCCGTGGTGTAGAAGCGCGGATCGGCGCGGCCTTCCAGACCGGCCAAGCAGCGGCCAACGTAAGCGTCGAGCGCGGCGTCGTCGGGCGCGGTCAGCGCGTCGAGTTCCATCGCCTCGCCATCGGCATCGGTGCAGGTCAGCGGGTTGGACTTGCCGGTGCCGCGCTGGTCGACCAGCACGATGTCGCGCTGGCGGCGCACTTCACGCAGGCCGGCGTTGATCTGCGCAGCCAGTTCGGTCGCCGCCTGTCCGGGGCCGCCGGCGAGAAAGAACACCGGATCGGCGGTGCCGCCGTCGTTCGAATCCGCCGGCAGCCACGCGATGTTGAGCCCGATCTTGCGGCCTTCGGGTGCTTCGGGGTTCTCCGGCACGTCGAACGTCGCGCATTGCGCCTCGACGCGCGTGGCGGCGTTGCCGCCGTCGAGCGTGCAGGCCTGGAACGGAATCTGGCCGAACATGCGCGCCGGTCGTGCGCCGTCGCCGTCGGCCGGCGCCGGTGCACCGCCGCTGCAGCCGGCGAGCGTCGCGCTCGCGGCCAGCGCCAGCAGGGAAAGCCTCGTTGCTCTCATGGAACGTCCTCGAACAGGAAAATGGATTCGATGGGCTCGGCGAACTCGCGTGCGATCCGGAATGCCAGCGGCAGGCTGGGGTCGTACTTCCCGGTTTCGATCGCGTTGATCGTCTGTCTCGAGACATCCAGACGTTCGCCGAGCTGTGCTTGTGACCAGCCGCAGGCCTCGCGCAGTTCGCGCACCCGGCTCTTCATCCGCGCGCACTCACCGGTAGCGCCGCGCGATGACGGCCTTGGCGATGCCGTAGGTGCCGCACAGCAGCGGAAACACCCACAGCATCGCCGCGCTCGCGGGCACGTCGATGACACGCGCCGCCTGCAGGAACCCGGCGGTCATGTACGCGAACGCGACCAGTGCGGCGGCGATGCAGACCGCTTCGAACTCGATGCGCTGCTGCAGTTCGTCGACGCCGCGGACGAAGTGCACCATCGCCCGCAGCACCAGCGCGATCGGCGCGACTGGCAGCAGCGCGATCAGCGCCCGCAACGCCGCCGCCTCGACACTGCGCAACAGCAGCAGGGAGACGAACAGCAGCACGGTGTAGGCGCCCATGCCGATGAGCACATCGCGGGTGTAGCGGCGGCGCAGCGCCGGAGGCGCGTCGTCGCAGGCGGTCGCGCGCCGCGACAGCGACACGACGCCGATGCCTACTGCCGACAGCAGGATCAGGACGCTCGCCCATTCCGGCGCAGTCGGTACCAGCAGCCGCAGGGCGACCGCCGCAGCCAGCAGCAGGACGGCGACGGCGCGCAGGGGAAAACGGGCGGACGGTGCGTCCATGGCGGGACCGTGTGTCAAGTGGGCTTGACACGGAGCATGCGCGGCGCGAATTGCGGTGTCAAGCGTGCTTGACAGTTTGCACCATCGGGTCAGCTCGCGACAGCCCCGGCGTCGCGGGCCTGCGCCAGCGCTGCGAGGCGCTCCTCGAACACGCGCCGGCTGGCGGCGTCCGGCAGGCGGTCCGCGAGTGCGTACGCCTGGTGCAGATGCGCCGCGAGCGCATCTGCATCGCCGTCCAGGGCCGCGAGTTCGGCATCGATCCATGCGCGATACGGCGACAGGTCCATCAGCCCGCCTTCGCAACGTGCGCGCCAGGCGGCGAGCAAGGCGCGGTCGCCGACCAGCAGCGCCGCATGGCTGGCGAGCGTGACGGCGATGGCGGGCTGGAACACCGCCGGCGCCTTCGGAAAGGCGGCGGCCAACGCCTCGGCTTCCTCGCGCGCAGCATCGGCATCGCGGCAATCGGACGCGTGCGACAGCCGCAACAGGCGCGCCGTCAGCTGCAGGCCGTCGCTGGCGACGCCGGCGTCCACGACGGGGATCGACGTGGCCGGCCAGTCGCGCGGCCGCACGTCGGCCAGGCTCAGCGCCATCAACTGGTTGATCTGCAGCTGCAGCGCGGCATCGGGCGTGCGACGCGCGAGATCGAGCAGGCCGCGGCCATCGGAGCGCCAGCCCTCCCGGTGCAGCGGCACCAGATTGCCCAGGCCCATGCACGCGGCGCCGAGCGCCACGCCCAGACCCGCGGCCATCC
Organism: Luteimonas sp. Soil_C_16; assembly: GCF_057657295.1. Lineage (NCBI taxonomy): Bacteria > Pseudomonadati > Pseudomonadota > Gammaproteobacteria > Lysobacterales > Lysobacteraceae > Luteimonas > Luteimonas sp. Soil_C_16. The sequence continues at coordinate 612,573 of NZ_JBDGIS010000001.1, read as the reverse complement.
ACCAGGTCGACATCGGCACCCAGGCCACCAGGGCCAGACACAGCGCCGCCGTGAGCAGGTTGGCCAGCGGCCCGCCCAGCAGGAAGACCGTCTGGTCGAGGCGCGACAGGCCCCGTTCGCCGCGGGGCAGCAAGGCGGCGAATCCGCCGATGCCGCGCACGCCGCCGCCGTAACGCCAGCGCCAGCGGTCGTCGCTGCCGCGCTCGATCCGGAGCGGCCCGACCCCGAACGCGATCGCATGCATGCCGCGCGACAGGCCTGCGAGCGCATGCCCCGCTTCGTGCAGCACGATGTGCGGCCACAGCGAGAGGAAGAAGCCGACCAGCAACGCGAGCCCCGTGCCGCGCGGCAGCCCGTCCAGCGCCGGCAGGCCGAGCTTCGCGAGGCCCACGCCGAACAGACCGCCGGCGACAAATAGCGCCATCGGCCGCAGCGCGCGCCGCCACAGCGCACGTTTCGCCGCCGGCGCTTCGGGCGCGGGCGGCATCAGGGAGGCGAACGGGGCGTGCGGCGGCGGGGCGCTGTCGGGCGTCGTCATCCGCGGCGGGTCATTTGCTGCTGACGTACTTCTCGCGACGGATCAGCGGCACCGGCAGGCCGAAGCCCTTCAGCGCCTCGAACGTCGCGTCGACCATGTTCGGATTGCCGCACAGGTAGGCGATGTCGCCCTCGCCCGGGGCGAACTCCTCGAGGAACTGCTGCACGTAGCCGTGGCGCACGTCGGCATGCGGCGCGTCCGGCAGTTCGCGCGAAAAGCACGGCACGAAACGGAAGTTCGGATGCCGGTCGGCGAACGCGCGGAAATCGTCGCCGTAGAGCAGTTCGGCCGGCGTGCGCGCGCCCATCAGCAGCACCACCTCGACGCCGCGCTCGGCAATCGCCTTCTCCAGCAGCGGCAGCATCGCGCGATACGGCGTGACGCCGGTGCCTGTGCCGACCAGCAGATAGCGGCGGTTGGTGTCCTGCGGCATCAGGCAGAAGCGCCCGAACGGCCCGCTGGCCTGCACCGTGCTGCCCAGATCCAGACCCTCGAACAGCGCCGTTGCCGCGCCGCCGGGCACGTAGCTCACGGCGACTTCGATCGCCTCGCCCGGGCCGATCGCGTGGTCGTGGATCGTCGCCAGCGAATACGAGCGCTTGGTCGGCGTGCCGTCGGCGTACTCGAAATGGATCTGGATGAACTGCCCGGGGATGAAGTCCAGCGGCTGGCCGTCGTCGCGGACGAAGGACAGGTGGGCAACGGTCGGCGCGACCATGCGCCGCGAGACGAGCTTGATGGGGAACTGCGTGATGGCCACTGCGGGGATTTGTCCGTGATTCGACGAGCGTCCGGCGCGGTCCGCGGCCGGTGGGCTCCATGCGCCTATGGTAGCGGGTCGCCGCGGCGCGCCCGGTGCAGACGCCGCAATGCCGTGTTGCGCAGCTGCACGGCCCCACGCATGCAACGCGCCGTTGCGGCCGGGTCCGTCGGGGCGTCCCTATACTACGGACCCCGCCGCGCCGTCCGCGGCACGAGCGATGGACCATGTCCCCGAATTCCCACGCCGACGCCGCCCTCTCGGTGCGCGATCTGCGCAAGACCTATGACGGCGGTGTCGAGGCGCTCAAGGGCATCTCCCTCGACGTCGCGCCCGGCGATTTCTTCGCCCTGCTCGGCCCCAATGGCGCGGGCAAGTCGACGCTGATCGGCATCATCTCCTCGCTGGTCAACAAGACCTCGGGCGACGTGCGCCTGTTCGGCACCGATCTGCATGCCGACCGCGATGCGGCGATGCGCCTGATCGGGCTGGTGCCGCAGGAACTGAACTTCAATTTCTTCGAAAAGCCCTTCGACATCCTCGTCAACTACGCGGGCTTCTACGGCATCCCGCGCGCCGAGGCGATGGTGCGCGCCGAAGAGGAACTCAAGCGCGCCCAGCTGTGGGACAAGGCGACGACGATGTCGCGCACATTGTCGGGCGGCATGAAGCGTCGCCTGATGATCGCCCGCGCGATGATGACGCGCCCGCGGCTGCTGATCCTCGACGAACCCACCGCCGGCGTCGACATCGAGATCCGCCGCGGCATGTGGCAGACGCTCAAGGAGATCAACGCCGCCGGCACCACGATCATCCTGACCACGCATTACCTCGAGGAAGCCGAGAGCCTGTGCCGGAACCTGGCGATCATCGATCGCGGCATCATCGTCGAGCAGGGTCCGATGCGCGTGCTGCTGTCCAAGCTCGACGTCGAGGGTTTCATCTTCGACATCGACGGCACGCTGCCCGCCACGCTGCCGCCGATCGAAGGCACCACCCTGGTCGCGACCGATGACCACACGTTGGATCTCGACATGCCGCGCGCGATGGATCTCAACCGCGTGTTCGCCACGCTCGATGGCGCCGGCATCCGCGTCCGCTCGATGCGCACCAAGTTTAACCGGCTCGAGGAACTGTTCGTGCGCATGACCGGCCCCAATGCCGCCTCGCAGCAGGAGAAGACGGCATGAGCACGAAGAGCACCGACGTCGCCGCCATCGAAGGCACCGCGCAGCGCCACTGGGTCGCGCTGTACACGATCGCCCGCCGCGAGATCGTCCGCATCCTGCGCATCTGGGGCCAGACCCTCGTGCCGCCCGCGATCACGATGACGCTGTACTTCCTGATCTTCGGCGGCCTGATCGGTGCGCGCGTCGGCGAGATGGACGGCATCCGCTACATGGATTTCATCGTGCCGGGCCTGGTGATGATGAGCGTGATCCAGAACAGCTACGGCAACATCTCGTCGAGTTTCTTCGGCGCGAAGTTCGGCCGCCATGTCGAGGAACTGCTGGTCAGCCCGATGCCGAGCTGGGTGATCCTGGGCGGCTACGTGATCGGCGCGGTCGCGCGCGGTCTCGCCGTCGGCGTCATCGTGCTGTGCATCGCGATGCTGTTCACCACCGTGCGTATTCCGCATCCGCTGGTGACCTTCGCCACCGTGCTGCTGGGCGCGACGATTTTCGCGCTGGCCGGGTTCGTCAACGCGGTCTACGCGAAGAAGTTCGACGACGTCGCCATCGTGCCGATCTTCATCCTGACCCCGCTGACGTACCTGGGCGGCGTGTTCTATTCGGTCTCGCTGCTGCCCGGCTGGGCCGAAACCGCGACGCATGCCAACCCGATCTTCTACATGGTCAACGCGTTCCGCTATGGCCTGCTCGGCGTCAGCGACGTGTCGCTGGGCGTGTCGTTCGCGCTGATGATCGGCTTCGTCATCGCACTCGGCGCGCTGGCGCTGTGGCTGCTCAAGCGCGGTATCGGCCTGCGCAGCTGAGGTCTACCTGCGCGCGGCGAGCGCCGCGCGCATCCCTGCACAAGGACTGGTCATGCGCATTCTCGTTCTCGGCGCCGGTGGCACCGGCGGTTACTTCGGCGGTCGCCTCGCGCAGGCCGGTGTCGACGTCACCTTCCTCGTGCGTCCCGCACGTGCGGCGCAGCTCGAACGCGACGGCCTGCGCATCCGCAGTGGCCTGGGCGATGCGCAGTTTCCGGTGGCGCACGTCACCGCGGATGTCTTGCCCGCGCTTGCTGCGGAGCGTCCGTTCAATGTGGTGCTGCTGAGCTGCAAGGCCTACGACCTCGACAGCTCGATCGACGCGATCGCGCCGGCCGTGACGTCGGACACCGCCGTGCTGCCGATCCTCAACGGCCTGCTGCACTACGCCGCGCTCGACGCACGCTTCGGCGCTGAACGCGTACTCGGCGGCCTGTGTTTCATCAGTGCGATGAAGGGCGAGGACGGCGAAGTCGTGCATCTGCCGTCGCCGCCCTCGATGACCTTCGGCGAGCGCGACGCGGCGCACAACGGCAGTGCACGCACGCGCGCGCTGGACGCACTGTGCGCGGGGGCATCCGGCTTCGATGCCGTGCGCAGCGACAGCTTCATGCAGGCCGCCTGGAACAAGTTCACCTTCCTCGCCGCACTCGCTGCGGCGACCTGCCTGATGCGCGCCAGCATCGGCCGCATCGTCGACACCGACGGCGGATCCGCGTTCCTGTCGGCGCTGCACGACGAATGCCTCGCGGTCGCCGCCGCGGACGGGCATGCGATTCCAGCCGAGGCCGCGCAGCAGGCGCGTGCGCTGCTGACGAAGGCCGGCTCGACGGTCACCGCCTCCATGTTGCGCGATCTCGAATCCGGCCAGGACGTCGAGGCGCTGCAGATCATCGGCGACCTGCGCGCGCGTGCGCATGCAGCCGGTCGCGCGGTACCGCATCTCGACGCGGCCTGGGTGCATCTGCAGGCCTACCGCTCGCGCCGCGCGACGCCGCAGACACCCTGACGGGACACCGCCTGGCCTTCGCAACGCGTTTGCTAGGCTCGCCGCTCCCCTGATGGAGATGGCCGCATGACGCTTCCCCGCACCCGACGTTTCGCCTGCCTGCTCGTGCCCGCGGTGTTCGGCCTCGCCGCCTGTGGCGCCGCGCCGCAGCCCGCGAGCGACGATGCAGCGCAGACCCAGCCGGTCGAGGACACGCAGACCCGGCCATCGGAAGCCGCGCAGGCGCAGATCGAATCGGGCACGCCGCCGGTCGATGCCCCGCTGACCGGCGATGCGGCGAGCACCATGCTGACCCAGATCGCCGGCATCGCCGGCGCGATGCACGCCGCCGCGAAGCTCTGCGATCCGAACGTCTCGGACGCGCAGCTCAATCAGGCCAAGGACCAGCTGCGCCAGGAGTTCACCAAGATGGGCGGCGACGTCGCCACGTTCGACGGCGAGTTCGCATCCGCGCACGAGAAGACCAACGCCCAGTTCACCCAGGCCACGCCGCCGCAGCAGAAGCAGATGTGCGACGAACTCGAAGCGATGGCCTCGCAGGCACCGCCGCCGCCGGCGGGTTGAGCCCCGCTGGCCGTCAAGCACCTCTCCCTCCGGGAGAGCGCCTGCCCCGGACCTGATCCGGGGTCGACGCGCAGAGCGCGTCGGGTGAGGGCGGGTAGAGAGGTCAATGCCTCCGTAGGATGGGTAGAGCGTCAGCGAAACCCATCAAACGTCGACGTCGGCAACGGATATACCGGAATCTGAAAGACCGTACGGATTGTGCAGCGATGGGTTTCGCTTCGCTCAACCCATCCTACGAGGCAGCGTTCCTGCCTCCGAGAGAGAGAGAGAGAGAGCGCCAACGCCACTCAGTCCTTGAAATCCCCACCGATGAACACCGACAACGCGTCCGGCTGCAGATGCCGTTCCATCGCAGCGCGCACGACTTCCGGCGTCAACGCGCGCAGCTTCTCCTCGAACGCGGCCGAGTACGCCATGTCGCGACCGATGTAGAGATTGCTGTCGAGCATGCCGACGAGTTCGGGATCGTTCGCGCGTGAGGTGCGGCGCGCGCGCAGCATGCCGTCGAGCGCGTCGTCCAGTTCGGCCTGGGTGATCCCTTCGCTGCGGATGCGCTGCAGTTCTTCGCGCATCGCGGTTTCCACCTGCGCCATGTTCTCCGGCGCGGCGATCGCCGACACGCCGAACATGCCGGCATCGTCGAACACGCTGGCCGAGAAGTTCGAGCCCACGCCGTAGCTCAGGCCTTCGCGCTGGCGGATGCGATCTCCCAGGCGCGACTTCATCCCCGAGCCGCCGAGGATGTAATTGCCGATCAGTAGCGCGGGGTAATCCGCGTGGTCCTGATGCATGCGCAGCGACTGCCGGGCGATCAGCGTCGCATTGGCCTTGTCGGGCGTGCGCAGCTGTTCGTGCACCGCCTCGCGCGGCACGTACGGCGTCTCGATGCGCACGAAAGGCGTCGGCAGCGTCCAGTCACCGAACAGGCTTTCGAGCTGCGCGCGCACCGCGTCCGCGTCGACATCGCCGACCACGGCGATCGTCGCGCCCTCGCCCATGCCGTAGAAATCGCGATGGAACGCGCGCACGTCGTCGAGCTGCAATGCTTCGATCAGCGCGATGCGTTCTTCGAACGTCGTCGCGTGATACGGGTGACCCTTCGGAAACGCATTGAAGTGCTGAGACAGCGCTTCGTTCGCAACCGCGCCCGGTTCGCTCATGCTGCTGCGGATGCCGGTCAGTTGCTGGCTGCGCAGCTGGGTGAATTCGCTGTCGGGAAAGGTCGGCGTGCGCAGCACGTCGGCGACGAGATCGAGCAACGCGCCAACATGTTCGCGATCGGTCGTCGCCGCCACTGTCACCGTGGTCGCCGTGCCGCCGACGCTCAGCGTCGAACGCAGCGCCGTCAGCTGGCGCGACAGTGCGGCGCGGTCGTAGCCTGCGCTGCCGCGCATCAGCAGCGCGCCGGCCATCTGTCCGGCGGTGGCGCGGTCGTGCAGGCGCTGGGCGTCGCCGAGCCGCAGGTTCATGCGGATCTGCACCGAGTTGCCGCGCGTGTCCTTGTCGAGCACCGCGAGCTTCGCGCCGTTCGACAGGGTCGAGCGCTTCGTGCGTGCGTCGATGTTCGCGTACGACGGATCGAAGGCTTCGCCAGCGTCGAGTGCAGCGCGCGGTACGAAGTCTTCCAGCGCGGCTTCCGCCGTCGGCGCTTCGGTGATCGTCACGCGCTCGACCGCATCGGTCGGCAGGAACTGGCCGGTGGTGCGGTTGTCGCGACGCAGATAGGTCTGCGCGACGCGCGTGACATCGGCCACCGTCACCGTGTCGATCCGGTCGCGCGTGCGCAGCAGCAGACGCCAGTCGCCCTGCGCGATGGCTTCCGACAAGGCCACGCCGATCGCGTTCGGGTCGCGCATCGCGCGCTCGTAGCCGGCGAGCATGCGCTGCTTCGCGTCGTCGACTTCCGCCTCGGTGAACGGTGTCGCAGCCGCGTCTTCCACCAGCGCCAGCAGCTCGGTCTGAAGCGCATCGAGGTCACTGCCTTCCGGCGCCTCGGCGACGAACGTCAGATAACCGGGCTCGTCCATCGCGAGTGCGGAGGCCGACGCACCCGTCGCACGGCCCGGCTCGACGAGCTTGCGATGCAGACGCCCGCCCGGCGTGCTGCCCAGCACCTGCGACAGCACCGCCACGGCCGCGCTGTCGTCATGGCGGCCGGCAGGAATGTGATAGCCGGCGACGAGATACGGCGTGCGTCCCACGCGGCGCACCACGACATGGCGCTCGCCATCCTGCGCGGGTTCGCGCGTGTAGGTCACCGGCAGCGCGCGCGTGGGTCTGGGCAACGCGCCGAAGCGCTCGCCCACGGTCGCCAGCGCCTGCGCCGGATCGAAATCGCCGGCGATCACCAGCACCGCATTGTCGGGCTGGTACCAGGTCCTGTAGAACCCCTGCAGCCGGTCGATCGGCACGTTCTCCACGTCGCTGCGCGCACCGATCGTCGAGTTGCCATAGTTGTGCCACTGGTAGGCCGCGCCCATCACGCGCTGCACCAGCGCGCGCACCGGATTGTTCTCGCCCGATTCCATCTCGTTGCGGACGACAGTCATCTCGCTGTCGAGATCCTCGCGCGCGATGCGCGAGTTGACCATGCGGTCCGCTTCCATCCGCAGCACCCAGTCCAGCGTGTCGGCGTCGGTGGAGAAACTCGCGAAGTAGTTGGTGCGGTCGAGCCACGTGGTGCCGTTGAAGCGCACGCCGCGGCGGCGCATGTCGCCGGGAATGTCGGTGTGCGTCGGCGTGCCCTTGAACACCAGGTGTTCGAGCAGATGCGCCATGCCGGTTTCGCCGTAGCCCTCGTGGCGTGAGCCCACGCGGTAGGTCACGTTGACCGTGGTCACCGGCTTGCTGGCGTCGGGAAACAGCACCAGCGCCAGGCCGTTGTCGAATCGGTATTCGCGGATGCCTTCGGCTTCGTGCACCGGTGCATCGAGTTGCGGCGCAGCCGCCCACAGCGGCCACGCGGTGCCGAGCAACAACACCACGACACAGGCACGCAGACGACGTTGCATGCGGATCCCCCGTTGGCGAAGACGATCGACGAAAATAGCAGATCAGTCGCGGCCGACCGGCGGCGACACGCCAGTGGATTCACGATGATCGAGGTGCGTTACGCGGACGAATGGCTGGCCGTCGTCAACAAGCCGGCGGGCCTGATGGTCCACGACAGCGCACTCGCGCGCGACGAACACGACTTCCTCGCCGATCGCCTGCGCGAACAGTTCGGCCGCCCGCTGTTCCTGATCCACCGGCTCGACCGCGCGACGAGCGGCGGCCTGCTCGTCGCCTTCGATCGCGACACCGCATCCGCACTCGGCACACAGTGGATGGCGCGCAGCGTCGACAAGCACTACCTCGCGATCTGTCGCGGCTGGCCGGATGACATCGTCGTCGATCACCCGCTCGACGGCGGTCCCGGTAAGCCGGTGAAGAAACCTGCGGTCACGCGTTTCACCCGACTGGCGACGACCGAACTGTCGGTGCCGTCCGCAGGTTTTCCGACTTCTCGCTACGCACTGCTGCGCGCCGAGCCGCTGACCGGCCGTTTCCGCCAGATCCGCCGGCATCTCAAGCACCTGTCGCATCACCTGATCGGCGACACCAGCCACGGCGACGGCCGTCACAACCGGAATTTCCGCATGCTCGGCATCCACCGCATGCTGCTGCACGCCGAATGCGTGGGCTTCGATCATCCGCAGACGGGCGCACGCCTGGTGGTGGATACACCGCCGGGCGACGAGTTCGCGAAGGCGTTGATGCTCTTTCCCGGAACGCCCGCGCTCTGAAGCCTTCCCCCGTTGACGGGGGAGGGTCGGGTGGGGGCGAACACGGGTCGCCCGATTGAATGGCGACCTGTCGATACCGTCGCCATACTGACCCGCAAACCCTTCGGCCCCATCGTTCGCGGTGGGGCCGTCGCATGTCAGCGTCTACAATCGCCGCCGATGTCCACGCCGCCCGCCATTCCAGAAGACGAACTCGTCGAGCGTTTCGTGCGCGCGAGTGGTCCCGGTGGCCAGAACGTCAACAAGGTGTCAACCGCGGTCGAACTGCGCTTCGACATCGCCGGCTCGCCGTCGCTGCCCGAACACGTGCGCACGCGGCTGCTGGCACGCCGCGACCGGCGCATCACCGAAGCCGGCGTGCTGGTGATCAACGCGCAACGCTTCCGCACCCAGGACCGCAACCGCGAGGACGCGCGCGAACGCCTCGCGGCTTTCGTCGCCTTCGGTTACGAAGTGCCCAAGCCCCGCGTGGCGACCAAGCCCTCGCGCGGCGCGAAGGAGCGGCGCCTGGGGGCGAAACGCGAACGCAGTACCATCAAGCGCGGTCGCGCCACACGCGACTGGGATTGATCCCGTCACTGTTGGCCCTGCGCCGAGGACGCATGAGCACTTCGAAGTATCCGTTCCTGGTTCCCGTTCCACCGCGCGCCCCGCGTGTCAGGCCCAGCCGCCTCGCGCGCTGGATCGGCCGCAGCATCCTGCGGATCGGGGGCTGGCGCGTCGTCGGTGAACTGCCCGATGTCCCGCGCCTGGTGCTGATCGGCGCGCCGCACTCGTCCAACTGGGACGGCGTCTGGGGTTTCGCCGCCAAGGCCGCGCTGGGCCTGGATATCCGCGTGCTCGGCAAGGATTCGCTGTTCCGCATTCCGGTGCTCGGCTGGGCACTGCGCGCGCTCGGCGTGATTCCGGTCGACCGCAGCCGCGCCTCGCGCGTCATCGAGCAGGCTGCCGCCGCGATCAATGGCCACGACGCCTTCTGGTACGGCCTCGCGCCCGAGGGCACGCGCAAGCGGGTCGAGCGCTGGAAGACCGGCTTCTGGAAGATCGCCAAGGCCGCCAACGTGCCGATCCAGACGCTGTATTTCCATTACCCGGACAAGATCATCGGCTTCGGTCCGATGTTCCAGCCCGGCGACGATCCCGACGCCGACATGGCGATGATCCGCAACTGGTACGCGCCCTGGATGGGCAAGAACCGCGGCACCGTCTGACCGGGCACCGGCACGAGCCAGCCCCGCGTGACCTAGCGGCGCCCGCTACGGCCAGGCCGCGCCCTCCCGCACCACAAGCTGAATCGGCCAACCAACGGCACATACCCAACGGCCCGCGACAGGCGCACGCTGCGCGGCTGGCGGGCCGCGCCCAGCGCGACCGACGCTATCCCCGCGTTGTCTTTCCGGAGTTCCCTCCCATGTTGCGTACGCTGCTCCTGTCTTCCGCGATCGCGCTGGCGCTGTCCGCCTGCGGCGACCGCACCCCTGCCGAGCCCATGATGCCCGCCACCGATACCGCCGCCACCGCCGCGCCTACCGAGAACGCCCTGTTCACCGCCAGCGCGTTGCCGTTCCAGGCCCCGCCCTTCGACAAGCTGAAAGACGCCGACTACCAGCCGGCCATCGAAGAAGGCATGAAGCAGCACCTGGCCGAGATCCGCACCATCGCCGACAACCCCGAAGCGCCCACCTTCGAGAACACCATCGAAGCCATGGAGCGCAGCGGCGAACTGCTGACCCGTTCGGCCAACGTCTTCTTCATGCTCACCGGCGCGAACACCAACGAGACCCTGCAGGCCGCCGAGGAAGCGCTGGCGCCCAAGCTCGCCGAGCACAGCGACGCCATCCATCTCGACCCGGCGCTGTTCGCGCGCGTCAAGACCATCTACGACCAGCGCGACACGCTCGGCCTCACCCCCGAGCAGAAGACCGTCGTCGAACACACCCACGACGGCTTCGTCCGCGCCGGCGCCCTGCTCAACGACGCCGACAAGGCCGAGCTGCGCAAGCTCAACGCCGAGTCGTCCACGCTGTCCACCGCGTTCGGCAACAAGCTGCTGGCCGCGAGCAATGCCGGCGGCGTGTTCGTCACCGATGTTGCCGAACTCGACGGCCTCGACGAAGGCGCGATCGCCGCCGCCGCCGATGCCGCCAAGGCGGCCGGCAAGGAAGGCCAGTGGCTGCTCACGCTGCAGAACACCACGCAGCAGCCGGTACTCGCCTCGCTGAAGAACCGGAGCCTGCGCGAGCGCGTGCTCGCCGCATCCACCGGCCGCGCCGAGAAGGGCGACGCCAACGACACCCGCGCCACCATCCAGCGCCTCGCCGAACTGCGCGCGCGCCAGGCGCAGCTGCTCGGCTTCCCGAACTACGCCGCCTACAGCATCGCCGACCAGATGGCGAAGACGCCGGAAGCCGCGATGAAGCTGCTCACCGACACCGTGCCCGCCGCCACCGCGCGTGCGCGCGCCGAGCTCGCCAAGATCCAGGGCGTGGTCGACGCGCAGAACGGCGGCTTCACCGCCGGCGCCGCCGACTGGGACTTCTACGCCGAGCAGGTCCGCAAGGCCGAGTTCGATCTCGACGAATCGCAGATCAAGCCCTACTTCGAACTCGACCGCGTGCTCAACGACGGCGTGTTCTTCGCCGCCAACCAGCTCTACGGCATCACCGCCAAGGAGCGGACCGACATCCCCGTCTACCACCCCGACGTGCGCGTGTTCGACATCTTCGATGCCGACGGCAAGCAGCTCGCCCTGTTCTATCTCGACCCCTTCAAGCGCGAAAGCAAGCAGGGCGGCGCGTGGATGGGCAATTTCGTCGAGCAAAACGGCCTGACCGGCACGATTCCCGTCGTCTACAACGTCGAGAACTTCACGAAACCTGCGGCCGGCCAGCCCGCGCTGCTTAGCTTCGACGACGTGACCACGCTGTTCCACGAGTTCGGCCACGCGCTGCATGGCTTCTTCTCGAACACCAAGTACCCGTCCGTCGCCGGCACCAACACCCCGCGTGACTTCGTCGAGTTCCCCTCGCAGTTCAACGAGCACTGGGCGCTCGACCCCAAGGTCTTCGCCAACTACGCCAAGCACTACCAGACCGGCGAAGCCATGCCGCAGGAACTGGTCGACAAGATCGTCACCGCCCGCACCTTCAACCAGGGCTACGCCACCACCGAATACCTCTCGGCCGCCCTGCTCGATCTCGCCTGGCACACCCTGCCCGCCGGCGAAGCCAAGCAGGACGTCGATGCATTCGAGAAGCAGGCCTTGACCAAGTACAAGGTCGACCTCGCCGCCGTCCCCCCGCGTTACCGCACGAGTTACTTCAGCCACATCTGGGGCGGCGGTTATGCGGCCGGTTACTACGCCTACTTCGGCGCCGAAGTCCTCGACCACGACGCCTTCCAGTGGTTCCGCGAGAACGGCGGCCTGACCCGCGAGAACGGCCAGATCTTCCGCGACAAGATTCTGTCGATCGGCCACTCGCGTGATCTGGCGGTGGCGTACCGCGAGTTCCGTGGCAAGGAGCCGAGCGTGGAGCCGTTGCTGGAGCATCGTGGGTTGAAGTGAGTTAGGCAACGCGCACGGCTGTGCGCGAAGCACGCAGTAGAACAGGGCGGCCCATTGGCCGCCCTGTTCCGTTTGGGAAGCGGCAATTGCGCGTTATGCGACGAGATCGCCTGATAACACGGCGCGAAACCATGCTGTCGCATAACACAGCAAACGCAGGCGCATTGAGGTAAGGGGGTTTGCGCCAAGCTGCGGATCTCGAAGAGTTTTCTTCCTGGTAGCCCTGCGTCGGGCGGCGCGCCATACTCGGCGCTACACCCCACATCCGGGGTCGAATACTAGTTAGGCAGCAGAATATGCTTCAGTCATGGCCTGTTTTAGCACTCGTTGGCGTCGGGTTACTCGGCAACCTCGCAGTTCTGTTCTGTTGGCGCCGCTTCCCCTCCTTCGGATCACTGTTAGCGCGCAAGCTTGCAATCGGCTCACTTGCGACGTTCGTGGTGGCAGCTGGATTCGCATTCGACGTCTTTACCCAAGTCTGGGTTGCGCGGCCCGCTTCAATTTCAGGGCCATCCACCGTCCTATTTGGCGTACTTTTCCTCGTTCTAGCTCTCGCTGCGGTGGCGGCTCTACTTGTCAGCCGCTACAGGCATGGCCATGCTGCTGCCTAACAATTCATTCAAGCCGACGCCGCTTCGCGGCGCGGCTTAATTCAGCTGTTAGGCTGCCATGAAAGTCTTCTGGGCACTGCTATTCACGATGTTCCTGACCGCTTGTGGCGCCGAGGGTGCTCGAGAATGCAAGATCGATCCGTCGATCTTCTGCGAGCCTTTCGCTAAGTGGGAGGCTGCGATGCCACCCGAGAGCGCGGCCCAGCTCAAAAGAATGACGCGGCAAGACCTCCGCGAACTCTCGTTCAACTTCGGCATGGGCGTTCGAAATGACTTCGGGCTTTGGCAGGACAACGAAGTCACGGTCTTCTTTAGATCCTGCGGCGTCGATCATCCAGACTACATGTCAACTCCACTCACGCTGGGATTCATCGCTTATCTCAACGGTCGTCCAGCCAACATGTGTGAGCTAGGCAGACAGTCCATGCCCCCAGCTCCTCCGCCGCCACCTCCCGGCTGGCAGCCTAACAATTCGTTCAAACCGAAGCCACTTCGTGGCTCGGCTTAGATCAGGTGTTAGGGCGCAGTGGAGAGTGACATGAGAGCTGTTGCTTTGATCTTCGCAGTCCTTGGTACCGTGGCGTGCCCCGTAAACAGTCAATCTCTCCAAGAACTCGAGACCAAGGAGTCGTTCGATCAAATCTTTGACCTGTTGAACCAGGCAGAGACGGCACTGAACAGTTCGTCGCGCCTACGGCAGCTCGACTGCATCAAGGCAGTTGGTAGTCCGCCATTGTGCAAGTGCTTGGATAGCAAACTGGCAGTTGCTTGGTCATTCTCTGACTACGTTGCGATCGTCACCAGAACCAAAGAAGAGAACGGGTACGACCGGCTAGAGCCCGATATGCGGCCTGCATACGACAACGTCGCTGCGGTAAGAGACGCGTGCGTAGCTTCGCCGGTTGCGCCCTAACAATTCGTCCAAGCCGACGCCGCTTCGCAGCGCGGCTTAATTCAGGCGCTAGGCAGCATGCTCAGAATCATCGCAATAGTGGTCTTCTTGAGCAGCATCATCGGGTTGCTGGTAGTGGGAGGTCTTGTCTCAGCAATCCTCGCGCTCTACCCCGCGCCACACCTTAGCTCTTTCGGTCCGGTGGTCCCAGCAATTTCACAGACACATGCGGCGTGGCTTCCGGCCGCGCCAATGATGAGTTGGGTCGCTTCTGCCGCCAGCGCTGTAGTTGGCGTTTTGCTTTGGCGCGGCCGTCAATCAGCTTCTGCCAAGCTCCAGATTGCGCTGCTCATTGGCGCACTCAACTACTTCCTTGCCCTGTTCTTCGTAACCACGCTTTTGCTGGCTTACTTTTACCTTCCCAAGGTCGCAAATGCGGCCTAACAATTCACTCAAGCCGACGCCGCTTCGCGGCGCGGCTCAATTCAGGCGATAGGTGCCTATGACAGGTTCCGAGAAGAGCAGGCGCATGGCACCCCGTCGGGGTGCAAGTAATCGTCCGCCTACTACGTCGAAAGTTGCTCAACCGGGTGCCTCATACCTTGTTGCGCATGCTTGCTTCGACTGCCGCAAGAGCTTCAAGGTGGCACCTCGTGAGACCCCAGTCATCTGTGCCAACTGCGGCGGTGAGCTTCACGAAATGGGACGGTCCTTCAAGGCACCTGCGGCCAAAAACACTGAGCAGTGGGCCAAGGTCCAGGCGCTTTACAGCGCGGGCGTTCGCTTCACTAGCTACCGCAGCCATCCTTGCGCGCCGCTTCCCGCGAAGCTATCGGAGGTTGCAGCATTCGTGGCCGAGCATCCGGACCATCCAATGCGGGTAGCGGCGCCTAACAATTCATTCAAGCCGACGCCACTGAGCGGCGCGACTTAATTCAGGTATTGGATAGTAGTGACACAAGATCGCATCGTCCTTGTCAAAGAGCTTGTCGGCTTCTCGCGATCGGTAGCCGACGTGCTTCAAGACCTCGCTGTATTCGGCTGGGACTCAGTCAATGAACTGGTTTCATTAGAGCCAGCCAGCATCGAGGCCGTGCTCAATAGATTTCTCTGCGGCGAGCTTTCAGTCGATGATGTAGAGGGCTGGGCAAATGCCATCGAGGGCCGCGATGACATTGGAACAACGCAGATCGCGGCAGATGTAATTAGTGAGTTGGCAAATCCAGTCCTTACTCGGCCGCTTACGCGACAGTCCGCGCTAGCGCTAGTTGATCTCCTTCAAAGGCTGCGACCTAACAGTTCATTGGAGCCGAGCCCGCTTCACGGATCTGCTCAATTCGGACGCTAAGCCGCAATCAAACTATGCGCAGACCGAGACTTAGAATTCTTGTAGCGGTCTTCTCGCTAGCAGCGTGTTCACAGCCCGCGCAACAGGAGTCAGTGGATACCCGGGACGGGACGGTGCCGTGGCAACGGCATTGCACACTCGATGAAATCGCCGTGGACGATGACGCACATCGCGCACATCTGAATAAGATGGCTCAAGTCTGCAAACCGATGGACGCATGTATCCTCGCGTGCATGAGGGAGTCCTGCGCAACAGAGATCAAGGGTGGCTGTTACCACGCGTGCAGCTCGGAGGTTTCAGAGCGTACGTCGGGTTCCGCGGCGGATTTATTCGAGACTGGAGCTGATCCAACATGTGGGCCGCGTCCTTGAAATTAGTTCGAGCCGAATCCGCATCGCGGGTCGGTTTGACCCGGTCGTCAAGCGGCGTAGAAGGGGGCTGTGAGTGACAGAAGTCGAACACGTTCTGAGCTTCGCTACTGACGGCCAAGGGCAACTGGCGGTGCATGCAGACGCGAAAGGCTTGGAAGTCCTGATCAGCCGGCTTGCCCGGATGAGAGGTGCACTTCTCGATGGCAATTGTACGCATGAGCATCTTTTGTCTGAGTCTTGGGGGGCCGGTGACCTCTCAGAGCGCGTGATGAAAGACGACGGCGATCTGATCCATCACGTAAAGATCTACGGCTGGACCAATGACTGGGCAAGGAAGCACGGGCTTGGCAAGTAGTAGTGCCGCCGGCAGGCCAAACTTGGAACTGCCTGACAATTCATCCCAGCCGACGCCGCTGCGCAGCGCGGCTCACTTCAAAGGTGAGCCACCGTGAACCTCTATCGCGCCGCGATCGCGACAGTCCTCATTCTGCTTGCCGGTCCTGCATGGGGCTGCAGCCGCGACTATTTCACGCCGGCGGAGAAGTTCGACGCGCACCAGGTTGTTGTGCTTGCCTACCCGATCGGAGTTCTCAACACGCCAGCGCATGCGCTCAGTCCAGATTTCAAAGGTCCATTTGACCAGACCATTCAATGGCAGGTCCTTGTCAGTTGGAAAGGCCGATTTGGTGTCGGAGACGTTCTGCTGACGCAAGGTACTTACACCGCTGGCGCCCCGTGCGGCAGTGGCGCGCTCCACGCAAGAGAGATCAAGCTCCTGTACCTGGACGGCGCTGAGCCCTTCAGAACCATAATCGACGAGCGTCCCGTCTCGAGCATGTCCGACATGAAGTACCTCAGCCAGAAGTCGCGTGGCGGATGACCGTTCATTCGAGGCGATGCCGATCAACGGGGTCAGGTTCGTCTACATCTATGCAGGCGTTGCGCTCTGCATCCACTGCGATGAGCGCGGCGCCATGTCATATCTAAGGGCCCCATGAGAACGAGCGCCCTACATCGATGTTTCGCAGTGTTGGCCGCGGTGACAATGGCAGGTGCGATTGCGTTTCTCATCCCCTACCTCGCGGGCGCATCGACGTTCGAAGGGAACGCCGGGTACCTGTCGGCACTGCTCTTTCTCCCGACGTTGTTGGTAGTTGCCCTGGCGATGCGGGCCTGGGGTAAGAGACTTGCCCCGAACACGTCGGCCTACCGCGCCACCCGGATTGCTTACGGTTTGCTGTCGATTCCAGCCGTGTTCGTCATTGGCACACTCCTGTTCTGATGTAGCGCATGAAGCAGGTGTCCGAAGGCTTGCGACCCGAGTAGATGGACGCGTCAGGCTCGCGTCCCGTGGGTTGCGCCGATCTCCTGAAAGAATGATCCCAATGGCCAAGTACCTGATCTCCTTCCCGGCCGCCGCGATGGTAGTGCGCGACGCCGAGCTGGAACGCGCCAGCCGCGATTCGCATGCAGTCATCGACGCGGCGAAAGCGGCCGGCGTCTATGTATTCGGCGGGCGCATCGATGCGGGCGCGCCGAGGGTGCGCGTGTCGGGCGATGGCACTGTCGCTGAAGGCGGCTATCCATTCGGCCCCGAACTCGACGGTGGCTTCGCGGTGCTCGAGCTTGCGTCACGCGATGCGGCGCTGGAATGGTCCACGCGTCTCGCCACCGCCTGCCGGTGCGATCAAGAACTGCGGGTCTTCCACTTCGACCCCGTATCGTGAGTCGCACGGCGTAACGGAACTCGGTGCACGCAGGCGCGATGGGCGCGTCGCGCGAGGCTTCCACCGCTCTGCTGCGAGGAATGAAGGCGCCGGGTTCACCGATTTCCAACGTTGCGACAGAGGAAGAACGCAGGCGCAGACTTCGAGACGCGCATCAAATCGGCTCGTGAATGCACAAGACGCATTCGCTTAGACTTCCGGCACTGAGTCGAATGGTCCGGATATCTTGAGAATCACGCCCACACCGATCACCGCTGCGCTTGCAGGCATCGGCGCAGGCACCGCGATGTCGGTTTTCTGGTTGCGACTGGCAGACGACACGATGCTGATGGTCGTCGCCTTCCTGCTGGCCGTTGCCCTGCCGGCGCACGCGTTCGTTGTGGGCTTCAAGCCCAATCAGACGGTGGGTCAAGGCGCTGTCGACAAGGCCTTCCTCACGCGTGGCGTGGTCTGGTTGTTGTCGGCCGCCCTTGCGATCGGGGTGACACAGGCGCTCCAGTAACGGGCTCGGGTGTGCTGTGCGGGTTTGTCGCTGATTCACGACGCCGGCGCATCTTGGTTCGCTGGAAATGCCGAGCAACACTAAAAGAACTTGTCTCACCTGGGCTCGGGTGTGGATCTCTTGCGCCGCAATTGCATCGGGCTCGCAACGCCGAGCGCAATCAGCGGCTGCTTTACCGCCACAATGCGTGTCCGTTCCGGTCAGGCTTCAATTGTGACGAGAACACTGAAATGGCTGTGCCTTGCACTGCTCGCTGCGGTGACCGTGGCGTGTCCGATGGCCATAGCGCAGACGCCCGTCGAGTTCACGCCGATCGCCGGATTCGGGGGTGAGAGCCAAGGCCGCGGCACGCTGAAATTCGTGTTTCGCAAACCGCGCGCGTTTCAGGTCACCAGCCACGGCACCGAACAGAGCGACGGGACGTTCCGTCTGGATCAGACCATCACCTTCGCCGGCGAGCCGCCGCGGTCGCGCTTCTGGGTCATGACGCG
Source organism: Luteimonas sp. Soil_C_16 (assembly GCF_057657295.1). Classification (NCBI taxonomy): domain Bacteria; kingdom Pseudomonadati; phylum Pseudomonadota; class Gammaproteobacteria; order Lysobacterales; family Lysobacteraceae; genus Luteimonas; species Luteimonas sp. Soil_C_16. The sequence continues at coordinate 594,414 of NZ_JBDGIS010000001.1, read as the reverse complement.
CACCGCGGCGCATCACTACGCGGCAACGCTCAGCGACGCCGTAGGCCCGGTCGAGGCGACGATCTCGGGGCCGCGCCTGTCGCTGCGCTACCGGGTGAAGGGACTGGTGTTCATGCATCAGGAACTGGTGCTGTCAGCGGACGGGCGCACGATCGACAACGTGGGCGTGGTCAGACTGCTCGGCATACCGATCGGTCGTTTGCAGGAGACAATTACGCGCAAGGTGCCCGCGTCTAGTTCAGACGACCCAGTTGATCCGGGCCGGTAACGGCGTCAGTCGCTGCACCGTCCGCTTCATTGCACACTCGCTGCCTCCCTGACATTCCAGGCGACCGCCATGCCCCGTTTCGTCGTTCTGCTCCGTGGCGTCAATGTCGGCAAAGGCAACCGCGTGCCGATGGCGGCGTTCAAGCAGCTGCTCGAATCCCTGGGCTGCACGCAGGTGCGGACGCTGCTCAACAGCGGCAATGCGGTGGTTACCGCGTCGGCGCGCTCGACGGCGAAGTTCGCGCAAACCATTGCCGATGCGTTGTCCGCACAGCTGGGCGTGTCGACGCCGGTCATCGTCAAGTCGGCAGCGGAGCTGAATCACATCGTCAGCGAGAGCCCGATGCTGCCAGCCGAGTCAGAGCATTCGCGGTGTCTGGTGATCTTCGCGCAGGCACCGGAAGCGCTGCGGCTGCTGGACGATCTGCAGCCACTGGCAGTGCTGCCGGAGCGGCTGGTCGTGACCGGCGACGCGGGCTACCTGGCGTGTCCGGCCGGATTGCTGGAGAGCAAGGTCGCGCCGGCGTTGTTGGGCAAGGCAGGTCGCGCACTGACGACGCGCAACTGGGCCACGGTGCTCAAGCTGCGCGCGTTGCTCGAGCTCGGTTAGATCCACTACGACGATTCTTCACCGCTCCGTGCACGTGATCGAGGTGTGGCATGTTCAAGACCCGCGTGTTCCGCGTTCTCATCGTCACCCTGATGCTCACGGGCCTTCTCGTGGCCGGTGGCGCCTGGGTGCTCACCGAGCAAGATCGAAGTTTCGCGGATCAGAGCGATCTGGATCGTGCGGCTGCATACCGGTTCGAGCACATGCGGGGCATGTCGTCCTGTGAGGACCACCATCGCGACACCGTCACTCGGGCCCGCGCTGCATTCCTGGCGGCCGGGCTGCGCGACGCGCCGCTGATCGGTGTCGTCACGCCGACCTTCGAGGGCGCGATGGCCGCCGGGTTTCATGACACCCGCATCGAGGTCCTGCACTTCAGCGGAGCGACCGGGTACTCCAGCGCCGAGACGTGGTTTCAGACACTGTCTGCAGATCCGGTCATGGTCTCCCTGACGCCAGAGGCCAGTTACGCCCTGCAAGCACCCCTGGTCCGACTGGCCCGGTATCCGAACGCCGAGGTTCGCGGCGGCTTTGACGGCAACAGCTACGTGCTCAGCTGGGGAGACGCGTGTGCGTGGACGTGGTCTCCGCGAACGGAAGACGGTCCGTCGGCCGGGGTCGCCGCCATTCTTGACGCACTCGGAACCGCTTCGCCATCGGCGCAGACACTTGATGCGCTGGCGCGTTCGATCACCGAGCAGGAACGGGCGACGACGCGCTGAGCCGGTAAGACGCCCCGGAACGCACGCATCGAGCCTCAGAGATAGCTGATGATCAGGTTGCCCGTCAGGAACGCGAGGAAGCTGACGGTGACGTACGACATCACGAACGAGAACACCCAGTCCTGACGGAGCTGCAGGCGCAGCGCTTCGGTCGCAGGCAGAGCGCGTGACTGCATGCGCTTGCGGTCGAGCTCCAGCAGCGGCAACGCGATCCCGAGTCCGATCGCCATCGGTGCGTACACCACCACCAGCGTGGCGAGGCTGGAGAACGAACTGCGCCCGGCGCTGAAGCGGGCGAGGAACGCGTTCAACGCTTCCTGATGCCCGAAGGGCGCGTAGGCGGCGAGCAGCGATGCCATCGCGAGCGCGTAGAGCGCAACGTAAAGCGCGATCTGCCACTGCGTCTTGCGGACACGCGGTACCGGCGGGCTGGGCTCGGCGCCGATGATCGGCATGTGGTCACCAACCTGCAGTTCGCCCGCCGCAAGCTTGCGACTGATGGTCCAGTGATGCCGGTACACGGCACGATGCACGATCGGCAGGCCGACGACGCTCAGCAGGCCGGTCAGCATCGCGTTGAGGATGGCCTCGGCCGACAGCTTCGCCGTGGTGTAAACGTTGATCGCGTATACCGCCCCGATCCACGTGAGCAGCAACACGAAGACCAGGCCCATGCCGAGTGCGTAGATGCCGAGCAGCCGGGTGATCTTCATGCGTGTCGCATCGCGATGTGGGTCGGGTTTGCCCCCTGTCGGAGCAGGGAGAGCGTAACCGGGCGCCGGGCGCGTTCGGCAGGACACATCGGAAAGGCAGCTCACGGCGTCGGCTGCCCGGCCATCCAGGTACGACATCGGCTTTGCGCCATCGAGCAACGGGACGATTCCCGCGACATCGAAGGGGGCGCCGTTGCCGTGTCGGCGCGCGACGCCTGGCGCACAATGCACGTCTCGAATTCGATCCGGACGCGTCATGGAACTTGAAGCCCTTCTTATCGCAGCCCTGCGCGAAGCCGGCTACGGCCCGGACGCCATCGGCTCGGCGATGCCGCGGATCATCCGCATCATGCAGGCGGAGGACGTGCGGATCGAGATGGGCCGCAGCCTCTCGCGCAAGGAGCGCGAGTACGTGCGCCTGCAGCTCGAACTGGGCCTCAACGTGTCGGAAGTCGTCGCGGGTCTGAAGAAGTGACGGACGCATCCACGATCGGACAGTCCGCAATGCAGACGGTCATTGGCACCTGTCACTGCAAGGCCGTCGAATTCGAGGTCGATCTGATCGACGGTTTCGAGAACATCCGCCGCTGCAACTGCTCGCTCTGCAGCCGCAGGGGCGCGGTGATGGCCGGCGTGCCGCTCGACCGCCTTCGCGTGACCCGCGGCGCCGATGTGCTCAGCCTGTACCAGTGGAACACGAAGATCGCCAGGCACTGGTTCTGCAGCGTCTGCGGCATCTACACGCACCACCAGCGTCGCAGCGCACCGAACGAGTACGGGTTCAATCTAGCGTGCATCGAGGGCGTGGACATGACGTCGCTCGGCGAGGTCGGGCGCAGCAATGGGGCGGCGCAGAGTCTGGTGTAATCCTTGATCGATAAGGGGGGCGGGCATGCGCGTCAGAACAATCGTGCTGCAGGTGGTCGTGATAGTTACGCTCGGCATCGGTATCCACTTGTTCCTCTCTGCCCGGTCTCTGTCTGATGAAGCCCGGGGCAGCATGCTGGAAAAGCGTGCGGCTGCCCGGTTCCAAAACCAACGAGGACTGTCTCCGTGCGGACCTTATGAGTGGGAGGTTCTGGGATACGCCGCAAATAAAATCCGGAGTGCCGGCCTGCCTAATCAGGACCTCTTAATCGTGGTCGCGCCATCGTTTCAGAAACTGGAAATCGTAACGATCGGTAACGGAGCGGTCGCATCCTATCGCGTAGACGGTGATTCATCGAATGCGCCACCCGTCATCAATTGGTTCAACGGCTCGCTGGCGCCCGTTTCCGAAATCCGGGTCGATCCACGGACGCTGCTCCGAATCAACAGGGCTTTGGGTCGCTCGGTTGACTTCGCGCTGAGCAGCCTCAATTACGGCGGTACAGACGGCACTTTCTACTTTTTGGGCAGGGACAAGGACAGTTGCGCCTTCACGGTGCATCCGACCGGCAATGGACCGGCAGGGCTGCTGAAGGCATTCGCGGACGAGGCGTTGAGAGGGCGCCACGAGCCAGAGCAACTCCTTGAGATCGTGAAAGAGATCGATCGTTTCGACGCACGCGACTAGAACAGCGAAGAGTGACCACGAGGGGTACAAGCGCTGCTCTCCCGGACCTGCCCGCCTGCTAGCATCCGCACGCCGTCGCCATTCCGGCGACGCAGCACGCAAGGGGATTGCAATGCGTAATTGGGGAATCGGCGCCGCGTTGGCGCTGGCCGTGGCGGCTTCGGGGTCGGTCGTCGCGCAGGATGGACAGGCGCGGGAAGTCCATTCGAAGGACGGCACGTTCACCGGCGAGATCGTCGGTACGCCCGCAGAGGGCAGCAAGTTCGCGCAGCTCGAGATCGGCATGAGCATGCAGGATGTGCAGGAGTTGCTGGACCGCGCGCCGGATCGCTTCCACACCTACGAATCCGGCAAGCGCTGGATTCCGTTCTACTTCGGCAACGATGCGACACGCTTGCAGGCGCTGTTCCGCGACGAGGGCTGCCTGATCTTCACGGGCGGCAACGTGTGGGGCGGCGGTGGCAGCGAACTGATCCAGATCGAAGCCGATCCCTCCGGCAACTGTTACCAGCCTTGACCGCCCAGGCGGAGCGCGATCTGATCGTACTCCGCCCGATCGCACGGACGGCCTGCCGTCCGTGCGATGTGTCCCGACCCAACACGGAGGTTGTCCATGTACGCCCTGATTCTGCTTGCTTCTTCGACACTCGCCGCGCCTGTCGGCACCGATGCACCCACGGTGTGCCTCGAGACCACCATCACCGACAGCGGCCGCACGCGCGATACGCGGATCGTGGAGAGCTCGGGCAAACGGCGCGACGACCGCGGCGCCAAACGTTACATCGAGGTCCTCGATTTCGCGCGCATGCCACTCGGGGTGACGCTCGGGCAAACGGGCCATCTGATCGTGAACGTGCTGGGACCCGACAGCTGGAACATCGACGTCACCGGCGGCGATCTCCACGCGAGCTGCGCAGCGGCGCGTGCCGCGGGCTCAACCTGACGGCCAGGCGTCTTGACCGGCACGTGTCAGCCGGTGCGGCACGATCGGAAGACGCCAGAACATTCCACGCTCAAGGACGACAGATGATTTCCAAAGGCATGACGGCATTGCTGGCCGCACTCCTCGTGACCGGCTGCGTCAGCAGCGGCCTATCGAGCGACCAGGCGCGATGGTTGCAACCGGCACAGGCGATCCAGCTGGCCGCCGACGCCGCGCCACGTGGTGCGGCAGGCACCTTCACGATGCAGGTCAATGCGATCGGCCATCAGGACGGCGCGACCTACCTCAACTCCGAGACCGATTACCGCGACCAGCGCAATCTGACGGTGGCGCTCACGCCTGCGGCGGCACGCCAGCTGGCGCTGCGCCTGGGCGAGCCGTTGGCGGTCGCACTGCAGCACAAGCGCATCCTGGTGCAGGGCGAGGCGCGGCGCGTGCGGATCGACTTCACCACGGCCGGCCAGCCGACGGGCAAGTACTACTACCAGACCCATGTGCGCGTGACCGACGCGTCGCGGATCCAGCTGCAGTAAATCGCGCGCGCCGGCCGGGCGCGACCTGACGCCTTCACCCGCCCGGCCCCGCGCCGGGCGTACGCTCGCGGCGATCCGCCACGAGCCGCGCCCATGTCGCAAGTCCCCGCACCCCGCCGCCGCACCGGTGCCTATGTCGCGATCGCGGCGATCGTGGCTGCCGTCGGCGGCGCCTTCGCCTGGACCGCAGGCTGGCTCACCCCCGACCGGCTCACGTCCGCGCGCATGACCGATGCGATCGAGGCGACGTCGACGACGCCCTATCCCGGCTTCCGGCGCGCGCACGCCAAGGGCATCTGCGTCGTCGGTCATTTCGAAGGCACGCCCGACGGCGCGGCGCTCAGCCGCGCCAGCGTGTTCTCGCGGACCGATACGCCGGTGCTCGGCCGCCTGTCGATCGGCGGGGGCTCGCCCTACGGCCTGGATGCACAGGCGCGCGTGCGCAGCATGGCGCTGGTGCTCAAAGGCGCCGACGGCAGCGAATGGCGCATGGCGATGAACAGTTTTCCGTTCTTCGGTGCGGCGTCGATCGAGACCTTCCTCGAACAGACGCGCGCGTCGGCGCCCGACCCCGCGACCGGCAAGCCCGATCCGGAACGCATGGCCGCCTTCGCCGCGCAGCATCCCGAAGCGCAGCGCTTCGCCGCCTGGGCGAAGTCCGCGCCGTGGTCGGACAGCTTCGCCAACACGCAGTACAACGGCATCCACGCCTATCGCTTCAACGGCGCGGGCGGCGGACGGCTGGTGCGCTGGTCGATGCGTCCGCAGGCGCCATTCGTCGAGATGACGGCAGCGCAGCGCGAGGCGGCGGAAGGCAATTATCTGCAGGACGAGCTGCGCGAGCGGCTTGCGCAGGGTCCGTTGCGTTGGGACATGGTCGTCACGATTGCCGGCGATGGCGACGATGCCAGCGATCCGAGCACACCCTGGCCGGAGGATCGCGAGCAGGTCGTCGTCGGCACGGTCGTACTGACCGACGCGCAGGACCAGGCAACCGGTGCGTGCCGTGATCTGAACTTCGATCCGACCATCGTGCCGAGCGGCGTCGCGCTGTCGGACGATCCGATCCTCGCCGCGCGCGCGGCCGTGTATGCGCAGTCCTTCGATCGACGCGAGCGCGAGGTCGCGCGCGGCGCCGATGTCGATGGCACCCCGCCGCCGGAGGCCGCGCGATGAACGCCCCGACCGATCGCCACGATGCCTTCGCCCGCGTGCTGCACTGGGGCATGGCGGTGCTGATCCTGGCGATGCTGTTCGTTGGCGTGGCGATGGTGTCGTCGATGACGTTACGTCCGTCGCTGCTGATGCTGCACCGGCCGATCGGCATCGCGCTGCTGGTGCTGGTGATCGTGCGCGCGATCCATCGGTTGATGCGGCGCACGCCGGACCTGCCGCGCGATCTGCCGGCCTGGCAACGCGCCGCCGCGCACGCGTCGCACGTCGCCCTGTACGCGCTGATGTTCGCGATGCCGCTGATCGGCTGGGCGATGGTGTCTGCGGCCGGCAATCCGGTCGTGGTGTGGGGCGATCTGCATCTGCCGCCGATCGCGCCGCACGATCCGGCGATCTACAGCGTGTTGCGCACCGCGCACACGTGGCTGGCACGCGCGCTGTTCGCGGTGATCCTGCTGCACGTCGCGGCCGCGCTGTACCACGCGTGGGTACGTTGCGATGGCGTGTATCGCACGATGGCGCCGGTGCCGCTGGGGCCGCGCCCGCACGACGCAGGCGCGCCGCGCACGGAACACGACGCGCCTTGAGCCGCCTGCGACACCCGTCCCGCTAGGCTGGCCCCTTTCGACAGGAGTCCAGCCATGGCGAAGACCGCCCGTCCCCGACACAGCACGCCGGCCGATACCTCGGTCGCCGTCGATGCCTTCATGGCCGATCTCGATCACCCGCACGCCGACGCCGTGCAACGCCTGCGCGCGCTGGTGCTCGGCGTCGACCCGACGATCGCGGAAGGCGTGAAATGGAACGCGCCGAGCTGGCGCACGACCGAATACTTCGCGACCACGCACCTGCGCGCGGCGTCCGGCATCGGGCTGGTGCTGCACCGGGGCGCGAGAGCGCGTGCACTGCCGGACGGCGGACTCGCGATCGACGATCCCGACGGATTGCTGACCTGGCCATCGTCGGACCGCGCACTGCTGGCGTTCGCCGACCGCGATGCGGTCGACGGCCGCGCCGACGCCGTGCAGGCGCTGCTGCGCCAGTGGATCGCGCACGTTTGAGGCAAGCAGTGCGACCGGAAAGACGCGAACGCCCCGACATGCGGGGCGTCCGGTCCTGCAGGCTGCAGCGATCTCAGTCGAACTTGAACTTCGCACCGACCGTGAAATAGCGGCCGATCGCGCCGCTGAAATCCATCGGGTTGTAGTTGATCGCGCCGTAGGTCAGCGGATCGAGGGGCGCGATGCGATCGATGACGTTGTTGACCGAGCCGAACAGTTCCCAGTGTTCGGTCGGCATCCAGCGCGCCGACAGATCGACGGTGTAGAACGAGGCCAGCTCGCAGCCGCGGGGCGCGTCGTCGCCATTGGCGAAGCCGTTGGCGCACTCGGTGTCGCCGGCTTCGGTGACGTTGCGGATGCTGTCGCGCCAGTTCACCACGCTGCTGATCGAGAACGCATCCATCTCCCAGGTCGCGCCGAAGTTCGCCTTGTTCTTCGGCGTGCCGATGCAGTTGGTCACGTCGCAGTTGCCGTGCGTGCCGGCGAACTCGTAGACGGTGCCGTCGACATCCTCGCGTTCGAACGCACTGATGTGGGTGAACTGCAGGTCCAGCCGCAGATTGCCCGCGCCCAGATCGAAGCGCTGTTCCATGTCGACGTCGAAGCCTTCGACGGTCGTGGACGACGCGTTCTCGTAACCCACCAGTACCGCGAGGATCGAGCCGCTGCCGGGCGTGCCCGGAATCTCGTTGGTGCCGCGCACGACGTTGTCGCCGCCGGCCGCGATCGCCGCATCGGCGCTGCCGCCGAAGATCTCGTCGGTGCGCCGGATGCGGAACGCATCGACCGCGAGCGAGCCGCCGGTCCACGGCGACAGCACGATGCCGAGCGTGGTGCTCTTCGACTCTTCGGGCTTGAGATCGGGATTGGGCGAGGTGATCAGCGCGATCGGGCCGGCGTCGCAATCCTGCGGCTCGTTGCCGGGTGCGGCGCAGCGCACCGGATCGACCGCCGTGCTGAACGCCGCCAGGCCGCCGGTACCGGCTTCGGCCGGGTTCGGGGCGCGGAAACCTTCGGCGTACGTGCCGCGCACCGCGATCCAGTCCGTCGGCGACCACTTCACGCCGACCTTGGGTGTCGTCGCGGTCTCGCCACCGTCGTACTTGTCGACGCGCAGCGCGCCGGTCAGCTCCAGGCTGTCGAGCACTGGTGCCTGCAGTTCGGCGTAGGCGCTGGTGACCTTCTCCACGCCGCCGTAGGCGGAATAGCCGAGACCGATGATGTCGCCCTGGTCGGTGAACGTCTGCGGGGTGAGCAGCACGGACTGGCGCCGGTACTCGGCGCCGAGCGCGAGCCCGAGCGCGCCGCCGCGCAGATCCATCAAGGGGCGCGTGACCTTTGCATCGAAGATGTCGAGCCGCGTGCGGCCGGTCGCGCTGATGCGCGGCGAGATGTAGTCGTAGAGCGCTTGCGAGTTCTCGCCGCCGTTGTCACCGATGCGCCAGTAGCCGACGGGGCTGTCGGGATCTTCCAGCGCGGTCTTGACGTGGCTGTACTGCAGGAAGCCGGTGCGCTCGTTGGTGAGGTCGGTGCCCGAGTGCAAATAGCCGACGTCGTAATCCCAGGCGCCGGCCGTGCCCTTGAAGCCCAGCAGCAGGCGCACGAAGCGGCTGTCGTTGTAGGTCACGCGCGGGCCGACGTCGAAGGCGGTGTAACGCAGCCGGTTCGCGGTGCCCGGGTACGGATTGTCCGGATGGTCCGGTCCGAGCACAGTGGCGCCGGGGCCGGGATCACTGGCATTGACCGGACCGCCGGGGAACCCCCACGCACCGGAGACGCCCGAGGGTGTGTTCTGGAACGTCGTCTTCTTGTTCGCCGCGCTCAGTTCCATGTACAGCTCGCCGGTATCGCCGACCGCGAACGCCGCGCGCGAGAAGAAGTTCACGTATTCCTCCTCGGGCGAGAGATCGCGGAACTGCGCGACATCCCACAGGCAGCCGCCCGCCGGATCCTGCGGCGTCACGTTCGACAGCGCCGCGCAGCCGGGCAGCGATTCGAACAGGCCGGTGTTCGGATTCTCGATCGCGCCGCTCGGCCCGCCGCCGGCGCCGGTGCCGCCACCGGTGATACGGCCGGGCAGATTGGTGCCGATGCCGTAGCCCCACGGCCGCGTGTCGCCGGTGCCGATCCAGTCGCGGTCACGACGGTCGCGCACGCGGATCGCATCGGTCTTGGCCGCCTCGATGCTGAAGAACGCGTTGTAGCCGTCCTCGCTCATGCTGCCGGTGCCCGCGGTCAGCGAGGCCTTGGGCTGATCGCCACCGCCATCACCGGACCAGCCGTAGGACACGCTGGCGATCGCTCCCTCGAAATCGTCGCGCAGGATCACGTTGACCACGCCGGCGATCGCATCGGACCCGTAGATCGACGACGCGCCGTCCTTGAGGATCTCGATGCGCGCGACCGCATCCAGCGGAATGGTGCTGAGGTCGGTGAAGACCTTCTGTCCGTCATCGGCCAGCCCGAACGGCGCCATGCGCCGCCCGTTGAGCAGCACCAGCGTGGAGCCCGCGCCGAGGCCGCGCAGCGAGATCGCCGAGCCACCGCCGGCGAAACCATTGCCGAAGCTCTTGGGCACCGAGCCGGCGCCGTCGACCGACAGGCTCTGCAGATATTCGCCGACCGTGGTCTTGCCGGTGCGGTCGATCTGGTCGCGCGAGATCACCTGCACAGGCGATGCGGTTTCGGTATCGGTACGGGGGATATTCGAGCCGGTGACCGTGATCCGCTCGAACGTGGTCGCCTGCCCGGCGCTGCTCTGCGCGGACGCCGCGAGCGGCAATACGAGCGCACAGAGCGCAACGGGAACGGCGAGGCTGAGCCGGGTACGACGCACCCGGAAGCGATTGTGGATCGCGTTCATCTGGAATCCTCGAGCGTGGATTTGCATGGATGACGACTGCTGGGATCGATCCACGTCCGATGTCGAGCGATTCGGCGCCAGTTAATATTTGGTTAACGTGCCGGGCACGTGACGAAACGCTATTAATTAGGTTTATTTACATGAATATTCAACGCGGATTTACTTGGATTATCTATTCACTATCCGGAATAGGGCGGGACACGTGTTGATGGCCCGGTGTACACACGCCGTGGCGATACGTCACGGCCAGGCGTTCGCGCCTGCAGATGCAGTGCGCTGACGCACGGAGGTTTCGAGCAGACGCCGGTTTCTGACGTTCCGGATCGGGCGATCCTCTGACTATCCGGAGCAGTCCGGCTTGGGCGTCGGTTCTCACGCGAACGCACCTCGCCACGCGTGCGCGTAATCCGACCGGTCCCGCGCCTTAACGGCGCGCCCGCCTCCGGCGCCGCGCGCGCCGGCAGCGATCGGCCCGCGGCCGGCCGCGCCTTGATTCCCCCGCAACCACACCAATATCGACCGCTCGCACCACATCCACACGGACGCCGCACGCAATGACCGCAACCGCCGAAACCCGCAAGTTCGAAGCCGAAGTCGCCCAGGTCCTGCACCTGGTCACGCACTCGCTGTACTCGCACAAGGAGATCTTCCTGCGCGAGCTCATCTCCAACGCATCGGATGCCTGCGACAAGCTGCGCTTCGAATCGATCGCCAACCCCGAGCTGCTGGCGGGCGACGGCGAGCTGCACATCGATGTCAGCTGGGACAAGGCGGCGCGCACGGTGACGATCCGCGACACCGGCATCGGCATGAATCGTGACGATGTGGTTGCCAACATCGGCACCATCGCCAGCTCCGGCACGCGCCGCTTCCTCGAAGCGATGAGCGGCGAGCAGAAGGCCGATGCACGCCTGATCGGCCAGTTCGGTGTCGGCTTCTACTCGGCCTTTGTCGTCGCCGATCGCGTGACCGTGCTGACCCGCCACGCGGGCGCTGCGCCCGACGCCGGCGTGAAGTGGGAAAGCGACGGTCGCGGCGAGTACTCGCTCGAAGACGTCACCCTGCCCGAGCGTGGCACGACCGTCGTGCTGCATCTCAAGGCCGACGAGGACGAGTTCCTCGACGGCTGGAAGCTGCGCTCGCTGGTGACGAAGTACTCCGACCACGTCGCATTCCCGATCCGCATGCCCAAGGACGCGCCGTCGGCCGCTGAAAGCGAGGACGAGCCGAAGGCCGACGCCGCGCCGGAGTGGGAGACCGCCAACGACGCGTCCGCACTGTGGACCAAGTCCAAGTCCGACATCAGCGACGAGGACTACCAGAACTTCTACAAGGCGCTCGGCCACGACTTCAACGACGCGGCCGCGTGGACCCACAACCGCGTCGAAGGCAGCCAGAGCTTCACCACGCTGCTGTATCTGCCTTCGCAGCCGCCGTTCGACCTGATGATGGGCGGGCGCGACGAGCGCAAGGGTCTGAAGCTCTACATCAAGCGCGTGTTCGTGATGGATGCCGCCGAAGAGCTGCTGCCAAACTATCTGCGCTTTGTGCGCGGCGTCGTCGATGCCGACGACCTGCCGCTCAACGTCAGCCGCGAACTGCTGCAGCACAACCGCCAGCTCGACCGCATCAAGGGCGCCTGCGTGAAGCGCGTGCTCGATCTGATCGAGAAGCTGGCGCGCGACGAGCCCGAGAAGTTCACCGCGTTCTACAAGGCCTTCGGCAACACGCTGAAGGAAGGCATCGTCGAGGACGCGACCAATCGCGAGCGCATCGCCAAGTTGCTGCGCTTCGCCTCGACGAAGGGCGATGGCGCTGCGCAGACCGTGTCGCTGGACGACTACGTCGGCCGCATGCCGGTCGGCCAGGACACCATCTGGTACATCACCGCCGATGGCCACAAGGCCGCCGCCGGCAGCCCGCAGCTCGAAGCCTTCCGCGCGAAGGACATCGAAGTGCTGCTGATGTTCGACCGCATCGACGAATGGATGCTTGGCAGCCTGCACGAGTACGCCGGCAAGTCGATGAAGAACGTCGCCAAGGGCGAGCTGCCGCTCGACGAGGCCGACAAGGCGAAACAGGCCGAAGCCGCGACCGCTGCCGCTCCACTGGTCGAGCGCATCAAGCGTCTGCTCGGCGATCGCGTCGGCGACGTGCGCGTGTCCGCACGCCTCACCGACTCGCCGTCCTGCCTCGCGCTCGCCGACTACGAAATGGCCCCGCACCTCGCCCGCCTGCTGCGCGAAGCCGGCCAGGATGTGCCCGAGAGCAAGCCGACGCTCGAACTCAACCCGCAGCACGCGCTGCTGCAGCGGATCGAAAGCGAAGCGGATGATGCGAAGGCGACCGATCTGGCGACACTGCTGCTGGAGCAGGCCGAGATCGCCGCCGGTGCGCCGCTGCCGGATCCGGCAGCGTTCGTGCAGCGGATGAACCGGGTGCTGCTGGGCGGTTGATCGAGGCGGCCGCAGCCCAAGCGACCGAGCTGCGGCCTCAAGTTTTGAGCCCTCCCCCGCACGCGGGGGAGGGTTGGATGGGGGCACACGTTCCGTCCGCATGAAGCGTGACGCGCGCGCAGCTGCTGTGCCGCTTTTGCGCGTGCGAAACAACAGCTGCAAGACGCACGCTGATGCTGTGGACGATGAGCCGGATACCGTCCGGTCGAGCTGCAGTTTCGTTGTGTTCCACCGTGTGTCCGCCCTCAACCCAACCCTTCTACCTTGGCGGGCACGTAGTCCCGGAGGGAGAGGGCTCAACGCGTGTACATCGCGATTCCGATACGCGTGCGTCGTCCCATAGCCCTCTCCCCCTTGGGAGAGGGGTTGGGGTGAGGGCGCTTTGGCGTGAGGGACACCTCATCGCCTGACCGCATGTCGATGCGCTCAGGAACTGCCAGCCCGCCAATCCCCACACAGTGACCCGGCATGCCCCGATTCCATGCAGCGTCGGCTTGCGCCATCCTGTCTACCGCCATCCCGCATCCGTGAGTACCAGCCGGACGCATCGGTCCAGGTCCACGGCGCAGGGCGGAACCGTTCAACGGCAGGGAGCACGATGATGGCCCACAGGATCGGGCGTCCGCATCGACCAGGCACGCCAGCGCAGGGGATCGCGACCGCGATCGTTGCAGCTGCACTCACCACGACAGGATGCCAGGGCATGGCGGCAACACAGGGCTCCAATACAGCGCCACCGGCCGACGCGGATCCCCGCATCGTGGCCGACTGGCCGCTCAGGTTCATGCGTCACAACTTCGGCATCGCGACCTACGCGGTGCAGGAGTGTCTGGTCGTCTACGCGGACCGACCACACACGAGTGGACCGCGTCCCGCGCTCGAGGACGTGCATCCCAACTCGCTCAAAATCAAAACCGCGAACCACCTCATGATCCGCAATTTTCCGCCGCCCGCAGTGGTGAAGTGGAAGAGCCGCGACGGCACGCCGCTGGAGGCTGAAGTCGATATCGGTGAGATCTTCAAGAATGAACTGGTCGTCCACGAAACCCCACGGGAAGAGATGTCCGAGTACACGCCGATGGTCAATCCGGACGTCATCATGGAAATCAACGACCGCACGATCAATGTCTACATGAAGGCGTTCATCTCGTTGAAGGCGCCACGGATTCCCGGCAATCGCTACAGCAACTCACGAAGCGACCTCGTGCTGGCGTGGAGCAGAACGTACTGATCCGGATCCACATGGAGGTGGAGCATGGGCGGGAATCGACATCCCGATGGGGTGCGGGCGGATGCCGCGACAGCTGCGCAGCTCGCGAGCTTCGATCAGGCCGAACGCGCACTCGAGCGTTTGACTGCACCAGTGCTGCTGGATGAGGAGAAGCCTGAGCAACGCCTGTTCGTCGCGTCCTTCGATGGCACCGGAAACAGCAAGCGCGATCCGGCGAAGTTCACCAATGTCGCGCTTGTCGATGAGCAGATTCGCAGCTACGCGCGGGCAGCAGAAGACCGACTCGGCTATATGCCGATCCATGCCGGCTACGTTGCGGGGCCAGGTACGCAGGGTGGCGTCAGCGGCATGATCGATGCCGCGTATGGCGGTAGCTACGAAGCGCGTATCGAAGACATGTATCTTCAGTTCGCGATCCAGGCCCAGAAATGGCTGATCGAGAATCCAGACTCCGACATTCGCATCCTGGCCACCGGCTTCAGTCGTGGCGCGGAACAGGCGGCCGGGTTTACCCGACTTGTGGAAGAACGCGGCGTCCAGGATCCGACAGACGCGGTCGTCAAACGCGATGTGGATGGCCTGATCGTTGGTCAGGTGTCGTATCTCAATCCGCCGCTGCGCGAACCGGGTACCGTGGTCCAAGCCGCGACGTTGTTCGATCCCGTCGGCACCGGCGCACCGCGCCAGAATGACCGGCGCCTCGCGGAGTCCGTCGTGTCCGCGTTCCAGATCACCGCGATGAGCGAACGACGCAATCTGTTCCAGGGCACATGGATCACCGATTTCGGCGCGACGTCGGACGGCCGCTTCCTCAACGTCGGCGTCGCGGGTGCGCACAGCGACATCGGTGGTGGCTATCGACGCGATGGGCTGGGAATCCTTGCGGGAAATCTTGGTGTCGATTACGTCAACAGCATGATCCGGCCGCCGCCGCTGGAGAAGCGGGCGCTACCCGACGATCCGGATCGTTATGTCGTGCATCGATCCGAAGAGCATCTCTTCTTCTACGGCACTTCGGTCTTCGACAAGAAGGGTGTGCGCGGCATGCAGGAACTCCTGGCACCGCCATCGCTGTGCCAGATCGATTGCCGCGACGCGATGCCGCGCAACGAAGCCATGGTCGCGGCACTGGAATGGCAGCGTGTCGGAATCGGCCCGGTGCAGGGCCGTGTGCCGGCGCGCAATGCAGGTCTAGAGACCTCCGCGTTCGCGAGTGATCTGCTGTCTGCAGCCGCGCGCGAGGACGGGAATGCGATTTCGGAGCGTCTGCGCGAGCAGCTGGCGAGTGACGCGGGACAGACGTGGCTGCAGCAGGGATTCGAAGCGCTGGAGCGGCAGTCGCGCGATGTCGCTGGACGCGGTGGCCCGCATGTCTTGGCACCGGCGCATGAGTTGGACGGACCTGCGCTCTGATCGATTCGGGTTTGCGCATGCGAGAGACCTCACCCTCATCAGAGACAACCGATCTCAGCAGAGCAATTTTGCTTGTCCATCTGTCATCCCGGCGAAGGCCGGGATCCAGTGTCTTTGGTGCTTCACGAATCGCGATTTACCCAATCAAGCCACCGCCCGAATCTGGCTTACAGGGTGTATGCGTCGCGAGTGGAAGGCACTGGATCCCGGTTTGACCGGACATTCGTCCGTTAGAAACCGCCGGGATGACGGGCTCCGAGCAGTAGCAGCCCCGATCAATGATCTGAGGCGATGGCCCTCAGCGCACCCCTGCAGTCTCCCGCGCCGGCAATATCTGCGGCCAGCCACCGGCCAAGGCGCGATACAGCGCCACGGCATCCGTCGCCGTGCGCGTACGTCCGGCGGCAAAGGCGTCCTCGGCCTGCAGCTGCGTGCGTTCGGCGTCGAGCACTTCCAGCAGGCTGGTGCCGCCGGCGTCAAAACGCAGGCGGGCGAGCTGGGCGGCGCGGGCGCTGTCGCGGGCGGCACGTTCGAGTTCGACGTCGGCGTCGTGGGCGCGGTCGAATCGCACCAGGGCGTTGCCGGTGTCTTCGAGCGCGCGCAACACGGTCTGCTGGTAGCGCGCGAGTTCCATCGAGGCGTCGGCGTCGGCCGCGGCGATGCGGGCACGCACGCGGCCGATGTCGAGGAACGACCAGTCGATGCCCAGCGCGACCAGTCGCGTCTCGCTGTCGCGTCCGAACAGGGCGTCGATGTCGCCGGCCTGGCTGCCGATCAGGCCGCCCAGCGTGAGCCGCGGGAACAGGTCCGCCGTCGCGACGCCGACACGCGCGGTCGCCGAGTGCAGGCGGTGTTCGGCGGCGGACACATCCGGACGCACCCGCAGCACGTCCGCCGGTGTGCCGGGATCGATCGCACGCGGTACTGCGGGCAGCGCCCGCGCGACGCTCAGCTGGGCACGCAGCGCATCAGGCGTGCGCCCGGTCAGCACGGCGATGCGATGGGTGGCGACGGCGATCTCGGCTTCCAGCATCGGGATGCGCGAGGCCGTCGACGCGGCCTGCGCCGAGGCGCGTGCGCTGTCGAAGTCGCTGTCCTGTCCGGCATTGCGACGCGCATCGACCAGCGCCAGCGTGTGCTGCTGGTTGCCGGCGTTCTCGGTCGCCACGCGCAGGCGTTCCTGCAGCCCGCGCAGGTCGAGGTAGGCCGTCGCCACTTCACCGACGATCGCGACCTGCAACGCGCGCAGATCGTCCGCGCTCGCGGCGACGTCGGCGCGCCCGGCTTCGACGCTGCGACGCACGCGGCCGAACAGGTCGAGCTCCCAGCTCGCGCCGATGCCGATGTCGAAGCTGTCGGTGTCGCGGGCAGCGCGCGGCACGCCGGGCGCCTGGTCGGCACTCGCGCGATTGCTGCTCGCGGTGCCGCTGGCATCGATCGTCGGCAGCTGGTCGAAGCGCGTGCCGCGCAGCAACGCATTCGCGCGGTCGTAGCGGGCGAGCGCGATGCGCAGGTCGTGGTTCGCGACCAGCGTGTCGTCGACCAGTGCGTTCAACTGCGGATCGCCGAAGGCCTGCCAGAACGCGGTGTCGGCGACGGCGGGCGCGACGGTCGCGTTCGCCGCGCTCGCGGTCGCCGTGGTCGCATCCGGTGCGGCCGTGCCTTCGAAACTCTGCGGCACGGCCATCGACGGCCGTATGTGCTCGGGGCCGACGGCGCAGGCGGCGAGCAGGGCCGCCGCCAGCACCGAGATCAGGGGTCGCATCACCACGGCAGCACCTCGTCGAGATAGAAGTAGCCGCCGGTCGGGCCGGCATCGTCAATCAGCGCCAGGCGCACGCTGGTGCGCGCACCATCGGCGACCTCGAGTTCGCCGTTCTGTTCGTCGCCGGCCTTGTTCATGTCGGTGCGCACGTAGCCCGGATGGATCGTGTTGACCTTGATGCTGGTGTCCCTGAGCACGTGCGCCAGATGCACGGTCCACGCGTTCACCGCGCTCTTGGACACGTTGTAGGCCGGCACGCCCTTGAAGTCGTAGATGAAGGACTCGGGGTTCTGATGCTCGCTGATCGAGCCGAGCAGGCTGGACACGTTGACGATGCGGCCGCCCTTCGACTTGTGCAGCAGCGGCAGCAGCGCCTGGGTGGTGGCGATCAGGCCGAACACGTTGGTCTCGAACGTCGTGCGCCAGGTGTCGATCGACTGGCCGGCGGCGCCGAGCTGCGGATCGTCGGCGATGATGCCGGCGTTGTTGACCAGGATGTCGAGCCGGCCGTGCCGGTCTTCGATGGTCTTCGCTGCCGCGGCGATGCTGGCGGCATCGGTGACATCGAGCGCGATGGCTTCGACCGGCAGGCCGTCGGCCTGCAGCTTCAATGCGGCTTCGACGGCGCGCTCGCGATTGCGACCGGCCAGCAGCGTGTGCACGCCGGCTTCGGCGAGCTGACGCACGGTTTCCAGACCGATGCCGCGGGTGGCGCCGGTGACGAGGGCGATGCGGGACGACGTGTTCATGGATGACTCCTGATGGGGGGATGCGGGCCGCGGCCGCGCGCGTGGGCGCGGCCTGGCTCGAAGAAGGAAATGTGTGCGACGTGGCTCATGCGTGCGTGCTGCTGACAGGTGCGGGATGCGCCACCGGCTTGTGCGACACCACCGGCGTGTTCGCGAGCTTGCGCAGCGCGACGTAGAACACCGGCGTCAGGAACAGGCCGAACAGGGTCACGCCCAGCATGCCGGCGAACACGGTGACGCCGGTGATCGAGCGGACTTCCGCGCCTGCACCCGTCGACAGCACCAGCGGCACGGTGCCGGCGATGAAGGCGACCGAGGTCATGACGATCGGGCGCAGACGCAGACGGCTGGCTTCCAGCGCGGACTCGACGATGCCCTTGCCCTGCATTTCCAGTTCGCGGGCGAACTCGACGATCAGGATCGCGTTCTTGCACGCCAGGCCCATCAGCACGACCAGCCCCACCTGCACGAACACGTTGTTGTCGCCGCCCGCCAGCCACACGCCGAACAGGGCGGACAGCAGCGTCATCGGCACGATCAGGATCACCGCCAGCGGCAGCGACCAGCTCTCGTACAGCGCGGCCAGCACGAGGAACGCCAGCAGCACCGCGAGCGGGAACACCACCATCGCCGCGCCGCTCTGGTTCGACTGCTGATAGCTCAGATCGCTCCAGCCGATGCCCATGCCGGCCGGCAGCACCTGTTCGGCGAGCTCGGTGACCTTGGCCATGGCCTCGCCCGAGGACAGCACACGCGGATCGGCATCGCCCAGCAGGTCGGCGGCGGGATAGCCGTTGAAGCGGATCACCGGGTCGGGACCATAGGTCTGGCGCACGTTGACCATCGAACCCACCGGCACCATTTCGCCGGCCGCATTGCGCGTGCGCAGGTTGGCGATGTCGCCCACCTCGTCGCGGAACTGGCCGTCGGCCTGGGCGATGACCTGCCAGGTGCGACCGAACATGTTGAAGTCGTTGACGTAGGCCGAACCGAGATACGTCTGCAGCGTGTCGAACAGTTCCGTCAGCGGCACGCCCTGCGCCTTCGCCTTGACCCGATCCACGTCCGCGTCGAGCTGCGGCACGTTGGCCTGGTAGCTGCTGATCGGATACCCGAGGCCCGGCGTCTGCATCGCCGCACCCTGGAACGCCTGTACCGCGGCCTGCAGTTCGCCGTAGCCCAGACGCGTGCGGTCCTGGACGAACAGCGACCAGCCCGAACCGTTGCCCAGGCCCTGGATCGGCGGCGGCATGAAGGCGAAGGTGAAGCCTTCCTGGATCGTCGCGAACTTCTGGTTGAGCTCGGCGGTGATCTCCTCGGCAGTGCGCGAGCGCTCGCTGAAGGGATCGAGGGTGAAGAAGATCACGCCGTTGTTGGGCGTGTTGGTGAACTGCAGCGGGTTGAGGCCGGGGAACGCGATCTCGCTGGCGACACCGTCGACTTCACTGGCGAGCGCGGCCATCTTCTTGAGCACCACGTCGGTGCGTTCGATCGACGCGCCCTCCGGCATTTTCACGCCGGCGATCACGTACAGCTTGTCCTGCACCGGAATGAAGCCGGCCGGCACCACCTTGAACATCACGCCCGCGCCGACCAGCAGCACCGCATAGACCAGGAACACCGCGCCGCGACGACCCAGCGACCGCGACACCGCGCCTTCGTAGCGCTCCGAGCTGCGGTTGAAGAAGCGGTTGAACGGGCGGAACAGCCAGCCGAACAGGCGATCGATGATGCGTGTCAGGCGATCCTTCGGCGCGCCGTGCGGCTGCAGCAGCTTGGCGGCGAGCGCCGGCGACAGGGTCAGCGAGTTGATCGCCGAGATCACCGTCGAGATCGCGATGGTCACCGCGAACTGCTTGTAGAACTGGCCGGTCACACCGGTCAGGAACGCCATCGGCACGAACACCGCGCACAGCACGAGCGCGATCGCGATGATCGGGCCGGAGACTTCCTGCATCGCCAGATGCGCGGCCTCCAATGGCGTGGCGCCGAGTTCGATGTGCCGCTCGACGTTCTCCACCACCACGATCGCGTCGTCGACCACGATGCCGATCGCGAGCACCAGACCGAACAGGGTCAACGTGTTGATCGAATAGCCGAGCAGGTACAGCACCGCGAACGTGCCGACGATCGAGACCGGCACCGCCAGCAGCGGAATGATCGATGCGCGCCAGGTCTGCAGGAACAGGATCACCACTAGCACCACCAGCAGCGTGGCTTCGATCAGCGTGACCACGACGGATTTGATCGAATCGCGCACGAAGATCGTGGTGTCGTAGATCGACTGGATCTCGACGCCCGGCGGCAGTGAGGGCCGCAACTGTTCCATGGTCGCGACTACGCCGTCGCGGATCTCGAGCGCATTCGCACCCGGCGCCTGGAAGACGCCGATCGCGGCCGCGTTCTTGCCGTCGAGACGCGCGCGCAGCGTGTAGTCGCCGGCGGCGAGTTCGATGCGGGCGACGTCGGCCAGACGCACCAGTTCACCGTCGGCGCCGGATTTCAGCACGATGTCGCCGAACTCCTCGACGGTTTCCAGACGGCCCTTGGCATTGATCGGCAGTAGAAAGTCGCTGCCGTTGGGCATCGGTTCGGCGCCGAGCTGGCCGGCCGAGACCTGCACGTTCTGCTCGCGCACCGCGCGCACCACGTCGCTGGCGGTCATGCCGCGCGCGGCGATCCTGTCGGGATCCAGCCACAGACGCATCGCGTAGTCGCCGCCGCCGAACACCTGCGCATCGCCGACGCCGGAGATCTTCGCGATCTCGTCCTTGACGTGCAGGCGCATGTAGTTGCGCAGGTACAGCGAATCGTAGCGGCCGTCGCTCGAGGTCAGATGCACGACCATCAGGAACACCGGCGACTGCTTCTGCGTGGTCACGCCCTGCCGGCGCACGTCCTCCGGCAGGCGCGCGAGCGCCTGCGCGACGCGGTTCTGCACGCGCACGGCGGCTTCGTCGGCATCCGTGCCGGGCTTGAAGGTGGCGGTGAGCTGCAGCACGCCGTCGGAGCCGGCGACGGACTTGATGTACATCATGTCCTCGACGCCGTTGATGGCCTCCTCGAGCGGCGTCGCCACCGTTTCGGCGATCACCTTCGGATTGGCGCCCGGATACACGGTGCGCACGACCACCGACGGCGGCACGACCTCGGGGTATTCGCCGATCGGCAACAGCGGGATGGCGATCAGGCCACCGGCGAAGATCAGGATCGACAGCACCGCGGCGAAGATCGGCCGGTCGATGAAGAAGCGGGAGAAGTCCACGGGGAAATCCTTGTGGGCGGCGCGGTGGCCGCAGAAGTAGCGGGAAACATGATCCCGTCATCCCCGCGCAGGCGGGGATCCATGGACGTAGGACTTGCTGGAATCAAAGTCCCTGGATTCCCGCTTTCGCGGGAATGACGTTGGTTGTTTACGAGGCGCGGCGAAGCTCAGCGCTTCGCGACGGCCTCGATCGGCTGGCCACCACGCATCGCGACCGCCTTCGGTGCGACCGGCATGCCCGGCATGAAGACCTTCTGCACGCCGTTGACGATCACGCGGTCGCCGGCAGCGAGACCGGACTCGACGACGCGCAGACCCTCGACGATGCGGCCCGGCACGATGTCGCGACGCTGCGCGGTGTTGTCCTCGCCGACGACGTAGACGAACTTGCGGTCCTGGTCGGTGATCACGGCCTTGTCGTCGATCAGGATCGCCGGCCGTGCGGCCGCGCCTTCCAGCTGCACGCGCGCGAACAGGCCCGGGGTGAAACGCCGGTCCGGGTTCGGCAGCACGGCGCGGGCGCGTACGGTGCCCGTCGTGGGATCGATCTGGTTGTCTAGGAAATCGACGGTGCCGGCGTGCGGATAGCCGGTCTCGTCGGCCAGGCCCACGCGCACCGCGTTGTCGGCGCCGGTGCGCTCGCCTGCACGCGCCATCGCCTGGTGGCGCAGATAGGTGCGCTCATCAGTCTCGAAGTAGACGTGCACCGGATCCTGCGAGACCACGGTGGTCAGCAGCGACGCATCGGCCTGGGCGAGGTTGCCGGTGGTCAGCATTGCGCGACCGGCGCGTCCAGCGACCGGCGCACGCACCTCGGTGAAGGCCAGATCCAGCCGTGCGGTGTCGACCGCGGCCTGGGCACCGCGTACGGCGGCTTCGGCTTCGGCGCGTCCGGCGCTGCGGGCTTCGAAATCGTCGCGCGAGATCGCGCTGGCATCGATCAGTTGCTGCGCGCGGGTGTGACGCGTGGTCGCCAGCTGGGCATCGGCGCGGGCACGGGCGAGTTCGGCTTCCGCGCGCTGCAGCGCGGCGCGATACGGACGCGGGTCGATGACGAACAGCAGGTCGCCCTGCTTCACCTCGTCGCCCTCGGCGTAGGCGACGCGCTGCACGTACCCGCTGACGCGCGGGCGCAGCTCGACGCTTTCGATCGCGGCGATGCGGCCGGTGGCGTCGTTCCAGTCCTGCACCTGCTCCGACAGCACGGCGGCAACGCCGACATCCGGCGGTGGCGGCTGGGTCTGTTCCTGGGCCTGGGTGTCGCAACCGGCCACGACGAGTGCAACGGCGACGGCGAGACCGGTCGCGGTGAGTGCGCGCCACGCGCGCGGGCTGATGTGGGAGCGGATCATGAGCGTGATTCCTGGGGGGAGGCGGCAGTGGCGAGGCGACGCAGCAGGGCGCTGGCATCGGTCTGGTGGGAATGGGTCGGCACGCAGGGTCCGACATCGAGGTCGTCGGACAGGCCGGGCGGGCGCACGGCGGCGCCGATCGGGAAGCGCACGAGGGCGACGTCCGCATTCGCGGCGCCATCGACCAGACGCAGCGCGTGGTCGGCGATCGCATCGACATCCGGCCACTGCGCGCGTGCATGGGCGGCGTTGGCATCGCAGCGCACCGGCGAATCGACGGCGAGCATCTGCACGCGCACCGGCAGCGTGCGAGCTTCCTCGTGCAGCACCCGCGCGAGCATCCGCAGCGCGGACGCGCCGATCGAGTGATGGCCGTAACCCGACCATGGATGGTCCGCGCCGGGGCCGCCGACCAGCACATAGCCGGCGCGCGGTTGCGTGGCGAGCAGCGGCAGCAGATGGCGCGCGATCGACAGGTGCGGCAGCAGGTCTTCGTCGAGACGACGACGCAGGAAGTCCGCGGGCGCATCGAGCACACGCTGGCTGCCGGCCGCGCCACGGATCGCCGCGATCACCGAACCCGGCGCCGGGCCGGGCAGTGCCCGCAGGCGCGTGGCGAGATCGGCCGCGTCACCGTCGCTGCGGATATCCGCGAACAGCGTGGTCAGCGCCGCGCCGTACTGGGCCTTCAGTTGATCGAGCGCTTCGGCGTCATTGGCGACCGCGATCGTGCGACGCCCGGCGGCCAGTGCCTGCGCCACCACGCGCGTTCCGACCATCCCGGTGGCGCCAACAATCACCAGCGGCGCCCTGATTGTCCCTTTCATGGGATTTTGTCTCCCGAAAACCGGTCTTCGATAGAAGTGGGGGCACTGTGGCGGCGGGCATTGTCCGGCAACCACGCCCACAGCCAGCCCCAGCCGGCATGGCCGGCCTGGAGCCGCTTGGGGGTGGCGATCCGTGCGCTAGACGATTGATTCGGCGGGATTTCCATGCGCAGCCCACGGCGACGCGCGGGGGCGGTCGCGGGGCGTGGGGCAGGGGGCGCGGCGGGACGGGGGGCGGACATGGGCGGCGTCGACTCGGGGGATGCCGCAGATCATCCGCCTCGAAAGGGGACTTGATTAGTCCCCATTCGAGGGAATAATTATCCCCGTCACGGTCCAATCCGTCGCGCACCCTGCGCGTCCCCGCTCCCGGAGTTCCACATGGCACACGATCTCAACGAGACCCTGATCTTCGTCAAGGTGGTCGAGCAGGGCAGCTTCATCGCTGCCGCCAACGCGCTCGGTCTGCCCAAGACCACCGTCAGCCGCAAGGTGCAGGAACTCGAACAGCGGCTCGGCGCGCGCCTGCTCAACCGCACCACGCGCCGGCTGGGCCTGACCGAAGCCGGCAGCATCTATCACGAGCATTGCCAGCGCATCGCACGCGGACTCGAAGATGCCGAGAGCGCCGTGGCGCAATTGCAGAGCGGTCCGCGCGGTTGGTTGCGCTTCACCGTGCCGTACTCGATCGGCATCACCTGGATCGCGCCGCTGCTCGGCGACTTCCAGGCGCAGTACCCCGAGATCCAGCTCGACATGCACATGGGCAACGAGAAGCTCGACCTGATCGCAGGCGAAGCCGACCTCGCCCTGCGCATCGGCACGCTGCCCGATTCCAACCTCGTCGCCCGCAAGCTCGGCAGCCTGCGTACGCAGGTGTTCGCCAGCCAGTCCTACATCGAACAGCACGGCGAACCGCTGCACCCCGACGACCTGCAGCACCACCGCACCCTGGTGATGCGCAAGAGCCACAATGCGAACAACCGCTTCATCTGGTCGCTGACCGACGGCCGCGCGCTGCGCGACTTCCCGGTCAACCCGCAGCTCGTCGCGAACGATCCCGCCGCGCTCAACTGGGCGCTGATCAAGGGCGAAGGCCTGATGCTCACCGGCGACGTGATGGCCAAGGCCTTCGTCGAAGCCGGCATGGCGCAACGCGTGCTCGCCGGCTGGACCGGCCCGGAAGTCGACTTCAACGCCGTGTTCCCCGGCGGTCGTCTCGTGTCGCCGAAGGTGCGCGCGTTCGTCGATTTCCTGATCGAGCGCTTGAATTTCGACGCCGACCACATGCAGACGCTCTGCCAGGTGCAGCAGCAGGCACTGGAAGCGAAGGCGGCGGGCAAGGTGGCGCTGGCGCAGCTGGAGAAGGCCACGCGGCGGGTGGTGACGCCGGTGGTGGAGGTCGAGGAAGAGGTTGTGCCGGTCGGCAGGTAAGTGTGTCGGCACGTGCCGTCGGCCGCGTGTCCGCTCTGCTTTGCTCGCTCTGCGCTTTTGATCCGCGTAACGGATCGCAACCGATTCAAACCAGGAGGGCGCCGCCCGTGGATGGGTGGCGTTTTCCGACCGAGGCAGGATGCCGAGTCGGAAAATCCCGGTGCTCTAGAAGCCGCGGGCTTCGGACGTGTCGGGGAGACGTTTTTCTTTGGTTCCGTTTCTTTTGGCGTCAACCAAAAGAAATGAACTCGGCCGCGTCAGCGGACGAAAGCGTCTGATCTGTGCCTGTGCCTGTGCGTTTGCCTTCGGCAAGAAAAGCAGCATCAGACGCTTCCACTCGCCTTGCGGCGAGCGGGTTCATTTCTTTTGCTGGCCCCACGCACGTAGTGCGAACGGCGCAGCCGGCCCCGGGGGGGCGAGCATCGAAGATGCGAGTCAAAGAAACGGAACCAAAGAAAAGGGCCAGCCCCGACGGAGCAAATCCGGCCAGTCATTCGTTCCGGGATTTTTCGACTCGCCATCCTGGCTCGGTCGAAAAACGCCGCACATCCATATGCGGCGCCCTACGGGTCCGCACCCGTGGACGACGGCGTTTCGAAGATCGAAAGCGGCAAGCGCAGAGCGACAGCGGAAACGCAGAGGCGAGAGCACCAGCGCGCGAGGCGCAAAACAATCAGTCCAGCTTGACCAGCAACTTCCCGAAATTCTGCCCCGCCAACATCCCGATGAACGCCGCCGGCGCGTTCTCCAGTCCCGCCACGACATCCTCCCGATACCGCACGCGCCCATCCCGCAACCACTGCCCCATCTCGCGCACGAACTCGGGATAGAGCGCGATGAAATCGCGCTGGATGAAGCCGCGCACGGTCAGGTGGCGGCTCAGGATCGCGGCCATCAGTTGCGGCACGCGATCGGGGCCGGCGGGCGGAGCGGTGTCGTTGTAGTGGGCGACTAGGCCGCACACCGGAATGCGGGCGAAGTCGTTGAGCAGCGGCAGCACGGCGTCGAACACCTTGCCGCCGACGTTCTCGAAGTAGACGTCGATGCCGTCCGGACATGCGGCCGCGAGCTGTTCGGCGAAGTCGTCGGCGCGGTGGTCGAGGGCGACGTCGAAACCGAGGTCGTCGCGCACGTGCGCCACCTTGTCCGGGCCACCGGCGATGCCGACCGCGCGTGCGCCATGGAGTTTCGCGATCTGGCCGACGGTCGCGCCGACCGGTCCGCTCGCGGCGGCGACGACCACGGTTTCGCCGTGCTGCGGTTTGCCGATCTCGTGCAGGCCGGCGTAGGCGGTGAAGCCGGGCATGCCGTGGACGCCGAGTGCGGTCTGCACCGGCAGGCCGGCAGGATCGAGTTTGCGGCGCAGGCTTTCGCCGTCGACGACGGCGTGTGTCTGCCAGCCGGCATGCGCGAGCACGAGGTCACCCGGCGACCACGCCGGATGCAGCGACTGCACGACTTCCGAGATCGTGCCGCCGTCCATGACCTCCCCGATCTCGACCGGGGCGGCGTAGGAGCGGCCGGCGTTCATGCGGCCGCGCATGTAGGGATCGAGCGACAGCCAGCGGTTGCGCAGCAGCACCTGGCCGTTGCGCGGCGCAGGCATCTGGAACGTTTCGATCCTGAAGTCGTCCGGCGTCGGCGCGCCGGTCGGGCGCGCCGCGAGGACGATGCGGGTGGCGGTGGAGTCGCGCATCGGGTCGGCCTGTTCGAGTGGACGCCCTTCATAGCGCACGCGACCGTGCGGCGCCGTCAATCTGCGGCTGCGCAGCGACCCCTCAGCCCGCGCTGGCGCCGTCGAGCGCGGCGATGTCGGCCTTCGTCAGCAGCAGCGTGCGCGCTGCAGCCAGTTCGCGCAGCTGGGGGATGCTGGTCGCGCTGACGATCGGCGCGGTCACGCCGGGCCGTGCGATCAACCATGCGAGCGCGATCTGGGCCACGGTCGCCGCATGCCGGCACGCGGCATCGTCGAGCGCGGCGAGCACGCGCTTGCCGCGTGCATTGAGGTACTGCTTCACGACCTGCGCACCGCGCGCGCTGCTCTTCGCCGCATCGGCCTCGGTGCGGTACTTGCCGCTGAGAAAGCCGCTCGCCAGCGAGTAGTAGCCGATCACGCCGAGCCCGTGCTCGCGCACCAGGGGTTCCAGCGCGGCCTCGTAACCGGCGCGGTCGACGAGGTTGTACTCGGGCTGCAGCGTTTCGTAACGCGGCAGGTTGTGGCGCCTGGCCACGTCCAGCGCTTCGGCCAGACGCGGCGCGGTGTAGTTCGACGCGCCGATCGCGCGCACCTTGCCCTGTTCGATCAGGCGCGAGAACGCGCCCAGCGTGTCTTCCAGCGGCACCGACGGGTCGTCCTCGTGCGCCTGGTAGAGATCGATGACATCGGTGCGCAGGCGACGCAGCGAGTCCTCGCATGCGGCCTGGATGTTGGCCGGCGACAGTCCCTTGCGCTGCGGCCACTTGGCGACCTTGGTGGCGATCACCACGCGGTTGCGCTTGCCGCTCGTCTGCAGCCAGCGGCCGATCAGCGTTTCCGACTCGCCACCCTGGTTGCCGTCGACCCAGGCCGAATACACGTCCGCGGTATCGACGAGATTGAGGCCCAGCGCGACGCATTCGTCGAGCAGCGCGTGCGTCGTCGCCGCGTCGGCGCTCCAGCCGAAGACGTTGCCGCCGAACGCCAGTGGCGAGACCTTGAGGCCCGAGCGTCCGAGTTCGCGTTCCGACATGTGCCGCTCCTGCTTGCAAAAGAATGGCCACAGCATAGGCAGGCCCCGCGCGCGCCCGACACCGGGGACCGCGCAAAGCAGTGTTCCGGCACGGCGCCGTCGCGGCCGCGCGACGGGCGGCCGCGTTCGCCACGCCGCTTGTGGCACCCTTTGCGCCACGTCCGCGTCCGGAGTTCCGCCCATGCAACGCAGCTTGTCGTTCTGCGCCGTCGCCCTGATCGCCCTCGCCGGTTGCGCCAGCGCGCCGCAGGTGCCCGCCGATTCGGCCGCCGACCTCGATTCCAGCAATGTCGCCCGCCTCGACACCGCACTCGCCGGCGACTGGCGCAGCGCCGAAAACCGCGCGCGCGACCAGTACCGCCATCCGCGCGAAACGCTGGCCTTCTTCGGCGTGCGCCCGGAGCAGACCGTCATCGAGATCACCCCCGGCAGCGGCGCGTGGTACGCCGAGGTGCTGGCGCCGTATCTGCGCGACAACGGCCGTTACATCGCCGCGATGGTCGACCCGGCGAGCGTCGCCGAAGGCCGCGGCCGCGATTACCAGACCAGCCAGCGCGACGGCCTGCAGGCCCGCTTCGACGCCGCGCCCGCGCAGTTCGACCGCGCGCGCATGGTGAGCTACGACCCGAAGGCGCCGCGCTTCGGCCCGTCGAACTCCGCCGACGTCGTGCTGACGTTCCGCAACGTGCACAACTGGCGTTCGTCCGGTCAGGCCGAAGGCATGTTCAAGGGCTTCTACGACGTGCTGCGCCCGGGCGGCGTGCTGGGCGTGGTCGAACACCGCGCCAAGGCCGACGTGCCGGCCGACGACCGCAGCGGCTATGTCGGCACCGAGCAGGTCATCGCGCTCGCCCAGGCCGCGGGTTTCCGCGTCGACGGCAGCAGCGAGGTCAATGCGAACCCGAAGGACACCCGCGATCACCCGGATGGCGTGTGGATGCTGCCGCCGTCCAACCGGCACGCCCCCGCAGATGCGGCGAAGTACGCCGCGATCGGCGAGAGCGACCGGATGACGCTGCGGTTCGTGAAGCCCTGAACGCCCTGAGGGCGTAAGCGGTCGGACGTCGGTGCCGGACGATCGTGGTCGTCCGGTGCGGATGTCGGTTGCGATGCCGTTCCGATCGATCTGCGGATTCCATGCTCGTCGCCTTCAACAAACCCTACGGCGTGCTCTGCCAGTTCACCGACCGCAGCACGCCGCGGCGTCCGACGCTGGCCGGCTTCGGCCTGCCGCCCGGCGTCTACGCCGCCGGCCGTCTCGATCACGACAGCGAAGGCCTGCTGCTGCTGACCGACGACGGCCCGCTGGCCAACCGCATTACCGATCCGCGCCACAAGCTGCCCAAGACCTACCGGGTGCAGGTGGAAGGCACACCGTCGCCAGCGCAGCTGCAGGCGCTGCGCGACGGGGTGACTCTCAACGACGGCCCGACCCGTCCGGCGCAGGCCACGCTGCTCGACCCGCCACCGACGCTGTGGCCGCGCGATCCGCCGGTGCGCTTCCGCAAGACCGTGCCCGATGCCTGGCTGGAACTGACCATCCGCGAAGGCCGCAACCGCCAGGTGCGGCGCATGACCGCGGCGGTGGGCCTGCCGACCCTGCGGCTGGTGCGGGTGGCGATCGGCGACTGGTCGTTGGACACGCTGGCGCCCGGCGCCTGGCGGGCGATCTGAGGGGACCGGCGGTCCGCGCAGGGTCCGCAGTCGACCGGCTTTCTGGTAACGTGCCGGGCGGATCGCACGTCTGCGTCGCGTGTCGCCCATTCCCCGTTCGGGGCCACCCCGGAAGCCAATGCCGAACTCTGCAAACGCCAGCGGTCGCATCCTCGTCGTCGATGACCAGCCTGCGAACCTGCGTGTCGTCAGTTCGCTGCTGAGCCGTCACGGCTACGAAGTGCAGACGGCGCCCGACGGCGCCGAAGCGTTGGCGATGCTCGAAGCGCGCCAGCCCGACCTGCTGCTGCTCGACATGCTGATGCCGAACATGGACGGCTTCGCGCTGCTGGCCGAGATCAAGCAGAACCCGGATCTGTTGCGCCTGCCGGTGGTGTTCCTCACCGTCGCCCAGGATCGCGAACTGCTGCTGCGTGCGTTCGACGCCGGCGCGGTCGACTACGTCACCAAGCCGTTCATGCCCGAGGAGCTGCTCGCGCGCGTCAACGCGCACGTCGGCCTCAAGCAGACCCGCGATCGCCTCGAGCGCATCGCGCGCGAGCGTCAGGAGCTGGTGAACCTGGTCGCGCACGATCTGAAGAATCCGCTGTCGAGCATCTGGTTCGCCAGCGACATGCTGGTCAAGAACGAGACCAAGCCCGAGCGTATTCCGCGCTATCACAAGATGATCCACGAGAGCGCCGAAGACGCGCTCGGCTACATCCGGCGCTACCTGGAAACCCAGGACACCTCGCGCAAGGCCGCCGAGGCCGCGCAGTCGACCGGCCTGCGCGACGTGCTGGACTGGATCGTCGCGCGCTACGCCATGCAGTTCGAGGATCGCGGCGTGCAGCTGCAGGCGCGTGCGCCCGATGCCGCGCCGATGGTCGCGATCGACGGGCTGGTGCTGCGCCAGGTCGCCGAGAACCTGATCACCAACGCGATCAAGTACGCGCCCGACAGCAACGTGGACATCTCGCTGCGCGGCGGCGGCGTGGGCTTCTGGCAGCTGCTGGTCGAAGACCGCGGCCCCGGCATCGCCCGCGACCAGCAGCACGCGCTGTTCCGGCCGTTCCAGCGGCTCGCCCACGCCGGCAAGGACGATGGCCGCTCCAGCGGTCTGGGCCTGTCGCTGGCCAAGCAGATCATCGTCGACCTCGGTGGCCAGCTCTGGTACGAGGACCGCGAAGGCGGCGGCGCGCGCTTCATCATCGAGCTGCCGCAGATGTCCGCGGAGACGGAGCGTCCGGCTGCGAACGACGATCCGCAGGACGCGCCGGCATAAAAAAACGCGGGCCTGAGGCCCGCGTCCGGTCGACCAGCGCCTGGCCGCATGGCCAGCGCACGGGTGATCCTTTCGACTCAGTCGTTGCCGTTCGCCGCCGGTGCGCCGCGACGCGCGGTGGTGCGCTTGCGGGCCGGTGCACGGGTCGGTTCGATGCGGCGCGAGCTGCCTTCGACGGCGCCGCCTTCCTTGCGCTTCTTGTACTGGCGGGCCGCAACCCAGACCAGACCGGCGCCGATCACCGACGCGGCGAGAATCGCCGGATTGCGACGCAGGAAGCCGCCGGCCAGCTTGGTGCCGGTGCGTGCGGCGCCGAGCGCGACGCCCGTCTGCAGCCACTTCTCGGCGGAATCGGGAATCGCATGACGCAGGCTGTCGCCTGCTTGGCCGACCAGCGACAGTGCCTTGTCGGACAACGCTTCGAACTTGCTCATGGAATGACCTCGGATGTCCGATGTGGGATGGACGAGTCTTCGTTACCGGCTGTCGATCCGGCGTGAGCGCTGCTGCGGTCGTTGGGCTGACGTTCGGCTTCCGGCACTTCAGGTCCACGCGGTTTCGCGCGATGCGTCGCCAGCGCGCTCCATGGACCTTCCGGCCGCGCCGCGCACGACCCAACGCAGCGGTCATGTCGCACCGTCGCCGCGGGTCTAGATCGACGGGCCTCAGGTGCCACGCGGTTTCGCGCGATGCGTCGCCGGTGCATTCCAGGGATTTTCCGGCCGCGCCACGCACAACCCAACGCTGCGGTCATGTCGCACCGTCGCCACGGGTCTAGATCGACGGGCCTCAGGTGCCGCGCGGTTTCGCGCGATGCGTTGCCGGTGCATTCCAGGGATCTTCCGGCCAAGGGTGCTTGGGATACCGCCCCTTCATTTCCTTGCGCACGTCCGGATACGTGCGTTCCCAGAAGCCGGCGAGGTCGCGCGTGACCTGCAGCGGGCGCCCGGCGGGCGACAGCAGATGGATCGTCAGCGGCACGCGGCCATCGGCGACGGTCGGCGTCTTCGCCAGGCCGAACAGCTCCTGCAGCTTGACCGCGAGCACCGGCGGCACGGGCGTGCCGTCGGCCTCGACCGCGTAGTCGATCGCGCGCGCCATGCCCGACGGCACGGTGATCCGCACCGGGGCGAGACGGTCGAGCTGCTGGCGCTGCGACCAGTCCAGCCGGTTCTGCAAGGCGTCGGCCAGTGCGTCCGGGCCGAGCGCATCGAGCCGGGTGATGCCGGCGAACGCAGGGCGCAACCACGTTTCGCGCGTCGCCAGCAGCGCCGCGTCCGAGAGATCCGGCAGTGCGAGTTCGGGCATCCACGCACGCACGGCCTGCACACGCGCCTGCCATTGCCGCAGACCGTCGCGCCAGGGCAGCACGTCGAGGCCGAGCGCGCCGACCGCATCGCTCAACGCCTGCGCGGCTTGCGCCGGATCGACACGGCCGTTCGCACGCGCGTCGAGCACGATGCCGTCGAAGCGGCACACGCGCTCGCCGACCAGCGCGCGACGCTCGGCATCCCAGCGCGTCTCGTCGGCCTCGGTGAAGCGGTCCGGCCATTGCCGGCGCAGCCGCGCCTCGTCGACCGGTGCGCCGCGCAGCAGCAGTGCGTCCTTGGCCTCGTGGCGCAGCTCGCTGGCGACGATCCACGGTTCGCCGCGCAGCGTGCTGTCGTCGAACAGACGCGCCATGCGGCCGTTGCTGAGCGTGTAGCGCGCAGCGTCGCGCGCGTGGCGGTGGCCGATGCGATCGGGAAACGCATGGGCGAGCAGATCGCCGAGCAGATGCGCCGATGCGGAAGACGGCGGCGCGATGTCGAGTTTCAGGCGCCGTCGCCATTGTTTCGCGGCCGCATCGATCGCGGCCAACGCGCCGCGCTGCGCATCGACCGGCGTGCGTCCGCTGCGGAATGCGGCCAGCGCCTGCCAGCGCGCGGCCACACCGTCCGAGCGCGGCGCACCCGACAAGGGCCGCAGCGGATCGCGCGCTTCCAGCAGTGCACACAGATCGCAGGCCAATGCGCGTTCGTCGGCATCCGCGCCGGCCAGCAGCATCGCCGCGAGCCGGGGGTGCGTGCCCAGCGCGAGCATGCGGCGCCCGGTCTGCGTGATCGCACCGCGCGTGTCCAGCGCATCGAGGCGTTGCAGCAGATCGTGCGCGGCGCCCATCGCGCCGGCCGGTGGTGGATCCGGAAACGCCAGCGCGGGATCGCCCCACGCGGCGAGTTCGAGCGCGAGCGCGGCGAGATCGACCTGCGCGATCTCGGGGCGCCGCTGCGGCTCCAGGCGCTGCGATTCCGGCCACAGGCGCAGCGCCACGCCCGACGCGACACGTCCCGCGCGGCCCGCGCGCTGGTCCGCGGACGCCTGCGAGATGGACACGATCTCCAGACGCGAGAAGCCACTGTTGGGATCGAAGCGCGGCTCGCGCGCCTGGCCGCTGTCGATGACGATGCGCACGCCCGGCAGCGTCACGCTGCTCTCGGCGACGTTGGTCGCCAGCACCACGCGGCGACGGCCATCGGTGGACGGTTGCAGCACGTGCGTCTGCGCATCGACCGGCAGTTCGCCGTGCAGCACCAGCAGCTCGACATCGCCGGGCAGCGCGGCTTCGAGCTGCGCGCGACAGCGTGCGATCTCGCGCTGGCCGGGCAGGAACACCAGCGCATCGCCGGGCTGCGTCGCCAGTGCGTCGACGAGCACGCGACGCACCTGGTGTTCCAGCGCCTCGTCGCGCTTGGGCGGTGCGTGCGAGACATCGACCGGATAGCTGCGGCCCGCGCTCGACAGACGGGGCGCGTCGAGCCACGTCGCGATGCGCGCGCCATCGAGTGTGGCCGACATCACGACCAGTCGCAGGTCCTCGCGCAGGCCGGTCTGCACGTCGCGCGCCAAGGCGAGACCGAGATCGCCGGCGAGATGGCGCTCGTGGAATTCGTCGAACAGCAGCGCGCCGACGTCGCCCAGTTCCGGATCGTCCTGCAGCATCCGCGTCAGGATGCCTTCGGTGACGACCTCGATCCGCGTGCGCGCGCTGGCCCGCTGCTCGAACCGGATGCGATAGCCGACGAGGCCGCCGACGTCTTCGCCGAGCTGCCGCGCCATGAACGTCGCCGCCGAACGCGCGGCGACACGTCGCGGTTCCAGCATCACGATCTTCCGGTCGCCCAGCCACGGCGCATCGCGCAGCGCCAGCGGCACCTGCGTGGTCTTGCCTGCGCCCGGTGGCGCTTCGAGCACCAGACGCGGATGCGCAGCGAGGCTGGAGACGATCTCCGGCAACAACGACGTGATGGGGAAGACGGGAGAGGCGGCGTGCGTCACGGCGCACAGGCTAACGACGTCACGCATCGGCGTCGATGCGCGCATGCAAGGGTTTGCCCCGGTATCGGTGGTCATCGTGGCCGATTAGATTCGGCCGCTGCACCGTCACCGGATCCGCCATGCGCCTCCGTCGTCTTCCGCACGTCCTGCTGCTCTGCGGCCTGTCCGCGACCGCGCCCGCCGCGTTCGCCGAGGTCTTCATCAACGAGCTGCATTACGACAACGCGGGCGCGGATGTCGGTGAAGCGGTGGAGATCGTCGCGACCGCAGGCGAGAACCTGTCCGGCTACCGCGTGTGGCTCTACAACGGCAGCAACACGCCGAATGCGGCGACGACCTACGGCAACGTCGCGGTGCCGGCCGCGCAGACGCGCAACTGCGGCGCAACCGTCGGCATCGCCACCGTCACCTGGCTGCGCGATGGTCTGCAGAACGGACCGAACGACGGCATCGCGCTGGTCGACGGCGCCGGCACCGTCGTGCAGTTCATCAGCTACGAAGGCACGATCGTCGCCGGGAACGGCCCCGCCGCCGGACTGACCAGCCAGAACCTGCCGGTGTCGGAGAGCGCGACCGCGCCGGTCGGCACGTCGCTGCAACTGACCGGCAATGGCCGCACGGCCTCCGACTTCGACTGGGCGCCGTCGGCGACGCAGACCTTCGGCGCCTGCAATACCGGCCAGACCTTCGGTGGTGGTGGCGGCGACACCACGGCGCCGTCGATCACTGCGACCACGCCCGTCAGCAGTGCATCCGATTTCCCGGCAGCCGGCGATCTGTCGGTGTCCTTCAGCGAGGCGGTGACGCTCGCCAACGGCGCGTTCGCACTGCAGTGCGCGACGTCCGGCGCGGTGACGCTCGACCACGCGAACAGCGGCAGTACGTTCGCCATCGGCACCGGCACCGCCCTGCATGCCGGCGAGGCGTGCACGTTGACGGTCAACGCGAGCGCGGTGACCGATGCCGCGGGTCTGTCGCCGGCCGCCAATACCGTCATCGCGTTCAACGTCGCCAGCAGCGGCGGTGGCGACAGCGGTGACTACTACGCACGCGTCAACACTAGCAGCCCGGGGCAACTGCGCTGTTCGCTGCATGCCACGATCCGCGGCCATACGTCCTATCCCTACAGCGGCGGCACCACGAACACCTGGACGATCCTCGAGATCGCCGACGAGGATCCGGCCGACAGCGGCAAGGTGCTCGACGTCTACCGCAACCGCAGCTACCCCAAGGGCAGCGGCCGCGCGGGCACCGGCAGCGGGCTGACCTACAACCGCGAACACACCTGGCCCAAGTCGCTCGGCTTCCCGTCGACCAGCGGCGACAAGGGCCTGCCGAACGCGCCGCACACCGACGCGCACATGCTCTATCTCAGCGATACCGACCACAACTCGGCGCGTGGCAACAAACCGCTGGCCGACTGCACGGCTTCGGCGAATTGCAGCGAACGCGCGACCGAAGCGAACCAGGGCGTCGGCGGCGGCATCGGCCTGTTCCCGGGCAATTCCAACTGGACCAACGCCAGCGGCTTCCAGGTGTGGGGCCATCGCAAGGGCGATGTCGCACGCGCGGTGCTGTACATGGCGATCCGCTACGAGGGGGGCGTGCATCCCACGACCGGCCAGGGCGAGCCCGATCTCGAACTGACCGACGACCGCAGCCGCATCGTGTCGACCTCGGCATCGCCGGCCTACATGGGCCTGCTGTCGACGCTGCTGGCCTGGCACCAGGCCGACCCGCCGGATGCCCGCGAGCGCGAACGCAATGAAGTGGTCTACAGCTTCCAGGGCAACCGCAATCCCTTCATCGACCAGCCGCAATGGGCGACACGCGCGCTGTTCGAGAGCACGACGCCAGCGAGTTGCCAGTTGTTGAACTAGGCATGTGCACCTCTCCCGCCGGGAGAGGTCGACGCGCGAAGCGCGCCGGATGCGGGTTGGGCTTCATGGGCGAATCGAGGGCATGCACGGCGGGTTTCAAAGCCCGCCGTCTACAATGCACGCCCCCACGTTGCCCGCAGTCCGCCATGCAGCTGATCGACATCGGCGCCAACCTCACCCACGACAGCTTCGATCACGATCGCGGCGCGGTGCTGCAGCGCGCGCGGGACGCCGGCGTGGCGCGCATGGTGATCACAGGTGCCAGCCGCGAGCATTCGCCCAAGGCGCTCGAACTCGCGCAGGCGCATCCCGGGTTCCTGTACGCAACCGCGGGCGTGCATCCGCATCATGCGGCCGAGTACACCGCCGAATGCGATGCGGAGATGCGCGCGTTGCTGGCGCATCCGGAGGTCGTCGCAGTCGGCGAATGCGGATTGGATTATTTCCGCGATTTCTCGCCGCGGCCGGCGCAGCGCAAGGCCTTCGAGCGTCAGCTGCAGATCGCCGTGGACACCGGAAAGCCGCTGTTCCTGCACCAGCGCGATGCGCACGACGACTTCGTCGCGATCATGCGCGAGTTCGAGGGCCGGATCGGCCCCGCGGTGGTCCACTGCTTCACGGCCGGCAAGCGCGAGCTGTTCGAGTGTCTCGATCGTGACTGGCACATCGGCATCACCGGCTGGCTGTGCGACGAGCGCCGCGGCCAGCATCTGCGCGAACTGGTGCCGAACATTCCGGCCAACCGGCTGATGGTCGAGACCGATGCGCCGTATCTGCTGCCGCGAACGCTCAAGCCGCTGCCGAAAGACCGCCGCAACGAGCCGGCGTTCCTGCCGCACATCGTCGAGGAACTCGCACGCGATCGCGGCGAGGCGGTCGCGGTCACCGGGGAAACCACGACCGCGACGGCGGCAGCGTTCTTCCGGCTGCCGTAAAGACTCAGAAGCCGGACGGCATCAACAGCAGCAGACCCGCACCCAGCGCGATGCGATAGATCGCGAAACCCGTGAAGCGGTGCCGCTTGATGTAGCCGAGCAGCCACTTCACGACGATGAAACCGGTGACCATCGCGGCGACGAACGCGATCGCGACATCGCCCCAGGCTTCTTCGCCCAGGCCCTGGTCCATCCACAGTTCCAGGAACGCGTAGGCGCTGGCGGCGAACATCGTCGGGATGCCGACGAGAAACGCGAACTCGGCCGCGGCCGAACGCCGGCTCAGGCCCAGCAGCATCGCGAGGAAGATCGTCGTCGCCGAACGCGAGGTGCCGGGAAACACGCCGGCCACGACCTGCGCCAGACCGACCGCGATCGCCACCGTCCACGTGACGTGCGCATTGTCGCCGCGCTTCTCGGCGAAGTACTCGGCCACCAGCATCCAGATGCCGCCGATGATCAGCGCCCAAGCGACCGGCGTGACCGTCTCGGGCAGTTCCCAGCCGGCCATGCGCACCGGCAGGCCGACCAGCGCGGTGACCGCGAAGGCGACGAAGAGCTTTGCCGAATAGTCGCGGTGCTCGCGCTCGCGCAGGCCCGTCGTCAGCTGCCAGATGCGCTGGCGGAACACCAGCAGCGTCGCGAGGATCGCGCCGGCTTGGATGACGATGTTGAAGAAGTCCGAGCGCGCGCCCAGCCAGTGCTGGGCGATCAGCAGATGGCCTGTGCTGGACACGGGCAGGAATTCGGTGAGCCCCTCGATGATGCCGAGGAGCAGGGCGGAGATCGGATCGGACACGGCGTTCATGCGAAGCGGGGGCAAGCCCGCGAGGATACCGGTCGTCGACCCCCGCGCGAACCCGCGCAGCGTCCGCGGTCAGTCGCGCGTGGTGGCCGCGGACTGCTTGAGTTCGCGGTAGCGGGTCAGCGCCGCCTGCAGATCGCCGCCCAGCGCGGCCTGTTCGACCCGCTGCTGGTCGAGGATCGCCAGCTGGCGCTGCAGATCCGTGTGCTGGCTGCGGATGTTGTCGATCAGCGGTTTGGCGACGGGCTGGCCGGCCAGTTCGCGCTCGCCGGCCTGACGCAGCAGCGACAGCAGGCTGTTGCGCAGATTGTCGACGCCCATGCGCGAGGTCTTGAGCGCTTCGTCCACCAGCACGATGCGCTCGCCGTAGGCGCGGCGCAGGTCGGCTTCGGTCGCGTAGGACTCCACCATCGCCAGTTCCTGGCGCTGGCGCAGGGCCGCGGCTTCGGCGTCGAGCTTGGCCTGTTGCGCGGCCGCGGCGGCGGCGCTGCGTTCCTCGGCGGTCAGCGCGCGGCTCACGTGCGCGGTGGCCATTCCGCTGCGGGCGCTGATCTCGGTGCGTTCGGCGTCCACCGCCGATGCCGGCAATGCATCGCCGCACACGCGGCGGCCGCCTTCGTTCCAGCAATAGACCTTGCGGTCGGCGGCCGGCTGTTGCGCCATGGCACCGGTGGCGATGCAGGCCAGCAGCAGGCCGCCCATCAGTCGGATCGAAAGGTGCATGTCGTCCGTCCCCCTGACGGCCCGAAGCGTTGAATCAGCGTGTGGTGTCGCTGCCATGTCGAGCCCGGTAGGCGAGCAGGCGTTCGCGTTCTGCCGCCAGTGTCGCGCTCTGTCCGACAAATGCAAGCAGATCGGACAGCCCGGCGATGGCCACCACGGGCACGTCCTGCTCGCGTGCGACGCGCTGCGCGGCGGACTCCTGGCTGTCCTCGGCCACGCGTTCCTGGCGGTCGAGCGCGATGACGATGCCCGCCACCGTGCCGCCGCCCTCGGCGATCTGGCCCAGCGCTTCGCGGATCGCGGTGCCGGCGGTGATCACGTCGTCGACGATCAGTACGCGGCGCCCGGCCAGCGGCGCGCCGATCAGCAGGCCGCCTTCGCCGTGCGCCTTGGCTTCCTTGCGGTTGAACGCGACCGGCAGATCGCGGCCGCGACGCGCGTATTCGCAAGCCAGCGCCGTCGCCAGCGGGATGCCCTTGTAGGCCGGGCCGAACAGCAGGTCGAACTCGACCCCGGCAGCCTCCAGCGCATCGGCGTAGCAGCCGGCCAGCGTGGCGATGGCGACACCGGAATCGAAGCGCCCGGCATTGAAGAAATACGGACTGACGCGGCCGGACTTCAGCGTGAACTCGCCGAAGCGCAGCGCGTCGGCCTCGAGGGCGAGCTGCAGGAAACGGGTGCGGTGGTCGGTCATGGCGCCCATTGTCCCACGCCGAGTGCGCGCCGCATCAGGTGCTGCGGCCCGCCGCGGCCGCCGCGCATGATCTCGCCGCTGTCGACGAAGCCGGCGCGCGTGTACAGGTGCACGGCGATGACGTTGGCCGCGTGCACGTTCAGCGCCAGCGTCAGCCGTTCGGGATGCCGCAGCGCCAGATCCGCACAGCACGCGGCGAGCACCGGCAGCCCGAAGCCGCGGCCCTGCCAGGCCAGGCCGAGCGCGAAGGCGCGCAGCGTGACCAGACGCCGGTCGACGGCCTGCGTCGCGAAGGCCGCGGTGGGGTAGTCGAGGCGGTAGAAGCCGATGACGACGTCGCCCAGCAGCACTGCCATCGCGTCGCTGTCCGGCGCAGCCATGGCGTTGTCGACATTGAACGCGATGTCACCGGCGTAGACAGCCTGCGTCGCGGTGAGCAGCAGGCAGCGCGCGGCCTCGGCCTGCGCCGTCGAGGCGATGACGACACACGGCAGCGGGCCCGACGACATCGGCGGAGGATACGCGCCGCGGAGGCCGGCCGCTCAGCACGAATCCGTTAGGCTTGGCGCCGGTACACGTGGATCCGGTCTGCATGAAAATCGTCAGCTTCAACGCCAATGGCGTGCGCTCCGCCGCGAAAAAGGGCTTCTTCGACTGGTTCGTCGCCCAGGACGCCGACGTGCTGTGCATGCAGGAAACCAAGGCGCAGGAACACCAGCTGGTTGGCGAGTCCGGCCTGCATGCGGACTTCCTCCCCGCCGGCTACAAGGCCTGGTTCCGCGACGCGTCGACCAAGAAGGGCTACAGCGGCGTGGCGATCTACGCGCGGCGCGAGCCCGACGAGATCCGCACCGCGCTGGGCTGGGCGCCGTTCGACGACGAGGGCCGGTACATCGAAGCGCGCTTCGGCAACCTCAGCGTGGTGTCGTTCTACATTCCGTCCGGCTCATCCGGCGATCTGCGCCAAGGCTTCAAGTTCGAAGTCATGGACTGGCTCAAGCCGATCCTTGACGAATGGCTGGCCAGCGGCCGCGACTACGTGCTGTGCGGCGACTGGAACATCGTGCGCGCGCGCCACGACATCAAGAACTGGACCAGCAACCAGAAGAATTCCGGCTGCACGCCGCCCGAGCGCGCATGGCTCAACGCGATGATCGGCGACGCCAGCGGCGACGGCCTGGTCGAGCCGCCCGCGACCGGCTGGCTCGATGCGCTGCGCGTGCTGCGCCCCGATGCGCCCGAATACACCTGGTGGAGCAACCGCGGCGCCGCGCGCGCCAACAACGTCGGGTGGCGGATCGACTACCAGTTCATCACCCCGTCGCTGCGTGACCGGGTGCGTTCGGTCACCGTGCATCCCGAGCCGCGCTTCTCCGATCACGCCCCGCTGGTCGTGGACTACCGCGCGTGAGCGCCGCCGCCCCGGCGACACCGGCCGGCAAGCCGTCGATCTGGCGCGCGTTCACCCAGCCCGCCGCATGGACGATGTTCTTCTTCGGCTTCGCATCCGGTTTGCCGTTCCTGCTGGTCGCCGGCACGCTGGCCTACTGGTTGCGCGAGGGCGGCATCGAGCTGCGCGAGATCACGATGATCGCCAGCGCCGGCATGGCGTATTCGTTCAAGTTCCTGTGGGCGCCGCTGGTCGACCGCTGGCGGCTGCCGCTGCTCGGGCGCCTGGGCCAGCGCCGCGGCTGGCTGCTGCTGGCGATGGCCGCGGTGATGGTCGGCCTGCTGGCGATGGCCAGCGTCGGCACCGGCCCGCTGCCGCTGTTCGTCGCGATCACGCTGCTGGTCGCCTTCGCCGGCGCCACGCTCGACATCGCGGTGGATGCCTACCGCGTCGAGATCGC
The DNA here is from genome assembly GCF_057657295.1 of Luteimonas sp. Soil_C_16. Classification (NCBI taxonomy): domain Bacteria; kingdom Pseudomonadati; phylum Pseudomonadota; class Gammaproteobacteria; order Lysobacterales; family Lysobacteraceae; genus Luteimonas; species Luteimonas sp. Soil_C_16. Next base: position 553,613 of record NZ_JBDGIS010000001.1, on the reverse strand, counting down.
GCCGAAGAACGCGCAGGGCGCGCTGGTCGCGACGTATTCGCTGGGTTACCGGATCGCGCTGATCGTCACCGGCGCGCTGGCGCTGGTGCTGGCCGACCACGTCGCCTGGCCGGCGGTCTACCGGGTCATGGCCGCGTGCATGCTGGTGCCGATCATCACCATCCTGTTCGCCGCCGAGCCCGACGTCGTGCGCGTGCGCGCGCAGAACTTCGCCCAGGGCCTGCGCGAAGGCGTGGTCGAACCTTTCGCCGATTTCTTCCGCCGTTTCGGCGGCAAGGTCGCGATCGGCATCCTGCTCTTCATCCTCGCGATGAAGATCTCCGACCAGGCGTTGATCGGCGGCATCATCGGTCCGTTCTATCTCGACCAGGGTTTCACCAAGACCGAGATCGCCGCGGTGACCAAGGTCTACGGCATCTGGATCGGCATCGCCGGCGCGTTCCTCGGCGGCATCGCGGTCGCGCGCTGGGGCATCCAGTGGCCGCTGTTCGTGGCGATCGTGATGGGCGCCTGCAGCAACCTGCTGTATCTCGCGCTGATCGGTGCCGACGGCGATCTGACCCGCCTGACCATCGTGATCTCCGGCGAGAACCTGGCCCAGGGCTTCCTCGGCACCGTCGCCGTGGCCTACCTGTCGGCGCTGGTGAACATGCGCTACACCGCCACGCAGTACGCGCTGTTCTCGTCGTTGATCATGCTGCCGGGCAAGGTGCTGGGGTTCTTCTCCGGGCACATCGTCGAAGCAACCGAAGGGTATGCGACGTATTTCGTGATCACCGCCGTGGTCGCGGTGCCCGCACTTGTGCTCTTCTTCTGGCTCAAGCCGCGGGTGCGTCTCAACGACGATGACGAAGCGGCCGCCACCGGAGACATCACGGAATGACCGAACTCGTACTCAGGGATCTCGACCCCGCGCTGCTCGAGCGCATCAATGCCTACGCCGACACGCAGGGCTGGGGCCAGGCGCGCACGCTGCGCTTCCTGCTCGAGCAGGGCCTGCGCGCCAGTGTCGGCGACGAACGCTCGACCTTCGATCCGGCCGAGGACGGCGTGCTGGCGGCGGCGATCGGTGCGCTGGAGCAGATTCCCGACGACACCTTCGCCCTGATCGGCCGCGGCCCCGCGCAGCCCGCTGCTGCGAGCTGACGTGCGTTCGCAGGACGGGTCGCGCGCAGCGAACCCGTCGCCGGTGTCGCCGGACGTCTCAGGCCGGATGCACGACGCCGAGCACGCGCGGCCCGGCCGCGCCGGTGACCGACGGCAGATTGCCCGGCCGGCCGAGCACGGTCTGCCGCGCCAGCCACGCAAAGCCCATCGCCTCGACATGATCCGGATCGAGTCCGTGCGCGGCGCTCGATTCGACCACCACGCCCGGTAGCGCCTCGCCCAGCGCGCGCATCAGCGCGCCGTTGTGCACGCCGCCGCCGCAGCCGATCACGCGCGCGGTGCCCGGCTGGGTCGCACGCAGCGCGTCGGCGATCGTCACCACGCTGAGCGCGAGCAGCGTCGCCTGGACATCGGCGATGGCCTCGCCGCCCTGCAACGCGGCCTCGACCCAGTCGAGATGGAACTGGTCGCGCCCGGTCGACTTCGGCGGTGGCGCGGCGAACCACGGCTCGGCCCGCAACCGCGCGAGCAGCGCGGCGTCGACGCGGCCACGCGCGGCCAGCGCACCATCGCGGTCGAAGGCTTCGCCGGTGTGGCGCAGGCACCACGCATCCATCAGCCCGTTGGCCGGTCCCGTGTCGAACCCGCGCACCGGACCACCGTCGCCGGGCAACAACGTCAGATTGGCAATGCCGCCGAGATTCAGCACCGCGCGGTCTTCGCCGGCGCGCGACAGCAGCGCCGCATGCAAGGCGGGCAGCAGCGGTGCGCCGTGTCCGCCGGCGGCGACATCGCGCCGGCGGAAATCGGCGACGGTCGCCACGCCGGTGCGCTCGGCGATGCGCGCGCCGTCACCGAGCTGCAGGGTGAACGGTGCACGGCCGTCGCCATCGCGTCCGTAGGGGCGGTGGCGCAGCGTCTGCCCGTGCGAACCGAGCGCGACGATGTCGGCGGCGGTGAGTCCGGCATCGGCGATCGCCGCCAGCGCGGCATCGGCGAACGCATCGGCGATCAAGATATCGAGTTCGCCGACGTCGTCGAGCGTCAGCGACGCAGCCTGCTGGCCGAGCGCGACCAGACGCGCCCGCAGCGCGGCGTCCCAGGGATAGGTCGCACCGAACCGCAGCTCGGCGTGCAGCGCGCCGTCGGCGCGATCGTCGAAGCGGACGATCGCCGCGTCGATCCCGTCGGCGCTGGTGCCCGAAATCAGGCCGAGGAACAGTTCGGACATGGCGTCAGCGCCGGAGATGAGGAGGGTGCAAACGAAACGCCCGGCGCGGAGCCGGGCGTTCGGGGCGGATCAGCCGCGGCCGTTGCCGGGCCGCGCGGCGTTCGCGACCTGCCGGTCGGGATCCGGCTTGGCCGGCACCTGCGCGTAGATCACGTTCTCGACCTCGCGGATGCGGGCGAGCGCGGGGCCGGTCTGCTGGCGGAACTGCGCCAGCGCGGCGCCGCTGAGCGGATCGGGCTCGGGCATCGTGTGCTGCAGCGGATTGCGGTGCGCACCATTGACACGGAATTCGTAGTGCAGATGCGGGCCGGTCGACAGGCCGGTGGTGCCGACGTAGCCGATCACTGTGCCCTGCGCGACGCGCTGGCCCTGGCGGATGTTGCCGAAGCGCGACATGTGCGCGTACAGCGTGGTGTGGCCACGGCCGTGGTCGAGCACCACGGTGTTGCCGTAGCCGCCCTGCACGCCGCGGAACTGCACGCGTGCATCGCCGGCGGCCATGATCGGCGTGCCGGTCGGCGCGGCATAGTCGACGCCCTTGTGCATGCGCATCGTGCCCAGCACGGGATGGCGGCGGCTGCCGAAACGCGAGCTCAGGCGCGCGTACTGGATCGGCATGCGGATGAAGCTCTTCTTCAGCGGGCGGCCTTCGGCGTTGTAGTACTCGGCCTTGCCGTCCTGCTCGTAACGGAACGCGCTGAAGGGCTTGCCCTTCGCGGTGAACACCGCCGCCTGCACCGGGCCGCTGCGGATCAGTTCGCCTTCGCGCCAGACCTGCTCGACGACGACGCTGAAGCGGTCGGTCTGGGTGACGTCGGTGTTGAAGTCGATGTCGTACTTGAAGACTTCGTCGGTCAGTGTGTTGATGTTCGCGCCCGACAGGCCCAGCTTGCGCGCCGAGTGGAACAGCGAGCGGCCCACTTCACCGCTGATGACGACATTGCGGATCTCGACCGGACGCTCGACGACTTCTTCGCGGACGGTGTCGCCGGCCAGGCTCAGTTCGACACGCTCGGTGTCGCTGCGGTCGTAGCGCAGCTTGTTGAGCGTGCCGTCGAGGGCGAGGTCGAAGCCCAGCTCCGTGCCCGGACGCATGCGCGTCAGCTTGGCCTTGGCATCGGGCAGCTCGAGGATGCGGTGCATCGTCGAAGCCGGCAGGTCGAGCTCGGAGAAGATCGAACCCAGCGTCTGGCCGCGCTCGACGGTGACGAGCTGCCAGTTGTCGTGGGTCTGCTGTGCGGTGCGCTGCTTGGCGGTCAGCGGCGGCAGCGCCAGCGACATCGTCACCAGATCGTGCTGCGGCTCCGCATCGCCGCGCATGGCCTGGGAGACGCCGGGCACCAGCGCGACGACGAGGACACCGAGCGTGGCGAAGAGGCTGGCGTGGCCCCAGTCGCGGCGCGTCCAGCGACCGGGATACAGCCGCAGGCGCGATGCCTGTTCCTGTTGCCTGTTCCGGGCCGCAGCCTGCAGGTTGTCGTGGAGCACCTGCTGGTGGTGCGCGTCGGCCTGGGGCGGCGGGACGGGAGTCGTCATCGTGGGCGGGTCCGGATGGCGTGAACGGCGTGTCAGCGGGGTAACATAGAGACGTGAGGTCCATGCGTCAAATGCCTGACCGGACTGGAATTTTTACCCCGTTCACCGGATAACGAAGCCTTAACCTGGCGTGTCCGCATTCACTTTTCAGCCATCCACGAGATCCCCGCACCGATGTCCCTGCAGCCCGCCACCGCTCCCCTCGATCTAATCGCCCGCGGCACGGACGAGATCCTCAAGCGTGACGACCTCGAAGCGCGCCTGAAGCTCGGCCGCCCGCTGCGGATCAAGGCCGGTTTCGACCCCACCGCGCCGGACCTGCATCTGGGCCACACGGTGCTGCTCAACAAGCTGCGCCAGTTCCAGGACCTCGGCCACCAGGTGATCTTCCTGATCGGCGACTTCACCGGGATGATCGGCGACCCGTCCGGCAAGAGCGCGACCCGCAAGTCGCTGAGCCGCGAGGACGTGCTGGCCAACGCCGAGACCTATAAGGCGCAGGTGTTCAAGGTGCTGGACGAGGCGAAGACCGAGGTCCGCTTCAATTCCGAATGGTTCGGCACGATGGGCGCGGCCGACATGATCCGCCTCGCGTCCTCGCACACCGTGGCGCGGATGCTCGAGCGCGACGATTTCGCCAAGCGCTACGCCGGCCAGCAGCCGATCGCGATCCACGAATTCCTCTACCCGCTGGTGCAGGGCTACGACTCGGTCGCGCTGCAGGCCGACGTCGAATGCGGCGGCACCGACCAGAAGTTCAACCTGCTGATGGGCCGCGGCCTGCAGGAAAGCCACGGTCAGGCGCCGCAGATCGTGCTGACGATGCCGCTGCTGGTCGGGCTCGACGGCGTCAACAAGATGGGCAAGTCGCTCGGCAACTACATCGGCGTGACCGAGCCGGCGATCGACATGGTCAACAAGACCATGAAGATCGGCGATGCGCTGATGTGGGACTGGATCGAACTGCTGAGCTTCGAGATCGGCATCGACGAGGCCAGGGCGCTGAAGGCGCAGGTCGAGGCCGGCACCTTGAACCCGCGCGACGTGAAGCTGCGCCTGGCGCGCGAACTCGCGACGCGCTTCCACGACGCCGATGCGGCCGAGCTCGCGATCCGCGGCTGGCAGGTCGCGATCTCCGGCGAAGGCGACGTGTCGCTGCTGCCGCTGCAGGACGTGACCGTGCCCACTGAGGGTCTGCGCATCGGCGCGCTGCTGACGGCGGCTGGCATCACGCCGAGCAATTCGGAAGCCAGCCGCAAGCTGAAAGAGCGCGCGGTCAAGGTTGACGGCGCGGTGATCGACGACGCGGGGCTGGAATTCAAGCCCGGCTTCGAAGGCGTGCTGCAGGTCGGCAAGCGCAATTTCGCGCGCATCAGACTCGTCGCAGGCTGAGCTCTGCTCCTCCGCGCATGCGGCGTGATTAGTGTCGTGTCTCAGCTGATTCTGGACACGCCGTAATCCACTCCTTCCCCCGCGTGCGGGGGAAGGTTGGGATGGGGGCAAGCTCGACGTACCAAGGTAATTGACGGAGCGTGGACGACCTGCGGCATCTGCGCGCCCTGTCTCGCCGCAACCTGACGCCTTGCCCCCACCCAACCCTCCCCCGTAAACGGAGGAGGGCTTCAAGCATCACTGCGCCGGCGTCGCCCGCGCCGCATCACTCGTCACCCGGCGCGCGCTGAACTCGCTGTCCGCGTCCCACGCCGGCCAGGTCTCGCCGTTCGCCAGCGCTTCGGCCAGGCGGTAGACCGTGCGCGTGTCGGCGGTCGGGCCGGCCATGTCCCAGCTGTCGTCGAAGGCGTCGCCCGGCTGGTGATAGCGGTGGGCGAAATAATCGGCGCGTGCCGCCTTGCCGCCTTCGACGCCGCCATCGAGCTGGTCCATGCCGGGGCCGATCGTGATCGCCGGCACGCCGGCCTGGGCAAACGCGAAATGGTCGGCGCGGTAGAACAGGCCGGCTTCGAGATTCGGATCCGGCGACCAGCCGCGACCATCGACCGCGGCCGCCGTGGCGAGATCGCGTTCCAGGGATACGCGGCCCTTGCCCCAGGACGAGATGTCGTGCGTTTCCCCGTCCGGACTCCACATTTCCATGTTGAGCACTGCGGCCGTGGTCTCCAGCGGGCGCAGCGGGTTGGCGGCGTAGTAGGTCGCGCCGAGCAGGCCGTTCTCTTCCGCCGTCAGCGCGATGAACTGCAGCGTGCGCGCCGGGCGCGGGCCGGCGGCGAAGACGCGGGCGAGTTCGATCATCGAGGCGATCGCGGTGGCGTTGTCGACCGCGCCGTTGATGATCGCGTCGCCGCTGTCGTCGGGTTCACCGACGCCGAAGCTGTCCCAGTGGCCCGACAGGATCACGGTCTCGTCGGGACGCGACGCACCCGGCAGCACGCCGACGACGTTGTGGCTGATCACGCGGTCGCGCTTGACCGCGAAGGCGAGATCCAGCGTGGCATCGCCCAGCGCACCGCCCTTGAAGCCGTGCTGCTGCGCGCGGCGCTTCTCGGCCTCGAAATCGAGTCCGGCGTCCTTGAACAGCTGCTCGGCCACGCCGCGCTGAATCCAGCCGCGCATCGGCAGGTGATGGGACTCGGCGTCGGCGCGCACGATGTCGTACTGCGGTCCGGCGCGGCCGTTGCGCACCGTCGCCCACGGATACGAGGCCGGCTCGGTCTCGTGCACGATCAGCACGCCGGCTGCGCCGCGCTTCGCGGCCTCTTCGTACTTGTAGGTCCAGCGGCCATACCAGGTCAGCGCGCGACCGCCGAAGCGACCGGGCTCGGCGGCCTCGAAATCCGGATCGTTGATCAGCACGACGACGACCTTGCCGGCGACATCGAGCCCGGCGTAATCGTCCCAGTCGAGTTCCGGCGCGGTGATGCCGTAGCCGGCGAACACCAGCGGCGTGCCCGACAGGTCGACGCCCGTGCCCGGGCGCAGGGTTTCGACCGCGATGTCGTCGCCATTGGCCAGCTCGCGGGTGGCGCCGCCGACGTGCAACTGCGCCGTCACCGGACCGTCGATGACGCTGCGTTCCAGCGTGACCGCCTGGGTCCAGCCGCCATCATCGCCGCCGGGCTCGAGGCCTGCTTCCGCGAACTGCGCGCTGATGTAGTCGACGGTCAGGCGCTCGCCTTCGGTGGTCGGCGCGCGGCCTTCGAATTTGTCGGACGCCAGCACCGACAGATGCCGCGCGAGGTTGTCGGACTGGATGCCGCCGCCGGGAATGTCGGCGGCCGCAAGCGCAGCGCTGGACGCGTCCGCATCGGGCGCGGCGGGCGTCGACGGGGTGCAGGCAGCGAGCAGCAGCGCGCAGGCGAGGGCGGTCAGGCAACGCGGTCGGGACATCGGAAAATCCGTGAACGAGGTGCCGGCCATGATGCCGCAAGTGGCCGAGGCCGCCGCCGATTGGCTACAGTGGCCGCCGGTTCCCCCCTCCAGGAGCACTCGATGATCCGTCGTTTCCGCATTGCGCCGCCGGCTCTGCTGGCCGCTGCCCTCGTTCCGCTGCTGGCCCTGTCGGCCTGCACGCCCGCGCCTGAAGAAGGCTTCGAAGAAGAACAGCCCGCCGCGACCGCGGCCGATGCCGACACCGGCGCCGGCAGCGCGATCGAAACCGAAACCGCGCAGGCCGAGATCGGCGATACGCCCGAGGCCGCGGCGCCGCCGACCGAAGTGCCGGGCGAAACGCCTTGCGATACCGAAGCGGTGCAGAGCCTGATCGGCACCCAGGGCAGCGAGACGGTCTACGCCAAGGCCGTGCAGGATTCCGGCGCCAAGTCGCACCGCGCGCTGGGCCCGACCGACATGGCGACGATGGATTTCCGCCCCGACCGGCTGAACATCGATCTCGACGCGAGCGGCAAGATCACCGGCTTCCGCTGCGGCTGATCCGGTTCGTCCGCTGCGACAACCCGAACGCCCGGCTCGCGCCGGGCGTTCTGCGTTGCGGGCCATGCATCCGCGAAGGAGATCGATCAGCGGTCGTCGCGCGTGCGCTTGAAGTCCACAGGCTGGCCGTCACGCTCGCTGCTCCAGCGACCGCTGGCATCGCGCTCGCAATCGCGCGACACCGGTTCGCCGGGCTGGCTCGGCCGGCTCATGCACAAGGGGTTGCCGTCGACCGCGGCGCTGTTGTCGCGGTACTCGTAGGAGCCGCAGCCAGCGAGCAGCAGGACCGCGCCGGCGATGACGGGAATGCGCATGTGGTGTCTCGATGCGATGGAGATTCGACGATCGCAGATCGTACGAAGCCCCGCAAATACGGTTCGAGGTCGAACGTAGGATGGGTCGAGCGCAGCGAAACCCATCGCGCCTGGTTCGAGCAGCTTCCCGTTGACCCGCTGCGCACTCGATTCTGCGATTTCAATCGTCGCTGTCGGTGCGCCCGCGTTGCAACGATGGGTTTCGCTGCGCTCGACCCATCCTGTGAAGCCTGCCGGTACGCGCGGAATCAGCGGCCCGCTTTCAGCGCATCGAGAATCCGCACGCCGGCGCGGCCGTCGTCGGGCGTCAGGCCGATGCGCCGCTGTTCGTTCTGGATCGCGCGTCGCGTCGCGGTGCCGATCATGCCGTCCACCTCGCCGATCGCATGGCCCCGCGCGAGCAGCAGCGTCTGCAGTTCGCGGCGCTGCGCGCGTGACAGGCCCGGATCGTCGGTCGGCCACGGCGTCTGCAACCCGCTGCCGCCACGCAGGCGGTCCGCGAGCGTGGCGATCGCCAGCGCGTAGCTCTCGGCGGCGTTGTAGGAAAAGATCGCGTCGTAGTTGCTGAAGACGATGAAGGCCGGGCCTTTGGCGCCGGTGGGCACGAGAATCGCCGCCTGCGTATTGCCGGCCGGCAGCGCGCCGCCGTCGACGCGGGTGATGCCGCGCGCGGTCCAGTCGGCGACGGTCCGGCGATTCGTGCGGCCGGCCTGCGCGGTGTCGAAACCGGCCGGCAGCTTGATCTCGTAACCCCAGGGCTGGCCCGTCTTCCAGCCGGCACGCGAACGCTTGAGGTAGTTCGCCGTCGACGCCAGCGCATCGGGAATGCTGTCGACCAGATCGCGGCGGCCGTCGCCGTCGAAATCGACCGCGATGCGCGCGTAGGTGCTCGGCATGAACTGCGTGTGCCCGAACGCGCCGGCCCAGGAGCCGGTGGTGTCGCGGTTGCGCAGATCACCGTCGTGCATCAGCTTGAGCAGGGCGACGAACTCGCTGCGGAAAAACGGCTGGCGGCGGCCGTTGCAGGCCAGTGTCGCCAGCGACACGCGCAGCGGCCGCTTGCCGGAGATGCGGCCGTAGTCGCTCTCCACACCCCAGATCGCGACCACGGTCTCGGCATCGACGCCGTACTGCGCGGCCACGCGATCGAGCAGCGCGCGATGCTCGACCAGACGCGCGCGGCCATCGGCGACGCGTTCGTCATCGACGAGACCAGCGAGGTAATCCCACAGCGGCGTGGTGAATTCGGGCTGCGAATCGAGCAACGGCAGCACCGTCATGTCAGGCGTCACGTCAGCAAGCTGGTCGAACGCCGCCTGCGGAATGCCGGCCTTGGCCGCGTCGCCGCGGATGCCGGCGATGCAGCGCGCGAACGCGGCGGCGTCGTAAGCCGGTGCCGCAGCCGGCGCCGGCGTGGCGGGTGTCTGCGCGGCGGCGCCGCCTGCACACAGCAGCAGGCCGGACAGCGCGAGGCGCGCGGGGATCGGAAGACGAGGCGTCGGAAGACGGAACATGCGGGCGGCCTGCGCGGGCGGGGCGACCACTGTGCACGAGCCGGCGTGGCGGGCGCATCCCCGCGCCGGCGCCGGTTTCACGGTGCGCTCAGCCGACGTCGCCATCGACGTAGACCCAGCGCCCATCCTCGCGCACGAAGCGGCTGCGCTCGCGCATGCGCACCACGCTGCCGCCACCGATGCGGTACTTCGCGACGAACGCGACTTCGGCATGGTCGGCATCGATCACGTCGTGCGCCTTGACGTCGAGGCCGAGCCAGACTGGCTGCGGATCGTCGAAGCCGAGATCGTCCGGACGCGTCGACGCGTGCCAGCTCGCGCGCAGATAGTCCGCATCCCGCTGCACATAGGCGACGTAGCGCGAACGCATCAGGGCTTCGGCGTCCGGCGAAGCGGCACCGTCGTGCAGCGGCTTGCAGCAGTCGGCGTAGGTGCGCGGGCGGCCGCAAGGGCAGGGCGCAGCGGGCGTGATGTCGAGTGTCGGCATCGCGCCAGTGTGCGGCCGCGCCAGCGGCGCGCCAACCAGTGTGCACGCGGAACCGCCGCACGCGGCGTCGCGTGTGCCGTTCGATGCGCGCGGTCGATGCTCACACCCATCCGCGCGCCGCCAGTGAGACCGCCGCGCCATCGCCGACGACGAAGTGATCGAGCAGCCGCACGTCGACCAGCGACAGCGCCTGCTTGAGCTGCGCCGTCACCGCGCGATCCGCGGCGCTGGGTTCGCGGCTGCCGCTGGGATGGTTGTGGCCCACGATCACCGCCGCGGCGTTGTGCGCCAGTGCGCGACGCACGACCTCGCGCGGATGCACTTCGGCGCCGTCGATCGTGCCGCGGAAGAGTTCCTCGAAGGCCAGCGCGCGGTGCCTGCTGTCGAGGAACAGCACGGCGAAGACCTCGTGGGCGAAGCCGCGCAGACGCTGCGAGAAATAGCGGCCGGCGGCGGTGGGGTCGGTCATCGCCTCGCCGCGCGCGAGATCGGCGGCGAGCACGCGGTTGCCGAGTTCCAGCGCCGCCGTCAGTGCGCAGGCGCGTGCGGGACCGAGGCCGGGCAGCGCGGCGAGCCCGGCGGCGCCGCGTTCGATCAGCGCGCGCAACGGTCCGTGCGCGGCGAGCAGCTGCCGCGCGGTCGCCACTGCATCCTGCCCGCGCAGGCCCGAGCCGAGGAAGATCGCCAGCAGTTCGGCATCCGATAGCGCGGCCGCGCCCTGTCCCAGCAGTTTCTCGCGCGGCCGTTCGCCGGCCGGCCATTCGCGGATGTGCATGCGGTCTCCAGACGGAACGCCGGTGCGGGGCGTCGCGTCCCAGGGGAAGGATGCGCGCCGCGCCCGGACCGGCGAGGCCTCCATTGCAGCGCGCGCGGCGCAGGCCCGGCAGCGGCTGCGGACATCGCTTCGGGTAAGCTGTCGGCCGGTTTTCCGGTAGGACAACGCCGACGATGGGCGCCGCATCGACCCTGCTGCACGGGCAGCGCATCCTGCTGTGCGTGTGTGGCGGCATCGCCGCGTACAAGGCCGCGGACCTGGTCCGCCGCCTGCGCGACGCCGGCGCCGAGGTCCGCGTGGCGATGACCGAGAGCGCGCAGCATTTCGTATCCGCAACGACCTTCCAGGCCGTCTCGCACAATGCCGTGCGCACCACGTTGTGGGATCCGGGCGCGGAAGCCGCGATGGGTCACATCGAACTCGCGCGCTGGGCGACCCGCGTGGTCGTGGCGCCGGCGACGGCGAACACGCTCGCCAAGCTCGCGCAGGGCTTCGCCGACAACCTCGTGACCACGCTGTGCCTGGCGACCACGGCGCCGCTGACCGTGTGCCCGGCGATGAACCACCGCATGTGGCTGCATCCGGCGACGCAGGCGAACATCGCGCTGCTGCGCGAACGCGGCGTGCAGGTGATCGGCCCCGACGACGGTCCGCTGGCCGAGGGCGAATCCGGCCCCGGCCGTCTCGCCGAGCCGCAGGCGATCGTGGCCGCGCTGCCGGTATGAGCACGTTGCTCACCGGGCGCCGTGTGCTGGTCACCGCCGGCCCGACGTTCGAAGACCTCGATCCGGTCCGCTTCCTCGGTAACCGCAGCAGCGGCAAGATGGGCTTCGCGATTGCCGCCGCCGCGCAGCGTGCCGGCGCCGACGTGGTGCTGGTCGCCGGCCCGGTGCACCTGCCGACGCCCGACGGCGTGCAGCGCATCGACGTGCGCTCGGCCGCGCAGATGCATGCCGCCGTGTTCGACGCGTTGCCGGCCGACCTCTACATCGGCGCCGCGGCGGTCGCGGACTTCACCCCGGCGCAGATCGCCCCGTCGAAGATCAAGAAGCGTCCGGGCGAGGACGGCCTCGATCTGCATCTGGTGCGCACCCGCGACATCCTCGCCGACGTCGCCGTCGCCGACCCGCGCCCACAGCTGGTCGTCGGTTTCGCTGCCGAGACCGACGATGTCGACGTCAACGCGCGCGGCAAGCTCGCCGCCAAGCGCGTCGATCTGATCGCCGCCAACCGTGTCGGCATCGCCGGCAGCGGGTTCGAAGGCGACGACAACACGCTGCTGGTGCACGACGCCGCAGGCCACGTGCAATTGGGCCCCGCTTCCAAGGCCGAGATCGCCGACCGTCTGGTCGCGCTGGTCGCCGCCCGCCTCACACAGGATCCGCGATGAGTACTGCCGCCACGCACCATGTCCTCGACGTCCGCGTGCTCGACGCGCGCTTCGGCCAGCAGTGGCCGCTGCCGGCCTACGCCACCGACGGCAGCGCCGGTCTCGACCTGCGCGCCGCGCTCGACGAACCGCTGACCTTGCTGCCGGGCGATGTGTCGCTGCTGCCGTCGGGCCTGTCGATCCACATCGGCGATTCCGGCCTCTGCGCCGTGGTGTTGCCGCGCTCGGGCCTGGGCCACAAGCACGGCATCGTGCTCGGCAACGGCACCGGCCTGATCGACGCCGACTACCAGGGCCCGCTGATGATCAGCATCTGGAACCGCGGCAAGGACGCCTTCACGATCGAGCCGGGCGACCGGATTGCGCAGCTGGTCATGCTTCCGGTCGTGCGGGCGACCCTGAATGTGGTGGATACTTTCGCCGAAACCACGCGCGGGGCCGGGGGGTTCGGCCATTCCGGCGTGCGCTGACGGGGAATGCAGATGAGCGAGAAGGAACCGCGACAGGCGGCGGCAGTACTGGCGCAGCTGCGCCAGGCCGCACCATTGCTGGCCGTGCTGCTGGCCGTGCTGGCGCTGTGGTTCGCCTGGAACGGCTGGCAGCAGCTGCGCGGCGAACAGCGCACCGCCGCCGCCGAACAGGGACGCGATGCCGCGGTCGGCGCGACGCAGCAGTCACTGGGCGCGGAACTCAAGCGCATCGACGCGCGCATCGCCGATGCCGCCGTGCAGCGCGCGCTGGCGACGGGCGACCTCGCCGCGGCCGGCACCGCGCTCGCCGCCGACTGGCCGCAGCTCGAAGCCGCCACGATCGTGCCGGCCGATCTCAAGGACGCCTACGCGGGTCTGGACGATGGCGGCTTCGGTCGTCTGTCCGCGCTCGAAGCGGCGCTGGTCGAGGACCGCGCCGTACTCGCCATCGCCCAGATCGACGGCGCGCCGCGCGTGCTGATCGCCGCGCCCGCGCGTGTCGACACGCGCCTGGCCGGCGTCGCCCTGGCGCAACTGCCGATGGCGCTCGCGACCGCCGGTCTCGAAGCCGCACCGCTGGACGGCGCGACCTATCTCGCGCTGCGCCAGGGCAACCACACGCTGCTCTCGCGCGGCGACGAAGGCCTGTCCAACGTCGCGGCGCGCATGGCCCAGCCGATCCCCGGCACGCCGCTGCGCATCGCCGCCGCCGTGCCGCGCGTCGACCCGCCGTTGCTGGGTCTGGGTGCGATCCCACAGCTCGCCGGTGCGGGCGTGTTCCTGCTGTTCGCGGTGGTGGTGTACCGACTGCCGCGCGGCGCCACGTCGGTCGCCAAGGCCGAAGACACCACGCCGACGTTCGCCGAGGCGCTGCGCACGCCGGCAGAAGGTGTCGAAGGCGAGGACGGCATCGCGCCGGCGCCTGTGCCCGTGCGCAGCGAGGCGCCGAAGAAGAAGGCCGCGGCGTCGTCGGTGATCCTCGACCCGTCGATCTTCCGCGCCTACGACATCCGCGGCGTGGTCGGCACGACGCTCGATGCGGGCGTCGCCGAACTGATCGGCCAGGCCGTCGGCTCGCTGATGCGCGAACAGGATCTGGCCGACATCGTCGTCGGCCGCGACGGCCGCCTGTCGGGTCCGGATCTCGTCGCCGGCCTGATCGCCGGTCTGCGCAAGGCCGGGCGCAACGTCATCGACATCGGCATGGCGCCGACGCCGCTGATCTACTTCGGCGCGTATCACCTGCGCACCGGCTGCTGCATCTCGGTGACCGGCAGCCACAACCCGCCGGACTACAACGGCTTCAAGATCGTCGTCGGTGGCGAGACACTGTCGGGCGATGCGATCACCGATCTGCACACGCGCGTCGCCGACGACCGCCTGCACACGGCGCCGCAGCCGGGCGCGGTGTCGGAGCGCGACATCAGCGAGGACTACGTGCGGCGCATCGCCGACGACATCCAGATCGCGCGTCCGCTGAAGATCGTCGTCGATGCCGGCAACGGTGTGGCCGGCGAACTCGGCCCGCGCGTGCTGGAAGCGATCGGCGCCGAAGTCGTGCCGCTGTACTGCGACATCGACGGCACGTTCCCGAACCACCATCCCGATCCGAGCGAGCCGCAGAACCTCGAAGACCTGGTGCGCACGGTGCAGCGTTTCGACGCGGACCTCGGCATCGCATTCGACGGCGACGGCGACCGCCTCGGCGTGGTCACGAAGGACGGCGAGAACATCTTCGCCGACCGCTTGCTGATGCTGTTCGCGGCCGACGTGCTGGAACGCAATCCGGGCGCGATGATCGTCTTCGACGTGAAGTGCACCGGCCGCCTGCCCGGCCATGTGCTGCGCCACGGCGGCAGCCCGCTGATGTGGAAGACCGGCCACTCGCTGATCAAGGCCAAGATGCGCGAGACCGGCGCCGAACTGGCCGGCGAGATGAGCGGCCACTTCTTCTTCGCCGAGCGCTGGTACGGCTTCGACGACGGCATCTACGCCGCCGCGCGTCTGCTCGAGATCCTCGCGCTCGACGATGACCCGTCGGCAGTGCTCAAGGCGCTGCCCAACGGCATCTCGACGCCCGAGATCAAGGTGCCCGCGCCCAACGACGATCCGCACAGCTTCGTCGCCCGCGTGCAGGCCGAATCCGCATTCGACGGCGCGCGCCTGTCGACGATCGACGGCGTGCGCGCCGACTGGCCCGACGGCTGGGGGCTGGTGCGTGCGTCGAATACCACGCCGGTGCTGGTGCTGCGCTTCGACGCCGACACCCGCGATGCGCTCGTGCGCATCCAGCAGACCTTCCGCCAGCAGCTGCTGGCGATCGATCCCGGTCTGGCGTTGCCCTTCTAAGCGCGTCTTCCGCCTACGGCGGAGACACGTTGGCCCCTCTCCCTTCAACGGGAACGAGGGAACCATCGGCGGATGCCGATGGTGGGGTGAGGGCGGCCCCTTTGCGGAAAAACGCGTCAGGCGACGAAGCGCTTCGACGCATTACATCCGTGGAGCACAGACGATGGGTTTCGCTGCGCTCGACCCATCCTGCGAACGCAGTCATGGCATCTCGTGCCCGGAATCCCACATCGGACTGCGGGCCCCGCCGACGATGTTTCACTTCCTGAGGCGATCCCAACGCCTCGCATCCGCATCGCATGCTGGCTGCCCGAATCCACCGGAGTCCGCCGATGCCGCTCCGCCATGCACTTCGAAGCCTCTCGCTCGCCTCGATTCTGCTGCTGTGTGCGGTCTCCACCGCGTTGCAGGCCGCCACGCCCTCGCCGCCCGCGCTGATGCTCGCGCGCGATCTCGGCACCATGCCGATCGACGTGCCTGCGTACTTCGTCAGCGAGAAACTCGATGGTGTGCGCGCCCGATGGGACGGCCGGGCGCTGTGGACGCGCGGCGGACATCGCATCGCGGCGCCGCCGGGCTTCGTGCAGGGCTGGCCGGCGACACCGATGGACGGCGAACTGTGGATCGCGCGCAACCGGTTCGACGTCGTCAGCGGCATCGCACGCAGTACGCGGCCCGACCCTGCGGCGTGGGAGGCGGTGCGCTTCATGGTGTTCGACCTGCCCGCGCATCCGGGACCGTTCGCCGACCGTGTCGCCACGATGCGGACGCTCATCGCGCGGACCGCGCATCCGCAGCTGCGCATGGTCGAACAGGACCGCGTCGCATCGCGCGCCGCACTCGATGCGCGTCTGGCGCAGGTCGTTGCAGCCGGTGGCGAAGGTCTGATGTTGCACCACGCCGATGCGCGCTACGGCGTCGGCCGCAGCAACGCGCTGCTCAAATTCAAGCCGCACGACGATGCCGAAGCGCGCGTGCTCGCGCATGCGCCCGGCAAGGGCAAGTACACGGGCATGCTCGGCGCGCTCGTCGTCGAACATCACGACGGCCGCCAGTTCCGCATCGGCACCGGCTTCACCGATGCGCAACGCGCCGATCCACCGCCGCTCGGCAGTTGGGTCACGTATCGCTACAACGGCCTGACGTCGACGGGCCTGCCGCGCTTCGCGCGCTTCCTGCGCATCCGCGATGAGATGCCCCACTAGAAAGCGTCATCCGCGCAGCGGATGACAACCTAGGCCCCTCTCCCGCTGGGAGAGGGGAGGACCATTTGCAAAGCAAATGGTGGGGTGAGGGGGCGGCCCCTCGCGGAGATGCCTGCGTTTGATCGTGTGATCGTTCTGCCGCTCTCAGACGACTCGCGGTTGGCAGTGCGTCCCGCAACTGCCAAGCCCGCGCGGGGACGCATCCGAGCTCCACCAATCGTCACCAGCAACGCGTCGGCACAACGCTGGCAACATTGCGGCAGCGAAGTAAGCCGCGAGCGTTAGCCCTCACCCCAACCCCTCTCCCGGAGGGAGAGGGGCTCTAAAGCCGTAATCCGTTGCATTGCGTCGCGCAAGAAAACATGCGCCGACGCGAAGTACAGAGTCACCGACGCGCAGCCAGCAACCACCAACCACCAACCAACACCCGCTCAGCAGGCCCGTTCCTTCGCGAACGGATTGAGGCGGCGCACCCAGCTGTCGCCGCAGTCGATGTCGACCGGTTCCGGTTCCACCGGCTTGACCGGCGTGCGTGCAGCGACGCGGGCGCGCTCGAGTTCGGCGATCTTCGCGCGGATCTGCGGCATCGCGGCCAGCGCGGCGCGTTCGCCCTGCAGGATCGCCGCGTTACGCTGCTCGAAACTCGCCGGGCCGATGTCGTTGACCTGCGGACGGATCACCACGTCGGCGCGCGCGAGTTCCTGGCGCCCGAGGTTCTGGCCCATGATCGCGATCGACTGGTTGACGATGCCGAGCATGCTGCCGGGCATCGTGCCGCTGGCCTTGCTGGAGATGTCGACCGCGATCACCAGGTCGGCGCCGAGCTGCTTCGCGGCATCGACCGGCACCGGACTGACGACGCCGCCGTCGACGTAATGCCGGTCGCCGATCTTCACCGGTTCGAACACGCCCGGCACGCTGCTCGACGCGCGCACCGCCTGACCGGTATTGCCGCGCACGAATACGATGCGGTCGCCGGTTTCCAGTCGCGTCGCGACGGCGGCGAAGGGCATGCGCATGCGGTCGAGCGTGCGGTTGCCGACTTCCTGGTTGACGTAGTTCTGCAATGCGACGCCCTGCACCAGACCGCCGGAGAACAGGCGCACATCGCGGATGCTCGACTCGTCGAGCGCGACCGCGCGCTCCTGCATCTGGAACGGATCCATACCGCTGGCGTACAGCGCCCCGACCACGCTGCCGGCGCTGGTGCCCGCCACGACGTCGGCTTTGATGCCGTTGGCTTCCAGCATCTTGATCACGCCGATGTGCGCGAAACCCTTCGCTGCCCCGCCGCCGAGCGCCAGGCCGATCCGCACCGGCTGCGGGCGCGGTGTGACCGCTGCGGGTGTCGTCGGCTGCACCGCGACCGGCGGTGTCGGACGCACGTCATCACGACCACAGGCCGCGAGCACGCACAGGCCGGCGACGAGCAGCGCGGTACGCGCCTGGCGGAACGGGGTGCGGAGACGCATGCGAGGGACGCCGGTTCTGGAGTGCCGCCGAGGATACCGGCGTCTCGCCTGTCGGCGGCTGAAGCACCGCGCGTGTGCTTGCGGACCTTCGACCGCGGATCAGCGCGCGGGACGGCTGCCGAAACGTGTGCCGAAGAAGTCGCCGTCGTTCCAGCGCGGCGGTGCATCGGCATCGCCGACGATGCGCGTCAATGCGACCACGACCTGCGCCATCCGCGCGGCATCGCCGTACTGGATCGGCAGATCCACCTGGTCGCAGGGCTGGTGGTAGCAGTTGCGCAGGAACCAGGTCGCAGCGATCTTCGGCTTCTGGTCGTCGTTGGCCGGCGCGACGCCGGCATCGAGATACAGCGCGGGAATGCCGGCGCGCACGAAGGCGTACTGGTCGCTGCGCACGAACGCGACTTCTTCCGGGAACGGATCGGGCGACACCTCGACGCCGACTTCGCCGGCGGCCTGCGTCACCGCAGCCGACAGCGTGGAATGTTCGCTGCCGATGGCGACGATGTCGCGGGTGGGCGCGGTCAGGATCGGCATGTCGATGTTGAGATTGGCGACCAGCCTGCCGGCCTTGGCCGGCGGATGCCGCGCCAGCCATTCGGCGCCGAGCAGGCCCTGCTCCTCCGCGGTCAACGCAGCGAAGACCGTACTGCGCGACGGCGCGGTGTCACCCTCGGCCAGCGTGCGCGCGGCCTCGATCAGGATCGCCACGCCCAGCGCATTGTCGAGCGCGCCGTTGTAGATCGCGTCGCCGTCGACCGGCGTGCCGGTACCGATGTGGTCGAGATGCGCGGTGTGCACGAGCGACTCGCCGGCGCGTGCCGCGCCGCGACCCGGCAGCACGCCGAGCACGTTGCGCGATTCGAGCGTGTCGATGCGGCTGCGCGTGCGCAGCGTCAGCGTGCCGGGCAGCGCGAAGGGTTTCAGCGTGCCGGCGCGCGCGGCCTCGAAAAGCTGCGCGGCCGTGCGCGGGCCGTCGGCGAAGACCAGATCGGCGGCCGTCGCGGCGACGCGCGCGCTTGCGCGCAACTGCGCAGGCGCATCGACCGGACGATCGTCGGCATCCCGCAGGCGCATCGCCGGCCGCTCCGCCTGCGCGACGCTGCGCGCCCACGGCATGCCGGCTTCGTCATCGACGGTGTTGACCAGCACCAGACCGACCGCGCCGCGCGCGACCACCGCGTCGGTCTTGGTGCGCAGGCTGGCGTAGTGGGCGTGCGGATTCGGCTCGAACCCGCGCGGTGCGCCGCCGAACACGATGGCGATGCGGCCCTGCAGCTCGACCCCGGCGAAGTCGTCGTGGCCGAGTTCCGGCGCGTGAATTGCCTGTCCGACGAACACCGCCGGCGCGGTGACCTCACCCTCGACGGCGTTGAAATCCGGCATCGGCAGGAACTGGTCGTTCGGCCGCAGCGCGATCGTGCGGCCATTGCGCGACACCGACAGCGTCGCCGCGTCCGGGTCCGCCACCGCGCGCACCAGCGGCACGCGCTGGAACCAGCTGCCGTCGTCGCCGGCCGGCTGCAGACCGCTTTCGGCGAAGCGGCGCGCGACGTGTTCGGCGGCGCTGTCGAAGCCCGGGGTGCCGGTCTCGCGTCCGGCCATCGCATCGTCGGCCAGCACGCGCACATCGGCCTCGATCCGCTGCCCGGCCGGCGTCTCGTTGACGACCACCGCCGCAGGCGGCATCGGCGCACCCGGCGCGGTCTGCGCCTGCACCGCCGCGTCACTGTCGCGACCGCCACAGGCGACCAGCCACAACGCGCAGGCGACGGTCAGGACGGGACGGGACATGGGCGGCTCCGGTGCGGGAGGGCGACGGTAGCACGCAGGCCCCCGACGCTTCATGCGGGCATAAAGAGACCCATCACCACCAGCGCCCAGAACATCACGCCCAATGCGATCCAACACAGATTGGCCCAGGTGACGCGACGGTTGCTGCTGCCATCGGGATCGCCACAGGCGTGGTTGGCGGCACTCTGGATCTGCAGCAGCGCGAGCGTGATCGGTGCGATGGCCGCGATCGCCAAGATCCCCGTCATCGGCGATCCGATGCCACGGCCGTCGAGGCGACCGAGGATGTTGCTGGCGATCTCGAAGACCACATAGGTTGTAGCGAGCAGTCCGGGCGACCAGCGGACGTCACGACGGCCCGGTCCGAGCACGGTCTCGATGCGCGCGACGAGTGCGTGGGTGAAGAAGATCGAGAAGAACGCGCGTGGCACCGGCCAGATCGACTCGTGCTGGCCGTGTCCGCGGCGATAGCGCTGCCAATGCATGTAGAACCAGTACAGCCCGTAGACCCCGAAGGTCGCGACGTAGAGCACGCAGAACTTCGGGATGGACACGACGTAGAACGTGTGCGCCTGCAGCGCGTCTGTCGGTGATTCGGCGCGGATCTCGCTGGCCGGCGGCGCGTAGAGATTGGGTTCCGGGCGGATGTCCTGCATCGTTGCGTCCTTGCAATGAGAAGCCTGCATCGTATGTCCGGGCGGCGGCCACGAACAGCCGCCCGATCGCGACACGTCGCCGCCATGGGCTGCGCTACTGTCGGCCCATGTTCGAACTCCACCAGGTGCAGCGCCGCTTCGGCGCGACCGTCGGTCTCGACGGTATCGATCTGCGCATCGCGCCCGGCGCGACGACGGCGCTGATCGGGCCGAGCGGAGCCGGCAAGTCGACGTTGCTGCGGCTGCTGATCGGCCTCGAATGGCCGGATGCCGGCGAGGTCCGGTTCGAAGGCGTACCGCTGCGCCGCGACGCGCTGCTCGCGCACCGCCGGCGCATCGGCTACGTCATCCAGGAAGGTGGACTGTTTCCGCATCTCGATGCGATCGGCAACGTCGGTCTGCTGCCGCGCACGCTGGGCTGGTCGCCCGCGCGCATTACCGCGCGTGCAAGCGAGCTCGCCGCCCTGTGCCGTCTGCCGACGGATGCGTTGCGACGCTATCCGGCCGAGCTGTCGGGCGGTCAGCGGCAGCGCGTGGGCCTGATCCGCGCCTTGATGCTCGACCCCGACGTGCTGCTGCTTGACGAGCCACTGGGCGCGCTCGATCCCATCGTCCGCTTCGAACTCCAGGCCGAGATGCGCGCGCTGTTCGCGCGCCTCGGCAAGACCGTCGTACTGGTGACCCACGACGTCGCCGAGGCCGCGTGGTTCGCCGACACCATCGTGCTGCTGCGCGACGGGCGCATCGTCCAGCAGGGCGCGCCGCGGACCCTGCTCGATGCGCCGGCCGAACCGTTCGTGCGCGCCTTCATGACCGCGCAGCGAAGCGTCGAGGACGCCGCGTGAGGCCGGGCGTGCGGTGCGCCGTCGCAGTGCTGCTGATGCTCGTATGCGGCAGCGCCTTCGCCGCACCGGTCGTCGTCGGCTCGAAGAACTTCACCGAAGGCGTGCTGCTCGGCGAGATCGCGACGCAGGCAGGCCGCGAGGCCGGCGCAGATGTGCGCCACCAGCACCAGCTCGGCGGCACCCGCATCCTGTGGCGCGCGCTGCAGGACGGCAGCATCGACGCCTACGCCGAGTACACCGGCACGCTGGCCGACGAGCTGCTGCAGATGCCGGGCGCGGATATCGTTGCCATGCAGGCGGCGCTCTCGCGCGAAGGCCTGGCGATGACGGCGCCGCTCGGATTCGACAACAGCTACGCGCTGGGGATGCGCCGCGCGCACGCGGCCGGACTCGGCATCCGCACGCTGTCGGACCTGCGCGCGCATCCCACCTTGCGGCTTGGTCTGAGCAACGAATTCATGTCGCGGGCCGACGGCTGGCCCGGTCTGCGCGACGCGTATGCGCTGCCGCAGTCGCCTGATGGTCTCGATCACGACCTGGCCTACCGCGCACTCGCCAACGGCGCGATCGACGCGACCGATCTCTATCGCACCGATGCCGAGATTCCGTATCACGACCTCGTCGTGCTGCGCGACGACCGCCGGTACTTCCCGTCCTACGCGGCGGTCTATCTCTATCGCAGCGATCTGGCGCAGCGCGCGCCGGCGTTGCGCGACGCACTGCAAAGGCTCGAGGGGCGTATCGATGCGGCGACGATGCAGCGGCTCAACGCACGCGTGAAGCTCGACCGCGAAGCGGAATCCGCAGTCGCTGCCGACTGGCTGGGACTGGAAGCACCCGACAGCGACGGACGCGTCACCCGCATCTGGCAGCGCACGCGTGAACACCTCGCGCTGGTCGGCATCTCGCTCGGCGCCGCGCTGCTGGTCGCATTGCCGCTGGGCATCCTCGCCGCGCGTCGACCGCGCCTCGGACAGGCCGTGCTGGCGCTGACCGGCGTGTTGCAGACCTTGCCGTCGCTGGCGGTGTTCGTCTTCATGATCCCGCTGTTCGGCATCGGCGCCGGCCCGGCAATCGCCGCGTTGTTCCTCTACAGCCTGCTGCCGATCGTGCGCAACACGCATGCGGGACTGACCGCGATTCCGCGCGAGCTGCGCGAGACCGCCGCGGCGATCGGCCTGCCGGCCGGCACGCGTCTGTGGCGTGTGGAGCTGCCGCTGGCGCTGCGCACGATCCTCGCCGGCATCAAGACCGCGGCGGTGATCAACGTCGGCACCGCGACGCTCGGCGCACTGATCGGCGCGGGCGGTTACGGCCAGCCGATCCTGACCGGCATCCGCCTCGACGACATCGGCCTGATCTTCGAAGGTGCCGTCCCGGCGGCGCTGCTCGCTCTCGCGGTGCAGGGCGTGTTCGAGATCGCCGAGCGCGTGCTCACGCCGCGGGGAATGCGATTGGCTGCGCGCGGCTGAAGCAGATCAGAGCGTGCCGCTGCGCAGACCGTCGTACACCGTCCACGCGGTCGCGCTGATGCCGAGCAGGATCCAGGCGAGGTTGTAGATCGTGAAGCGCCGGTTGCGGCGCGCATCGGGATCGCCGCACGCGGCGTTCGCCGCCAACTGCATGCGCAGCAGGCATGCGCAGTTGACCGGAATCACGATCACGCCCAGCCACTCGAGCCACAGCCATGCATCCGACACGTGGAATATCAGCCACGGCCATGCGATCGCACTGCCGTAGTTGAGGACTTCCATGACCACGAACAGCGTGGCCAGCGTCATCGGCCACCAGCGCCGGGTGACGCCGCGTTCGACCAGCGTGCGGTCGATGCGGCGCGCCAGCGCGTGGGCATAGAACAGACCGAACACCGCACGCGGCACCGGCCAGATCGTCTCGCGACGTCCCACGCGCCAGCGCGACCAGTGCATCCAGAACCAGAACAGCTGATAGAGGCCGAGCGTGGCGACGTACAGCACGACGAACTTCGTCGGCGCCACCACGTAGAACGGCGCGTCGCGGATCGTTTCGGGCGGGGTGTCTCGGACTTCGGTCGCCGGTGGTGTGTAAGGGTCGTGCGGGATGCTCATGGATGTCGATCGGCATGCGATGGGTCATGGACGCGCCGCATGCTACCGGACCGCCCGTGCGTCTAGTCGACGATGCCGTCGAGCGACTGCCGCAGCGCCATGAAATCACCCCAGGGGTGCGCCTTGAGGCGCTTGAGCCGGGCCGGCGCATTGCGCAGCGTCCAGGCGTCGCCGGACTTGAGCTTGCCCAACTCCTCCCAGCGCAACGGCATCGACACCGGTGCGCCAGCACGTGCGCGCAGCGAGAACGATGCGACGGCGGTCGCGCCGCGGCCATTGCGCAGGTAGTCGACGAAGATCTTCTGCTTGCGGAATTTCTTGGTCGCGGTGGCCACGTACTTGAGTGGGTCGAGTTCGGTCATGCCCTGCGCGAACGCATGCGCGAACGGCTTGACCACATCCCAGTCGCTGCCCGGATTCAGCGGCACCACCACGTGCAGCCCTTTGCCGCCGGTGGTGCGCACGAAGGATTCCAGCTTGAGCTGCTGCAGCAGCCCGCGCACTTGGCGCGCAGCGGCGACGATCTCCGCCCAGCTCACCCCGTCGCCCGGATCGAGATCGAACACGATGCGGTCGGCGGTCTCGGGCGCATCGACATGCGCGCCCCAGGGATGGAATTCCAGCGCGTTGAACTGCACCAGCTCCATGACCGCGGCGGCATCGTTGGCGACCAGATAGTCGCTGGCGCCGGCCTCGTCCTTGAGTCGCACCGTCTCGACCAACGTCATGCCGGCGGTGTGGTGCTTCTGGAAGAAGCAGGGACCGTCGATGCCGCCGGGGCAGCGGATCACCGACAGCGGACGCCCGGCGATCTCCGGCAGCAGCCACGGCATCGCCGCGGCGTAGTAGTCGGCGACATCGCGTTTGGTCAGCGCGTCGCCGGGGAACAGCACCTTGTCCGGGCTCGACAGGGTCGGCGGTGCGCGTTCGCTGTCGGTAATGCGTTTCGTACGCTTCTTCGCGGGCGCCTTTGCAGCGGCCTTCGGAACGGCCTTGATGGCCGGCTTGGCAGTCTTCCGTTTCGCCGGTGCTGTGGCGCTTGCCGATCGTTCGCTTCGCTTGGCCATGTCGTTCGCTCCGTCGCGATCGCTGTCGTGCAGATCGTCCACCGACTTGTCGGGCCGTACCGCCTTCAATGACGGCTGGCGCAGCAGGCCGTGGCCGCCGGTGCCGCGCGAGAACACCTCGACGACGAAGCGCGGCGCGAACCACTTCGCCGCGCGCAGGTCGGTGTCGTTCGGCGGCACGTACACGCTGGGTTCGCTGCGGCCGGCGCGGCCGATCCGCGGGGTGAGCTCGTCGAGCAGTGCGTCGCTGAAGCCCGAGCCCACGCGTCCGGCGTAACGCCAGCCGTGCTCGGCATCGGGCCGCGCGAGCAGCAGCGCGCCGAAGCCGCTACGGCTGCCCTTGGGCGGCGTGTAGCCGACGACCGCGTACTCGTCGCTGGCCAGTTCCTTGGTCTTGCGCCAGTCGTCGCCGCGTCCGGGCCGATAGCCGCGATCGCTGCGCTTGGAGATGATGCCTTCAAAGCCCGATTCCGACGCCAGTTCGATCGCGGTGTCGGCGTTGCCCTCGATGTGCGTGCTGAAGGCGAGATGCGCAGGCGGCGCGTCGCCGAGAATGCGCTGCAGCAGCGCCTTGCGTGCGAGCAGCGGAACCGCGCTGATGTCGACGCCGTCCACGTGCAGGAGGTCGAACAGCACCAGCGCCAGCGCGCCCTGACGCTCGCCCGACAGCGTACCCTGCAGCAGATTGAAATCCTCGCGGCTGCCGCGGCCGGCGATGAGTTCGCCATCGAGCGCCGCCGATTTCAGCCCGAGCCGTGACACTGCTTCGGTGATCTCCGGCACCTTGCCGGTCCACTCCAGCGCATTGCGCGACCACAGCTGCACCTGACCACGCGCGACGGTCGCCAGCAGCCGGTAGCCGTCCCACTTGAGTTCGTGCAACCAGGTCTCGCCAGCAGGCGCGGTGTCGCCGAGTTTCGCGAGTTGCGGCTCGAACGCGCCGCTCGGCACCGCACCGCGCTTCGCGCCGGGCAACTTGCGCGCCTCCGCGGCCCAGTCGTGGGCGCGCCGGGTCGGCACGTCGATTGCGGTCTTCTTGCGCTTGCGCGCCTTGCCGGTGCCGGCGCGCTTCGCATCTTCGGCCGGCGGCGCGGGCACGTCGGCGAGCAGGTCGTCGGCTTCCAGCGTGCCGGCGTAGTCGTCGCGGTCCTTGAACAGCAGCCACTGCGGCTGCTTCGCTTGCTTGCCCGAGCGCACGAGATGCCAGCGTCCCTTGAGCTTGCGACCGAAGAGTTCGAAACGCAGATGGCCTTTGGCCAAGCCGGCTTCGGCATCGCCATCGGCGGCCCACACGCCAGTATCGAACTGGGCGACGTGGCCGCCGCCGTAATGGCCTTTCGGGATCTCGCCTTCGAATCCGGCGTAGTCGAGCGGGTGGTCCTCGACCTCGATCGCCATGCGCTTCACGTCGGGGTCGTAGCTCGGTCCTTTCGGCACCGCCCAGCTCTTCAGCGCATCGCCGACCTGCAGACGGAAGTCGTAATGCCGCCGGCTGGCATGGTGCAGCTGCACGACGAAAATCGCGCGGCGTCCGTGTGGCGCGGGCTTGCCCGGTTCCGGTTCGCGCGTCGCGTCGAACTTGCGCTTGCGCCGGTACTCGGTCAGCGACATCTCACGAGGCCTTGCGCGTGGTCTTCTTCGCTGTCTTGGTTGCAGGCGTCTTGGCCGCCTTCTTCGTCGTCTTCTTCGCGGCCTTCTTGGTCGTGGACTTCTTCACCGGCACCTTGTCGGTGCTGCCGGCGGGTGTGCGCTTGTTGTCCTTGAGGCTCTTCTGCAGCAGGGCGACGAAGTCGACGACATTGGTCGCTGCGTCCTCGTGATGGGCCGGCGCGTCGACGACCTTGGTCTTCATGCCCTTGGCCTTGATGCGCTTCTTGATGATGTCCGACAGGCGCTCGCGGAATTCGTCGTGATAGGCGTCCGGCGCCCAGTCGGCGGCCATCGAATCGATCAGCTGTTTCGCCATCTGCACCTCCTTGTCGGCGATGCGGTAGCTCGACGCGCTGCCGGTGGGCAGCTTGTAGTCGGTCGGGTCCACGAGTTCCTGCGGATAGCGCAGCAGCATCAGCACCAGCGCATCGTCCTCGGGCATCACCGCGCACAGGTACTCGCGGGTGCGGATCACGACGCGGGCGATGCCGATCTTGCCGGTCTTCTTCAGCGTCTCGCGCAGCAGCACATAGCCCTTCTCGGCCTTCTTGCCCGGTACCAGGATGTAGGGCTTCTCGAAGAAGCGCGTGCCGATGCTGCCGGCGTCGACGAAGGCTTCGACGTCGACGGACTCGTGCGATTCCGGCGCGGCGGACGCGATGTCCTCCTTCTCGATGACGACATAGCTGCCCTTGTCGTACTCGAAGGCCTTGACGATGTCCTTCCACGGCACTTCCTCGCCGGTGTCGGCGTTGACGCGCTCGAAGCGGATCGGCTTCTTGTCGCGCGAATCGAGCATGCGGAAGCTGAGATCGGTCCGGCGTTCGCCCGACATCAGCGAAACCGGGATGTTGAGCAGGCCGAAGGACAGTGAGCCGGACCAGATGGGACGTGCCATGGAAGCCTCCGATGCACCGGCGCGGGGCGGCCGGCCGCATGAACTCCGGAAGCTCGCACCGCTGCCGTGCATCGCGCGTCAACCCGGGGCGCTGAAGCAGGCGTTCGGATTCACGCGCGCACGCAGGCCACGGGGCCACCGTGACCACATGCACACGCCTCCGACATCTCCGCACGAACCCGACGCCGACCGGCAGCACGTGGAAGAGACCCAGGACGAAGCGCTGGACGAGACTTTCCCGGCCAGCGATCCCGTCTCGCCCTTCATGCCGGCCCGCCGCCCAGCGCCACCGCCTGCGCCCGCGCCCGCGCCCACCGTGGACGACCTCGGCTGAGCGCGCTGCGGCTGTTCCTGCACGCCGCGCGCGGCGATACTGGACCCGCCTGCTGGCGTGCGTCCTATAATTGCCGGCTGTAATCGTTTACACGGGAACAATTGATGCGCCTGGATGACCGGCTCGAAGCGCTGCTCGCACGGATGACCCTCGAGGAGAAGATCGGCCAGCTCGGCATCTTCGCCGACATGCTGCGGCCGTTCGCGGCCGACGTGAATCCCGAGATGAACGAGCTGAACGCGGGCGAGCTGCGCGAGCAGATCCGCGCCGGGCGCGTGGGCGCAGTGTTCAACGGCGTGGGCGCGGTGCAGGGCCGTGAGTCGCAGCGCATCGCAGTCGAAGAGAGCCGGCTCGGCATTCCGCTGCTGATGGGCGCCGACGTGATCCACGGCATGCGCACCGTGTTTCCGATCCCGCTGGGCGAAGCCGCGAGCTTCGAGCCGGCGCTGGCCGAACGCACCGCGCGCGCCGCGGCAATCGAGGCGACCGCCTGTGGCCTGCACTGGACGTTCGCGCCGACGCTCGACATCGCCCGCGACCAGCGCTGGGGCCGCGTGGCCGAAGCCGCCGGCGAAGACGTCGTGCTCGGCAATGCGTTTTCGGCGGCGCGCGTGCGCGGCTTCCAGGGCGGCGATCTGACCGCACACGATTCGATGCTGGCCACGCCCAAGCACTTCGTCGGCTACGGCGCGGTCATGGGCGGCCTGGACTACAACAGCGTCGAGATCGCCGAAGGCACGCTGCGCGACGTGCACCTGCCGCCGTTCAAGGCGGCGCTGGATGCCGGCGCGCTGACGGTGATGAGCGCCTTCAACGACATCAACGGCGTGCCTGCGTCCGCCCACGACGGCCTGCTGACCGATCTGCTGCGCGGCGAATGGGGCTTCAAGGGCTTCGTGGTGTCCGACTACACCGCCGATTTCGAACTCGTCGCACACGGCTTCGCCGGCGACGACCGCGAGGCGACGAAGCTGTCGTTCACCGCCGGCGTCGACATGAGCATGCAGAGCGGGCTCTACGCCGCGCATCTGCCGGACCTCGTCGCCAGCGGCGAAGTCCCGATGGACGTGATCGACCAGGGCGTGCGCCGCGTGTTCGCGGTCAAGCAGGCGATCGGCCTGTTCGACAACCCCTACCGCTCGCTCGATCCCGAGGTCGAAGCCGCGCTCGATCCGAAAGCCCTGCACGGCGATCTCGCGCTCGACGCCGCGCGCCGTTCGATCGTGCTGCTGAAGAACGATGGCGATCTGCTGCCGCTGAAGAAGTCCGGCCAGAAGCTCGCGCTGATCGGCCCGTATGCGCGCGACCGCGACAACATCGAAGGCTGCTGGACGCTGTTCGGCGACAAGCGCCTGCACGTCAATCTCGAGGACGGCCTGCGCGCCGCGCTCGAGGACGGCGATGCGCTCGATGTCGTCGACGGCAGCGGCATGGAAGAGGCGATCGACGGTGGCATCGACGCCGCGGTCGAGGCCGCGCGCAATGCCGACGTCGTGCTGCTCGCGATCGGCGAACCGCAGGGTTTCAGCGGTGAAGCGCAGTCACGCACCCAGATCGTCATTCCCGCCGCGCAGCAGGCGCTGGCCGAGGCCGTCGCCGCGACCGGTACGCCGGTCGTCGTACTGCTGCGTCATGGCCGCGCGCTCGCGCTGCACGGCGCGGTGCACGACGCGCAGGCGATCCTGGCGACCTGGTTCCTCGGCACCGCGACCGGTCCTGCCGTTGCCGAAGTGCTGTTCGGCGACTACAACCCGTCCGCGCGTTTGCCAGTGAGCTTCCCGCGCGATTCGGGCCAGCAGCCGCTGTACTACAACCGCCAGCGCACCGGCCGCCCGGAACTGCCGACGATGTCGGAGTTCAAGAGCCGCTGGCGCGAGATGCCGCACAGCGCGCTGTATCCGTTCGGCCATGGCCTGTCGTACACGCGCTTCGTCTACGGTGATGTCGAACTGTCGACGGACGTGCTGGACTGGGACGGCACGCTGACCGTGTCGGTGACGCTGCGCAACGACGGCAGCCGCTTCGGCGAGGAAGTCGTGCAGCTCTACGTCCACGACCGCGTCGCCAGCCGCGTGCGCCCGATCCGCGAACTCAAGGGTTTCCGCAAGGTCGCACTGGCGCCGGGCGAGCACACCACGGTGTCGTTCACCCTGCATCGCGACCAGCTCGCCTTCACCACGCGCAGCGGCGCATTCGCTGCCGAGCCGGGGCTGTTCGACGTGTGGATCGCGCCCGATTCGGAAGCCGGCACGGCCGCGCAGTTCACCCTGCTCAAGGCCTGAGGCGATTGCGCCCGACATCGTGAGCGACCGCGCACCGCTGCTGTTGCTGCCGGGACTGCTGTGCACGGCCCGCTTGTGGCAGGCGCAGATCGACGCGCTCGACGATGTCGCCGAGTCGCACGTCGTCGATCTCACGCGGACGACAGCGTCGGCGCGATGGCCGAACGCGCCCTCGCCGATGCGCCCCCGCGCTTCGCGCTCGCCGCGCTGTCGATGGGCGGCTACGTCGCCTTCGAAATCCTGCGCTGTGCGCCGGAGCGCGTGACGCGTCTGGCCTTGATCGCAACCAGCGCGCGTCCCGATTCACCGGAACGCGCCGCCCAACGCCGCCGCGGCATCGACGCGATCGGCCGCGGCCGCTTCGTCGGCGTGACCCGCCAGTTGCTGCCGAGCCTGGTGCATCCATCGCACGTCGATGGGCCGATCGGCGGGATCGTGCAGTCGATGGCGCGCGAGGTTGGCGCCGACGGCTATCTGCGGCAGCAGGCGGCGATTCTGGGTCGTCCGGATTCCGAGCCGCTGCTCGCGCGTATCGAGGTGCCGACGTTGATCGTCGTCGGTGAGGACGATCGGCTGACGCCGCCGGTCGAGGCGGAGGCGATGCACGCGGGGATCGCGGGGTCGATGTTGCATCGGTTGGAGGTGTGCGGGCATTTGCCGCCGCTTGAGCGGGCAGGTGAGACATCAGACTTGATGCGGAACTGGCTAGCCGCTCCCTGATCTTGTTGCCGCTCGAGGAGTGCGCGCTCTGTACTTGCGACCAGTCCAATCGCCACTTGTTTCTGCTCTTGCCGTCGATGTTCTGTAGCTCAAAAGCCACTTTGCATTTGCATACCCGGAGGGCGCCGCCCACGGATGGGCGGCGTTTTCCGACCGAGGCAGGATGCCGAGTCGGAAAATCCCGGTGGACTACAAACCGCGGGCTGCAGACTTGTCGGGGGAGACGTTTTTCTTTGGTTCCGTTTCTTTTGGCGTCAACCAAAAGAAATGAACTCGGCCGCGTCAGCGGACGAAAGCGGTTGACGTTGCTATTCCGCTTCGCTCTCTCATGGCGAAAAGCAAAATCAAACGCTTCCACTCACCTTGCGGCGAGCGGGTTCATTTCTTTTGCTGGCCCAAAAGAAACAGAACCAAAGAAAAGGGCCAGCCCCGACGAAGCTCACCCGGCGTGTCATCCGTTCCGAGATTTTTCGACTCGCCATCCTGGCTCGGTCGAAAAACGACGGGCATCCATGCCCGTCGCCCTCCGGGTCTGCGTTTAAGCCCGGAGCGTCCTGAAGATCGAGATCAACAGCAACAGCAACAGCAACAACGGCAAGCAAAGACCGAGCTACCGCTCCGAATGCCCTGCATCCTCATGATCCCGCCGCACGAACAGATCCGGCTGGATCAGTTCGATGAAGGCGCGCGCCTGCGGTGACAGCACTTTGCCCTTGCGCACGACGACACCGTAGGAGCGCGCCGGAAACCACGCCGACACCGGTCGCGTCGCCAGGCGCGCGCTGTCGCTGTCGTCGAGGCAGATCGAGCTGACGATCGAGATGCCCATGCCCATCGCCACGTATTGCTTGATGACCTCCCAGCCGCCGACTTCCAGCGCCACGGTGTAGGGCACGCGGGCCTGCTGGAAGACCTGGTCGACGAGGCGGTAGGTGATCTGGCGTTTCGGCGGAAGGATCAGGCCGTAGCGGCCGATTTCCTCCAGCGTGAGCGTCTTCGCGCGGGCGAGGGCGTGGTCGGGCGGGGTCAGCAGGATCGGGTCGAAGCGGTAGACCGGCGCGTAGCTGAGATCGCCGGGCACGTCCACCATCGAGCCGACCACGAGGTCGACGGCGTCGCTGCGCAGCAGGTCGGTGCCGTCAGCGGTGATCGCGTCCTGCAGGGTCAGGCGCACGTCCGGGTGCTGGCGGCGGAACAGATCGACGATGCGCGGCAGCAGATAGAGGATCGTCGAGCTGTTGGCCGCGACCGTCAGTTCGCCGGCGTCGAGCCCGCCGACTTCGCGCCGGAACGCCGCAGGCAAACCGTCGAGTCCCTCGACCAAGGGCATCGCCAGCGCATAGAGCGCCTCGCCCTCGCGCGTGGGCACCAGCCGTCGACCGCTGCGCTCCAGCAGTTTGACCCCGAGCTCGCGTTCCAGCGCCTGCAGCTGCAGCGAGATCGCGGGCTGGCTGACGTAAAGCGCCTCCGCGGCGCGTGAGACCGAACCCAAACGCGTGGTCTGGCAGAACGCCCGCAGCGGTTTGAGCCGGTCGCTCTTGTACGGAAATCTGAGCTCTGACGGGGACTTGGCGGTCATCGGGGTGCTCATATAAGCGCAGCTGATGATAGGCATTGACAGAACTCGGTTGTCAAATAATCGGCATGGGAGGACGGTCTGCTGCACCGCAATACCGCCGCTGCACGCGAAAGGACCGCTCCCGTGAATGCCGTCATCAAGCCCGCGCCGCCCATCGAAGATC
This sequence comes from Luteimonas sp. Soil_C_16, assembly GCF_057657295.1. Classification (NCBI taxonomy): domain Bacteria; kingdom Pseudomonadati; phylum Pseudomonadota; class Gammaproteobacteria; order Lysobacterales; family Lysobacteraceae; genus Luteimonas; species Luteimonas sp. Soil_C_16. The sequence goes on along the minus strand of NZ_JBDGIS010000001.1, from coordinate 521,800 downwards.
CGCCCATCACCGTGCCTGCCGCCACCCAGGCCGACCTGCTGGACGCAGCCGCCCTCGCATTCCTGACCGATCTGCACGACCGGTTCGATACCCGACGGCTGTCGCTGCTGGCCGAACGCCGGAACCGCCAGGCCGCCTTCGATGCCGGCGCGCTGCCGGACTTCCGCACAGCGACGCGCAGCATCCGCGAGTCCGAGTGGCGGGTCGCGCCACTGCCGGCCGCGCTGCGCGACCGCCGGGTCGAGATCACGGGCCCGGTCGATCCGAAGATGGTCATCAACGCGCTGAACTCGGGCGCGAACTGCTACATGGCCGACTTCGAGGATTCGACGTCGCCGACCTGGGACAACCTTCTGACCGGCCAGCGCGCGCTGCGCGAGGCGATCGCCGGCACGCTGGCGTTCACCTCGCCCGCCGGCAAGCGCTATGCGCTCAAGCCCGAGGACCAGCGCGCCGTGCTGATCGTGCGGCCGCGTGGCTGGCATCTCGACGAGAAGCACCTGCGCATCGACGGCGCGCCGATGTCGGGCGCGCTGTTCGATGCCGGCCTGTTCGCGTTCCACAACGCGCACGCGCTGGCGGCGAAGGACCGCGGCCCGTACTTCTACATTCCCAAGCTGCAGTCGATGGAAGAGGCGCAGCTGTGGGACGACGTGCTGGCCCACGTCGAGCGCACGCTGGGGCTGCCGGCCGGGCAGATCCGCGCGACCGTGCTGATCGAAACCCTGCCGGCCGTTTTCGAGATGGACGAGATCCTGCACGCACTCAAGGACCGCATCGCCGGTCTCAACTGCGGCCGCTGGGACTACATCTTTTCCTACCTCAAGACCTTCCGCCGCCACCGCGACCGCGTGCTGCCCGAGCGCGCGCAGGTCACGATGACGCAGCCTTTCCTGAAGGCGTACTCGGAACTGCTGGTACAGACCTGTCACCGCCGCGGCGCGCATGCGATGGGCGGCATGGCGGCGCAGATTCCGATCGCCGGCGACGCCGCCGCGAACGATGCGGCGATGGCGCGCGTGCGCGCCGACAAGCTGCGCGAAGTCACGGCCGGGCACGACGGCACCTGGGTCGCGCATCCGGCACTGATCCCACTGGCGAAACAGATCTTCGACGAGCGCATGCGCGGCCCGCACCAGCACGCGATGACGCGCGACGACGTGCTGGTGGACCGCGACGATCTGATCGCACCGTCGATCGGCACGATCAGCCGCGCCGGATTCGACGGCAACGTCGAGGTCTGCGTGCGCTACATCGCCGCCTGGCTCGACGGCAACGGCTGCGTGCCGATCCACCACATGATGGAAGACGCCGCGACGGCCGAAATCGCGCGCGCGCAACTCTGGCAGTGGATCCACTACGCCGACGACGGCCATGCGCCGCTGCATCTCGACGACGGCACCGCGATCGACGAGGCCCTGCTCGACCGCGTGCTGCTGTCACTGCCGTCGAAGCTCGCCGGTCAGGACATCCCGGGCGCGGCGCGCGTGCCCGAAGCCATCGCGCTGCTGGAAGACCTGACGCATCGCGAGACGCTTGAGGACTTCCTCACGCTGCCGGCGTACGCGCGCCTCGATTGACCCATTGCTGTGGGAGCGGCCTTGTCCGCGATGCCATCCAATCACGGCCGAGGCCGCGCCCACACATCCCGATCCCACATCCGCCTTCGTAGGAGATCCGCCATGACCACCCGCCAGCAACAGATCGACGCCCTGCAACAGGACTGGAGCACCAACCCGCGCTGGACCGGCATCCAGCGGCCATATTCCGCCGCCGACGTCGTGCGCCTGCGCGGCAGCGTGCAGCCCGAGCACACGCTGGCCAAGCGCGGCGCCGAGAAACTGTGGGCGCTGGTCAACGGCGACGCGAAGAAGGGCTACGTCAACGCCTTCGGCGCGATCAGCGCAGGCCAGGCGATGCAGCAGGCCAAGGCCGGTCTGGAAGCGGTGTACCTCTCGGGCTGGCAGGTCGCCGCCGACGGCAACAGTTCCGAGACCATGTATCCCGACCAGTCGCTGTACGCCTACGACTCGGTGCCGACGATGGTGCGCCGCATCAACAACACCTTCCAGCGCGCCGACGAGATCCAGTGGAAGAACATCGCCGATGGCAAGCTCGACGAGCGTGATGCGATCGATTTCTTCCTGCCGATCGTCGCCGACGGCGAGGCCGGTTTCGGCGGCGTGCTCAATGCCTACGAACTGATGAAGAACATGCTGGTCGCTGGCGCGTCGGGCGTGCATTTCGAGGACCAGCTGGCCGCGGTCAAGAAGTGCGGCCACATGGGCGGCAAGGTGCTGGTGCCCACGCAGGAGGCCGTGCAGAAACTGGTCGCCGCGCGTCTGGCCGCCGACGTGCTCGGCGTGCCCGCGATCGTGCTGGCGCGTACCGACGCCGAAGCCGCGAACCTGCTGACCTCCGACTTCGATGCCAACGATGCGCCCTTCGTCACCGGCGAGCGCACGTCCGAAGGCTTCTACAAGGTGCGCAACGGCCTGGAGCAGGCGATCAGCCGCGGCGTGGCCTACGCGCCGTATGCGGATCTGGTCTGGTGCGAGACCGGCACGCCCGACATCGGCTTCGCCCGCGAATTCGCCCAGGCCGTGCACGCGAAGCACCCCGGCAAGCTGCTCAGCTACAACTGCTCGCCGAGCTTCAACTGGAAGAAGAACCTCGACGACCGCCAGATCGCGAGCTTCCAGGAAGACCTGGCGGCGCTGGGCTACAGGTTCCAGTTCATCACCCTGGCGGGCATCCACATCAACTGGTTCAACAGCTTCCAGTTCGCCCACGACTACGCCCGCGGCGAAGGCATGAAGCACTACGTCGAGCAGGTGCAGGAACGCGAATTCGCCGCGCGCGACAAGGGCTACACCTTCGTCTCGCACCAGCAGGAAGTCGGTGCCGGCTACTTCGACGACGTGACCACCGTGATCCAGGGCGGCGTGTCGAGCGTCACCGCGCTGACCGGCTCGACCGAAGAGGAGCAGTTCTACGAGACGAAGGCGGCCTGAGGGGACGACTTCGACGCTGGGACCCGGGATGCTGCTGGAGTATGTAACCGCGTCCGCTGAATAGCCGAATCACCAAAGAACGCCAAACTCCGACAATTGCAACGCCTTGCGATTCTCGTACTCTGCAAGGCTGGACAACACATTGATGCAGGAGCAGACCATGCGGATGACACACGTGATTCTTCTTTCGATCGCATTCGCGGGCATCGCGGCGGCGGGTACGACAGTGCGTGCATCGGACGTCCCGAAGGCCGCTCCAGTCGACGCTGTAAGCGATCCGGCAACGCCCCAACCGGAAGCGGCTGTGGCGCAGGACGACCGCACGGTCTGCACGCGCGAGCGCGCCATCGGCAGCAATCGCGTGCAGAAGGTGTGTCGCAAGGCCTCGGAGATGGCGACGCTGCGCGGCGATACGCAGGATGCGATCCGCAACAACACGCGGCCGATGGGCCAGTTCTTCGAAAAGAACTGACCCGGTCCCACGCACCGGGCGCCGGCGCTGATCACGCGCCAGCGCCCGGTGCGTTTTTACTTGCGCACTTCCTGGGTATGCGTTTTCAGCGCATCCGCCAGACCCGGCACGCCGTCGGCGCCGGTCGGCACGGTGATGCTCGAGCCCTTGAACTCCTCGCCGATCGGCTGTGAACGTCCGCCCAGGCAGGTTTCGAGGAAGCCTTCGGCGACCGCGTTGAACGCTTTGTTGTTCTCGGGCCGTGCGAAGCCGTGGCCCTCGTCGGGGAACAGCACGTAGGTGACCGGGATGTTCTTGGCGGTCATCGCCTCGACGATCTGGTCGCTCTCGGCCTGCTTCACGCGCGGGTCGTTGGCACCCTGGCCGATCAGCAGCGGTTTGGTGATCGCGTCGGCGCGGCTCAGCGGTGAGCGCTCGGTCAACCAGGCCTTGCCTTCCTCGGTACGCGGATCGCCCATGCGCCGGGTCAGCTGCTCGAAGAAGCTCGCCCAGTACGGCGGCACCGTCGACAGCAGCGTGTTGAGGTTGGCCGGGCCGACGATGTCGACACCGCAGGCGAAGGTCTCCGGCGTGAACGTCAGGCCGACCAGCGTGGCGTAACCGCCGTAGCTGCCGCCCATGATCGCGACCTTGTCGGACGTGGTGACGCCGCTGTCGACCGCCCACTGCACGGCGTCGATCAGATCGTCGTGCATCTTCGCCGCCCACTCGCCGTTGCCGGCGTTGGTGAACGCCTTGCCGAAGCCGGTCGAGCCGCGGAAGTTGACGCTCAGCACCGCGTAGCCGCGATTCGCCAGCCACTGGTCCATCGAACTGTAGCCATAGCCGTCGCGCGCCCATGGGCCGCCGTGCACCAGCAGCACCATCGGCACCGGCGCATCGGCCTTGCCGTCGTTGTCGGCGTCGGCGTGCTTGGGCAGGGTGAGATAGCTGACGAGGGTCAGGCCGTCACGCGACTTCAGTTCCAGCGGCCACATCGGCACCAGCGGCTTGCCGTCGAGCGCGGGGCGGCCGGAGAACAGCTCGGTCAGCGTGCCTTCCGCGCCGGCCTCGCCGCGATCATATCGGTAGTACTTCACCGGCGATTCGGCGGCCGAGTAGGCGACCAGCCAGTGCTTGTCATCCAGCGTGCGGCTGTTGATCGAGACTTCGCCCGGACCGATCGCGTCGAGCTTGGCGAGATCGGCCTTGATCGAAGCGTCGAGCGTGGTCCACTCCTCGCGCAGATAGTTCACCGACACCGCCTGCAGCACGCCGGTGCGCGGATCGGTCAGGCTGCCGCCGACATCGGCGCGCGGATCCTGGTGGACGAGCGTCTTCTCGCCGCTGGTCGTGTCGATCGCGTACAGCGCGGCGGTGTTGCGTTCGCGCGAGTCGGACATGTACAGCGTCCTGCCGTCCTCGGTGAGGCCGGCAGGCGCGGTGGTCAGCACGTCCTCGAACGGGATGTCGTCCTGCACCTCCCAGGCATCGCCGTTGCGACGCAGGACGTCCATGCCGCCGTCGGGCCGGCTGCGTGAGGCGAAGCGCAGCGCGTAATCGGCATCGGCGATGTAGCCGGCGATCTGGTCGGTGTTCTGCTCGACCAGCGTGCGCGCGCCGCTGGCGAGATCGACCTTGTAGAGATCGTGCCACTGCGCATCACGATCGTTCATGCCGACCAGCAACGTATCGGGCTGGCGGTGACTCACGCCCACGACCTGCGCGGTGGTCTTCGGGAACGGCGTCAGGTCGCGCGCCTGCGCGCTGTTCACATCGACCGCGAAGAGATGGAAGTCTTCGTCGCCGCCGGTGTCGCGCAGATACAGCAGCGTGCCCGGCTTGTAGGTCCAGAAGTAGCTGCGGATGCCGCGCGCGGTGTCCTGGGTGACCGCTTTCGCCGCGCCCGGATCATCGGCCGGCGCGACCCAGACATTCATCGTGCCGTCGACGGGTGCGATCCAGCTCAGATACTGGCCGTCGGGGCTCAGCTGCACGCCGGCGCGTTCGGGATTGCCGAACAACGCGTCGCGCGGAATGAGTTCGACATCGGCCAGCGTCGTCGGCGCCGCGGCGGCGGGCGCCTGCGCGGCAGGGTCGGCGGGTTCGTTACGACCGCCACAGGCGGCCAGCGCGACGGCGATGCCGGTCGCGAGCAGGAGTTGACGCATCAGATTCCCCGGGTGAGTGGTGCCGCGTGACGCTAGCGCGACGCTCTGCGCGGCGTGTTGGAAACCCGTTAAAAGCGCGGCGTGACCGATGGCAGGGTGGCACTGGACGCGACCAAACGAGGCGCCTACATTTCGGGACTCAACGGGGATCCAAGGACAACCGAGATGAAAGGACTTCTGGCGATATTGGCGGCCAGCGTGCTCTGCATTGCGGGTGCGGCGGCAGCGAACGATCATCCCAATCTGGATGCGGGTGCCATCCGCACACAGCAGCAGGAGATCCGCATTGCGATCGAGGCGGGCCGAGGTGCGTACAAGGATCTGCCTGACGCCAAGAAACGCGACTTGTTGGACAAGCAGGATCGCGTGTTGTCATTGATCGGCGACAGGGCGCGGACCACCGAACTCAACGAACACCAGCAGATCGAGCTGTTCAATCATCTCGAAGCGATTCAAGCCATCATCAGTGCAGCTGAAGAGGACCGTATGATCTGCCGTCGCGAGCGTCCGACTGGCACCAACCGTCCGCAGACGATCTGCAAGACGGTTGCACAGCGGCGGGCCGAGCGGGAATCCATCGAGCGCGATATCGGCCGACGCACTCTGGAATGTTCCGAGGCCACCATGGGGCCGGGGGGTTGCAGAAACTGATCAGCAGCCAGCGCCTGCGCCTCGATAGCCCAAAGCCTCGGTGAGATGCGCCGTGGCAATGGCCTCGCTGCCGTCGAGGTCGGCGATCGTCCGTGCGACGCGCAGGATGCGGTGCATCGAGCGGGCCGAGAGATGCAGGGCTTCGATCGCGCGCTCGAGCAGGGCCTGGTCCTTCGAGGCGAGCCGGCAGCCGCGCATGGTCGCGCTCTGGTCGAGCTGGGCGTTGAGCGTGCCGGCACGCGCGAGTTGCCGATCGCGTGCCGACGCGACACGCGCGGCCACGTCGGCGCTGGGCTCGCCGCCCGGCGCATCTGGGCGCAGGGCCGCGGGTGGCAGGCGTGGCACGTCGACGTGCAGGTCGATGCGGTCCAGCAGCGGTCCGGAGATGCGTGCACGGTAGCGGGTGATGACGTCGCTGCTGCACCGGCACCGGCTGGAGACGTCGCCGGCCCAGCCGCAGGGACACGGGTTCATCGCCGCGACCAGCTGGAAGCGCGCCGGGAATTCGCTCTGGCGCGCGGCGCGCGAGATCGTGACGACGCCCGATTCGAGCGGCTCACGCAGCACTTCCAGCGCATGCCGCTGCCATTCCGGTAATTCGTCGAGGAACAGCACCCCGTTGTGCGCCAGCGAAATCTCACCGGGCCGCGGCTCGGCGCCGCCACCGACGAGCGCCACGGCGCTGGCCGTGTGATGCGGATTGCGGAACGGGCGCGTTCGCCAGGCGCTCGGGTCCAGTCCGCGCCCACTGACCGACAGCACCGCTGCGGTTTCCAGTGCTTCGGCTTCGCTTGCAGGCGGCAGCAGGCCGGGCAGGCGCGAGGCCAGCAGTGTCTTGCCGCATCCCGGCGGCCCGACTAGAAGAAGGTGATGGCCACCGGCCGCTGCGATCTCCAGCGCGCGCCGAGCCTGCGCCTGTCCGCGCACATCGCGCAGATCGATCGTCGGCACGTCCCGCGGCGGCGGCGGGACGGCCTGCGGCAGCGATTTCTGGCCGCCGAGCATCGCGCAGACTTCGAGCAGCGTGCGCGCAGTGTGCACGGCGACATCGGAGGCGAGTGCGGCTTCGGCGCCGTTCGCCGTCGGTACCAGCAGCGAACGGCCGGTGCCGGCCACCGCGAGTGCGGCCGGCAACGCGCCATCGATCGCGCGCAGTTCGCCGGTCAAGCCGAGTTCGCCGACGAATTCCCAGTCGCGCAGCGCGTCGGCGGGAATCTGTCCGCTCGCGGCGAGGATGCCCAGCGCGATCGGCAGGTCGAAGCGGCCGCCACCTTTTGGCAGGTCGGCGGGCGCGAGATTGACGGTGATGCGGCGCGCGGGAAATTCGTACTGCGCGCACTGGATCGCGGCGCGGACCCGGTCCTTGGCTTCGCGTACCGCCGCTTCCGGCAACCCGACGATCGACATCGACGGCAGTCCGCCGCCGAGATGCACTTCGACCTTGACCTCTGGGGCGCGGATGCCTGCGCGCGCACGTCCGTGCACGAGCGCAAGTCCCATGGTGTGTCCTCTAGTGGGCGGTGTTGCTCGCGTTACCGGTCGACGCGGCGCTTGCCGGCGACGACTGGGCCTCGATCTGACGCACCTGCGCTTCCAGTGCCTCGAGCTTCTCGCGCGTGCGCAGCAGCACCGCGCGCTGGACTTCGAATTCCTCGCGGGTCACCAGATCCAGCTTGGTCAGGCCCGACTGCAGCACGGCCTTGAAGTTTTCCTGGATCTCTTCGCGGCTCTCGCGCAGCCCCGGCGGCACCAGGCTGCTGAGGCGGCGGGCGAGTTCGTCGACGGAGTTCAGATCGATCATCACGGTGTCCTTGATTGCATGGCCAGACTCGCCCGGCGGGTACGTGCATGCCGTCGGCAGCGGCCCTGGGGCGCGGTAGGAGAATCCCGGCGCCTGGCGGGGCGGCACTACAGCATGCGGGTGGGGCCGCGACAAGCCGCGGTTGCCCTGATCGTGTGGGGCGCCGCGTGAGCGTGGCGTATCCTGTCCCCGAATCCACACCGGGGAGGCCCATGCGATGAAAATGGTCATGGCCATCATCAAGCCGTTCAAGCTCGACGACGTGCGCGAAGCGCTCGCCGACGTCGGGGTCAACGGCATCACCGTCACCGAAGTGAAAGGCTTCGGCCGCCAGAAAGGCCACACCGAGCTCTATCGCGGCGCCGAGTACGTCGTCGATTTCCTGCCGAAGGTAAAGCTCGAGATCGTGATCACCGACGACATCGTCGACAACGTCGTCGAGGCGATCCTCAAGTCCGCCGGCATGGGCAAGATCGGCGACGGCAAGATCTTCGTCTACGACCTGGAACGCGCGGTGCGCATCCGCACCGGAGAGCTGGATTCCGACGCGATCTGAGCTTGCGCTGCGCCGCAACGCACGAGGCCCCGCAATGCGGGGCCTCGTCGTATCCAGCGGATGCGGCTGACGCGGTGGCTCAGCCTTCGCCCAGCGCCTTCGCCACGAACGGCGGCAGCGACTGCGCGCCCGTGTGGATGTCGGCGGTGTAGTACAGCGTCTCGAATGGCTTGGCGCGGGCGTCGGCTTCGCGGAAGTCGAAGCCCTGGCCCTTCCGCGCCAGCGTGCAGCTCCACCAGCCGGTGGGATAGCACGGCTGCGGGAACGGCAGGGTCTGGAAGGTGGTGAAGCCGGCCTTGCCCATCTCCGCGCGCATGGCCTTGATGAGATCCAGCAGCACCAGCGGCGACTCGGACTGCTGCACCAGGATCCCGTCGTCCTTCAGCGCGCGGTGGCAGCTTTCGAAGAACGCCTTGTTGAACAGGCCCTCGGCCGGGCCGACCGGATCGGTCGAATCGACGATCACGATGTCGACACTGCCGGGTTCGCAATTCGCCATGTAGGCGATGCCGTCGTCGAACAGGATCTCGGCACGCGGGTCGCCATTGGATTCGCACAGCTCGGGGAAGTACTTCTCCGCCATGCGTGTGACCTGCTCGTCGATGTCGCACTGCACGGCCTTCTCGACGCCCGGGTGGCGCAGCACTTCGCGCAGCGTGCCGCAGTCGCCGCCGCCGATGATCACGACGGTCTTCGGATCGGCGTGGGTGAACAGTGCCGGGTGCGACATCATCTCGTGATAGAGGAAGTTGTCGCGCGTGGTGACCATCATCGCGCCGTCGATGAGCATGACGTTGCCCCAGTCGGTGCTCTCGTAGATCTCGATCTTCTGGAACGGCGACTGCACCTCGTCGAGCTTCGCGTTGACGCGGAAGCCGATGGCCGAGCCGGCGGTGTCGAAGTTTTCGTAGAGCCAGTTGGGCGCGGTCATGGGGTGTCCTGCAAAGCGGATGAAGGGAAATCGGGCGGCGGCACGCGGGGGCGGCGCCTGGCGCGAGGGGCGAAATTGTAGCGAAGTCCGGATGTCGGCTTCGTGTCCGGGCCGATGCGATACTGCGACGCACCTGCTGCCGACACCGCCGAGCCCATGGAAGATCGCCGCGCGGCGCAGGCCGCCACCGCCCGACATCGCGCGCGGGTCCAGCGCCTGGAAACCCTCGCTGCCGCGTCGCCGCGCGCGTATCTCGTGCGTGTGGTGCTGCTGGCGCTGGCCGGTTACGGCTTCCTGATCGGCCTGTTGCTGCTGCTCCTGGCCGCGCCGCTGGCGATCGCATGGCGCGTGCTCGTGCAGGGCGTGCGTTTCGAGCCGCAGCTGGCGATCGTGCTGTTGATCGCCGGTGCGGGGATCGCCGCGCTGGTGCGCGCGCTGTGGGTGCGCTTCGAGGTACCGGGCGGTCGATTGCTGACACCGGATGAGGCGCCGGCACTACAGGCCGAAGTCGAGCGTCTGCGCCAGGCGACCGGCGCACCGCCGCTGGCGGGCATCGTCATCGATACCCGGCTCAATGCCGCCGCGGCCAGCCTGCCGCGCCTGCTCGGCCTCGCGGGGCATCGGCATTACCTCGTGCTGGGGCTGCCGCTGCTGCAACTGCTCGATCGCGACGAGGCCGCCGCGGTGATCGCACACGAATTCGGGCATTTCGGCGAGCGGCACGGGCGCCTGTCCGGCTGGCTCTACCGCGTGCGCTTCACCTGGTATCGCGCCGTCGACGGTCTGTCGCGGAGCGGTTTCCTGCTCTCGATGCCGATCGCGCGTTTCTATGCCTGGTACGCGCCGCTGTTCGACGCATGGAGTTTCGTGCTCGCGCGGGCGCACGAGTTCCGCGCCGACGCGACCGCCGCGCGGGTCGTCGACCGGGGCGCGATGGCCAGTGCGCTGCTGCGCATCGAACACGGCAGTGGCCGCCTGCAGTCGACGCTGTGGCCGCGCGTACTCGCCCGCGCCCGCGTGCAGTCACATCCACCGGCGCATCTGCTGGCACCGTTGATCGACGGGCTGCGCGCTGCGCCGCAGCCGGATCCGGCGCGTCTGCTCGCGATTGCCGACCGCGATGTCGATCCCGACGACACGCATCCGGTGCTGGCGCGGCGTCTCGACGCGCTGGGCGCGTCTGCCGTCCTGCGCACGCCCGGCGCACCTGCATCGGTATGGCTCGGCGACGCGCTGGACGCCATCGAACGTGACCTGGACCAGCACTGGCGCACGCAACTGAAGACGGAATGGCAGGCATTGCACGCCGCGGGCGCGCAAGATCGCGCCCGTTTCCATGCGCTCGACGCCCTGCCGGAGCGCTCGGCCGACGAAGCCGTCGAACATGCGCGGCTGTTCGAGACGGTCGAGATCGACCGTGATCCGCTGCCGGTACTGGCGCGCGCGCATGCCGCGCATCCGGACAGCGCGATGATCGCGTTCCGGCTGGGCCTGCGGCAGCTGGAGGCGGGTGATCTCGACGGCATCGCCCGCTTGCGTCAGGCGGTCGCGCGCGACGCGGGCGCGGTCGGCCCGGTTGGCGACGCGCTGGCGGCGCTGCTGCGCGATCCCGACTTGGATGCCGACACGGCCCGCCAGATAACCGCGCTACGCGACGAACTCGCCCCGCGCGCCGACGACCTGCGCGATCGCGATGCCGTCGTCGATGGTGATGCGTTGCAGCCACACGATCTCGACGCGGCCGCGCTGGGGCAGCTGAGCGCCGCGCTCGCCAGCCACGCGCGCATCGTCCGCGCGTGGCTGGCGTGCAAAGAGGTCGCCATGCGCGAACAGTCCGCGCATTACGTGCTGCTGCTCGAATGGCGTGGCTCCATCGCCAGCGAAGCCGCCGGACTGCGCGCGGTGTCGGAGGCGCTGCAGCTGCCGGGCAGCCACACGGTGTTCACCGGCAGCGACGCCGCAGCGCTGGCCAAGCAGGTCCGGCGCCTGTGCGGCGCGCCCGTCTACCGACGCGGGACGGGCCAGGCGTTCTGAGCGCCGCTGCGGCCGTGTCACCACAGGTTCGGCTGCCAGACCCTAGACTATGCGGCCTTCACGCTCGACCGGAATGCCGCCGATGACCGCCTGGTCCACCGACCTCGCCCGCAAGACCTACTCGATCCCGCACTGGAGCGAGGGGTATTTCGACGTCGATGACGCCGGCCGCATCGTGGTGTCGCCGCGCGGAGAACAGGGCCCGTCGATCGCGCTGCCCGAGGCGGTCGACGCCGCGCGCGCGAACGGCGCGCAGCTGCCGATGCTGGTGCGCTTCCCCGACATCCTCGGTGACCGCCTCGCGCGGCTGCAGGACGCCTTTGCGCAGGCGCAGGCCGAGTGGGACTATCCGGGCGGCTACACGGCCGTGTATCCGATCAAGGTCAACCAGCACCAGGGCGTCGCCGGCACGCTGGCCTCGCACCACGGCGACGGCTTCGGTCTGGAAGCGGGCAGCAAGCCGGAACTGATGGCGGTGCTGGCGCTGTCGCGTCCGGGCGGGCTCGTGGTCTGCAACGGCTACAAGGACCGCGAGTACATCCGGCTCGCGCTGATCGGCCGCAAGCTGGGCCTCGAGACCTTCATCGTCGTCGAGAAGCCGTCCGAGCTCGCGCTGGTGATGGAGGAAGCCGCCGCGCTCGGTGTGAAGCCGGGCCTCGGCGTGCGCATGCGTCTTGCGTCTCTGGGCGCCGGCAAGTGGCAGAACAGCGGCGGGGACAAGGCCAAGTTCGGTCTCAACCCGCGCCAGCTGCTCGACCTGTGGAAGAAGCTGCGCGACGCCGGCATGGCGGACTGCCTGCAGCTGCTGCATTTCCACATGGGTTCGCAGATCTCCAACGTCCGCGACATCTCCAACGGCATGCGCGAGGCGGTGCGGTACTTCGTCGAACTGACCAAGCTGGGCGCAGTGATCAGCCACGTCGATGTCGGTGGCGGTCTCGGCGTCGATTACGAAGGCACGCGTTCGCGCAGCTACAACTCGGTGAACTACGGCATCCGCCAGTACGCCGGTTCGATCGTGCAGCCACTGGCGCAGGCCTGCGCCGAGCACGGTCTCACACCGCCGCGCATCGTCACCGAATGCGGTCGCGCGATGACCGCGCACCACGCGGTGCTGGTCGCCAACGTGTCCGAAGTCGAACGCGCGCCCGAGGGTCGCGTGCCGGATGTGCACGACGACGAGCCGGCCGTGGTCGCGAACCTGCGCGAGCTCCATACCGAGCTGACCTCGCGTCCGGCGGTCGAGCTGTTCCACGAAGCGCAGCACCATCACGCCGAAGGTCTGGCGCTCTACGCACTGGGCCAGCTGGACCTGACGCATCGCGCGCGCATCGACGATCTGTTCTATGCGATCGCGCACGCGGTGCGCGCGCGGCTGACCTTCGACGAGAAGAGCCACCGCCCGCTGCTCGACGAACTCAACGAGCGGCTGGTCGACAAGTACTTCGTCAACTTCAGCGTGTTCGAATCGATGCCGGATGTGTGGGCGATCGACCAGGTGTTCCCGATCGTGCCGATCGAACGCCTCGACGAACTGCCCGAGCGTCGCGGCGTGATCGCGGATCTGACCTGCGATTCCGACGGCAAGATCGACATCTACGTCGAGAACGAGGATCTCGACACCTCGCTGCCGCTGCATCCGCTGCGCAAGGGCGAGCAGTACCGGCTCGGGTTCTTCATGGTCGGCGCCTACCAGGAAATCCTCGGCGACATCCACAACCTGTTCGGCGACACCGACGCGGTCGAAGTGAAGATCGAGGGCGACGGCATCACGGTCGTGCAGCAGCGTCGCGGCGACACCACCGATGTGATGCTCGACTACGTGGGCTATCGCCTCGACGACCTGCGCGCGCGCTACACCACGCTGGTCGACGATGCCGCGCTGGCCGCGGACGAATCGCAGCGGCTCAAGGACGCGCTGGAAGCCGGACTCACCGGCTACACGTATCTGGACGACACGCCGCTGGAGTGACGCGCCGGGCGGTCAGGGCGCGACCACGCCATGCAGCTGGCGCGCTTCCTGCAGTGTCACCTGGCCGTCCTTGTCGAAGTCCGCCTGCAGCAGCATCGCGGTCTGGACCTGCCGGTAGTTCGCGAGCGTGATACGTCGGTCGCCGTCCACATCGTAGTTGGCGTAGACGCCCGCAATGACCTTCGCCTGCACGTCTGGCGGCAGTTGCGAGGCGCCTGCGTCAAGTTGTTGCTTGCTCACTTCGGCGTAGCTCCAGATGCCGTCGCCGTCGAGATCGTGCTTCCGGAATTCGGTTTCGATCGCGACATCACTCTCGGCAATCGTGATGACGCCGTCGCGATTCGTATCCACGACGCTGAACATGTTCTCAACGTGCGCGGCGGCGCGCGGGTCCGCGTGTGCTGGAGACAGGTTGAGCAGCGATATCGCGAGCAATGCGGCGATGTGTCCTTTCATCTGTCCTGCTTCCTTGCATGGTGTCGCGACCACGATAGCAACACATGCGTCCAGCAGCGGCGTGCCATTGCGTCGGATTTTCTTTCGCTGGCATCGCGGCAATGATCACGGAATGCATCAGGCCGCCGGTGCAATCAATCGAAACCTGCCCCGGGATTATGCTTGCCGGGCATCGTGTCCGGCCCCAAAACGGCCGCGTCCCTTTTCCGGAGTTCTGCCCATGCGTTCTGTCCGTCCTGCCCGTGCGCTGCTCGCCATTGCCCTCGCCGCCGTGCTCGCCGCCTGCGCCGAGCCCGCGCCGCCGCCGGCCACCGTCGATGCACCGCCGCCGCCGATGACGACCGCCGACGCCGCGCCCGCCGCCGACAGCGTCGACGTGCATCGTTTCAGGATCGGCACGCTCGATGCAGTCGTGCTGCGCGACGGCGACATCCGGTTTCCCAATGACGGCAAGACCCTCGGTGTCGGCGCGCCGAAGGCCGAAGTCGATGCGCTGCTGACGCAGGCCGGCGAACCCACCGACACCGTGCATCTGAGCGTGCAGGCCCTGCTGGTGCACAGCGGCGACCGCGTGCTGCTGTTCGACACCGGCGCCGGCGATGCCGACTTCGCCGATGCGGGCCGTCTGCCGGCGTCGTTGCGCGCCGCAGGCGTCGAGCCGGCGGAGGTCACCGACATCTTCATCAGTCACGCGCATCCCGACCACGTCGGTGGGCTGCTCGACGACGCCGGCCAGGCCGTGTTCGCGAATGCGACCGTGCACCTCTCGGCGCCGGAATGGCAGGCGTTGCAGGCCGATCCTTCGAATGCCGCGCTGGCGGCGGCGATCTCGCCGCGCGTCGACGCATTCGCACCGGGCGCTGAGGTGGTGCCGGGCGTCACTGCGGTGGCGGTCGAAGGCCACACGGCGGGGCACAGCGCCTACGAGATCGTCGACGACGATGCGCGCCTGCTCTACATCGGCGACGCCGCGCACCACTTCGCGGTGTCGGTGCAGCGGCCGCAGTGGACGATCGCGTTCGATGGCGATGCGCCGGCCGCCGAGGCCAGCCGCGAAGCCCTGCTGGCGCGCGCGGCCGACAGCGGCGTCACCGTGGCCTCGCCGCATTTCCCGTATCCGGGACTGGGTCGGATCGTGCGCCGCGAGGGCAGCTTCGTCTGGGCGCCGCTGCAGTAAGCGGAAACCGCGACAATGGGGCGCGCGTTGTGTGCGACCCGACTTACTCAAGCGATGACGGTCAGAACTCGTCATGCCGGCGAAAGCCGGAATCCAGCGTCTTGAGTGCTGGAGCGCGTATCGAGCGCAACTGTCGCGGCGCCACTGGGCGCCGGATGGCTGCACGCAAAGTCACTGGATCCCGGCTTTCGCCGGGATGACGAGGCGTTTGAGTTCGGCTCAACTATGTTTGTAGCGTCGGCCCGTCGGCGACACGCGACAGCGCCCGCAGAGTCCGCCAATACACGCGAGCGTTCACCGAGGCCTGCGAGTCGCGACGTCCGATCAAACCTCGCGATGGATCTGGAAGCCCGCGAACGACTGGCTCACCGGCATCACTTCGAGCCGGTTGATGTTGAGGTGCGGCGGCAGGTTCGCCACCCACCACAGGGTTTCGGCGATGTCGTCGGCGACGATCGGCTGCGCGCCGGTGTACAGCGTGTCGGACGCGCTCTGGTCGCCGCTGGTGCGCACGAGTGTGAACTCGGTTTCGGCCAGGCCCGGTTCGATCGAGGTCACGCGCACGCCGGTACCGTGCAGGTCGCTGCGCAGGCCCAGCGAGAACTGGGTGACGAAGGCCTTGGTACCGCCATAGGTGTTGCCGCCGGGATAGGGATAGCTGCCGGCGATCGAGCTGACGTTGAGGATCGCGCCGCGCCGTTCGATCAGCGTCGGCAGCAACGCATGCGTCAGCGTGACCAGTGCGGTGACATTGGTGTCGATCATCTGCCGCCACTGCGCGAGGTCCGCGCGCTGCGCCGGCGCGGTGCCGAGCGCGAGACCGGCGTTGTTGACCAATGCGTCGATGGTGCGGAAGTCCGCCGGCAGCGCCGCGAGCGCGGCATGCATCGCGGCCTCGTCGCGGATGTCGAACGCGGCGGTGTGCAGGCGCTCGCTGCCGTGCGCATCGACCAGCGCCTGCAAGCGCTCGGCGCGACGACCGGTCGCGACCACGCGCCAGCCGCCGGCGAGAAACCGTGCGACGGCAGCGGCGCCGAAACCGGAGGTGCCGCCGGTGATGAGAATGGTGCGGGTCATGACGGGTCTCCTTGGAACGCGGCGCGCCGGGGGGCGGCGCGCGATCGATGCGGCATCAGGCAACGCGGGCGCGAGTCGTCCGCGCCGAGCTGTGGCTTACTCGGACGCCTGGTCCGCGCAGCACTTCTTGTACTTCTTGCCGCTGCCGCAGCTGCAGGGATCATTGCGGCCGGGCACGTCGGCGCGTTTGGCCGGCGCCGGGCGGCGGTCGTGCAGACGCTGCAGGTACATGTCGTAGAGCATGTCCGGCAGGTCATAGGTCAGGTCGAAACGCTCGTCGAGGGTCAGCATTTCCTCGGCCGTCATTTCGGCATCTGCGAGCTGCGAGGGATCCACGATCGCCAGGCGCGTGATCACGCCCAGATCGTTGTCGATCGCCTCGTGGTCTTCCATCCACTTCGCCCAGTCCTCCTCGAACTGCGCGGCGCCGCGCAGGAAGCCGGCGGCCCAGGCAGCGGCGAACGGGAAGTCCTCGGGAATGCCGTCGAGCGCATCGGCGTCGTCGGCCTTGTCTTCGTCGCCCTCGGATTCGGGCGGCAGGCCGAGCAGCGGCATCAGCGATTCGCGATCGCTTGCTTCCGAGGGATCGTGGCGGATGCGTTGTTCGACTTCGGCAGCCAGTCGCGTGATCAGCGCCTCGGCTTCGCGGGTCTGGCGCTCGTCGCGGCGCGGCACCTCGCCCGTGCCCCAGATCGCCGGGAACACCGTCGGCAGTTCGACGTCGACCGGCCCGACCGCGAGCGCGGACAGGAACCCGTCGAGCATTTCCAGATTGCCGAGGCCGGTTTCGGGATCGGTGCAGCGGTCGAGCAGCACATCCAGCCGGTCGAGTTCGGTGTCGCTGAGGGCGGTCGTGGGCTGGGTGGTCATGCGGCTTCGGCAACGTGCGGGGTGGTACAGCTTACCCGGTGACGTCGCCGCGCCGGCTCACCAGATGCCGGGCAGCAGCCGACGCGTGGTGCGTGCGTACTCGGGATAGTCGACCGGGAACGCCGCCGACAGCGCGGCTTCCTCGATGCGGATACGCCCGAGCAGCGCGAACCACAACGGCGCGGCGACGACCAGCGGCGCCAGCCAGCTGCCGAGCACACACAGGAATCCCGCAAAGGTGATCAGCAGGCCCGTGTACGAAGGATGGCGCAGCGTCCGGTACGGGCCGCTGCGGATCAGTTTGTGATCGGCGGCGATGGCGACATCGACGGTGAAATGTTCGGCGAGCACACGGATCGCCCACCAGCGGAACAGCATGCCCGCGAGCATCAGCGTGCAGCCGCTCCACAGCAGCAGCGGTTGCCACGCGGGTGGAAAGCGCCCCGGCGGCCAGATCGACACGACCAGCGCGACGGTCACGCAGCCGCCGATCACGAGCACCAGGCGCGCCAGCGTGCCGGCATCGCGACTGCGATCGGACGCGCGATGGCGCAGTCCGATCCACAGCTCGCTGCAGCACCACAACAGACTCAACGCCGCGAACACGAGGACACCGGCCATGGCCACGCTCCGGAGACGGGAGCGTCGAACGTTACAGGCTCAGTGTGATGTCGGAGTGCCGGGACCGGGTTTCGCCGGCGGTTTGCGTGCCGGCGTGTCGGTGTCGACCGGTTCGCTCGGCACGCGTCGTCGACCGGTCGTCGACTTGCCGCGTGTGCGCGCCTTGGTCGCGCGATGCTTCTGCAGCATGTCCTCGGCCAGCACCACGTCCTCGGACAGGATGCCGGCCGCGCGCGCGATCGCGATGCGTGCCGCCGCCCGATTCTCGTCCGGATTGGCCTGCAACAGTTCGCGGATCGCCTCGCGCACCGACGCCTGCGCGTTGTGCTTCAGCTTGAGATCGCTGCCCTGCTGGAACAGCGCCAGCAGCACGTCGACGACGGGTTTGATCAGTGCCGCTTCGATGGTCATGGCGCCCTTCCTCCCTTGAGCCTCCATTGTCCGCAGGCGGATCGCGTGGGCTGCGATCCGGATGGGACGGGGGGCACGGAATGGGGAGGTGGAGCGTCGGCGTCGCGGAAAGCTGAAGCGCTCAGCTGCAAGCCCCTCTCCTTGGGGAGAGGGGTTGGGGTGAGGGGCGGGCGCTCGCCGTGAGCGGAATGCGGGCGCGGGAGCTCTGCCCTCACCCGACGCGCGCTGCGCGTCGACCCCGGATCAGGTCCGGGGCAGGCTCTCTCCCGGAGGGAGGGGTGTTCAACGACTCCGCATGCGCGGAAGACGCGCGCTTACTGCGCCTTGATCGCCAGCGCCGGCAGGCCGCCGTTGCCGAGCTTCTGCTTGGCTTCTGCCAGATCCGTCGCAGTGCCGTAGGGCCCCATGCGGACGCGATACACGGTGCGGCCGGCGGCTTCGCCCGATTCGACGCGTGCGGTCAGGCCGAGCAGGGCGATGCGGGCTTTCAGGGCCTCGGCGTCGCCGGAGGCGCTGAACGAGCCGGCCTGCAGGATGTAACGGGCATCGCCCGCCGCGGCCGGCGTGGCGCTGGCTGCGGTGGCCGGCGCGGTGGTCGCCTGCTGCGCGGGCGTCGGGCGCTGTTCGGGCAGGGGCTGCGGACCGGTCGTCGCGCCGCCGGCCATGTCGGCGGCGTCGGGATGCTGGGCCTGCAGCGCCTGCTGCTGCGCCTCGGCGCGCTGCTGGCGCTGGGCTTCGGCGCGCGTGCTGGCGGCGAGTTCGGCGTCCGTCATCGGGACTTCCTGCTCGGGCAGCATCGTGTAGAAATCGTAGTCGGTCGACGTGCCCTGCGAGTCCGCGGCAGCGCGCGGGCGCTGGCCGGCCGGCGTCGGCAGTTCGGGTTCGGCGTCCGCGTCCGTGGTGCTGACCGCCGGCTGCGCATCGGGATTCGGGCTCGGCCGGAAGAAGCCGTCCTGCGAGTCGGGTTTGAGCAGGCGCGGTACCGCCAGCACAATGCCCAGTGCGAGCACCACACCGATGATCATCCACGCCCAGCCCGGCAATCCGCCGGAGCTGCCGCCGTTGCGTCGGGCCTGGGTCTTGCCACGTCGTGCCGCCATTACATCGCCTCCGGGGCCTGCACGCCGAGCAGCGTGAGACCGTTGCGCAGTACCTGTCGCACTGCAGTGGCCAGCGCCAGACGCGCATCGCGCACGTCGGCGTCGTCGACCAGGAACTGGTGATCGTTGTAGTACGTCTGGAAGCCCTGTGCCAGCTCCAGCAGGTAGGTCGCGATCAGGTGGGGTTCAAGCTGTGCGCCCGCGACGGCGACGATTTCCGGCCAGCGCGACAGATCGATCAGCACGTCGCGCAGCGCGACGTCGGTCATGTCCGGCAACTGCGCCAGGCCGTTCTGCAGATCGAACGCGAGGCCCGCGTCGCCGAGCTTGCGCAGCAGGCCGCAGATGCGCGCGTGCGAGAGCTGCACGTAGTAGACCGGGTTGTCGAGCGACTGGCTGCGCGCCAGGTCGATGTCGAACACCAGCTGCGAATCCGGCTTGCGCGCGACCAGGAACCAGCGCGTCGCATCGCGGCCGGCCTCGTCGATCAGATCGCGCAGCGTGAGATAGCTGCCGGCGCGCTTGCTGAGCTTCACTTCCTCGCCGCCGCGCATCACCGTGACCATCTGGTGCAGCACGTATTCCGGCCAGCCCTGCGGGATGCCGGCGTCGAGCGCCTGCAGACCCGCGCGCACACGCGCCAGCGAGCCGTGGTGGTCGGCGCCGAGTTCGGTGATCGCACGCGTGTAGCCGCGCTGCCACTTCGACAGGTGATAGGCCACGTCCGGCACGAAGTAGGTGTAGGTGCCGTCGGACTTGCGCATCACGCGGTCCTTGTCGTCGCCGTAGTCGGTGCTGCGCAGCCACAGCGCACCGCCTTCCTCGTAGGTGTGGCCGTGGGCGACGAGCTCGCGCACGGTTTCTTCCACCTTGCCGTCGGCGTACAGCGACGACTCGAGGAAATACACGTCGAAGCCGACGCCGAACGCGGCGAGGTCCTCGTTCTGCTCGCGGCGCAGCCACGCCACGGCGAAGCGGCGGATCGCGTCGAGATCGTCGGCGTCGTTGACGCCCGCGACGGTGTGGCCGTCGACTTCGACCGTCGCGCCATCGAGATACGCACGCGCGACATCGCCGATGTAATCGCCGTTATAGGCATCGGCCGGCCACTGCGCGTCGCCGGGCTTGAAGCCTTTGGCGCGCGCCTGGGTCGAGCGGGCGAGATTCTCGATCTGCACGCCGGCGTCGTTGTAATAGAACTCGCGCTTGACGTGCCAGCCGTTGGCATCGAGCACGCGCGCGATGCAGTCGCCGATCACCGCCGCGCGGCCGTGGCCGACGTGCAGCGGGCCGGTGGGATTCGCCGACACGTATTCGACGCCGGCGGTCTGCGAGGCGCCACTGTCGTTGCGGCCGAAGGCATCACCCTGCGTATGCACGGCGACCAGCTGGTCGCGCCACGCGTTCGCGGTGAGGCGGAAGTTGAGGAACCCCGGGCCGGCGATCTCGACCGACGCGATCGAGTCGTTAACCGGCAGCGCATCGACCAGCGCCTGCGCGATCGCACGCGGGTTCGACTTCGCGGGCTTGGCCAGCAGCATCGCCG
This sequence comes from Luteimonas sp. Soil_C_16, assembly GCF_057657295.1. Classification (NCBI taxonomy): domain Bacteria; kingdom Pseudomonadati; phylum Pseudomonadota; class Gammaproteobacteria; order Lysobacterales; family Lysobacteraceae; genus Luteimonas; species Luteimonas sp. Soil_C_16. The sequence goes on along the minus strand of NZ_JBDGIS010000001.1, from coordinate 500,961 downwards.
CGTTCGTCGACGCATCGCCGTGGCTACGGTCCTTCGGACGTTCGACGGTGAAGGCGGGCGTGGCGAAGTCGGCAGGCAACGTGCCGGTGTCGCGCAGGGCGGCAATGGCCTGCTCGACCAGCGGCTCGATCAGGGCGCGGAGCTGGGATTTCACGGAATTTCGATCGCGGACAAACGGTCCGACATTGTACGCGAGCGCTGATGGCGCCCCGGGCTCGGTGATGGACGAACGTGCGAAGCCCTCCCCTGCAACGCGGGGGGAGGGTTGGGAGGGGGCAAACAGACCGATCGACGAGAGCCCGACTCACGCGGCGAATCTGCGCCCGAGTCTTGAACTGCACCCACTGACGGTTCGCCACCACCCAACCCTCCCCCGTAACACGGGAGAGGACTTCAGGGCAGCCGCAATCGCCGCTCAAGCCGTATGCTTTGCGCCCCCCGATGTCGGCCGCTCGCGTGGACGCGCTGTTTCCCGAACTGATCTGGCTGGTCTGCGTCGCCTTCATGGCCGGGCTGGTCGATGCCGCGGTCGGCGGCGGCGGGCTGGTGCAGTTGCCGGGGCTGTTCACCGCGCTGCCGCAGCACACGCCGGCGGCGCTGTTGGGCACCAACAAGTTCAGTTCGTTCTTCGGCACCGCCGCCGCCGGCTGGCGCTATGCGCGCAACGTCCGCTTTCCGTGGGCGCCGGTGCTGTTCGCCGCGGCGACCGCGTTCGTGTTCTCGTTCCTCGGCGCCACCGCGGTGACGTTGCTGCCGCGCGATGCGGTGCGGCCGCTGATCCTCGCGCTGCTGATCGCGATGCTGGCCTACACGCTGGTCAAGAAGGATTTCGGCGCGCTGCACCGGCCGCGCGATGTCGGGCGTCGCGAGCTCGGGCTGGCGCTGCTGATGGGTGCTGCGATCGGGTTCTACGACGGCCTGTTCGGCCCCGGCACCGGCAGCTTCCTGATCTTTCTGTTCATCCGCTTCTTCGGACTCGATTTCCTGCGCGCCACCGCGGCATCGAAGATCGTCAACATCGCGACCAATCTGGCCGCGCTGTCGTTCTTCGTGCCGTCGGGCCACGTGCTGCTGGCGTTCGCGGTGCCGATGGCGGTGGCGAACGTGGCCGGCGCGTTCGCCGGCACCCGGCTCGCGCTGCGCGGCGGCACGCCGGTGATCCGCAAACTGTTCGTGACCCTGGTGGTCGTGCTGATCGCCAAGATGGGCTGGGACACCTTCGCTGGCGCCTGAGCGCCCGCGGACACACACCTCAGCGGCGGCTGCCGCCGACTTCGATGAAGCGCAGGAACTCGGCACGGGTGCGCGCGTCCTCGCGGAAGCTGCCGAGCATCGTCGAGGTGATCATGCTCACGCCGCGCTTGTGCACGCCGCGGGTGGTCATGCACTCGTGCGCGCCTTCGACGACCACGCCGACGCCCAGCGGCGCCAGCGCGCGCTGGATGCAGCCGGCGATCTGCGCCGTCATCTTCTCCTGCACCTGAAAGCGCTTGGCGTAGGCCTCGACGACGCGCGCCAGCTTGCTGATGCCCACGACCTTGCCTGCCGGCAGATAGCCCACGTGGACCTTGCCGATAATCGGCGCCATGTGGTGTTCGCAATGGCTTTCGTATTCGATGTCGCGCAGCACGATCATCTCGTCGTAGCCGGCAACTTCCTCGAACGTCCGCGCGAGGTAGGCATCGGCATCGGTCGCGTAGCCGCTGAACCACTCGGTGTAGGCGTCGGCCACGCGGCGCGGCGTGTCGAGCAGACCCTCGCGCGCGGGGTCCTCACCGGCCCAGCGCAGCAGGGTCCGGACCGCCGATTCGGCGTCGTCGCGGCTGACGCCGTGGCGGGCGTCGGAATCAGAAGAACGGGTCATGGGCGGGCACCGCGGCAAAGACCGCCATGGTACCGCGTCGCATTCACCGCATCGGCGATGGATCGGTCAGCCGACCTTGGGGCCGGGGGAGTCCAGCGCGACATCGACATCGCCGCCATCGGGTGACATCGACCACGCATCCTCGACGGCGCCGCGGGCTTCGATCCAGCCCAGGCGCGAGGTGTCGCGCGCGCTCTTCCATTCCTTTTCGAGTTCACGCTCCACTTGGTCGAACCGGCTGCCGGCGTGGCGCTGGCGGCTGTCGCGACCGAACCGGTAGGCCGGGGCATAGTCGTTCCAGTGGCGGCCGGCCGAGTAGTACGGCGCCTGGGGCAGGCTGGCCTTGAACTGGGCCTCGAGCGCGTCCTGGCCCTCCGCGGCCGCATCGGCCGGCGTGTGTGGGTCTGGAGAAGTGGCGCGGTTGTGGAGGTCGTTGGTCATGGCGGGTCCCGCGAGCACGCCAGCGCCGATAAGGCGTATGGGAGGACGTGCTGCTGGGGGCGACGCTAGACCCGGCCCTGTCTGATGCCGGTGAAACGCGACCGTCGTCGTCGGTCCGTGCCAGCTGCGATTCAGCGCGGCGCCACGTCCAGGTCCAGACCGGCCAGCACCGCCGCCGTGAACGCCGCCGGATCGAACCGCTTGCCGGTCGGATCCTCCCCCCGCCGTACCAGCACCACGCCGCGCGACGGCACCACGATGACGTACTGCCCGCGGTTGCCCATCGCGGCGAAGGTGTCGGCCGGCACGCCGGGCGCGCGCTGCATCAGCCACAGGGTGGCGCCGTAGCCGAGATCGCCTTCGGGCTGCGGACCGGTGGGCGTGGTCGCGGCGCGCACCCAGCCCTCGGGCAGCAGGCGCCTGCCGTCGAACCCGCCGCCCTGCTGCAGCAGCAGGCCGAAACGGGCGAGATCGCGCGCCGTCGACCAGACCTGGCTCGACAGCACGAAGCCGCCGCGCCAGTCGGTCTCGGCGACGGTGCGGGTCATGCCCAGCGGCCAGAACAGGTCGGTGAACGGCCGCGACAGGGCGCGGGCCTCGTCGCCGGTGGCCGCACGCAGCGCGTGCACGGCCAGCACGCTGTCGTTGTTGGCGTAGCGGAACTGCGCGCCGGGCGGATGCGCCAGCGGCCAGCCGGTCGCGGATTCGGCCACGGTGGCGCCGCCGAAATACAGCGCATCGGTGCGGTTGCCGGCGGTGTCGCTGTGCAGGCCGCTGCTCATGCGCAGCAGCTGGTCGACGGTGATCGCGCCGCGCGGGTCCCCGGGCGCCTGCCATTCGGGCACCGGCGCCGGCTTCGACGGATCGAGCTCGCCGGCCGCCTGCGCCACGCCGATCAGCGCGCCGGCCAGGCTCTTGGCCACCGACCAGGTGCGCTGCGCGGTGTGCGGGCCGAAGCCATCGCGATAGCGCTCGGCGACGATGCGCCCGTCCTGCAGCACGAGCACGCCGGTCGTCGCATGACCCTCGCCGTAGGCCGGGGTGTCGAACGCAGCGGCCACGGCGGCTTCGAGCGCGGCTGCATCGCCACGCGGCGCAGCGGTCGCGTCGCGTTCGCCGAGCGGCCAAGGCCGGTCGTCGAGATCCGGCGTCGCGGTATCGAAGCGCGGCAAGGCGGTGATCGCATCGGCACCCGCACCGATCGGCAACTGCGCGCAGCCGAGGTTCGGACGCCACGCGGCGATGCGCGGCGGCAGCGCGTCGTCGAACGCGACGGACACCGTGTGCGCATCGGTATCGACCACCGCGTCCAGTACCCGCACGTCGTCCTGGTAGTCGGGATAGATGCCGACGAGCTCCAGCACCTGTGCCTGCGCCGCCGTGCGTCCGGCATTGAACTGCACGCTGCACAACGTCAGCGCCTTGTAGCCCGCGGCGATCGCGCGTGCATGGGTCGCGCGTTCGCGCTCCATCGCTGTCTGCGCGACGGCGGACGTGGTGACGAGCAGCAGCGGCAGCAACAGGGCGAGACGCATCGGCATTCCGGGCAACGGGACTGAACGCCAGTGTAGGCGTCGCGCTTTGCCGCGCGACCGGCGACGGGCATCATGTCCGGCCGGACACACGCAACACACGGAGCAGGACATGACGGACGCCACCGGCACGCGACGCATCAAGCGTTCGAAGACGACGGCCCTGCTGTTGATGGGCACCGCGCCATTGCTGTTCACGGCCTGCCAGCGCACCGCGCCCGTGGAAGTGCAGGACGGGCTCTACACCTCGGTCGAAAGCTGCGCGCAGGCTGTCGGCGACACCGCCACGTGCCGCATCGCGTTCGAGCAGGCCAAGCTGCAGGCGGCCGACACCGCGCCGCAGTACAGCAGCCGCGCCGCCTGCGAAGCCGAGTTTCCGGCCGAGGAATGCGTCGAGCAGAAGACCTCGACCGGGCATTCCTTCATCGGTCCGCTGATGGCCGGTTTCTTCCTGTCGCAGATGATGGGCGGCAACCGCGCCGGTCTCGCCCAGCAGACGCCGCAGGCCTCGCCCGCGTTCCGCGACAACCGCCAGGGCTGGCTGCGTCCGAACGGCGCACCGGGCGCCGGCCGCGCCGGCATGGCGCCGGTGTCGGCGACGCCGGACCGCGCGGTGACCGCGAACCGCGGCGGTTTCGGTCGCTCGGCCACCGGTCGCAGCACCGGCGGCTGAGGTGCGGCGCATTCCGATCGTCGAACGCGGCGACTGGCAGGCGCAGGCTGCCGAGTGCGGCTTCCGGTTCCACACCATCGACGGCGCCCGTTACTGGGACGAACGCGCGTACTACGCGTTCTCGATGGCGCAGATCGAGCACGACCTCGAAGACCCCAGCGTCGAAATCCACCAGATGGCGATGGGCCTGGTCGACGAGATCGTCGGCAGCGAATCGCTGATGGAACAACTGGCGATTCCGGCGCATTACCGCGACTGGATCGCCGAGAGCTGGCGCCGCCGCGAGCCGCATCTCTACGGGCGACTCGATTTCGCCTACGACGGCACCGGCCCGGCCAAGCTCTACGAACTCAATTACGACACGCCGACCTCGCTGTTCGAGGCCGCGTTCTTCCAGTGGCAGTGGCTCGAAGACCAGCGCGCCAGCGGCCGCCTGCCGCGCGACGCCGACCAGTTCAATTCGATCCACGAAGCGCTGGTTGACCGCTTCGCCGACCTCGCATCGAGCCTGCCGCCGCCGCTGCTGTTCGCCGCCGTGCGGGACTCCGAAGAAGACCAGGGCACGATCGCCTACCTGCACGACTGCGCATCGCAGGCCGGTCTGCACGGCGCGGCGATCGCGCTCGAAGACATCGGCCTGTCCGAGGACGGCCGCTACACCGATCTCGACGACACGGTGATCGGCTCGCTGTTCAAGCTGTATCCGCTCGAAGACCTGTTCGCCGACGACTTCGGCCGCGCGCTGCCCAAGTCCGGCCTGCGCCTGATCGAACCGCCGTGGAAGGCCCTGCTCAGCAACAAGGGCCTGCTGCCGCTGCTGTGGGCGCGGCATCGCGGGCATCCGAACCTGCTCGCGGCCGAGTTCGACACCGGCGGCGACCTGCCCGCCGGCTGGGTGCGCAAACCGCTGCACTCGCGCGAAGGCGCGAACATCGAACTGCATCTCGCCGACGGCCAGCGCCTGCACAGCGACGGCCCCTACGCCGGCCCGGGCATCCGCCAGGCCGCACATCCGCTGCCGGCGTTCGACGGTCACTACCCGATGGTCGGCAGCTGGATCGTCGGCGATCACGCCTGCGGCATCGGCATCCGCGAAGACGATTCGCCGATCACCCGCGACAGTGCGCGCTTCGTGCCGCACGCGATCGTCGAAGCGGATGCGCCGGCGACGTTCTACGCCTGAGGCAGAAGCACTGAACGCGAGTGGAGCTCGCGGGCGTGTCGCTAGAGCCCGCCCCCGCGCGCGGGGGTAAGAGCGGTGCGCTCGCGCGGCATGCCGCGCGGATCGATCGAACCACCGGCGCGCTGCGCCGGGCCGGATGGGTTGGGTGGGGGCACACGTTCCGCTCACGCACGACTCAATCCATGCGCACATCCCGCGCTTCGATCCACGCATCCACCACGCGACAGACTCCATCCGGATTCGACAGCACTTCGTCGTTCCAGAAGCGCAGCACATGAAATCCGCATCGACGTAGATATGCATCGCGCGCTGCATCGGATCGCGAGCCGTTGTGTTGTCCGCCATCTACTTCGATCACCAGCGCGGGTTCCAGGCACGCGAAGTCGACGATGAACGGTCCGATCGGATGTTGTCTTCGGAACTTCAGATTGCAGCGCTGTCGACCGCGCAGGTGGCGCCAGAGGGCGTACTCGGCAGGCGTCATCGCACGTCGCAGGCGTTTTGCGAGCAGGTTGCGTTGTCCAGCGCGCATGGCGAATATCCGACAAAAGCTGGATCGACAGGCTGTGCTTCTCGCGAATCGGAGGCCAGCGGCGCAATGACCTCGCGAGCGTGGGGTTTGCCCCCACCCAACCCTCCCCCGCTGGCGGGGGAGGGCTCAAGACGCTCGCGACGTACGTCGGCCCATGCGGACCATTGCCCGGACGCGTCCCGCGCTGTGCTGGATGGTCCCGACGCCGCGCTCGGAGCCCTCCCCCGCCAGCGGGGGAGGGTTGGGTGGGGGCAGCCCCTCAGCGCCGGAGCGGTTTGAACGCGCGCAGGCAAGAGGCCGGCGACTGGCCTGCCATCCGGCACTGACCCCGCGTCCAACACACCTCGTCCGATACAAGACCCCCACTCCTGCGATCATGTACGTATGACCACGCCTCTCCCGTTCTCCACGCTCGCGCTGTCGCCCGCCCTGTTGCAGGGCGTCGATGCCCTCGGCTACACGTCGATGACCCCGATCCAGGCCGAATCGCTGCCGCCGATTCTCGAAGGCCGCGATGTCATCGCCCAGGCGCCGACCGGCAGTGGCAAGACCGCGGCGTTCGGGCTCGGGCTGTTGCAGAAGATCGACACCGGCCTCATCGAGACCCAGGCGCTGGTGCTGTGCCCGACGCGCGAGCTCGCCGACCAGGTCGGCAAGCAGCTGCGCAAGCTCGCGCTCGGCATTCCGAACCTCAAGCTCTCGCTGCTGTGCGGCGGCATTCCGCTCGGGCCACAGCTGGCCACGTTGACGCATCCGCCGCATGTCGTCGTCGGCACGCCGGGCCGCATCCAGGAACTGGCGAAGAAGAAGGCGCTGCATCTGCGCCACGTGCGCACGCTGGTGCTCGACGAAGCCGACCGCATGCTCGACATGGGTTTCGAGGACTCGATCCGCGACATCGTCAAGCGCGTGCCGCCGACGCGACAGGGCCTGCTGTTCTCGGCCACGTTCCCCGACGGGATCCGCGATCTCGGCACCGCGATGCTGCGCGAGCCGGTGCAGATCGGCGTCGAAGGTGACGCGCCGGCGCCGAAGATCGAGCAGATCTTCCACGAGGTCGAACCGTCGCGCCGCGCACCGCAGCTGGCCGCGCTGCTGCTGCGCCATCGCCCGGAATCGGCGGTGGTGTTCTGCAACACCCGCGCCGACGTCAACGAGGTCGCCGGTTCGCTCGCCCACTACGGCTTCGATGCACTCGCGCTGCACGGCGACATGGAACAGCGCGACCGCGACGAGGTGCTGGTGCGCTTCGCCAACCGCAGCTGCAATGTGCTGGTGGCGAGCGACGTCGCCGCGCGGGGGCTCGACGTCGAGGACATCGGCGCGGTGGTGAATTACGAGCTGCCGCACGACGCCGACACCTATGTGCACCGCATCGGCCGCACCGGTCGTGCGGGCCGCTCGGGCCTGGCGCTGAGCCTGGTGACGCCGCGTGAACTGCCGCGCACCGCGCTGGTCGAAGCGCAGTTCGGCGCGCCGTTGCGCTGGGAAAAACTGTTGCCGCTCAGCGGCAAGGGCAGCGATGTGCCGGCCGCGCCGATGGTCACGCTGCGCATCGATGCCGGCCGCACCGACAAGCTGCGCCCCGGTGACATCGTCGGCGCGCTGACCGGCGAGGCCGGGCTGCACAAGGACGCGATCGGCAAGATCGATGTCTTCGCCACGCGCAGCTACGTCGCCATCACGCGCGGCAAGGTGCAGCAGGCGGTCAACCACCTGCGCGACGGTAAGATCAAGGGCCGACGCTTCCGCGTGCAGCCGCTGAAGACGACGTAATCATCCCCCGGCGCTGCGCGAGACTGCGCGCATGCGCCTTCTGATCATCACCTACGGCACCGAGGGCGACGCGCGCCCGCTCGCCGCGCTCGGCTGCGCGTTGATGCGCGCCGGGCACTCGGTGCATCTGCTCGGCGATGCCGACACGCTCGACAGCGCCCGCGCGCTCGGTGTGCCGGCGACCGCGCTGGCCGGCGACATCCGCGGCACGCTGTCGCGCATGCGCGCGATGCGCCAGATCGAGCGCGCGCTGATCCGTATCGTCGAGGCGCGCACGCCCGAATGGATGCAGCAGGCGATGGCGCTCGGCGCGGGGTGCGATGCGGTGATCGTGTCCGGCCTCACGGCATTCGTCGGCCTGTCGGTGGCCGAGGCGCTGGGCAAGCCTGCGATCGGCGCGATGATGATTCCGATCAGTCCGACCGCTGCGTTCACCTCGCCGCTGTCGCCGCTGCGTCTGCCGCGCGTGCTCAACCGCAGCTCGCACGCCTTCGTGAACCACATGGTCTGGCGTACGTTCCGCGCGACGACGAATCGCGGCCGCGTCGCGATCGGGCTGCCGCCCCGCAAGGCGCTGTGGACCGCGCACCCGGTGCTCTATGGCGTCTCGCCGGCGCTGCTGCCGGACATCGACGACTGGCCGGATGACGCGATCGCCTGCGGCCAATGGGTGCCGCCGTTGACGGACTGGACGCCACCGGCCGATCTCGTCGACTGGATCGCGTCGGGTCCGCCGCCGGTCTATGCCGGCTTTGGCAGCATGAGCGGCTTCGATGTGCCGCGCGTGCGTGCTGCATTGCTGGACGCGGTCGGCGATCGGCGCGTGCTGTTCAATCCCGGCTGGAGCGGCATCGACATCACCGGTCTTCCAGCGAACGTCCACGTCATCGGCAGCGTGCCGCACGACTGGCTGCTGCCACGCTGCGCGCTGGCGATCCATCATGGCGGCTCGGGCACCACGCACTCCGCATGCCGCGCCGGGATTCCATCGGTGATCCTGCCGTTCGCCGGTGACCAGCCGTTCTGGGCAGGCCGCCTGCGCGCGCTGGGCATCGCGGACCGGGTGCTGTCGGGTCGGCGGCCTTCGGCATCCGGCCTACGGGGAGCGATCGCCTTCGCCGAACGCCCCGAAATACGTGCCCGGGCCGACGCACTGGGGCGCGTGATGCGGGACGAAGATGGCTGCAGGATCGCCGTGGCGTGGATCGAACGCCTGCTGCAGGATTGAGCCTCTTGCCATGGAGGTGCAGCGCGATGGACGACGGTTACGACGTGCGCGAACCTGCAGGTGGGTGTATTGCGATGGTCTCGACGATCGCGATGGCGATCTGGATCGCAGGCATTCTGGTTGCCTCTGCGTTAGGTGATTTGTCGCCGGCCACGCTGGCTGTCTTCTCGCTTGCTGTCCTGGGTCTGGCTCTCTTGGCGTTCAGACGCTGTCGGCGCCGGCCGAAGCGGGTCCTGATCGGCGCAGATGCGCACGGCATCCGTATCCCGCGGCGCCTGTGGATCAACGACGATCCGGACTGGCTGCAGTATGCGTGGAGCGTGGTCGGCGACATCGCGGCGCACGCAAACGGCGGCTATGGCGGAGATGGCCATTCGATTGCGATCACCGTCGATCTGCGGGAAGCGGATCGACGCCTGTTGATGTCCCGGCACGGTGGATTTCCGCGGGATCCCGAGGGGCGTGTGCAGTTGAACGTGCCGTTCGCCGGATCGATGTCGCGTGCACGCGCGGAAGCCCGCACGCTCGAATCATTGCGCGCACGGTGGGCTGTTTCGTCACCCGTCGGCGGCCATAACCGCGGCACGTACACCGCACCATGACTGAACGCAACAGGCGCACCTCGGGTTCACCCGAGGTCCCAGCCCCGCGCGCAGTCGAGAAAATGAAGACCCCACTGCACATGGACCGCAGCACATGAGCGACAACGCATCGGGCGTCTCGGGCGCCGACTCTTCGAACGGCGCGAACGACACGCGCGGCGCAGCCGCCGAAGCCGCTGCCGAGCACGGTCTGGACGCCACCGCCAGCGCATCCAACGAGGCCGTGTCCGCAGCCGAGACCGGCAAGGCCGCCGCCGCTGCAGGCGACACCTGCACGGCCGAAGCCTCGGCCAATCGCGCGGAAGCTGCCGCTGCCGAAGCGGTCGAAGCGGCGGCCGCCATGGCCGACATCGCGGCGAACAATCCGACGCCGGCGACCGAAGCGATGGCGGGATTCGCCGCCAGCTACGCGCAGGCGGCCACCGAGGCCGCGGCGTCCGCGCGCAGTGCGCTCGACGGCATGCAGGCGTCGCAAGGACTGGGCGCGTGCGTGTCCGAGGCGCCGACCTCGCCGACGCAGGGACTGGCGCTGTCGACGATCAACCAACTGGGCGGGATGTGGTCCTGACGCAGCAATAGCGTTCGTTCGATACGGACAGCTGAAGCGCTTGGCGTCTGGACATGAGGCGTCGGGGGCTGTCTGCTGCGCGCTGACGTGCAGCGCCCTCACTCGACGCGCGTTGCGCGTCGATCTCTCCCGGAGGGAGAGATGCGGGGATCGCGCGGTCCAAAACAACGTCGCTTCAATCTTCCCCGCGAAACATGCGCACGTGCTCGATCAGTGCACATAGTTTCGGCGGCAGGTTGCGGCGGTCGGGGTAATAGAGAAAGAAGCCGGGGAACGGCGGCAGATAGTCGTCGAGCAGCGTCACCAGTTCGCCGCGTGCGATCCACGGTGCGAAGGTCTCCTCGATGCCGATCGTCAGGCCGCCGCCGGCGAGTGCGGTGCGCACCATCAGCAGCATGTCGTTGGTTGTGACCTGCGGCTGCACGGCGACGTCGAAATCCTGCCCGTCCTGCACGAACTCCCAGCGATACGGCGCCACGCCCGGCGCGGGCCGCCAGCCGATGCAACGGTGCGCGACCAGGTCGCGCGGATGCGTCGGTGTGCCGTGTGCGTCCAGATAGCCGCGCGTCGCCACGACCACCTGGCGCACCGGTCCGGTCAACGGCACCGCGATCATGTCCTGCTCGATCACCTCGCCCAGCCGCACGCCGGCATCGAAGCCCTGGGCGACGATGTCCGATTCGTCGTCGGTCACGGTCACGTCGAGCGTGATCTGCGGATAGGCCTGCGCGAACGTCGCGACCAGCGGACCTGACAGGAAACGTTCGGCGATCGAGGTCACCGCGACACGCAGCAGGCCGCGCGGCGGACCGTCGTCGAGTGCGTCGTCGAGCGCGGCGCCGATCCGTGCCAGCGGCTGCGCGATCTGCTGATGCAGGCGGTGCCCGGCCTCGGTCAGCCGCACGCTGCGGGTGGAGCGCGTCACCAGCGCGACGCCCAGCCGGTCCTCCAGCTTGCGCATGCCCTGGCTGACCGCCGAGCGGGTCACGCCCAGCCGATCGGCGGCCGCACGGAAGTTGTCGCCTTCGGCGACCGCGACGAACACCCGCAGCAGGTTGAGGTCGAGATCCATTGGTTAGCCAGTCTAACCACAGCATCCAGTGCGTAGGGAGTTCTCGCGACACCGGGCCGTGTCTACCGTATCTGCACCGGGCCCAGACGCCCCATGCAGGAGTTCTCCCATGCAGCAGGACCTCAACGATCGCATCGTGCTGATCACCGGCGCCAGCAGCGGCATCGGCGCCGCGACCGCGCGCGAACTCGCCGCCCGTGGCGCCACCGTCGTACTCGGCGCACGTCGCGTCGATCGTCTCGACGCTCTGGTCGCCGACATCACCGCCGCCGGCGGCCGCGCCGAAGCGCGTGCGCTGGATGTGGTGTCAGCGGACGACATGCAGGCCTTCGTCGACCATGCACTCGCTGCGCACGGCCGTATCGATGCCCTCGTCAACAACGCCGGCGTCATGCCGCTGTCGCCTCTGTCGGCGCGCAAGCGCGACGAGTGGGACCGCATGATCGACGTCAACATCCGCGGCGTGCTGCACGGCATCGCCGCGGTGCTGCCGGCGATGGAACAGCAGGGCTTCGGCCACGTCATCAACGTCGCCTCGATCGGCGCGCACCAGGTCTTCCCCACGTCGGCCGTCTACTGCGCCACCAAGTACGCGGTGTGGGCGATCTCCGAAGGCCTGCGGCAGGAGACCACCACGCTGCGCGTCACCGTGGTCAGCCCCGGCACCACGACCTCCGAACTCGCCGACACCATCACCCACGCCGGTGCGGCCGAAGGCATGCGCGATTTCCGCCGCATCACGATCGAGCCCGAGGCCATCGCCCGCGCGATCGCATTCGCGATGACCCAGCCCGCCGACGTCGATGTCAGCGAGCTGATCGTGCGTCCCGTCGCGAGCCCGTACTGATGGCCGCCCGCACCGTGCCGCGTTGCTGCCGGCTCGCCGGCCTCGCGATCGCGATGGGACTCGCGGTGCCGGTGGTGTCCGCGCACGCCGGGGATGCGCAGGCGCAGACCGCCATCCACGACAACGCCGCGCAGATCCGCGCCGCATTCGAGGCCTGGCGACTCGGGCAGGGCAGCGTGTTCGACCTGCTCGCTGACGATGTCGTGTGGACCGTTGCCGGCGACAGTCCGGTCTCGGGCACGTACCGCTCCAAGCAGGTGTTCCTCGACGAAGCGGTCGCGCCGATCACCGCGCGACTCGCGACGCCGATCGTGCCGGAGGTCACGCGCATCGTCGCCGACGGCGCGCATGTGGTCGTGCTGTGGCAGGGCAGCGCCACCGCGCGCGACGGCAGCACGTACCGCAATCACTACGCCTGGCATCTGGAACTCGCCGACGGCCGCATCGTGCGCGCGACCGCCTTCCTCGACACCTGGGCGCTCGCGCGGTTGCTCGATCCGAGCTGAACGCGTCACCGCGCGCGGCTACACTCGCCCTCCGGATCTGGGGAGACCGCGCATGCAACACGAGACCGACGCCGCACCGCGGCCCGTCGACGGCACGCCGATGCCGGCCACGCCAGGTGGCCGCATCAGCTTCGAGCGCCTGCGCGAGCGCAGCGACGAACTCGAACTGCTGATTTCCGGCCTGCTGGTGTTCGGTCTGTTCACCGTGCCGGGGCGGCTGTTCGACGCGTGGGTGTCCAACACCGTCCACGCCGACGGCATGGCGCAGTACGCGATCTGGTTCGGCTTCGCGGTCGGCGTGGGCGTGAGCTACGCACTGGCGGCCGCGTTCATGACCCACATCGCGATCCGCGGCTACTGGGTCGGGCTGATCGGTCTGAAGGCGACCTTCCCCGACGGCGTGCGCTGGGACCGGCTCAGCTCGATGGGCCCGGTGTCGCGCGGCTACCAGCGCGCGCGCGTCGGCGACATCGGACAGGCGATCGACCGTGCCGACCGCATGGCGTCGATCCTGTTCGCAATGAGCATCCTGATGGCGCTGACCATCGCCGGCGTCGGCGTGTTCGCCATCGTGCTGATGGTGCTCGGCAGCCTCGTCGGCGCGCTGTTCGGCATGGCCGATCGCGTCGCGCTGATCACCGGCGGCGTGCTGTACGCGCTGTTCATCGCCGGCGCGGTGGCGATGGCGGTGTGCGAGAAACTGATCGCACGCCGCGACGCGGCCGGACGATCCAGCGACGGCCTGCGTCGTCTGCTGCTGCGGCTGTTGCGCGTCTACGGCGTGCTGGTGCCGCAGCGCCTGATCGGGCCGATGCAGTTCACGCTGCAGAGCAATCTCAACGGCCGCCTGTTCCTCGCGGTCTACGCGCTCGTGATCGGCGGCGCGATGGTGATCGGCGGTCTGCAGGTCATCAACTCGATGAAGTTCACCTTGCTGCAGGGCTACGAGGTGGTGACCGACGACGCCGTCGACCACGGCATGCTCGGCGCGCACTACGAGAACATGCGCGCCGAACACGATGCCCTGCTGCGCTATCCGATGATCCCGTCGGACCGCATCGCCGAAACGCATCTGCGGTTGTTCATCCCGCACCAGCCGCAGCGCGACAACGCACTCGCACGCCGCCTGTGTCCGATGCTGACCGACGGCCGCAACACCGCCGAAGGCGCCGCCGCCACCCGCAACGCCATCGACTGCATGGCCGCGATGTGGACCGTCACCATCGACGGCACCGCGATTCCGCTCGCCGACTTCGTGCCGATCGAACGTCGCGATCTCGGCATGCGCGGCCTCGTCGGTTACATCCCGCTCGGCGACCGCCAGCCGGGCCGCCACACGCTCGAACTGGTGTGGAACGCCGACGGCGGCGACACCGGCAAACAGCGGCGCCGCGAGTACCGCATCCCGTTCTGGTTCATCCCGCAGATCGCCGAGCGCGTGCAGCGGGATTGAGTCGTCAGCGCGCGTCGAGTGTGATGTTCGGATGCGCGGCGATGATCTCCCGCACCAGATCGAAGAACGTCGGACCACTGCCGGCCTCGAGCGCATCGAGGTCGCGCCGGAGGCGCGCCTTGTCGTAGCGGCCGGGTGTGTCGAGCTTGTCCTGCAGCCAGGCGCGCGTGGCGTCGATGCCGAGCGCGTCGCGGCTGTGCGCGAAGTCGGTCCAGACCAGTGTCGCCGGTGCATCGCCGTCGAGCGCGCCGTAACCGCCGTAGAGCATGTCGTCGAGCGCATCGAGGCTGTGGCCCAGCGGCCAGTCGACGCCGGCCATGAACACCCGGTTGACCTCGTCGTAGAACGACGCGAGATCGTGGATGCGGCTGCCGTCGAGGGTCAGGATGCGGGTCATGGCGGCGGTCGGTCCGGGGCCGGCGATCATCGCATCGACGGTGCCGTCGCCGGCTGATTGCCGCCCGCACGATCGATGCAGCCCTCGCATCGGATCCGACGGTGCGCGCCTCAGTTCTTGTGGAACGTCGGCGGCGGGAACGTCGCGATCTTGGCTTCCTCCACCGCCGCGCGCGCCGCGGTCCAGTCGTTGCGCAGGAAGGCATGGATCGCGCCGATCTCCGCATCGCTCAGATGCGACAGCTGCTCCCGCGCGACGATGCCCATCAGACTGCCCTGCGCATACAGATCGCGCCCGTCGCGCGCGACGCCGGTCCGCAGCAGCGTGGTGAACTCGGCCGGCGAATAGCCTTTGGCGAGCAGCAGCGGCGGCGCGTTGATGATCTGTTTAGGCGTCTGGTGATGGCAGTTCACGCACCCCACAATGTAGACGACATGCTCGCCGGACGGCGCGACGAGAGCAGGCGCCGCAACCGGAGCGGCCGCGACCGGTACCACCGGCGGCGCGGGCATGCAGGACGCCAGCCACGGGGCGCAGCACAGGGCGAGGGTGCAAAGCCGCGAGCGGGTCATGCGATGTCCTGTTTTCGAATGCGTCCATCGAAAGCAGACGTGGGCTGCGGCGCGATGCGGCCAGTGGCGGCGGTGAGGTGTGTCGTGGATGCGCTGCGGAGACCCGGTCGGCTCGCGCGGCGAAGCGCCGGACCTCGGCCGGCTGCGCCGTCGTGGGATCGCCGTCTGGGACTCGAAGATCAAGATGGATCCCAGCCTTCGCTGGGATGACGGACGATAGTTCGCAGGGACTGCGTTTGGCGTCATCCCAGCGCACGCTGGGATCCATTTCTGCGTCTGATCCAGCCACGCGCCGACGGCCAACCCGGCAGCAGCACTGATCGCTCAATCCGCCGCCGCCGGCGCGCCCATATTCCCTTTGCTGTACATCCCCGAGCGGTCGAAGCAGCACGCACGCCGCTTGCCCGAGCCCAGCATGTCGCAGGCAGTCGCCAGGCGCTTCACCCGGGTCTCCGCTTTTTTGCCGGACGTGATCCAGTGGATCCAGTCGCGACGTTGCACCGCGGTCAGTGTCTTCCACTGCGTGTGCGCGGGCGGATGATCGGCGAGCGCCTTGCGCACATCGGCGGGCACGGCCGGTTCGGGTTCTTCGGCAACCGGTGACAGCGCGAGTTCGACGCTGTCTCCCACCGCCACGCCCGCCGCCTCGCGCAGCTTTTTCTCCACCTTGAACCAGTGGCTGCCGGCGCCGTCAGGCGCCAGCGTCACCTGAAGGGGCTGGCCGGCCAGCGTGCCGTCGACGGTGACCATGCTGCGCGTGGGCAGCCTTGCGCTGGCCGCGGCTGGCAGGACGACGAACGTCCACGTCGCGGTCTTCGGCGTGGCCGGTCGCAGCAATCGAACCTGGCAGCGGATCGGAGTGGATGGGGGCATGCCGCGACGATAAACCCGCCTCGCGGGCGGCGCATGTGGCGACGGATGCTGTCGTCCGCGCACCACGTGTGAGACTTGGTGCCGGCCGCCAACCGCCCGCCCGTCAGACCCGACGGCACGCGCGCACGATCCCTCTGCCAGCGGTCTGGCGGGCCGTGCCCCGTTCGCTCCGACACCTGCCGCGCATCGGTCGCGATTTTGGTGCGCAAACCGACCTCGCCGTCACTTCATCGGGAGGAGGTTGGCCGGGCGGTGATTCCACCGGCAGGAGTAGATGATGGCGAACGACCAGAAAGACGCGAAGAAGCCGCAGCAGAAGTCGGGCTCCGGCGCGGGTGACAGCAAGGGCGCAGACGCGCAGAAGAAGGACGGTGGCAAGTCCTCCGGTGGCGGCAAGGGCTCTTCGTCCAAGAAGTGAGGCGCTGGCACAGGCAGTCAGGAAGAACGGCGCCGATGGCGCCGTTTTTTGTAGGGCGGATCAGGTCGGCTTGAGGCGTGCTTCGGTCCTTCTCCCTCTGGGACTACGTGCCCGCCGGGGTAGAGGGGTTGGGGTGAGGGTTCGGGCCATTGCAGCACTTGTCGATCGCATCGCCCCTCGACGCTTGCTGACGCGGCCGACGGCAGGCAGCACGCACCTCCGTAGGATGGGTAGAGCGCAGCGAACCCATCGGCTTCACTGTGTTAGGTCCTGCGTCGTCGCACGATCCAACGCAGACGTGAAGATCACAATGGATCCCAGCGTGCGCTGGGATGACGAACTGCGGGTTTTGTAGACGGAGCCCAATCACCGCGCACGGAGACACGCATGACCTGGTCTGCCACCCAGTACAGCCGCTTCGAAGACGAACGCACGCGCCCGTCTCGCGATCTCGTCGCTGCCATTCCGCGCGACAGCGTCGCGTACGCAGTCGATCTGGGCTGCGGTCCCGGCAACTCCACGCAGGTGCTGGCCGCGCGCTATTCGGACGCGACGATCCTCGGCATCGACAGTGCCGACGACATGATCCGCGCCGCACGCCAACGTCTGCCGGACGTCGCGTTCGAAGTCGCCGACATCGCCAGCTGGCGCGCCGAACGCCCGGTCGACGTGATCCTGGCGAACGCGTCGTTGCAGTGGCTGCCCGACCACGCGCAGCTGTACCCGCAGTTGCTGGCGCAGCTCGCCGACGGCGGCTGTCTCGCCGTGCAGACGCCGGACAATCTCGGCGAGCCGCCGCACCGCGTCGCACAGACGCTGGCCGCATCGTCGCGCTGGTCCGCGCGCATCGGCCATGTGCAGCATCCCGAACGCCACGACGCCGCGTGGTACCACGCACTGCTGACGCCGCTGTGCAGCCGTGTCGACATCTGGCGCACGACCTACTTCCATCCGCTGGCCGATCACGCCGCCGTCGTCGAATGGTTCAAGGGCTCCGCACTCGGCCCCTATCTCGCGCCGCTGGACGACGTCGAGCGCAATGAATTTCTCAGCGCCTATCTCGACGGCATCATGCGCGCGATGCCCGCACAGGCAGATGGCAGCGTGCTGCTGCCGTTTCCGCGTCTGTTCGTCGTCGCGCAGGTCTAACGAACAAGGCGTAGTACACGCATGCGTGAATCAGGCGCCGCTCAACGTGGCGGCGCGGACGTGCGTTCCAGATCATCTATATAGACATCCACGGGCGTCGACGCTTTCGGCGCGAGCCACGCGAACAGGATGCCGGCCGCGAACATCAGCACCAGAACGGATACGAGGACGCCCAGCAGGATCCGGATGCCCCGGGATGACGACGCCATGCGCTTGGGGTCGCCACACTGCGGGCAAGCGATCGCCCGGTCGCTGATCTCACGTCCGCATTCCTTGCATTGCACCAGAGCCATTCGAATCTCCTGTCGATGAAGTGGATCGCGCCTGCGCGACCGACCGGTCGACGCAGGAATCAGCCCCCAGACTAACGCCTGAGGTGAAGCGTCATCCCAACCGCACGATTCTTTCATGCGTCCTTTGCGAACGCGGCCACACACTCGCTGTTCCCTTCAACGGAGTGACCCGCATGGGCCTGTTCTCGAAAATCGCCGACCGCATCTTCGGTCGCAAAGATGCACCCGCGCCCACGTCCAAGCCTGCCGCGCCTGCGAAGCCGGCGGCCGTGATCTTCACCGGCAGCGAGAACGATCCCAAGGTGTCGCCGCCGTCGCACAACCCGGCGCCCACCGCGACTGCGCCCGCGCAGCCGGCCGAGCCGGTCGATGTCGAAGCGGTGCTGACCGCGCTCGCCGCCGAGAAGGGCGGTGCCAGCGACTGGCGCCGTTCGATCGTCGACCTGCTGAAGCTGCTCGATCTCGATTCCAACCTCGAGGCGCGTAAGGAACTCGCGGCCGAGCTCGACGTCAACGCCGGTGCGCACGGCAGCGCCGAGCAGAACATCGCCTTGCACAAAGCGGTGATGCGCAAGCTGGCCGAGAACGGCGGCAAGGTGCCGGACGATCTGAAGGACTGACCGCTCGAAGCGCCATGTAGAAGAACGGGCCGGCGCCGCACACGCGCCGGCCCGCTGCGTTTCAGTCGATCCCGACCGCGTGACGCGATCAGCCGCGCCCGGCAGGCTTCACCACCACATCGATCGCGCCATCAGCGCCGCGCGCCGCG
The DNA here is from genome assembly GCF_057657295.1 of Luteimonas sp. Soil_C_16. NCBI lineage: Bacteria > Pseudomonadati > Pseudomonadota > Gammaproteobacteria > Lysobacterales > Lysobacteraceae > Luteimonas > Luteimonas sp. Soil_C_16. The sequence continues at coordinate 482,213 of NZ_JBDGIS010000001.1, read as the reverse complement.
CGCACCTCGAACAGCTGGCCGCCTTCGACATCGGTCATGAAGAACTCGACCGCGCCATCGGCCGCGAACTGCGGCGGATGGAAGCGGTAGCCACCGCGCTCGATCGCGCCGCGGTGCGCATCACTGGAGATGTTCGCCTCGGTCCTGGGCACGCGGCCCGGCGGCACGTTCTCGCCGAATGCGGCCACCGCCTCGGCCCACAGCGTCGGGCTCGCCTCGTCGCCGCAGGCGTCGAGCACGCGCGTCAGCGCATCCGCGTCGCCACGGCCGACGACTTCGTCGTCGTGCAGCACCGCATAGGTCTTGGTCGAGGCCGACAGCACATTGTTCGAGCGCACGCCCACCAGACGGCATGCACCTGCAGCGCCGTCCGGCACGTCGGTCACCACGACATCCGCCACCTGCCATCCATTGGCGTCCGCGGCCACTTCGGCCACGCGCTTGCTGGTCTCGTCCATCGTCTCCGCCGTCGATTCGGTTGGGGTGGCCGCGGGCGCAGCCGCCTGCTGCGCGCACCCGCTCGGGGCGACGATCAACAGACAACAGCCGGCGGCGTGGATCAGCTTACGCATTGGTCAGATTGTTCGTGCCCTCGGGCCCGGTGGTGACGCCGGCAGACTGTGACAGCTCCGGCGGCAAGGGTGTGCCATTGGTTTCGGCCTCCTTCTTCGCCTGCACCAGCGCGTTGACCTCGGCACGGGCGTTGTCGACCGTCAGATCGCTGCGCCCGAGAATCGTATTGAGATGATCCACGATTCCTTGCGCATCCGCGCCCTTCGCATCCAGCAGCGCGGCGAGGTGGTCGTAGCTGCCGTCCACGTTGACGAAGCCGGCCACGCGGTCGATGACGTCCGCGACCGTCGGCGTGCGGCCGTGCTGTGCCTGCGAGCCGACGTAGAACGCGCGGTATTCCTCATGGAACCCGTACGACGAGTTGAGGGACAGACTCTTGTCCCAGTTGCGCATGTGGTTCACCTCGTGCACGAAGGTGTGGCCGATGACCCGCAGTTCGCCCGAACGCGTGGAGTTCGCCGACATGTCGACCGGATTGTTGTCGGCGCCGATGTACGCACGGTTCATCTGGAACAGGTCGCCTGGCTCGGGTGGCACCGAGCCGTAGGCCGAGGTCTCGCCGAAGTCGAAGCGGTACGGCGCGTCATCGGCCAGGAACAGATCCAGCGTGTTGTCGATGATGGTCATGTCGCCGGCATCGTTCTGCGACAGATAGGCCACCGCCTTCAACGCGCGCTGGCTGTCGCCCAGATCGAACTCGCGGAACCAGTCCTTGCCGATCAACTGGCCGAGGTTCTCGACCGAGCGCGAATCGGGATAGTTGCGCACCTGGCTCAGCAGCGCGGTGCGCTCGTCGGCGCCGAACTGGTCGCTCGACTGGAAGTCCGCGCTTTCGATCAATGTCTTGAGTGCGGCCGGCAGACCGGTGTCGCCCGGCGTGCGGTTGGCCAGGGCCTCGGTCACCAGGCGCTGGTCCGCCGGCGACAGCGCCTTGAACTCCGGCGTCTGCAACAGCGCCGCTTCGCTCAGCGCGGCGGTGCGCTGCGCCGGCGTCATCGCCTGGAACGAGGGATCGCCGACCAGCGTGGCGAGATCGCGCGCGACCGACGTCGACGCCCCTGAATCGACGAACGCCTGCGCGACCAGTGCGCGGTCCGCATCCGGCAGCGCCGCGTAGGCCGGCGTGTTCTGCAGCGCGCTCGCCGCCGCAGCCCCTTCGGGCGTCAGGCTGCGCAGCAGTTCGCTCGCACGCGTGGTGTCGCCGGACTGCTGCAGCAGCTGCAGGGTGTCTTTCACCTCCTGCGGCACGCCGGGATCGGCGAGGGCGGCGGCGATGTCGGCATCACCCACGTTGCCGTCGCGCGCGGCGGAAAAGGGATTCCAGGCCGAAGACCGCTGTCCGGCCGCGGTGTCGAGCAGGGCGTTGTACGCGCCCGGTCCCGCCAGCTCCTGCGCGGCCGACTGCAGATCGTCGCGGCTGATGCGCCCATCGAATCCACCGGACCCGTTGGCGGTATCGAGATAGCGCTGCGAGACCGCGCTGTCGAGCAGGAACTGTGCGGCCTCACGCAGATCCTGCGGCGTCGACCCGTCGGCGATCAGGGCCTCGAGATCGCTGGTGGTGATCCGCGAGGCGTCGCTGAAGAAGCCGGTGTCGGCAGCGGCGGCGCGATCGTAGTGGGTGAGTAGCGTATTCGTGGCGGAAGACAGGGGATTGGTCATGGCCGGAACCTGGCGCGCGCGGGACGTGTCGTCAGCGTGCAATTTGCCCGTCACGTCGCCCAGTGGGGCCGCCCCTAGGGGCAACGCATGGTGTTCAGGTGACCACGTGCGCCATCCGCGCTGCCACGCGCGCCGAAGCGCCCTCGGACCTGCACCACCGCTGGATCACAACCCCTGCACGCCCGCGTTTGCACACCCGCTCGCGTTACGATGCCGGTCCCCACGCCGCACCTCCAGATTCCGCATGAAGGCCCGCACCTCCGACGCATTGCAGGCGGCATGAGCAAGGCGTTCCGCCGTCCGGAGGGACGCGCCCCGTCCCGCATCGAACGTCTGCAGCCGTGGTTCGCCGCGTGCGTCAGCGCGGTGCTGCATGTGCTGTTCGCGTATCTGTTGCTGACCTCCCAGCCCATCGTCTTCAAGACGCCGCAGGGTTCGTCGGCCGGCAGCCCGATGGCGGTGCAGTACATCGGCATCACCCCGCCGCAGCCGGTGACCGCGCCGATCGCGAGCCCGCCGCCGCAGACGCCGCCCACGCAGGCCGCGCCCGTGACCTCGCGCGTGGTGACCACGCGCGTCGAGGAGGCCGCCGAACCGGTGCCGCCCGACGAACCCGCGCCCATCGAAGCGCTCACCGAAGTGCGCCCGCCGCGTCCCGCGCCGCCGGCCCCGGCGACACCGCCGCAGCCCGTACAGTCGCAGGCCGCCGCCAGCCCGCCCGATGCCCAGCGTCGCGCGCGCACCTGGGGCCAGCCGCCCGGCATGCTGCCCGAGGCCACCGCGCCGGTGAACGCCGGTCGTGAACGCACCGCGCAGATCGGCCGCGGCCTCGGCCGCGATTCCACGTCAGACCAGCCCAGCCTCGAAGTCGGCGGCTACCAGGTGGTCTACGACACCACCAGCGAAACCCGTCTGCGCGAATGGCGCGACGAAGGCGTCACCGAACTCTTCATCCCGCTGCCGGGCACCCGCGACTACATGGTCTGCCCGCTGGAAACCGCGCTGCGCCGCGAGTCCAGCGACTGCCGCATGCTCGCCCCGGAAGATCCGGCGATGGCCAACATCCGCGATTCGCGCGAAGTCATCGGCTTCCACCGCGTCTACCGCCGCGGCGAAGTCGTCTGGCGCGGGCCGGGGCCGTACCGCTGATCCACCCGCGGCTGTCTTGATCGCGTCGCGACGGCCCGGCCGCACACTGCGCGTCCACACCGGAGACGCCGCATGCCGCGCAATGCCTGCCACCTGCTGGCCCTCGTGATCGCCGCCTGCCTGTCCGCGGGCTGCAGCCGATCCGACACCGCCGCGTCTTCCGCCACGCCCGACGCACCGGCCGCCGCGGCCACAGACGATCCCGCGCTGCGCAGCTACTACGACGGCCTGGTCGCCACGCACGGCGAAGACATCGCAACCTGCCCGCAGGCCGAGTCGCCCGATGCGCAGGCCTGCGCCGACGACACCGTCGCCGGGATGCCGGCAGCGCCCCGTCGCGTGCTGCTGATGCTCGATGCGTCCGGCTCGATGGCCGGCCGCCAGGGCAGCGAAACCAAGCTTGTGATCGCGCAGGACGCGCTGCTCGACTTCGCCCGCCGCATCGAAGGCGACGCTCAGGTCGCGCTGCGCGTCTACGGTCACCGCGGCGGCAACCGCGAACAGGACAAGCCCGAGTCCTGTCGCGCCACCGAACTCGTGCAGCCGTTCGCACCGCGCGACCCGGCCGCGTTCGAAACCGCCGTGCGCGCGTTCCAGCCCAGCGGTTTCACCCCGATCGCCGCGTCCCTGCAGGCCGCCGCACGCGACTTCGCCGATGGCGGCGCGAACAGCGACGGCAACGTGGTCTATCTCGTCTCCGACGGCATCGAAACCTGCGACGGCGATCCCGTCGCCGCGGCGCGTGCGCTGCAGGCCAGCGACATCGGCGTGGTCGTCAACGTGATCGGCTTCGACGTCGATGCGCAGGCCGAACAGCAGCTACGCAGCGTCGCCGAAGCTGGCGGCGGCGAATACCTCGCCGCGCAGAACCGCGACGATCTCACTGCCCTGTTCAACCGCCGCCTTGCTGCGATCAGTGCGCGCTTCAACTGCCGTATCGGCGCTGCGTCGGCGTCGTTCAATCGCACCGTCGGCACGCACTCCACGCGCCTGAACTGCATCGTCGGCAAGGCAGTCCGCGAGTCGAACGCCGTCATCGGCGCCGCCACGACCGACCGCAACGCCGGCCGCGCGACAGCAGCACAGTTCGACTACGCGATCCGTCGGGCCAGCGAAAAGCGCGAGGGCCTCATCGGACCCGCCAGGGCCGAATACGACGCTGCGGTGTCGCGTTCCAGCAATGCGCTCGAAGCCGGCGTGGACGCCGCCAATGCGGATCGCGAAGCGGCCACGCAGGACGCGCGCGACGGCGAGACGCGGTGATCCTGTCAGTCGCATGACTGCCGCCGCGCGTGATCGACGCGCACGGCAGATGGTCTGCGACGATGCCGCACCGTTCGCCGCAAAGCGCCTGCCATGACCCGGACCCTGTGTGCCCTGACCGCGCTGTGCCTGCTCGCCGGCTGCGCCAGCCAGGCGCCGCTGCAGATGCAGCGCAGCCCCGACGACGTCCGCGCCGAGATCCTGCGCAAGCTGCCGGCCCGCCTCGACGATCGCGCGGGCTGGGCGAACGACGTCTATGTCGCGCTCACCGCGCAGGACATCGCGCCCACCAGCGAACACCTGTGCGCCGTGCTCGCCGTGACCGAACAGGAGAGCACCTACACCGCCGATCCCGCGGTGCCGGGCCTGCCGAAACTCGCGCGCACCGAGATCGAGCGCCGCGCCGCCGCGGTGCACGTGCCGGACTTCCTGCTCAACGCCGCGCTGCGCCTCGAATCGCCTGATGGCCGCACCTACGCGCAGCGGCTCGAACGCGTGCGCACCGAGCGCGATCTGAGCGAACTCTACGAAGACTTCATCTCCATGGTGCCGCTGGGCCGCCGTCTGTTCGCCGACCACAACCCCGTGCGCACCGGCGGGCCGATGCAGGTCCGTATCGACTTCGCGCAGACCCACGCGCGCGGCTACCCGTATCCGGTGGAGCGCGACATCCGGCACGAAGTGTTCACCCGGCGCGGCGGCCTGTACTTCGGCACCACGCATCTGCTGGGCTATCCCGCGAACTACGACACGCCGCTGTACCGCTTCGCCGACTTCAACGCCGGCTGGTACGCCAGCCGCAACGCCGCCTTCCAGAACGCCGTCACCGAAGCCTCCGGCATCGACCTCGCGCTCGATGGCGACCTGCTGCTGCCGGGCGCGAATCTCGACGCCCCCGGCGCCACCGAACGCGCCGTGCGCGCGCTGGGCGGCCGCATCGGCATGGACGCCGCGCAGATCCGCCGCGCGCTGGCGCAGGGCGGCGAACACGGGTTCGAGGACACCGATCTCTACCGCCGCGTGTTCGCACTGGCCGACACCGCCGCCGGACGCGCGCTGCCACGCGCCGTGCTGCCCGGCATCGTGCTCGAAAGCCCCAAGATCACCCGCACCCTGACCACCGCGTGGTTTGCCAACCGCGTCCAGGAACGCTGGGAACGCTGCATGCAGCGGTGACGCACGCCGCGCGGCGCCCATACGGATGCGCGCATTGCACACGTCGTTTCGATCACGTCATCGAGGCGATACGCGTGCGGCGCCGGGACAAGCCGGCTATCGTGCCGTCCTGATCACGCAGACACCCCATGAAGAAGACCTACGACCCGCCGCTGACCGAGAACTCCAACTCGCCCCTGTTCCGCGTCGACCGGAACATCCGGCTGGCCCATCAGCGCCTGGCGACCGCGATCGACATGAAGCGCCATCACACCAGCCACAGCCTGGCGCAGGAAGTGATCAAGGAAGCGCGCGAATCGCTGCGCAAGGCGGACCACCAGCGCGAACTCAAGCTCAAGGACATCGCGCAGGCCGAGGCCGAATTCCAGGCGCGCCGTCAGCGCTGATTCGCGGGTAAGCGAACCTGACCCGGTGGCCGGCGTCGCTAGCGGTCGCCGCCTGCATCCTGGTGATAGCGCGCGGCGAACCGACCGTTCGACACCGTCATCAGCTCGGGACCGGGGCCGCCACCTTGACGCAGGAGCGTGCCGGAGAGCGTGCCCTGCACGCCGTCCCTGCCGATCGCCGTCAGCGTCACCGTGAAGCGGGTGCCGGCCGATCCATCGGCCGCATAGACCGCACGTCCTGTATCGCCAGCCATTTCGCCGTGATAGTTCGCACGCAACACGCTGTCACCAGCGGTGTAGGTGCCGGGGCGAAGGTTGCCGCCGCCAAGCTGGAAGGAGAAGCCCTGCGATCGCAGGTCTTCCCTTTCGCGGGCACCGACCGTGAGCGTGTCCACGCGTCGCGTGGAGCCGAACGCAAGCGCGGTGATGGACACGGGCAGCACAAGGTTCCGCCCGTCCAGTTCGAGCGTCATGTATTCCTGGGAGACAACGTCTCCACGGGTACTGCAGGCGGCCAGCAGCACCGTCACAGATAACGCCGCGAGGACGCGGGAGAGGAAGGGTGTCAGCTGCATCGTATGCAGGCTCCTGTCATCTGGTGGATTCTTCCGTCAGTTGCCCCGGAGGCCTTCGACGAGGGACGCGCCCCCGACGTCGCGACCTGGGGTGCACGCGTCACCGTTACACGTCAAAGGAAACCTCGGACTGACATCGGCGGTCACGAGCTTCTGCAGCGCGCCATCCGCATCTCGCCGCCTGGCGTCACCACCACGCTGCCCTTGCGCACTGTCTCGATCATCAAACCATCTGGCTGGACGGGCTCAGACCTAACCGGCGCACCCGGCAGGACGCGCCAGATGCTGGCGGTCCATGCGCCGTCCGGTCCTTGATGCACCTCGTACAACGATCCCGCGTTGAGACCCAGATGCGCGAGCCCCACGATCGCCACGATCCTGTCGCCGACCAGATGCAGATCGCGTACATTCTTCTCGAGCAGCGTCTGGAACGTGCCGTCGTCGCCAACCACCACAAGCTCGCCACCCCATTCGCCGCGGTTACCGCCGACGAGCCATCCGTTGTCCAGGCGCAGGGCGACATCCGGTATCTGCTCGATGGACTCCCGATGCTCTCGAATGTTGCGGGCATCGACGGTGATGATGTCCTTGCCGGCGTCAAGTTGCTCTTGCGCGTCGGAGGCGCCATAGCTCAGGACGACTGTCGGATAGGCGAGTCGCTTCAGTGCGTCTTCCGACGTGTCCGAAAGCAGCTTCTGCATGCGGTTGTCGACACGTGAGGACTCCAGGATCTCGTCGCACTCCGGAAGTTTCCCACCGATGTCCATGAAGGCCATGTACTGCTGGAAGAACTCGTTCCGCGACGCTGGAGGCGGCACGCCACCACCCGCCTCGACCACGCGCGCGGCATCCTTCGCCGCATCTCGGACCGGTGGATACCAATGCGTGTCGGCGACGTGGGCCAGCGCCTCCGAAGCCTCCCGTGCATTCAGACGGGCGAGCGCATTCGCCGACGCCCAGACGAGCAGCGGATCGATGGGCTGATCCAGTGTTTGGATCAGCGCAGGGATCGCCTCGCGATAGCCGATGAACCCCAAAGTCGTGGCCGCCCAGACCCGCTGATCGGACACGTCGTCGAGCAGGGCGGTCACGTTGGGTCCCGCAGATCGACCCGCCACGCCGACCTCCGCGAGATCGCGGAGCATGAACTCATCTCCCTGCTCGCTGATGCGCTTCGCGAAAATGTCGCCGGACGACATCGAATGGATGCCGATCAGCGCGTTTTCGATCTGAAGACGTAAATGCGGAGAGTTCGCGGACTCGCGAAGAAGATCGGTCTCGATAGACAGCCCATCTGTGCCGAGCGCTCTGATCATGAACAGCGCTCCGCTCGCGACTTCCGGTCGATCCTGCTGATTTCGTACCAGCTGCATGAGCGGTCGCGCGGCAACGCGTCGCTCAGGCGACATTTCTTCGAGCGCGTATGCCAACAGGTCATGCGTTTGCTCGGGACAGGTTTTCCGGCAGCGCGCGCGCTCCAGAATGAAGGGGATCGCGCGTGCACCGCTCTCCGTGACCGCGTAGTACTCCTGGCTGTGCTGTCCGGACTCGGAGACGAGATACCGATCGACTGCCTCTCGCGCGGCATCATTCGAGTCGATTCGCGCCAATGCGCGAGGTAACCAGCCCAGCCCCCGATCGAGACCGCGCACGATCGCGGGAAGGTGCCGCACATCGATGACGGTCGCGTTGCTCAAGCCGTAAGCCGCGCTGTTCGCGACTCTCCGATCGGGATCTGACAGCAGCTCGACAAGCGCGTCCACCCCGCCAGCAACCGTCAGCAATCGCTTTGCCGAATCGAATGCTGCATTGGGAACGCGCCGTTCCGGGTTCGGTGTGGCGGCAACGCGTTGCGCTTCCAGACAGGTCTCGACGTTTTGGCAAGGCTCGCCCATGGAGGGGCGCCAGCCTTCAGCAGGCGTCGCGATTGCGACCAGAAAGAAGACCGGGATCAGCTTGCGCATGTGGCATCCGGGCGAAACTGAAACTGGAAATTCGCTGGCATGGAAACCTGGTTCAACTGCGGCACGTGTAGTAGCGATGTTCCGCATCGAGCGCCTGCTGCCAGCCGTTCGGCAACCGCAACATCACCAACCCGCCCATGCAGGCAACGCCATAGCGCTTCGCATCGTCGGTGCCGTGGGCGGGGACGCTCAAGACGCGGGTCGACGGCTGCGGCCGCCCCATGATCCGCGCGACGCTCTGCTTCGTCCGCGCGTCACTTTGCTCGCACATGTTGCGGAACAGATGTGCGTACGGGTTCGCGCGCTGATCGCGGGTGATGACACTGCAGTCCTGCGGCTGGCTGTAGGACACGTCGCCATAGCGCCCGGATTGACCGCTGGAGAGCAGCGGGGCCAGAAGCCCGATCAGCAGAAGCAAGTAGCGCACTGGACCTCCGTTTCCGGCATGCCTTTTCCGGGATGACTCTGTAAGTGGGCGTGGCCGCCTCGATCGAACCCTGTTAACGGACTCATTGCCGCCGCCGACTGCGTGGCCGGGTGCCGGGCAGCACCCCGGCCCATGTGGCAACTGCGGTCAACAGCAGCGAAGCAGCCGCGACAGGCAGGCGGAACCGGACCATGAACGATTCGACCGCCGCTTTCCCGCAGTCGTAGCCCCCATCGAACGTCTCGATACCCTCGCAGGCGACGAGGGCGACCACCGTGCTGAGCACGAACAGCAGCGGCATGGTGAACGCCACAAACCAAAGCAGGCCGAACAGGATGCGTCGCATGCGTAACCCTTATCGATGGGCGCTGACAGCTGGTGGCACGGAGCGCCGGCATTTCGGGCGTCGTTAAGACCCACTGCATTCGCGTGGATGACCACGCACGTCTGAACTGTTCACCTTGTCCCGCTGACACCGACCGCACGCAGCAAGTGAACCTGCCCCCGTTATTCCTCGATGGACCTGACCCCTTTGCCCGGAAGCCCGACCCATTTATCCGCCCCTGTTATCCATTAGTTGGCAGTCGCGGAGATGTAAGCGTAGGACTGTGGGGCGACGCCACTTGGAAGATATTTATTAAGCGGCTGAGGCTGGCTATATCTCTTTACATCTCGAACCTCGATCGCGTGTGCGGTCTTCCTGCCCGAGAAATACCGTCGATATAAATCTCTTGTAATTCCAGAGTGTGATCTCGTTCGATCCCAAATAATTGCGGGAGCTGCCGAATGAATGCACTTTATCGAGAACTCGCCGACTACCTGGCCGACGGGCATGGTGGCATAAATTATTACTGCTTCAACCTCGGTGCGAACATGAACGCGTCGCCTGAACTCGAACTTCTTAGTTCCGTTCAAGATTTTCTCTGCGTACTCGGGCTTAATCGACAATAAGATTTTCGTTGACACCTGAATCCTCCAAGATCGTTTCGAGCTGTTGGCTGTTTAGCTGCATGAATCCCCAATAAGCATTTGCGTCGAGTCCAACGGTATCCAGCAGATAGCCTCTCGTAAGTCGGCGCGGTAAAGCAATATTGTAAGTAAATCTAATGACGTGTGGGTAACGCTTTGTCCGCCAGAGATCGGAGAGCTCCGCAGACGTAAAAACGCTGTATGGATCACAATATGCAACGAATGACGCTTCATCTGAGAAGGAATTGATGTTTCTGTATTCCTCTACAACGCAAACGGAGGTAACGACAGCTCTAAAGCGAGCGCGCCCCGGCTCGTCTGATGTTCGGTAGATGACAATATTGTCGCCAGGCGCGAGCACCTCCATTCCGCCCATGCCGGCTAGATAAACTTTATGAATGCTGTTTGCATGAGAAACATCCTCCACGATATTGGCGGATTCATTCCGGAGGATCGAGTCGGGCAATAGTCGAGTGTGCCATTGGGGCCAAAGTGAGAGCAAGAATGAGCGGCTCGATTTTTCAATCTGAGGGTAGCGTAGAAGTGAGTCTGGATGATTAGCGCCAAACTGCTTAATCAGTACGATTTCCTCGCCATTTTCGGTGATTTTTTTTGCGGAGGGAAAAAATCCGTATCGCTGTAAAATTCTTATAAGAGGCGCGTGTTTTGCGAAAGCGGTAACGTAAACCTCGTCAACTTGGTTGGCGATTGCGTGATCAAATATTTTCTTGATAAATCTCTCGCCAAGCTTTGTCCCATGAGAGTTGATCTTGAATGTACCAACTTTTATGCGCGTCTTGGAGGGCAGGGGCGGAGTTACATCAGTTATTGGGCCGTCTTCTGACTTCAAGTACAGGAACCCTTCGATAGAACCCGAATCCGACTCAAATACGTAAGCGTCTTCATTCTCTTTGCGGCCGAACCATTCTGAGAATTCTACGTAATCTAATTTAAGAGAATCAAAGAACGGATCGGATAAGTTGATGTCTCCAAATTTCTTAGCTGTCAGCATTTGGGATTCCACTCATTGTTGGTGTTGCCATCCAGGAAAATAGCGAGTCGTTAAGTAACGGATCCAGATTATCTTCTACCCACACCACTGAGCCTCACACGGCACCCCATCGTTATTCCCATCCATCTTCGTATTCGGGCAATTGCGAATGAAGAACGTCGCTTCCTCGCATGACTGCATCTGCGAGCAGTGCTGGCGTCCATCGCAGCTAAAGCGCTGGGCCGGTGTCGGCGATACACGCGTCGATGCGGCGCGTGATGGCGTGGCGGTCGCGGCGATCGGTGTGATCGCCACAGATTCGGCCGCATGGAAGTGGCGATAGCCGCCCCACGCGGCAGCGATGAGCAACAGCACGATCAGAAAGCGCATGACGAGTTCTTCCTGGTCTGTGGCGAAAGGCGGCGGCGATTACCGCGGGCGGGGCTTTTTGCAAGCGCGAACGGTTGGAAGCTCATTTTCGACGCACGCTTTCGAGAATTCGGTCCAAGGCTGGCCGCGCGCGTTGATCGCCAAGTGCAACTGCCCGCTGCAACCACACGGTCGCATCCGCTCGGCGCCCGGCTTCGGTATGGATCAGGCCAGCGTTGTAGGCGCCGATGGCGCTGCCGAGTTCAGCCGCGCGCTCGAATGCGGCAAGTGCGCGCTCCGGGCAAAGCAGAAAGGCGTCGTAACCCATTCCAATGTGCACCAGGCCTTCTGCATTGCCTTGTTCGTCAAGGCTTGCCTCGTAGTCGATCAGCGCGCCGGGGATGAGCGCCATCATGACGTCATCGTTCTCGCGCACTGCATAGGGGCCGGTAATTCTCAGCGATGCGGCCTGCCTGGTTGTTCGCATGTTCCCTTTCTGATCGAGCCATAAAAAGCCATCGCTACCATCCACAGGCAAACCGTCGAGGGCGATGGAAAGTCGGTGTGCGAGGGTGTCGGTACTGCCGTCGGGACGTGCAGCCGTCCAGGAGCCGATGAGGTGTACGCGCCTGTCGCTCCTGGGCCGGCTTGCGCGCACGCCGTTGGCAACGTCCTCCACAGTCAGAATGCGAGCATCGGCGTCGTACATCCGCCATGGGCTGCTTTGCAGCCCAATCGTGAAGACTTCGGGGATGTCGAAGGCCTCCAGGCGCTGATGCAGCACCTCCGCTGCCGGCGTGCAGTTGGCGGCGCGCGCACGTGGATCACACTGCGGAATCGTCAGTGCGCCATGCAGCGTCGGCAACGACAGACACGCCCGAGCGATGTCTGGCAGTAAGGCAATGATGACGCCGACGACCACTGCGACCGGCCACGGCAGTCTGGTCAAATCGTCGAAGAGCCCACGACGTCCGCGTCCCATGCGAATCCCCCTTCCCCTGCGCGGACGATAGCGTGAAGGCCGCGTGCGGGAAAGCGCTTGTGATGCGCTGGAACGGCGCCAGCGCGCTGCATGCCCCCCAGCCAGCTTCCTTGCCCGCACTCGAACGCGGGGCAGGCGACCTAGGGCTGTCCCGGTATCGGGGGGCGGCACTCGCACCGAGACTCGGGAAGCGACGCAACAGGATCCCTTCGCTTTCCAAGGAGTCATCACATGTCCGCAGTCGCCCTCGATATCCACGCACTCACCAACGCCATCCGCGAACTCGCCGCGAGTACCGGCAGCGGTGCCGCGAACAGCCCCGATGCCCACCTGCCGGATGACTACACATCGCCGGACAAAGGCCAGTTGCTGGACATGGCCAAGGAACTGCATTCGCACGGCGACATCAAAGGCAAGAAGGACGACTACGACGCGCGGCTGACTGCGCTGGCCAGCGAGTTCCTGCCTGATCTGAGCGTGGAAGACCGCGGCCGGTTCATCGGTGCGATCCTCGAGAACGATGCGGGTGCGACGAAGTCCGACTCTTGGCTGCAGGGCGCGCGTCTGGACAAGCTCGTCGACGAGGGACGCATGACGGGCGAGCAGCGGCAGCAGGTGCTCGAGGCCTTCGGTCAGGCGTACACCGCCGGCGAGGCCGACACCGAGAACACGTGGCGCTTCATGGAAATGGACGGCGTCAGCGGCGAGGTGGTGGACAAGGCGACGCCGCGACAGACGTCGCTGGGCATCAGCAAGATCGAGAACCAGAACACCTCGGGCGAGGTGATGACGCGGTTCCTCAATGGTCTCGGCGAAGGCGACACGAAGAGTGCGGCGTTCGCGGATTTCATCGAGACCTTCACCATCGACCAGCTCCAGGAAGGCACGGTCGGCTCGACCGACACCGACAGCAATGACCGCGGCGATCACCTCGGCCTGCTGCTCAACGCCGCCGATCACGCCAGCGACAATCACGAGGTGGTGAACAATATCCTGCACGGCGTGGACAGCGAGAAGCGTGCACAGGCGATCCAGGACGTCAGCGAGAACTTCAGCAAGGTCACCACCGAGAACGCATGGCTCGACCGCGAGGACAGCCACCTGCCCGACGGCTACAACCGCGATCCGATGGAGATCATCATCCGCGCCGTGGCGAACGATCCGGCCAGCGTCTACGCCGGCGATTCGCGCAGTCACGCGGCCGATCTGGCGGAGACGATCCTCGACCAGTCCGAGAACAACCCGTGGGGCGAGAACGGCTTCTTCGACGACCAGAACATTCCCAAGACCGGCCGTCAGGAGGCGGTGAACGAGCTGGTGATGAAGAAGGCTGGCGAGATCTTCGAGTTCAACGGCCTGGGTGAGTCCGGCATCCACGACGGCAGCAACGTCAGCAACGTCGAGCGCAACGTGCAGACGATGGCGAACCTCACGCGCCTGACCGGCCTGTCGCCGACCAACGAGGCCGCGCCCGACGTGCTGAACTCGCTGACCAAGCTGTCCGATGGCTGGGCCAAGGACTACCTGGATGCGCGCGAGGCGGGCAACACCGACCGCATGTATCTCTACGAGCACCAGTTGACGCACGCGGTGGCCTCGACCGAGCAGGCCGTGCTCAACGGCTTCGCCGACAAGGCCGAAGACGACGCCGCGCGCCAGGCCGACATGATGAAGATGCTCAACTTCTTCGTCGGCATGGTGCCGTCACCGGGTGGCCTGCTGACCGACAACCTCAAGTCGGGCATCACCAAGGTCTTCGGCGAAAACAGCGGCGTGACCAAGGCCTTCGACAGCGCATCCGAATCCGTGAGCGGCGTGATCGATGGGAACAGCGTCGACGTGTTCAAGGACAAGATGGTCGAGATCTTGAGCAAGTCGGATCATCAGGACCAGTACCTGGCGACGTTCCGCGACAACGCCAACGAGTTCATCGAGGCGCAACTGCTGCGCGGTCTGGACGGCGAGGGCACGGCCGGCATCCGCGCCGAGATCGTGAAGGAAGCCTCGCAGCTGTTGAAGGCATAAGAGCGGGCAGCGGTGGAACGGGAGCGCCCGGCATGCCCGGGCGTTTCCATGTGCCCCGCGGATGCAATGCCTCTAGAACAGCGCGCCCTGCGTCGGAATCTCCGGGTCGGCGGTGTCCACTGGAAGCGGCTGCGGTGGGCGGTCCGCGCCCAGCCGCCAGCCCAGCCCCGACCAGCGGCTGGCATGCCGCGCGAGGGCTTCGGTGATGACATCCGCATGCGCGGCGATGTGCAGCGCGCTGCGGGCGCGGGTCATGCCGGTGTAGACGAGTTCACGCGACAGCACGCGGTTGAAGCGTTCGGGCAGCACCAGCCAGACCTCGTCGAACTCCGAGCCCTGTGCTTTGTGCACGGTCATCGCGAATGCGCTGTCGTGCGCGGGGAGCGCAGAGGGATGGAAAGGCCGCGGATGCAGCGGGTCGTCGCCGGGGAACCACGCCGTGACCGCACCGCTGCCATCGGCGAGACAGATGCCGATGTCGCCGTTGAACAGCCGGTGGCGGTAGCTGTTCTCGGTGACCAGCAGCAGTCTGCCGTGGAAATAGCCCGGCCCCGCGCCGCGACGCATGCTGCCGCCGAGGAGTTCTTCGATGCGCGCATTGAGTCCGCGTGCGCCCTGCGGTCCTTCGCGGACTGCGGTGAGGACGCGCAGTCGGCCGGCGAGTGCGAGGGCGTCGGCCGGATCGGTGGTGTCGGCGAGTGCGGTCCAGTGCGCGAGCAGATGCGCGCGGTGTGCGGCAAGCGGATCGGACTGGCCTTCGTGGAAGTGCACGCCGGCGAGTTCGCCGGCGCGCAGCAGCGAGAGTGCGGTAGGCGCATCGCCTTCGCGCACGGCGGTCGCGAGCGGGGCGAGATCGAGGGCAGCGCTCTGGCGGTAACCGCGTTGCAGGTGGATGCGGCGGCCGGGGAAGGTCTGCGCGTCGGTCGTTACAGAAGTCGCTGGGCCCCGGCGTGCGCCGGGGCGACGATCGGAAGTGTCGAGCAGTGCGTGCAACGCATCCGCGTCGTCAGCAGCGATGTCCGTGCCGTCTCCGGCCGCACGCAAGATGCCGCTGAGCACATCGCCGGCTTCGACCGAGGGCAGCTGGTCGGGATCGCCGAGCAGGACGAGGCGCGCGCCGTCGGCGACGGCTTCGACCAGTTTGGCCATCAGCGGCAGATCGATCATCGAGGCTTCGTCGACAACGACGACATCGAACGGCAGCGGGTTGTCGGCGTGGTGGCGGAAGCGCGGGCTGTCGGGAATCGTGCCGAGCAGGCGGTGCAGCGTGGTGCCGGCCGTGGGCAACGCGTCGAGCAGCGCGACATCGACACCTGCTGCCGCGAGCGTCTGCACAGCCTTGCGCACGCTCTCGGCCATGCGCTCGGCAGCGCGGCCGGTTGGCGCGGCGAGCGCGATGCGCGGTGCGGGATTTCCTGCCTGTTGCGCCTGCGCGGTGAGCAGGGCGAGCAGACGGGTGATCGTCGTGGTCTTGCCGGTGCCGGGGCCGCCAGTGATGAGAACCAGGTTGTCGCGCAGCGCGACCGCGGCGGCGCGCGCCTGCAGATCGTCACCGGTGCGGGCATCGGGAAACAGCTGCGCGAACAGGGGCGCGAGTGCGTCCAGGTCGCCGCCTTCGGGCCTGTGCGCACCGATGCGGCGCAGGCCGAGCGCGAGGCGGCGTTCGTATTCGCGATAGCGGCGCAGGTAGAGCAGGCCGTGTTCGAACACCAGCGGCGTGTCGGCGACGGATTCGGTGTCGCCGTCGGCGGGCTGCGAAATCCACGGCGAGGCTTCGAGTGCAGCGCGCCAGGTATCGGGTGCGGGCCAGTCGATGTCGGCGTCGACCAGGCGCTGCGGCGCCGCGGGATCGAAACCGGCGTGACCGTTGGCGACGGCGAGCGAGGCGAGCGCGGCCGCAGCGAGCACGGTGTCGGGCGTGGCGGGATCGAGGCGCCGCAGTGACTGCGCGAGCGCGGTGTCGAGCGTGCGCAGCGCGCCGGCTTCGCGGAGGTTTTTGAGGAGGGTCATTGGGGGTAGTTGTCCTGCGACCGGTTGCCCTCACCCCAACCCCTCTCCCGGAGGGAGAGGGGCTCAAAGCAACGCAATGCTCGCACGATTCGAGCCCCTCTCCCTCTGGGAGAGGGGTTGGGGTGAGGGCAGACGCTCGCGATGAACGGAACGCCAGCCGCTCGCCAGCCCGAAAAAGCACGTGCGTTCAATCTTCCACAGCACTGACCGATCGCCCCCACCCAACCCTCCCCCGCGCGCGGGGGAGGGCGCTGCTCCTGCGCGTGTTCAAAATGGATTGCGCGTCCGGCGCTCACGCCACCACCTCCGCATCTCGCCCCGCGAACAATTCGTCCAACGCATTCACCAGCGCCGGCGCGAAGCGCCACGCCTGCACACCCGGCGCGTCTTCGCGCGTCGCATCCAGCCCGCGGCAGAACAGGTAGCGCACGCCGCCGAAGTCACGCGCGTAGTCGTAACCCTCGCCCAGACGGAACCGCAGCCAGCGATGCAGCGCGACGGTGTAGATCAGCGCCTGGAGGTCGTACTCGCTGTGCGCCATCGCGGCGTCGAGTTGCGCGGGGCCGTAGCCGGGCAAACGGTTGGTCTTGTAGTCGAGCACGTACCAGCGGCCGTCATGCACGTAGGTCAGATCGATCAGACCGGTCATCAGGCCTTCGAGCTGGCGACGCGTGCCGAAGCCGCTGCGCGCCGACAGCACGTCGTGGCGATGCAGCAGGGCGAGCAGGGCATCGATGCGCGTGGGTGCGAGGGCGAACTGGAATTCGATTTCCGGACGCCGCGCATCGGACGGCACGTCGGCGAGGCGCACGCCTTCGGGCAGGGTGACGGTCAGCGTCTGGCCGACGAGCGGGGTCAGGACCTCGATGCCGTCTTCGAGATCGGCGTCTGCATAACCGGCAGCGCGCAGGCGCTCGTTGATGACGTCCGCATCGGCCTCGGGTGCAGGCATACCGGGCGTCCACTTGGACCACTGCGCGAAGTCGCTGCGTTCGAGCACGTCGTGCAGCACCACGCCGAAGCGCGCGCCGGCGAAGCGTGGGTCGTAGGCATCGGTCTCGACCGCAGCGTCCGGTGCGGCATCCGGATCGACGGCCGGTTCGTCCAGACCACCGGGCGCGGCCTGGGTGGACGCGCTCGATGCGTCGTGGCCGGACTCGGCATTCGCCAGCTGGGTGAAGCTGTAGACCCACCAGTCGCTCAGCAGCGAGCGCGTGGCGACGCGCGCGGGCGGCACGGCGTCTTCGGAGTCGGGCGGCAGCCACGGCAGCGACGTGGGCGGCGTCTGCGTGTCGATGCGGATGGCAGCGCCCAATGCTTCGGCCAGCGCGTCCGGCGTGTCGATCATGTGCGCGATCGCGGCCTTGTCATGGCCGTAGAACTTCCCGCCCGCGAGCCACAGCGCGTTCCGCGCGCGGGTCAGGCCGACGTAGAGCAGGCGCGCATCTTCGGCGCGTTGGCTGTCCTGCCAGCGCTGCTTCGCGTCGTTCCAGCCCGAGCGCGACGGCAGCAGTTTCCAGTGCAGGGCGCGGCCGTCGTCGTCGGCCACGGTGACGTGACGTCCGGCGTCGCGCGGCTTGCCGCCGATGCCGGCGAACGGCAGGAACACCAGCGGATATTCCAGGCCCTTGCTCTTGTGCAGCGTGACCACCTGCACGCGGCGCGCGTCGGACTCGAGGCGCAGCAGCTGGCTGTCGTCGTCACTGCTGGCGGACGCGATCGCGCGCGACAGCCAGTCGACCAGGCCGTGCAGACCCAGCGCGTGCGCCTGCGCTTCCTGCAACAGTTCGGCGAGTTGCAGATAGTTCGTCAGGCGACGCTCGCCATCGAGCAGGCCGAGCAGGCGGCCTGCGTGTGCGGCGCAGAGATCGGTGATCAGGGCGAGCGGGCCACCGCGTTGCAGACGGTCACGCCAGCCGAGAGCGGCGAGCTGCCAGCTGCGCAACGCGTCACCGTCCTCGTCGAGTGCGGCGACCTGCGTCGCGTCCTCGCCGACCAGCACCGTCGACAGCGCCATGCGCAGGCGGCCATCGTCGGCGCCGTGCAGCAGTGCGAGCAGCAGCGCATGCACGTCGCGCGCCTCGGCGGTTGCAAACAGGCTCTGCTTGCCGGCCGCGACCGCGGGAATGCCGACCATTGCCAGCGCGGCACGGATGCGCGTGGCCTCACTGTGCGAGCGCACCAGCACCGCGATGTCGCCGGGCTGCACCGGGCTGCCCTCGATCAACGCGCGGCCTTCGCGTGCATCGGACAGCACGCGATGGATTTCGGCGACGCAGGCCTGGGTCGCGAGTTCGCGCGAACGGCCGGCGCTCCAGGGTTTGACCTTGCCCTTGTGGTCGGGCGGCGGATCGGGCGCCTGCCACAAGGTGAGCGCAGGCGCGGGTGCGCCATCGCGCAGATAGTCGTCATCGCGACGCACGCCGCCGGGTTCGACTTCGCGGAACCGGATGCGGGCATCGACGAACGGCGGATGGCCTGTGCCTTCCGCCTGCGCGTACAGCGCCGCGACTGCGCGCAGCACGCCGGGGCGTGAGCGGAAGTTCAGCGCGAGCGGCGGTGCGAGTTCGGCCGAGGCCTGCGCGGCGAGATAGGTTTCGACGTCGCCGCCGCGGAAACCGTAGATCGCCTGCTTGGGATCGCCGATGACAAACAGCGCCGGTTCGCCACTGGCGGCGCCGAACACGCGTTCGAAGATGCGCCACTGGCGCGGATCGGTGTCCTGGAATTCGTCGACCAGCGCGACCCGGTACTGCGCACGCAATTGCGCGACCAGCGCATCGGCCTGCGGACCGTCGACCGCATCGGCCACGCGGTCGATCAGATCGTCGTAGGTCTGCACGCGCTGTTGCTGCTTGAAGCGATCGACACGGGCGCGCGCGTCATCACGCAGGCGATGCAGCAGCTCGACGCGGCGCGCGTCCTGCCATTCGGCGATTTCGTCGAGCGCATCGAGATATGCGGGAATCGCATCGCAGATCGGCGAGTCGGGCGTGCGTCCAGCGCCGGCCTTATTGGTCTTTTCCAGCAGCCGCTCGCGATGCAGATGCGGCAGCTTGGCGTGATGGAACGGCGCATCGTGATTGCCGGCCGCGCACCAGGTGCGCAGATCGGCGAACAGCGCGGTGATCCAGTCGGCCTTGTAGCTGGCGCCATGCAGGATCTTGTTGTCGACGGCCGCGATCAGCGACGCGCGGAAGTCGTCGCCGTGCACATGGAAGGCATACGCGAGCGCGGCACCGGCAGCGCGTAGACGCGGCGCTGGATCGTCGGGCAGTTCAGTGAGTGCAGGCCGCAGCACGCGTTCGCGCACCAGCGGCGACAGATCGCCGGCGAGGGCGAGCGGGCCGCCCGACCACAGGCTCAGCAGATCGTCGGCGGCATCGGGCTCGACGCCGTGCGAGCGCCACAGATCGGCGGCGATCGCTTCGCGCAAGGCGGTGTCGCTGGCCATCAGCTCGGGCGCATCAAAACCCTGCCCGGCTTCCAGTGCGTGTTCGCGCAGCACGCGCGCGCAGAAGCCGTGGATGGTGAAGATCGCTGCGAGATCGATCTCGTCGGCCGCCGTGCGCAGGCGGCGCCGCAAGGCATCGGCGCTTTCCTCGCCGCGCGCGAGATGCTGCGCGAGCACGGTGTGGGTCAGCGCGGTCTCGGGCGAGGCGTCGTCGCCGATGTCGGCCTCGACCAGCGCCTCGGCCATCTTCAGCCGCGTGTGGATGCGGCTGCGCAGTTCCTGCGTGGCGGCTTCGGTGAAGGTCACCGCGAGAATCTCGCCGACGCGCAGGCCACCTTCGACGACGAGGCGCACGACCAGCGTCGCCAGCGTGAACGTCTTGCCGGTACCGGCCGACGCCTCGATGGCGCGCACGCCGTCGAGCGGCAGCAGCAGGTAGGGATCGGATTCACTCATTCCGATTCCTCCACGTCGAGTTCCGCGGCGATCGTGCGCAGCGCATCGGGATCGGTGCCGCCGTACACCCGTCCCGAGACGACCGCGTTGAAGACCGTCAGCGCCTGATCGACGAACGCGACCTGCGTGGCGGCGTCGGTGAAGGGATCGCGCCCGCGCAACGCAAGCCGCAAGGCTTCGGTATTGCCTTCGCCCCAGCTGCGGTCGCTGCCGTGCCACTTCTTCGCCGCGTTCTGGAGACCGCGTTCGAGCGTCGGCGCGTTGAACAGTTCCCAGCCGCTGTAGGGCGCGAACGGCAGCGGCGCGCGCAGGCCCTGTGCGCGCAGCGCGATCAGGTGCGCGAGCAGGGCGCGGGCCTCGTGCGGTGCGAGCGTGGCGCGCGTGTGCGGACCGGCACCCGCATCGCCGCCATCGTGGAACTGCACCAGCGGTGTGTCGAGTCCGGCTGCGCTGGCGAGCAGCCAGTCGAGGCCATCGCGGATCGAGGAATTGCCGTTCGGCGCGTCGAATCGGATGCGCGCGATGCCATGCGGATACACGTCGGCGAGTCGCCCGTGCACGGGGACACCATCGATGTCGACCTCGATGCGTGGTGAATCGGGGACCGCATCGCCACGCCAGTCGCGGAACGCCTCGGCGTAGCCGTCGACCTCGCGGCGTACCGCATCGAGCGTGCGACGCCCCAGCGGTCCGGACGGCAGCAATCCGCGCGCGCGCAGCAGCGCTTGCGTGGTCGCATCGTTGTCGCCGCGCAGACGCGCCTCGAACACCGCACGCTGCAGCTGTTGTTTGGCGAGACCGCGGCCGGGCGCGAGCAACGGCTCGACATCGCCTTCGAGCGTGTCGACGTCGGCCAGCCGCATGCCGAGCCGCTGGCGCAGGAAGGTCTCGGCCGGGGCCTGCAGGAACCGGCGCAGCGCATCGAGCGACAGCGACGCGTCGTCGTCCTCGATCGGCGGCAGCACGGTGCCGTCGAACCATGCCGGCAATGCGATGCGCCGCTGCACGGGCTGCGAGGCGGCCTGCCACCACTGCTGGCGGTACGAGAAGCGACGCGGCTCGTCGCCGGCGCCGAATGCCGCGGGCGCGAACGGCTGCAGCGGGTGATGCACGACGAGACCGGCGGCCGCACGTGCATCCGGCGCGTGTTGCGCATCGGCGGCGGCCAGCAGTTCGGTCACCAACACCGATGGCTCGCGCACGCTGCCGTCGCGCGGGTCGGCGCCCTGGTAGCTGACGTAGAACACGTCCTGCGCAGCGGCGAACAGCTGCAGGAACAGGAAGCGGTCGTCGTCGCGCGTGCTGCGGTCGCCGACCTGGCGGCGATCGGTGCCGAGTTCGGCGGTCAGGCGATTCAGACCCGCCGCGGCATCGCGACGCGGAAAGTCGCCATCGTCCATGCCGAGCAGGCAGATCGCGCGGAACGGCAGCAGACGCATCGGCACCATGCGACCGATGCTCACGCCGCCGGTCAGCAGCGGCGCGCGCGTGTCGGCCTCGCCGAGCACGGCGGCGAAATGCGCGCGAACCGCCTCCGACGGCACCGGCGCATCGAAGCCGGCGCGCGTGGCGTCGGCGGCGAACGCGTCGATCAGGCTGCGCAGGCGATCGAGCGCGCGCTGGGTGGCGGGCGTCGACGGCGGTTTCGGCAACAGCGCGTCGAGCAGACGCAGCAGGCGATCGCGCCAGGCTTCGGGCGGCATCGCATCGCCGAGGTCCTGCGCATGACGTGCGAGCACGCGCAGCAGACGGATCAGCGTGTCGAGCGCGTCGAGCGCGCTGCCTTCGAGTTCCGGCAGCGGCGCGATCAGATGGCCGGATGCGGTCGCGATCGGCGCATCGCTGCCGCTGGCATGGCCGAGCAGCAGACGATCGAGCGCGAACGCCCAGGTGTAGGCATCGTCGGCCGGCGCATCGAGACGCGCACGATGCGCAGCGTCGATGCCCCAGCGCGCACCCGCCGCGAAGAGCCAGGCGTGCAGCCGTGCGAACGCACCGGCATCGAGCCCGGCGGATTCGGCCAGCGGCGGGCTGGCCAGCAGGTCCAGCGTTTCCTCCAGACCGAAACGCGCGACCGGCAGTGCGAGCAGACGCAGGAACACGTCGGCCAACGGCTCGCCGGCGAGCGGGCTGGCATCGGCCAGCGCGTAGGGAATGTGCTCGTGCGCGGCCTGCCCCTCGCGCCCGCGACCGCCGAACACCGCATCGAGATACGGGATGTAGGGATCGATGTCCGGTGCCAGCACCGCGACGTCGCGCGGCTGCAGCGGCGGATCGAAGCGCGGATCCTCGAACAGGGCGCGCAGCTGGTCGTGCAGCACCTGCAGTTCGCGCAGGCGCGTGTGGCAGGCGTGCACCTGCAGGCTGGGATCGTCGCGGCGCAACGCGGGCAGACGCGTGCGCGGATCGTCGGCGGTCGGCGTCAGCGGCGGTGACGGCAGGCGCTGGAACAGATCCGACTGCAGACGCCGCAGCAGGCTGCCGTGCAGCGCGCCGCCGCCCCCGGCGGGATCGGCATCGCTGCGCAGTTCGACATCGGGATGCACGACTTCGTAACTGCCGAGCACCGCCATGAAATCGCGACCGGCGTGGCCCCAGGCCTGCAGCAACGGATTCTCGGTACGCGCAGCCTCGGCGCCGCCGGCGCGCACGCGCTGCAGATCGCCCCAGTAATCGCGGCTGGGCGAAGGCACGTAGAAATGCAGCGTGCCGACGCGCGCCTGCGTAGCCAACACCCGCAGCACGTCGGGCGAGACGTTGAGCGTGGCGAACGCGAACAGCCGCGGTGGCAGGCCGCCGGGCAACGGCGCGTCGGCGCTTTCGAAACAGTCGAGATACTGCTGGATGCGCCGCGCGCGGTGCTGGCGACCGCGCGCGATGCGTCGCCACAGGATCGCCTGCGGATCTTCGGCGTCCGCGCCCGCTTCCCAGCGCAGCAGCCAATCGCGGCGCCAAGCCTGGTACTTCTCGAACACCGAGGCGAGTTCGCCGGCCAGCGCCCATGGCCGCAGCGGGTCGACGCTGTCGACATGCGCACGCAAGGCGGCGAGCGCGGGTTGGGCGAGAAACGCCGGATCGGTGAGCGCGGCATACAGATGCCAGCGCAACGCGGCGGCGTCGGGTTCGTCGGTCGGTGGACCGAGATTGGCCGACAGCGCCCTGCCGACGAATTCGCCGGGCGTCACGAACTCGAGATTCGCGGCGACGCCGTGCTCGGCAGCGAGCGTGGCCTGCAGCCAGCGCCGCATCGCGACCTGCGGAATCAGCACGACGTCAGGCGCCAGCAAGGACTGCCCGGGCGCCGGCGTGCGCAGCGCGTGCGCCATCAGGCCCGCCAACACCTCCAACGCATTGGAGTGGTAGAGGCGGAAGTCGGGTGCGGCATCAGGCATCGGGCCATGATGCCGGAGCGGGCTCTCGCAGCGTGAGACCGCGTGCGGGCCGACGTCATCGGACGTCGCCCGCGCTCACGCCCCCGGACGCGCGCCGATCAGAAGTAGCCCAGCACCATGTCGGCCTGCGACTGGCTCAGCGTGCCGGCTTCGACCGCATCGGCCACCGAATCGCGCACCGCGCCCGACCACGTGTCGCCATAACCGCTGGTCATCTGCGCGAACATCTCCAGCCGCTGGTCGCCGCCCTCGGCGAGCAGACGCAGCACCTCGGCGCGATAGGCCGGGTCGTCGTTGTTCTTCAGCAGATTGCCGATCTCCATTTCCCACATCGTCGAACTGCCGCTGCGGTTGTAGTCGGCCAGCGCCTGGTCACGCTGCTGCGCGGCATCGCCGAACAGATCCGGCGACAGCGATTGCGCCAGCGTGGTCGCCTCCGGATAGCTGCCTTCCAGGTAATTGCGATAGAACGTTGCCGCTTCGCCCGGGTTGCTCGGTACGTAGGACGCAATGCCGATCAGGTCCCAGGCGAAGTTGGGATTGTCGGCGGCGAGCGCGGCGGCGAAGTCCTGCACGTCGCTGCCACTGATGCCGGCGGCCGCGGCCACGTCGGTGAACGTGCCGGCCAGGCCCGGCGCGCCGCCGATGTCGGGATAGGCCATCAGCAGGGATTGCACCTGCTCGGGCGTGAGATCGAGGGTTTCGGACATTTCGAACAGCTGCGACGAGGCGCTGATCATCTCGTCGACGATCTGCGGATCCACGCCCGCGGCGGTCAGATATTTCTCCAGCGTCTCGCGACGCTCGTGGCCGTTGATGATTTCGCCGGCGAACGAACCTGCCGCCGAAATCACCGCGCCGATCCCCGAAAGGATGAAACCTGCGGGCGCGGCTGGGGTGAATTCCAGCGCGCTGCCCATCACGCCGAGCACGTCGCCGACCATCGCGATCGCGTAGCCGGGATTGCCGTCCGCGGCATGGTTGAAGCTGTTGGCCAGTGACGCCGAGTTCGCGATCAGGCCCAGGCCCGGCGCGAGCTTGGCGGCGAATCCGGCTGCGCCGGCGAAGCGTCCGGCGGCCTGCGCGGCCTCGCCGACCGCGGCCATGCCGCCCATGGTGCCGGCGACCAGACGGGCCGCGTTCTCGCCCGACTGGGCGAAGCCGGCGACCATGTTGACGTAGTCCTCGTTGGTGCCGGCATTGACCGCACCCACGGCGCCCAGCACCACGCCTGCACCGGCGACGGCGCGCATGATCGGCGAGACGGTCTGGTACTGGTTGAGATAGCCCTGCATCGCACTGACGTCGCCACCTGCGGCGGCGTTGAGCAGTTGCGAGCCGATGCGGAAATCGTCGACGCCGGCCTTTGCCGGCCACGCCTGCACGAGACTCTGCAGCGCGGTCTGGAACTGCGCCGAGGCCGCCGACACGTCGCCGTTGTTGCGTTCGAGCAGCTGCGCCATCGCCGACGACGCCGCGTCCTCGAGCACCGGGCCCGACAGTTCGTCGAATCCGGCGAAGGCTTCCGCCAGCGCCGACGTCGGGCCGCCGGCGTTGATCTCGGTCAGCAGGGCGATGACTTCCTCGCCGCGACCGTCCTGCGCCAGCCCGGTCATCGCGTCGACGACCTGCTGGGCGACGGCGGGGTCGCGCACGGCCGCGTCGAGCACGGCGTCGGTGTTCTGGGTGACGTGGTCGGCGAGTGCGGCGGTGGCCTCGGTCAGCCGCGTATAGGTGCCGACGTTCTCGGGATCGGTGCGGAAGGCGGTGACGAAGGCTGCCTGCTGCTCGGGCGTCATCGGGCCGGCCTGGGCCAGCAGTCCGCCGAGCTGCTCGTCCAGCTTGGCGACGTCGTCGGCCGCGTCGGTGTAGGTCTCGAGCACACTGCCCAGATCGGTGGCCGTGGCGCGGGTCGCATCCGTGGCGCCGACCTGGCCGATGCCGGCCCGGCCGGCCACGTCGGCCCAGCCGGTCTGCTGGTTGCCGAGAGCGCGCACGTCGGTTTCCGACAGTACGCCGCGGTCGACCGCCGCGCCGATCGCCAGCGCGAACGCCTCGCGGCGCGCGTCAGCATCGAAGGAGGCATTGGCGTTGGTCACCACATAGCCGCTGTCGTCGCGCTCGTACAGGCCGCCGTACATCGGGCTGACCACCTGTTCGAGCACGCCGTCATCGTTCGCCAGACGCACCAGTTCGGCGAGATAGGCCGGGTCGCCGGCATTGGCGGCCATCAGATCGCCCAGCGCGTGCTGGGACATGATCGCCTGGCCTTCGACGCGCTGCGCGTAATCGGTGGCGGCGTCGGCGCGCTGCTGGTCCGGGGTGCGGCCCGACGGCTCGGCAGTCGTGACGGCAGGGCCGGCGCCGGCCTGCTGCTCGTAGGTCTCGCGCACGGCGGCCGGGCTGCGGGTCTGTACCGCGGACAGCACGGCATCGGCGCCGAACACCGGTTCGAGGCGTTGCAGCTGGCCGGCATCGAGCTGCGCGGCCAGTCCGTTCAACAGATCGGTGCGTTCGCCGACGCCGAGGTTCGCGACATCGTCGGTCAGCGTGGCCTGCTGCTCGGGCGTCATCGCGTCGATCGCCGGGCCGGTCGTCGTGGGATCGGCCTGGCGCAGCACATCCAGGGTCGGCGGTGGCGGCGGAGGCGGGGTGTAATCGCGGGTGGGTTCGACCGGCATGTTCATGGCAACAGGATCCTCCCCGCGGACGTCGCGGCGGCAGCGCGCCATATCTACGCCCGGCCGGGCGGGGCCACAGCTGGGGTGCGCCCTAGACGGCGCCACACGGATGGCGGGGCTTCAGGCAGACGGGCGGGTTCGATCCCCGGGACACATCGCCCCGCTCCCGGGACAATTTCTGTACTCGTCAGTACACCGACTGGGTTAAGATTCAGTTTGTTCACGCCATCCTCTGCGGGTTTCGCGCGTTCTCTGCGCGATTCGTCCCCCGACACCACGCCCACGAGCCGAATGCCCGACACCAACGCCCCTGCCGTGCTGCTGCGCGATGTCCGCCTCGACCGTGGCGGTCGCAGCGTGCTGTCGGGCATCGATCTGTCGGTTCCGCGTGGCAGCGTGACCGCGGTGCTGGGTCCGTCGGGCAGTGGCAAGTCGACGCTGCTGTCGGCGTTGACCGGCGAGCTGGTGCCGGCGGCCGGCAGTGTCGAAGTCTTCGGCGAGCCCGTTCCGACCCGCATGCGCGAGCTGCTGGAACTGCGCAAGGGCATCGGCGTGCTGCTGCAGGGCAACGGCCTGCTGACCGATCTGACCGCGGGCGAGAACATTGCGCTGCCGCTGCGTCTGCACACGAAGTTGCCCAAGCCGGTGATCGCGCGTCTGGTCGCGATGAAGCTGCAGGCCGTGGGCCTGCGCAACGCAGGCGATCTGTATCCGCGCGAGCTGTCGGGCGGCATGGCCCGCCGCGTCGCCTTGGCGCGCGCGCTGGCGCTGGATCCACCGCTGATGATCTACGACGAGCCGCTGACCGGGCTGGACCCGATCGCCTCGGGCGTGATCATGAGTCTGATCGGCCGCCTCAACGCCTCGCTCGGGCTGACCAGCATCATCGTCACCCACCACGTGCACGAGACGCTGCCCGTCGCCGACCACGCGATCGTGATCGCCAACGGCCGCATCGTGTTCCAGGGCACGCCGGCCGAACTCGAGGCCAGCGACGACGCGCTGGTGCGCCAGTTCCTGCGCGGCGAGCCGGACGGGCCCATCGCATTCGACCGCGGCGATCTTGCCCGCACGGAGGCTGCTCGATGAGCGCCGCGATCCGCTCGCTCGGCCGCGCCGGGCTGTTCTCGCTCTCGGTGCTGCGCGCGTCGAAGCCGACCGCCGATTTCTTCTCCGAGCTGGTTCGGGAGATCTACAAGATCGGCGGCCGCAGCCTGCCGATCATCGCGGTCGGCGGCGCCTTCGTCGGCCTGTCGTTGACGCTGCTCGGCTACCGCGCGCTGGAAACCTACGGCGCCAGCAACCAGGTCAGCGTGCTGATCGGTCTGGGCCTGTACCGCGAACTGGCGCCGGTGCTGACCGCGCTGCTGTTCGTCGGCCGCGCCGGCAGTTCGATCTCCGCCGAACTGGGCCTGATGCGCGCCACCGACCAGATCACCGCGCTGGGCCTGATGGCGATCGATCCGGTGGCCAAGGTCGTCGCGCCGCGCTTCTGGGCCGCAGTGATCTGCGTGCCGCTGCTGACCGCGTTCTTCTGCAGCCTGGCGCTGTCGGCGAGCTGGTTCCAGGCGGTGCAGGTGCTGGGCATCGACAACGGCATGTTCTGGCAGTCGATGCAGGACGCGGTCGATTTCCGCCAGGACTTCTTGACCGCATTCCTGAAGTCGGCCGTGTTCGGCGGCACCGCCGCGCTGGTCGCCTCGTACGTCGGGTTCCACGCCGAGCCGACGATCGAGGGCACCTCGGTCGCGACGACGCGCGCGGTGGTCAATGCCTCGCTGCTGGTGCTGATGTTCAATTTCGTGATGTCCGCCTTCCTGTTCCGCTGATGTCGGCGACCTGAACCGGATTCCTTCTTTCACCGCCGCACCCGGCGGTCCGCTGCAAAGGTGACACCCATGACAAGCGCCCGTGGTCCCCGTCTCGAACTCGCCGTCGGCGCATTCCTGCTGCTCGCGCTCGCGTCGCTGCTGGTGCTGGCGATCGCCTCGACCAACGGCCAGTTCGGTTTCAGCCGCGGCGGCACCTACGACCTCACTGCCCGCTTCAGCAATCTCGGCCAGCTGCGTCCCAACGCGCCGGTCAAGGTGGGCGGCGTGACTATCGGGCGCGTGACCGGCATCGACCTCGATCCGGTGCGTTTCGACTCGATCGTGTCGATGAAGATCGAAGACCGTTTCAACGAGATCCCGGCCGACACCTCGGCGGCGATCCTCACCGGCGGCCTGCTCGGCGAGAGCTACATCGGCCTGTCGGTCGGTGGCGATCTCGAAGTGCTGCAGCCGGGCGAGGAGATCGCCTTCACGTCGCCGGCGGTGGATCTGATGCAGATGGTCGGCAAGTACATGTTCGGTGGCGGCGGCGAAGGTGCCGACGCCGCCACGCCAGCCGCGCCCGGAGCCGGCACCGCGTCGCCCGACGCGTCCCCCAGTGACGAAGGAGTTCTTCCATGATCCGTATGCCCCTGATCCGTCGCGCCCTGCCGATCGCCCTCGCCGCCGCGCTGGTGCTGCCCGCCGCCGCGTTCGCGCAGGCCCGTCCGGCCGCCGCACCTGCCGCCAGCACCGCGCAGGCCGGCTCGCCGAGCCAGCTGGTGCTGGCCAACACCGAGCGCGTGCTCAAGACGCTGGAATCGCGCCGCGCCGAGTTCACCCGCGACCGCGGTGCGCTGCAGACCTTCATCAACAGCGAATTCAACACCATGTTCGACCGCGACTACGCGGCGCGGCAGGTGCTGGGTCGCCACGGCCGCGGTGCGTCGGATGCGGACGTCAAGGCGTTCGGCGATGCGCTGGCCGAGAACCTGATGCGCAAGTACGGCTCCTCGCTGCTGGACTTCAACACCCAGCTGCGCGTGCGCATCAAGTCCGAAGCCCCGCTGCCGCGTGGCCTGGGCGTGCGCGTGTCGAGCGAACTGCTGCGCAGCGGCGGCGAGCCGATTCCGGTCGACTACCTGATGCGCCAGAGCGGCGGCACCTGGAAGGTGTTCGACGTGATGGTCGAAGGCGTGTCGTTCGTGCGCACCTTCCGCGAGCAGTTCGACACCCCGCTGCAGCGCAAGTCGATCCAGGAAGTCGCGCGCGATCTGCGCAGCGGCCAGATCCAGGCGACCGCCGAGTGATGGGCACGGCCGCAGCTTCGGTTCGACGCGATGGCGATGCGCTGGCGTTCGCCGGCGACGTCGTGGCCGCTTCGGTGCCGGCGCTGTGGTCGCAGGCGCAGGCCGGTCGCGCGGGTGCCGCGCGGCTGGACCTGACCGCCGTCACCACGCTCGACAGCGCCGGGCTCGCCCTGCTGGCCGAGCTCGCCGGCGATGGCGCCCTGCGCGTCGACGGCACCCCGCCCGGCCTGGCCGAACTCTGCCGTGCATACCGTTTGACGCCGACGCTGGCCTACGTGTCCGCGTGACCTTTCTGCCCACCCCGGCCCCCCTCGGGAATCCGACGATGTCGAGCCTTGTCCGCTTCCGTTTCCTGCTGCCGCTGATCGCGTCGGCAGCGCTCGCCGCCTGTGCCGGCAACGGCGCGCCCCGGGACCCGGCGCCCGCGTCGGTGGCCGAGACCGTCAGTGCGCCCGCACCGGCGATCGCCGACGTGCCCACCGCCGCCGATGCCGCTGCCGCCGACGTGCCGGCCGCGCCCGATAGCGGCGTGGTCATCGAAGCCTTCGACGATGCCGCGCGCGTGGCCGGCGATGCCGCACCTGCGAACGGCACGCCCACCGATGCCGAACTCGACTACGCCGCGCTCTACGGCGAGCCGGTCTACGACCCGATCTACGATCCCACCCTCCCCGAAGCCGCGCAGATGCCGCGCAGCTACGATCCGTGGGAGCCGCTCAACCGCAAGGTGTTCGCGTTCAACAGCGCGATCGACCGCGGTTTCGCCAAGCCGCTGGCCAAGGTCTACGCCAAGGTCGTGCCGCGTCCGGTGCGTCTGGGCGTGACCAACTTCTTCAGCAACCTCGGCCAGCCGGTCAGCGCGCTCAATGCGCTGTTGCAGGGTCGACCGAAGGCGGCGGGACAGTCGCTGGGCCGCTTCCTGGTCAACAGCACGCTGGGCATCGGCGGCATCTTCGATCCGGCGACGGATGCGGAGATTCCGAACCAGAGCGCCGACTTCGGCCAGACGATGGGCGTCTGGGGCTGGCGCAGTTCGCGTTACCTCGAACTGCCGCTGTTCGGCCCGCGCACGCTGCGCGACGGGTTCGGTCTGGTCGGCGATGCGCCGCTGTCGCCGCTGCGCCAGGTCGGCGACGATCCGTGGCGCTACGGCCTGCAGGGCCTGCAGCTGGTCGACCTGCGTACGCGCCTGTTCGCCGTCGACAGCATGCGCGAAGGCGCGACCGACGAGTACGCGCTGATCCGCGACGCCTGGATGCAGCGCCGCGCCTACCAGATCGAATCCGTGCGCCGCGCCAACCGCGACGACGACGAAGCCGGCCTGCCGGATTACCTCTACGACGACGACGCGATGCCGACCGTGCCGGTCGACGTGATGCCGATGGTGCCGCTGTCGCCGACGCCTTGATGGATCGGGTGGGTCGTTGAAGTGATCGAAAAAAGCCCCGCGGAAGCGGGGCTTTCTGTTGTAGCCCTCCCTCGATTACGGGGGAGGGTTGGGTGGGCGCGAAGCACCCGTTGTCGGCAAATCCGGCGACGCGCGGGTGCATCTCGCGTCTGGGCATTCCGTTGGAACCGAGCGCGCGCGACGTGGCGCTTCGAGAGCGTCGCTGCGAAGAGCGCGCCTGCGAAAAGCGGCCCTCACCCCAACCCCTCTCCCAAAGGGAGAGGGGCTCAGAAGCGCGCGGTCGTGCATGACACGAGCCCCTCTCCCCTTGGGAGAGGGGTTGGGGTGAGGGCGCTTCCCGTAGGAAATTCAAAGCAGGACGCGGCGTCGACCCGAACCCGTCACCGCAGAACCCACACCCGCAACAATCACTCGCCCGCCAATGCCGCCTCCACCGCCGCACGCAGGCGAGGGTCGTCTGCTTTCACGTCCGGTGCGAACCGGCCGACCACATGCCCGTGCCGGTCGATCAGGAACTTCTCGAAATTCCACAGCACGCCCGGCGCCGGATTCGGCGGGCCGAAGGCGCGCAGCTTCTCGCGCATCGGGCCTTCGCCGGTCGCCTCGGGCTGCGCGGTCGTCAGCGCGGCGTAGAGCGGATGCATCGCATCGCCGGTCACCGCGATCTTCGAGAACAGCGGAAAGCTGACGTCGTAGCTCAGGCTGCAGAACTGCTGGATCTCGGCGTCGCTGCCCGGCTCCTGGCCGGCGAAATCGTTGGCCGGAAAGCCCAGCACTTCCAGACCTGCATCGCGCTTCTCGCGGTACAGCGCTTCGAGCCCTTCGTACTGCGGCGTCAGGCCGCACTTGGACGCGACGTTGACCACCAGCAGCACCTTGCCGGCATGCGCGCCGAGCGTCGTCGTGTCGCCGTCGATGGTCTTGAGCGGGATGTCGGTCAGCGGTGCGGTCATGGCGGTGGGCTCGATGAGAGAAGACGCCTGATGTTAGCGGCCCACGCGTTTCCGCGGATTCACCGCCCGCCACAACCGTAGGATGGGTCGAGCGCGGCGAAACCCATCACGCGTCCAGCTCGATCAAGCCGTAATTAGCGCCAGGGCGCTTACGGCGCCTGCGACCCCTCGTCGTCCTCGTCGCCCGCCACGTCGTCCAGCGCCTCGCCCAGCAGCGCCTGCGCATCCGGCCCCGGCAGCGACTCCACGCCGCGCAGGCGACGCTCGATCGTCCGCGTCTTGCGGCTGGCCTCGCCGAGACTCTTGCCGACGGTGGTGATCTGCTTCTCGGCCTTTTCGAGAATGCCGGCGAACTTGCCGAACTCGCTCTTCACCGCGCCCAGCACCTGCCAGACCTCGCTGGAACGCTTCTCGATCGCCAGCGTGCGGAAGCCCATCTGCAGACTGTTGAGCAGGGCGGTGAACGTGGTCGGGCCGGCGAGCACGACGCGATGTTCGCGTTGCAGCAGATCGACGAGTCCGGCGCGGCGGATCACTTCGGCATACAGGCCTTCGGTCGGCAGGAACATCACCGCGAAATCCGTCGTATGCGGCGGGCACACGTACTTGTCGCTGATCGACTTGGCCTGCACGCGGATCGCGCGTTCGAGCTGCGCGGCGGAACTCTTGAGCGCGTCGAGATCGCCCTTCTCCTGGGCGTCGATCAGGCGCTCGTAATCCTCGCGCGGAAACTTGGCATCGACCGGCAACCACACCACCGTGTCGTCGCCGCGGCCGGGCAGGCGGATCGCGAAATCCACGGCTTCCGCGCTGTCGGGTTTCACCCGCACGCCGCGCGCGTACTGCTCCATCGTCAGCGTCTGCTCGAGGATGTTCTCCAGCTGCACTTCGCCCCAGCCGCCACGGTCCTTGACGTTGGTCAGCACGCGCTTGAGATCGCCGACGCCGGTCGCCAGCTGCTGCATTTCGCCGAGGCCGCGCTGCACCTGTTCCAGTCGCTCGGACACGATTTTGAACGAGGCATCGAGGCGCGTATTGAGCGTAGTCTGAAGTTTCTCGTCGACGGTCGCGCGCATCTGGTCGAGCTTGCTGGCGTTGTCGGCCTGCAGACGCTGCAGCTGCTGCTCGAGCGTCGTGCGCATCTCGCCGATGCGCTGTTCGTTGCGCTGGGTCAGCTCGTTGAGGCGCGCGCCGAGCGCATCGGCAAACCGCTGCTGCTGCTCGGCGCCTTCGGTGCGCGTCTTGCGCGCGTCCTCGGTCAGCGCGGCGCGCAGCACGCCGAGGCGCTCGTCGGTGGTGCGGGTGAACGCATCGAGCCGTGCGTCGGTGCGCAGGGTGAACTCGTCCAGACGCTGGTCGGTGCGCGCGGCGACGGCCTGCAGCTGCGCACCGAACGCGTCGATGCGCTGCGCCTGCGAGGCCGCGGAGGCATCGAGCTGCTGGCGCAGTTCGCCGCGGCCGTCACGCTGTTCCTCGCGCAACACGCGCTCCAGCGTGTCGCTGCCCTGGCCGGGCCGGCGCAACACGAGAACGACGAGGAGGCCGGTCGCGATGGCGACCAGCAGCAGGATCAGGGCGAGCAGGACGAGCGTGGCATTCATCCGGTGATTCTAGCGGTCGGCGTCTCAGCGGCTGCGCCTGCGTGCGAAACTCGCATCCGGTATCGAACACGAGGCGACGACGATGCAGCGCAACCGGCCGATCGACGAGGCGAAGCGGCGGTTCACCCGGCCGATGGTGATGCTCGGCCGCTGCCTGCTGCTGATCGGCGCGGGCGTACTCGTCGCGATCCATCTGTTCGCCACCGACGCCGGCGCGCGCGATCTCGGCCGGATCGTCGGCGGCGCGGTGGTGGTGATCGGGCTGCTCGTCTACGTGTCCGGCCTGTTCGCGTCGACACGCGCGCGCCGCTGATCCTCGACCTTTCACCGGAGACGCCGATGTCCGATCTGCCCGCATTGCCCGCGCTCGTGCCGGGCCGCTACCGCCATTACAAGGGCCGCGATTACGACGTCATCGGCGTGGCGCGGCACAGCGAGACGCTGGAACCGGTGGTCGTCTACCGCCCGCTGTACGGCGAAGGCGCGTTGTGGGTACGGCCGCATGCGATGTTCGTCGAAACCGTCGATGTGGACGGCACCGACGTGCCGCGCTTCGCGCCGTTGCCGGAGGGCGTGCGATGAACGCCGTGCCTGCGATCGCGCTGCGCCAGGTGGCCGTGACCGTGTCCGACGTCGACACCGCGCTCGGCTTCTACCGCGACGTGCTGGCGCTCGACTTCCTGTTCCGCGCCGGGCCCGGGCTCGCGTTCCTCGATGCGGGCGGCGTACGCCTGATGCTCAGCACGCCGCAGGGTGCGGGCGCGCCGGGTTGCAATTCGGTGCTGTACTTCCACGTGCACGACATCGTGCGCGTCTTCGAGGGTTGCGTCGCGAAGGGCGCGGTGTCGGAACGCGCACCCGCGCTCGCCGCGCGGATTCCCGATCACGACCTGTGGATCGGCTTCCTGCGCGATCCGGACGGCAACCTCGTCGGGCTGATGGAAGAAGTGCGCGAGGCGCCGACGGCCACCGGCTGACCGCGCACCGGCGTCGTGCGATGCTCCGCCGCAGGCCCGGGGAGGTTCCGACGATGCGACATCACCTGCTGCGCGGCGCCGCACTCGCGGTCGCCGTCGCCCTGTTCGCCGGCTGCGCGGGCACGCCCGCACAATCGCCGCCGCCGATCACCCGCGCGGCACCGGTCGTCGAGACCGGCACGCTCGCCGGCGCGCCCTGGCGCTTCGAGATTCCGGCCGACTGGAACGGCGAACTCGTCGTGCTGCTGCACGGCTACGAGTCGCGCGGCGTACCGCGCGAAACGCCCTGGCCGGCCGATCCGGCGACGGCGATCTTTCTCGCCCGCGGCTATGCGGTCGCCGAGAGCGCGTACGCCTCGCAGGGCTGGGCGGTTGCCGATGCGATCGCCGACAGCGAGCGCCTGCGCGCCCATGTCGCCGCGCGCCACGATCCGAAGCGCAGCTGGCTGGTCGGCATGTCGATGGGTGGAATGGTCGCCCTCGCCAGCCTGGAGCAGCACGGCGCGGCCTACGACGGCGCGCTGTCGCTGTGTGGCGTCAACGTGCCCGCGACGCAGGTATTCGCCGAGACGCTGCGTTCGCTGGTCGCGTTCGACGTCCTGTTTCCCGATGCCGGCCTGCCGGGTGGCAGTCTGTCCGATCCGGCGGCACCCCCACTCGATGATCCGCGCGCCGACCAGGTCGCGTTGATGACGGCGATCGGCACTGCGCTCGCAGCCAATCCCGATGCCGCCGCCACGCTCGCACGCGCGCTGGAAGTCGCGCCCGATGCGCTCGCCGGCACGCTCAGCCTGCACGTGCTGGTGCAACGCGAAATGATCGCGCGTGCGGGCGGTCTGCCGGTCGGCAATCGCGACACGGTGTACAGCGGATTCGGCGACGATGCCGCGTTCAATGCCGGTGTGCGTCGCTACACCGCCAGCCCGCAGGCGATGGCCTATCTGGACGACACCACCGAGCTGCGCGGCGCCATCGGCAAGCCGGTGGTGCTGCGCTACAACCACAACGATCCGACGATTCCGCCACGTTGGCAGAGCGTCTATCCCGCACTCGCAGCCACGGCGGGGCACGCCGACAAGGTGACGGTGCTGCCGCCGGCGGGCGAAGGCCACTGCGGCTTTCCGCCCGAGCAGATCGACGAAGCCTTCGATGTGCTGACCGCGCGGCCGCCACGTTGAGCAATCGGTGACACGGACACGACGGCGGGCGTCTGCGATCATGGCGCGTCCCTGACTGCGCGTGCCCGTGATGTCCCGAAGCCTGTTCGTTGCGCTGTGTCTGTGCGCCCTCGCGCCGCTGTCGGCGTCCGCCGCCACGACGATCACCTCGCCCGATGCGATCGCGGACGATGCGCGTCCGAAGGTGTTCCTCGCCGGCAGTATCGAAATGGGCCGCGCCGGTGACTGGCAACAGGACGTGCAGAACGCACTGGCCGATCTCGACGTGGTGCTGCTCAATCCGCGCCGTGCCGACTGGAATCCCGACTGGCGACCGGAGGCTGACGAACCCGAGTTCCGCCGTCAGGTGGAATGGGAACTCGACGCGCTGGAGCGCGCCGATCTCGTGCTGATGTATTTCGCACCCGGCACGCAGAGCCCGATCACGCTGCTCGAATTCGGCCTGTATGCCCGCTCCGGCAAGCTGCTGCTCGCCGCGCCGGCAGGCTACTTCCGCAAAGGCAATCTCGACATCACCGCCGAGCGCTACGGGGTGCCGAGATACGAGACCTTGCCGGCACTGATCGACGCGGTGCGTGCGCGCGTCGCGGCACGTCCGGCGCCGTAGCGCCGGACGCGTTCAACGGTCTCAAGCCGCGTTCGGCACCGGCGCGTTCGCGGTGATGATCTTCGCGGCGCGCAGATCCGACCACACCGCCGCCGGAATCGCGACCGACATCGATTCGATGTTCGCGGCGACTTGTTCGGCATTGCGCGAGCCCGGCACGATCGCCGAAACCACTTCCGGTGCATTGGCGAACTGCAGCGCGACGGTGCGCAGGTCGACGCCGTGCGCGCGCACGATCTCTTCGGCCTTCGCGCGCTTCTGCTGTGCGTCCGGCGGCACCGGCTGCGAGCCGTAGAGGTAGCGATCGCGACCGGCGAGGAAGCCGGCCAGCAGCGGCGAACCGACGATCACCGAGATGCCGCGCGTGGCGAGGTTCGGGAAGGTGTGTTCGAGCGCGTGCGTGTGGTCGAGCAGCGAGTACTGGCAGGCGAGCAGGAAGATGTCCGGATCACTGACTTCGATCGCTCGCATCGCCGGGTCCGGCGTGTTCACGCCCATGCCCCAGGCCTTGATCAGGCCTTCCTCGCGCATCTTCGTCAGTTCCGGGAACGCGCCGGTGCGCGCCTGCTCGAAGTATTCGAGCCAGCGCTCGCCCATGTCGCCGTTGTCGGGTGACAGATCGTGCACGAGCACGATGTCGAGCGAATCGATGCCCAGACGCTGCAGGCTGTCTTCGACCGAACGGCGCGTGCCCTCGGCGCTGTAGTCGTAGCGGTAGGCGAAGGGCGGCGGCTCCTTCCAGCTGACCTTCGGCGTCTCCTTCGTCGCGGTCAGCAGGCGGCCGACCTTGCTGGAGATGACGTATTCCTCGCGCGGCTTCTGGCCCAGCACATGGCCGAAGCGACGCTCGGAGCGGCCCAGGCCGTACCAGGGCGACGTGTCGAACAGGCGCATGCCGCCATCCCACGCGGCTTCCAGCGTGGCCTGCGCGTCGTCTTCGGTGACCACCGCCCAGTTGTTGCCGAGCGGCGCGCCGCCGAGGCCGACGCGCGCGGTCGGGCGGTACTTGCGGCCGCCTGCGGGATTGGTCGGCAATGGACTTGCGCCACGACGGCCCTGCGTCGGCAGGACATCACCGGGCGTGGTCTGCGCGCTGGCGATCAGCGGCGCGGCGGCGAGGGTGGCAGCGCCGAGCGCGGCGGCGGACAGGAAGGTGCGACGTGAATGCATGGGGATCTCCGGCAGCAGGGAATTGCGACCATCGCCTCCCGGCCGTCTGGCCGCCCTGCGTCGATGCCCGCGACTGCACACGGTGCCAGCCGCGCCGACCAGACACCGTGAACCAGTATTGGAAGGCGCAGCGCGGTGCCGATTGCGCGTGTCGCCTGCGTATCATTCGCGCTCGATCCGCGGCGGTGACGACATGGGCTGGATGGGCATTTCCGATCTGCCGACCTTCGTGGTCGCGGTGCTCGTGTTCCTCGCGATTCCGGGGCCCGGCACATTCGCGTTGCTGACCGCGACCGCGCGCGGCGGCGTGCGCGGCGGCTATGCGGCGTTCTTCGGCCTGGCGCTCGGCGACCAGATCCTGTTGTGGCTGGCGGCCGGCGGCGTGGCCGCATTGCTCGCCGCCAATCCGATGCTGTTCCGCGGCGTGCAATGGCTCGGCGCGGCGTACCTGGTGTGGATCGGTGTGCAGCTGCTGCGCAGTCGCGGCGACGGCGCGGGCATGGTCTCGATGGGCAGCGGCCACTGGTTCCGGCAGGGCCTGCTGATCACGTTGCTCAATCCGAAGGCCGTGCTGTTCTACATGGCGTTCTTTCCGCTGTTCATCGATCCGGCGCAGCACCGCGGCCTCGCGACGTTCGCGACGATGTCGGCGCTGATCTGCCTGCTTGGACTGCTGTACTGCTCGCTGCTGATCCTCGCCGGCCATGCGCTGCGTGCGCGGGTGGCACGCGATCCGCGCATCGCGACGTGGCTGCGGCGTGTGGCCGGCGCGTGCCTGGTCGGCTTCGGCGTCCGCCTCGCGTTCAACTGAAATGCGTCGGCGCGTCGTGCGACACGCTCAACGCAAGCTGCGATCGAGCCAGTCGACGACGCGTTGCTGCAGGTCGATCTCGTGCGCCTGCTCGTGGAACCAGTGCGGCCCGCGCGGATAGGTCACCAGTTCGACCGGCGTGCCATTGAAGCGCAAGGCGCGGTGGAACATCTGCGCCTGCGACAGCGGCACGCGTGCATCGGCTTCGCCGTGCAACAGCAGCACCGGCACGCGCACGTCCGCGGCGTGATGCACCGGCGACTGCGCGTCGTAGGTGTCGCGTTCGCGCAGCGGATCGCCGAAATAGCCGGGCAGGTAATCCGGCACGTCGTTGGTCAGCGCCGCGCTGGCGAGATCGAGCACGCCGGCGCCGACGATCGCCGTGCGGAACCGCTCACTGCGCGCGACCGCCCACGCCGACAGATAACCGCCGTAACTCCAGCCGCCGATCGCGAGGCGCTTCGGGTCGACGACGCCTTCGGCTTCCAGCACGTCGACACCGTCGAGCACGTCCTGCAGCGGGCCGTCGCCCCAGTCGCCGCGGGCGAGTTCGGCGAACGCAGTGCCGTGGCCTTCGGAGCCGCGCGGATTCGGCAGCAGCACGGCGTACCCGCGCGAGGCGAGCAGCTGCGCCCACTCGTGCCACGAACCCTGCCAGCCCGACCACCACGCCCACGCCGGTCCGCCGTGGATCTGCACCAGCGTCGGCAATGGCGTCTGGCCGTCCCAGTCGGAAGGCGTGACCAGCAGGCCGCTGATCGCGCGGCCATCGCGCGACGACGCCCATTCGAGTTCGCGCACGCGGCCGAGCGCCCAGTCCGCGACCTGCGGCTGGTGATCGCTGCGCTGCGCGAGCCGGGTGCCATCCCAGGTCCAGACGTTGCCCGGGCTGTCGTCGCGCAGGCCGAGGTAGGCGATGCGGCCATCGGCCGAGGCGGTGAAGCTGCGATACGGAATCTGCGGCTGCGCGAGTTCGGTGGCCGCACCGCTCGACGCATCGAGTCGCAGCAGCGCACCGCGGATGGCGCGCTGGCCCTGGCCGAGCAGCGTGGTGTCGGTCTGCCAGCGGGCGAGCCACAACGTGCCGGGCCAGCTCTCGCCGAGCGCCACCTGCGTGTCGCGCGCGATGTCGTGGACGATCGGCGTCGCGACCATGCCGTGCGCGCCGAGCCGGCCGTACAGCAGACGCGTGCCGTCGGGCGACCACTGCAGCGGATGCGCGGACGCGTGCGGTTCCAGCACGTCGCCGATGCGGCCGCTGTCGACATCCAGCAGTACGACCGCCGAGTCGTACCAGAAGTCGTTGAGCGTGGTGCCGGTCGAGCGGCGCAGCGCGAGCGTGCGGCCATCGGGCGACCAGGCGAGATCGTGGACCTGCATCCCGGTCGGCGTCAGCACGCGCGCGGCACCGGTCGCGAGATCCTGCACCCAGACGCGCGAGAACCGCGTGGGCCGTTCGACGACGACCGCATCGTCCTTGGCCGCGATGCGAGCGGCGTCCGCGTGCGAGGGCGCGTCGGTCGCCAGCCATGCGATGCGGCGGCCATCGGCGGACAGATCGAAGCTGGCGACATCGGTCGCGGCACGGGTCAGCAGCGTTGCCTGCGTGCCGTCGGCAGCGACGCGCCAGACCTGGTTCGCACCGAGCGGGGTTCCGCCCGATACCGGCCGGTCCGACAGGAACAGCAGCTGCGTGCCGTCACGCGACCAGCGCGGCTGCCGGTCGCTGGCCTCGGCAGGCAAGGGAATCGCACGCGGCGCGGCGTCGCCGTCGAATGCGACGCGCCACAGCTGCGTGCGCGGCGGTTTGCCGTCGGCGCGCGGCGTGCCGACGGTGTAGGCGATCCGGCGGCCATCGGGGCTGATCTGCGGATCGTCGACAGCAAGCAGCGCGGCGATGTCCTGCGGCGTCGGCACATGCGCGCGCGTTGCGGGCACCTGCGCGGACGCGAGCGGCGCCAGCGACAACAAGGCGCAGGACAGCAGCAGGTGGCGGATCATGCGGAAGCGTCCTGCGTCACGGCGAGATGGGTGCGCAGCCAGCCTGCGCCGCGGACGAGTGCATCGCGGGCGATGTCCGAAATCGACATCGCCTCGATGAAACTGTGCGGCGTCCGCGGGTAGGCATGCGCGTCGACCTCGACGCCGGCCGCGCGCAGCCGCGCCGTCATCGACGCGCTCTGCGCCGCGAGCACGTCGCGCTCGCCCCACAGCAGCAGCGTCGGCGGCAGGTCGTGCAGCGCGGCGTGTGCGGGTACGGCGTAGCCATCGCGACATGTGGCTGCGTCGGGCCCGAGATACGCAGTCCAGTAAGCCGCCATCTCGTCGGCACTGAGCATGTCGTCAGCGGTGCCGAGGGTGCGCACCGAATCGGCGTCGAGCGCGGTGTCGAAGGCGCCGTAGAGCAGCAGCAGCGTGTCGATGCCGCAAAGTGCACCGACATCGCGCAGGCGCAGGGCGGTCGCGAGCGCGAGATTCGCGCCGGCCGAATCGCCGCCCAGCGCCAAGCGCGTCGCGTCGATCCCGAACGTGTCGGGCTGCTCGCGCAATGCCCGGATCGCGGCGAGGCACTGCTCCAGCGCGACCGGATATGGATGCTCGGGTGCCAGCGCGTAGTCCACGCCGATCACGACCACGCCGGCGCGTTCGGCGAGTTCGCGCATCAGCCGGTCGTGCGTGTCGAGACTGAAGAGACACCAGCCGCCGCCGTGCAGATACACCAGCGCCGGCGCGCGTGTGGTCACGCCCTGCGGTCGGTGCACGCGCACGTCGAAACCGTCGGCGCCGTGGGCGATCCGGTGCATCGTGGTCGCTGCCATCTCCGGTCCGCCCGCGCGCCACGGCGTGCGCACGGTCTCCGCGATCGCGCGTTGCTGTGGCCAGTCGAGTCGTTGACCACCGGCGAGTCGCGCGCCCTCGCTGCAGACGGTCTGCACGAACGTGCGCAGCGCCGGATCCAATGCGTCGAGACTCGCGCTCATGCAGGGCGGTCCGCGTCGAAATCGCGCATCCAGGCGACGAGATCGTGTTCGCCGCCGCTGACCAGGCCCGCGATCAGCTGCGCGAAATCGTGCGGTGCCTCGTCCTGGCCGAGCTTGAACGTCGCGCGCGTATCGAGGATCCGGCCCCGCAAT
This sequence comes from Luteimonas sp. Soil_C_16, assembly GCF_057657295.1. Lineage (NCBI taxonomy): Bacteria > Pseudomonadati > Pseudomonadota > Gammaproteobacteria > Lysobacterales > Lysobacteraceae > Luteimonas > Luteimonas sp. Soil_C_16. The sequence continues at coordinate 440,749 of NZ_JBDGIS010000001.1, read as the reverse complement.
GCGGTGACGCCCTGCGCGAGGCGCGCGTAGCGTTCGCCCATTTCCGGCAGCGCCCACGCGTTCGGTCGCCCGGCTTCCATCGACGTGACCAGGGCATCGAGTTCGTCGGCGATGTCGGCTTCGGTCTCGCTGCAGTCGACGTGCAGGGTGAACGCGGCGGCGGCGTAGTTCCAGCTCGGTGCCTGGGTGCGATCGTCGAGCCAGCTCGGCGACACGTAGGCATGCGGCCCGATCACCAGCGCATAGGCGATGGGATCGCGACGCAGCCGCGCGACATGCGGATTGCGACGCGCGACGTGTCCGCGCAGCGCGACCAGACGGCCGTCGGCATCGACTTCGGTGCGCAGCGGCAGCGGCGTGAACGCGGCATCGTCGCCGCCGGCGGAGACCAGCCATGCGAACGGCTGCGCGTCGAGCAGGCGCCGCACGTCGCCGTCGTGGCGCGGGGCGTATCGGGAATCGCGGGCGTGGCCCATCAGTGTGTGTCCTGTGTGGCGGCCACCGAGACCGGCGGCCAACGGTCGCACCACGGCGCGGCCGATTCCAGCTCGAAGGCGAGTGCGAGCAGCATGGTTTCGAGTCCGCGGTCGGCGGCGAACTGCAGGCCGATCGGCAGGCCGTCGCGGCTGTGCGCGAGCGGTAGCGAGATCGCCGGCGTGCCAGCCAGATTCTGAAGCGGTGTGTAGGAGATCCATTCGAACATCGCCGGCATCAGCGCATCGAAGTCGCGATCGGGCGCGAGCGTGCCGAGCGTCGGTGGCGGCGTGCGCAGTGTCGGGCACAGCAGCACGTCGTGGTGCGCATGGAAGTCGGCGAACGCCGCAGGCAGGGCGGCGACGGTCGCCCAGGCCTGTTCGAGTTCGGGCACTCCGCAGTGCGTGTCGTGCCAGTGGGCGAGGCCGCGCGTCCACGGCTCCAGCGCACGTTCGGCGAACGCGATGCCGCCTTGCGCGACCGCGAGTTCGACCGCGTCCGCACCGAGCCGCGACCACAAGGTGTACAGCGCGGCCCACACCGCCTCGCCCGGCAGTGGCCAGGCGACCGGCTCGACGTGGTGGCCCAGCGATTCGCACAGACGCGCCGTGGCATCGAGCGCGGCGGCGACCTCGGGATCGGGCGCGAGCCCGGGCAATGCATCGACGACCAGTCCGACGCGCAGACGGCGCGCGTCCGGCCCGGTCACCACGGCGGGCGACTCCGGATGCGCGGCGGCGAAGGCCCACGCGGTATCGCGCACGCTGCGTGACATCAGGCTGTCGGCGACGATCAGGTCTTCGATCGCATGACGCCCGCGCACCGGCACGCAGGCACCGCGTCCGGGCTTGAGGCCGACGACGCCACAGGCCGATGCGGGAATCCGGATCGAACCTGCACCGTCGCTACCATGGGCCAGCGGCACGATGCCGGCCGCGAGCGCTGCGCCGGCGCCGCCGCTGGAACCACCCGGCGAATGCGTCAGCGACCACGGGTTCGCAGTGACCGGGCCGAGCAGGGGCTCGGTGGACCCCATCAGGCCGAACTCGGGCATCGCGCTCTTGCCGATCGCGACGAGACCGGCGGCCTCGAAGCGCCGGACGAAAGGCGAGGCCTCATCCGCGGTCGCCAGCGTGCCGGTGCGGCTGCGCGATCCGCCACGCGTCGGCATGCCGGGCACGCGCAGCGAATCCTTCGGCAGCCACGGCACGCCGGCCAGCGGCGCGGCGGGATCGACGCCGGCGGCATCGAGTGCGCGTGCGTGCCGGCGCGCCGCATCGAACGCGGTGTGGCTCAGCGCGCCGAGGACGGGATCGAAATGGCGGGCGCGGAGAATCGCCGCGTCGGTGAGATCCAGCGCACCCAGCTCGCCGCGGGCGCGCAGCGCACCCTGGGCGTGGGCGTCCAGCCGGCCGAGCGCGAGCGCATCGGCGAGGCCGGCCGGGGAATCGAACACGGTCATGGGAAAACAGATCTCCGGCCGCAATGGCGGTCGTGGTCGGACAACCGGCGCGGGCCGGCGTGGGGATCGCGCATCGTCAGTAGTGCCAGTGCACGGTCACGCCGACGGTGCGCGGCCGCACGATGCCCTGGCCGATGCCGTTGACCTCGGACACACTGCGGGTGATGCCGCGGGTGTCGCCGAGATTGCTGCCGAACAGGGTCAGATCGGTATTGCCGAACGACATGCGGTAGCGCAGGTCGACGGTGTTGTAGTTGCCCTGTTCGTTGCGCACCGCGCCCGGGACAGCGGAATTGAGATCGCTGATGCCGCTGCCGATGTACTGGTGGGCCAGCGTCAGCGTCGGCGAAAAGCGCGTGTCGAAGCGGTAGCTCAGCACGTTGCTGACGGTCCAGTCGGCCGAGCCCGGCAACTGCGAACCGGCGGGCGCGGTGCCGGCGAACAGGATGTCGAGATCCTCGTCGAGGCGCGCCTGCTGCCAGGTCGCAGCCAGCGTCCAGTCGAAGCTGTCGACCGGGCGCCACGTGGTCGCCAGTTCGATGCCGCGGCTGTAGGCCTTGCCGCCGTTGCTGGCGTAGTTGAAGAAGTCCGGTGTCTGCAGACGCAGTTGGATGTCGCTCCAGTCGACGTAGAACAGCGTCGCGTCGACCAGCCAGCGGCCGTCGGCCCAGCTGGTGCGCGTGCCGAGCTCGTAGTTGATCAGGCTGTCGCTGGCGGAGCCGGCGGGAATCGGGAACGCACTGAGCCCGGGCGTGTTCGGCTCGCCGAAGCGGAAGCCTTCCGACACCAGCGCGTAGAGCATCAGATCCGCGGACGGCGTCCAGGTCAGCGAGACCTTGGGATTGAAGCCGTCCTCGTCGGTGCGCGAGCGGGTGACGATGGGATCGCCGGGATACGTCGAGAAGCCGACCTGCGTGGTTTGCGCTTCGACGCTGGTGCGGAAGAAGCGGCCGCCGACCGTGGCCTTCCATTGATCGTTGAAGTGGAAGGTGCCTTCGCCGAACACCGCGAGTTCGGAACCGTCGAGATGGCTGTAGAACGCGTTGAAAGTGGAGCCGTCGGGCGCGATGATCGCGCCGCTGCCCGGGCCGAACAGCGACGAGCGATCGAACGCACCGGCAGCGCCCGCGGCGCCGATGGTCTCGTAGAGATCCTTGTCGGTCTGGAACACCATGCCGCCGACCAGCCATTCCAGGCGCTGGTCGCCCGGCGAGGCCAGACGCAGTTCGAGGCTGCGGCCGGTGCTCTCGCCGCCGGAGGCGATGAACAGCGGCGTGTCGAGATCGAGGTCGAGATCGGCGTTGTAGAACACGCGGATCGGGGTGAAATCGAACTGCCAGTCCTGCTGCTTGTGCTGCTGCGACAGCAACGCGGTCAGCGTGGCGAAGCCGAGGTCCTGATCGAGCCGCAGGCTGTGCACGGCGACCTTCGTATCGGTGAACTCGGGAATCGCGGTGTCGCGTTCGAACTCGCCGAGACCGGCGATGCGGTAGCTGTTGTCGTCGGCATCGGTGTTCTGCCACAGGCTCAGCCAGCTCAGCGTGGTCGCTTCCGACGGCGTCAGCGTCACCGACAGGCGGCCACCCGCGGTCTGGCTGTCGTTGCTGCCTTCGCGGCCGAGGCCGATGTTGTCCAGATAGCCGGGATCGTCGCGGTACTGCGCGACGGCGCGCACGGCGAGGATGTCGTCGGCGATCGGCAGGTTGACCATCGCCTTGCCGCCGAAGCCGATGTCGGCGTTGCGGGTCTGGCTGGCGGTGGCTTCCACGGCGGCGTCGAAGCCGGTCGGGTCGGCGACGTTGGCCACGTAGTTGATCGCGCCGCCCATCGAGGCCGAGCCGAACAGCGTGCCCTGCGGCCCGCGCAGTACTTCGACGCGGTTGATGTCGAAGGCGTCGATGTCGGGGATGACGATGCTGAAGCCCGGCTCGGTCAGCGGCACTTCGTTGAGGAAATAGCCGGTCGTCGTCTGGCCCTGCACGTTGCCCGAGCTGGTCGCGATGCCGCGCATGACCACGTGCGAGACGCCCGGCTGGTAACTGTTGAACACCACGCCAGGCGTGCGCTGGATGTAGTCGGCCAGCGACTGCGCGCCCAGATCCTCCAGCTGCTGGCCGGTGACGGCCGAGACCGAACCCGCGATCTCGCGCACCGATTCGTTGCGCTTGCCGGCGGTGACGACGATCGCGTCGAGATCGGTGGTCGAGGGGGGCGTGGTCGACGCGGCGGGCGCTGCGGTCTGCGCCATCGCCGGCGCGGCGATCAGCGGCGTACACAGACAGACGAGACGGATGGCGTGGGCCAGACGTGCGGTGGTGAGCGGCTTCATGGCGATTCCCGTGGGCGATGGCTGGACTGGGACCAGGCCGCTGCGGCTTCGGGCGTGCTGCCGGAGCGCGGCGCTGACGTTCGAGTAATAGAAGACGGGCGCTATCGCGTCCAGCAGATTCCACGGGGGGCGTGCATGGCTTAAACCATTGATCGGAAAAGGCCCGCCGGGCACGCCGCCGAAGAAGCCACGGAATGCGGGCTCGAATTACGCAGGATCTGCGTCGCCGGCCCCGGAATTCGATACGTTGTAGCGCTGCCGCAGCCCGCCGCGGCCGCCGCAACCGCCCAGGAGCGCCGCATGTCCGCCCGTTCGCCCGACCGCACCGACCTGAAGATCCTCGATGTGCTGCAGCAGGATGCACGGATCACCAACCACGCCCTCGCCCAGCGGGTGGCGCTGTCGCCCAGTGCCTGCCTGGCCCGGGTGCGCGCGCTGGAGCAGCGCGGCCTGATCCGCAGCTACCGCGCCCACGTCGCCGTCGACCGCATCCGCTCGGCGACGATCGTCATGGCCCAGATCAGTTTCCAGAAGCACGCGCTGGAGGAGTTCACCGCATTCGACCGCTGCATCCTGGCGATGCCGGAGATCGTCGAAGCCAGCCGCGTGTCCGGCCCCTACGACTACATGCTGCGGGTTATCGTGCGCGACGTGCACCACTGGAAGGACATCGCGCGCTCGCTGCTCAGCGGCGACTACGGCGTGGAGAAGATCGTCTCCCATTTCCTGATGGACGAGGTCAAATCCTTCGCCGGCTATCCGTTGACCGACGACGAGCCGGCGCGCGGCTGAGCGTGGATCAGTACAGCCGGATCGGCAGCTCGCGTGTCGCGCTGTTGCCGCTGGCATCGCGCACCGTGGCGCGCAGCAGGTAATCGCCGACCGGCAGGTCTGCCGGATCCCACAGCATCGGCTCGAGACGACCATCGCGGACGAGGTTGTTGACCGCGTAGCGGAAGCGCGTGCGCGAGGCGCCGTGCACGGTGATGCCGCTGTCGGCGGAATAGGCGACACGCACCGCGTCGCGATGCGGCGGCATGCGGTCGAAATCGATCGTGAAACGCGGGACTTCGAAACCGGGCATCGGGCGGCCGTCGGCGGCCAGCAGCTGCCAGCCCAGCGTGTGCAGGCCGAGACGCCGGCGCGGCAGGTTGCCGTCCACCTGGTCCCAGGCCTCGACGATGATCTGCAGGCCGCCGCCATCGCGCGGCAGGATCACGCGACCGTCCTCGCGCGACGTCATCGGCGTATCGAGCGCGTCGAGCAGCGCGAGATCGTCGATGCGCGGCGCGATGGTGTCGACGAAATTGCGGAAGCCCAGCGTCACCGCATTGCGCTGGTAACCGGACGGTCCGAGGATCAGATGCACGTGCGCCTGCGCGTTGATCGTGCCGATCGCATCGCCCGCGCGGATGTGCGTGCCACGCGGAATGCGCACGCGCATCGGCCGGCCGTCATCGCCTGCGATCAGCTGGAAGCGTGGATCGAGCACCTCGCCGCGCGGCGTGCGGCCGACGCGCATGTGCATGTAGGCCAGGTCGTCGATCGCGAGGTTCTCGGCCTGGTCGCCGAATCCGCTCGCGGCAAAGGGACTCGCGACTTTCGCATCGGCGATCGCCAGCACCGCACTGCCGACATCGCCGCGTACGTCGAAGCCGGCGTGCAGGTGGCTGCGCGATTCACCGCGGAAATTGCCGCGCACCTCGCCGAGCGTGCCGACGACTTCGTGCCAGCCGTCCTGCGGTGCGAGCGGCCAGCGGCCGCGTGTGTCCGGCAGCGCGGCGTCAGGCGCAGGCCCGACCGCGACGTTGGCGAGATTCTGCTTCGCACCGGCGCGGCGCACCTGCGTGATCCGGTGCACGCGATACGCCGCGGCATCGGCCACCCACAGCCGGCCGAAGCGATCGAACGCGAGACCGGCGGGACGCGCGAGGCGCTGCGCCATGTCGCGACCGGTCAGCACGCGCGCGCGACCGTCGGCTTCGAGCTGCAGCACGCGGCCCTGCGCGAGTTCGCCGACGTAGAGCCGCTGCTGCGCATCGATGGCGATGGCCACCGGCGACGCGGGCGCGGCATCGGGTTCGTCGCCGTGCAGTGCCGGTGTGGTCGTGGTGCCGTCGGGCGTGATGCGTCGGATCGCGTGATTGCCGGTGTCGGCGATCCACAACGCACCGTCGCCGGCCAGCGCGAGTCCGCTTGGCGTATCGAAACGCGCCTGCGCGCCGATGCCGTCGACGAAGCCCGGACGTCCATCGCCGGCCAGCGTGCGCACGGCGCCGGCCTCGATCACGCGGATGCGGTCGTTGAAGCCATCGGCAACGTACACCCGCCCCGCCGCATCGACGGCCACCCCAGTCGGCGCGTGGAAGCGCGCCTGCGCCGCCGGGCCATCGACGAAACCCGCCTCGCCGGTGCCGGCGAGCGTCGTCACCGTGCCGTCGGGCGCGATGCGACGGATCGCGTGGTTGCCGGTGTCGGCGACGTACAACGCGCCGCCCGCATCGAGCGCGAGACCGGACGGCGTGTGGAAACGCGCATCGGCGCCGCGCCCATCCTCGAGACCTTCGAGACTGCCGGCGAAGGTGTCGACGCGGCCGTCGGGCGACACGCGGCGGATGCGGTTCGACGCGCCGCCATCGGCAATGAAGGCCGTGCCGTCCGCCGCGACGGCGATGCCGAAGGGATCGTCGAAGCGCGCCTCGGAACGTGCGCCGTCGCGCACGCCGCGATGGCCGTCGCCGGCCACGGATTCGATCCGCGCCGGCAGGCCCGCGGGCGGCGGACCGGGATCAGGCCGCTCGGGCGTCCGCCAGTCCCAGACGAAGCTCGCCGCGAGCGCGGCCGCCGTCAGCGCGGCGACGCCCCAGATCGCGCCGCGCAAGCCGGGCCGCAGCCTCCCCGCCATGCAGCCGGATCAGTCCACGACGCGGCAGAACACCGCCTTGAGGTAACGCGATTCCTGCACGTGCGCCATGAACGGATGATCGGCGCCCGCGCCCGAGACCTTGAGGATCTGGATCGTGCGGTTGGCGTAGAACGCCGCGCGCCGCAGCATGTCGAGGAACTGTTCCTCGCTGACCAGGCCGGTGCACGAGAACGTCGCCAGCAGGCCGCCCGGCTTGACCACGCCGAGCGCGAGCTTGTTCATGTCGAGGTACTTCTTCAGCGCTGGAATCACTTGCTCGCGGTCGCGGGTCATCTTGGCCGGGTCGAGCACGACGACATCAAAGGCATCGCCCGCATTCGACGCATCGCGCAGCCACGGGAAGATGTCCGCCTGCACAAACCTGATGCGCGCATCGTTGAGCCGGGCGTTGCCCTTGGCGATCTCGATCACGTCTTCGTCGATGTCGATGCCGACTACTTCGCTGGCGCCGCGCACGGCCGCGTACACACCGAACCCGCCGGTGTTGCAGCACAGGTCGAGCACGCGCTTGCCTTCCACCTGGCGGCTCAGCCATTCGCGGTTCTCGCGCTGGTCGGCGAAGAAGCCGGTCTTGTGCGCGCCGGCAGGATCGGCGCGGAAGCGCACGCCGTACTCGGTGATGATCGCCGGATCGGCCGGCACGCTGCCGCGGTAGTCGAAGCTCTCCTGCTTCTGCACGTGCTCGTCGGCGAAGCTGTGGAAGCGGCAGCCGGGGAACTGCTCGGTCAGCGCTTCGTAGATCCATTCGCGATGGCGGAACATGCCGGCGCTGAAGAATTCCACGACCAGCAGATCGCCGTAGCGGTCCACGACCAGACCCGACAGGCCGTCGCCTTCGCTGTGCACGACGCGCCAGGCGTCGGACACGGCATCGAGTTTGAGCACGTCGCGGCGCAGCGACACGGCCTCGGCGATCTTGCGCGAGAACCAGCCGGCATCGACCGGCACGTCGGGATGCGTTTCGAGGATGCGCACGGCGATGCGCGAATGGCCGTTGTAGAAACCGCGGCCGATCCACTCGCCTTCGACGCCGATGACGTCGACGATGCTGCCCGGCTTGGGGCGCTGCGCCGGCTTTTCGACGAGGCGCTGGAAGATCCAGGGATGGCTGGAACGCCAGGCGTTCTTCAGGTGTACGGTCGGGTAGGGTGCGTTCATCCCTGCGATTTTACCGCGTGCACTTGCCCGTCACGCGCGGTCACCGCAGAATCCGCCCCCGAAGGGGAGTAGCTCCCAGCGTGCAGGCCGTCATTTCGAGCAGCGATGCTCCGGTCGCACGGCAGTCCAGCCGGGCTGTGAGCAAGACCTTCGCCGCAATGGCGAAGGCACGTCCCCGGATTCCGGTTCCCGGTTCCCGACGATGTCCGCGCCCTGCGGACCTCCTCCACATGCTCGGGAATCTCGATGGATACGATTGGCAATGTCTGGTTATGGGTCGGCTTCGGCGGCCTGGTGGTGGTCGCTCTGCTCGTCGACCTGGTGCTGATGCGCCACGGCGGCGCGCACAAGGTCACGTTCAAGGAAGCGCTGTGGTGGAGCCTGGGCTGGGTGGCCCTGGCGCTGCTCTTCAACGCCGGCCTGTGGTGGTACCTGCATGAGACCGCGGGCGCTGCGCTCGCCAATCGCGTGGGCCTGGAATTCCTGACCGGCTATCTGGTCGAGAAGTCGCTCGCGGTCGACAATATTTTCGTCTTCCTGCTGCTGTTCACCTTCTTCGGCGTGCCCGAGGAACAACGCCAGCGCGTGCTGATCATCGGCATCCTGCTGGCGCTGGTGCTGCGCGCGGTGCTGATCTTCGTCGGCGCGGCGTTGCTGGCGCAGTTCCACTGGCTGCTGTACGTGTTCGGCGCGTTCCTGCTGCTGACCGGCTTCAAGATGTGGTTCGCCGCCGGCAAGGAACCGGATCTGGAGAACAACGTGGTGCTGCGCTGGATGCGTGGGCATCTGCGGCTCACCGACGGCTACCGCGGCGAGGCGCTGCGCGTGCGCGAGGGCGGCGCCTGGGCCTACACGCCGCTGTTCGTGGTGCTGGTGCTGATCGGCGTGATCGACGTGATCTTCGCGGTCGACAGCATCCCGGCGATCTTCGCGATCACCACCGATCCCTTCATCGTGCTGACGTCCAACGTCTTCGCGGTGCTGGGCCTGCGTGCGATGTTCTTCATGCTCGCCGGCATGGCCGACCGCTTCCATCTGCTGCCCTACGGCCTGGCCGTGGTGCTGGTCTTCATCGGCGCCAAGATGCTGCTGATCGACATCTACAAGATCCCGGTGCTGTGGTCGCTGGGCGTGGTGGCGGTAATCCTGGCAGTAACGGTGGCGCTGAGTCTGGCGCGACCGCCGAAGCCGGTGACCGGTGGCTGAGGCGCGTCCGCGTCAGGCCGGCGCGGGCAGGGCGACCTCGACATCGCGATCGATGACGCGGTTGCGGCCCGCGCGCTTGGCCAGATAGAGCCGGCGATCGGCCATCGCCAGCAGTGCGTCGAGGTCCGGCTCCCGGCCCTCGCGCACATGGGCGATGCCGATCGACAGCGTCACCGCCGTGGCCACGCCGTCGACCACCGGCGGATACGCGGCGATCTGCGCGCGCAGACGGTCTGCGCGCTCGGCCGCATCGCCGATGCCGCCACCGGTCAGCAGCATGCAGAACTCGTCGCCGCCGAAGCGGCCGACGACTTCGCCCTCGCGCATCGCGGCACGCAGACGCGCGGCGACGCTCGCCAGCACACCGTCGCCGGCGGCGTGGCCGTGCGCGTCGTTGACGGCCTTGAAGCCGTCGACGTCGATCATCAGCAACGCGGCCAACCCGTCGTCGCGCGTGCGCGCCAGGCGCCGCTGCGCGAGTTCGAAGAACGCACGCCGGTTGTGGATGCCGGTCAGCGCGTCCTCGGCCGCGAGGCCTTCGAGCCAGCGCTGCTGGCGTTCGAGTTGCAGCAGCAGGAATGCGAACGTCGCGAACACCGGCGCCACCAGGAAGTACGCGAGCGCCAGTTGCTGCCCGGGGGTGATGCCGGCGCCGAAGGTCGGACCGGACTGCGGGTTCCAGCCCTGCTCGGCGAGGCGATAGACGCACACCAGCGCGGCGCCGACGAACAGCACCACCAGCGCGCGTTCCGGCCAGGGCCGCCGCCCGCCGCGACGCAGCGGCGCGCGTACCGACAGCAGTACCGTCGTCAGCGCGGCGATCCAGAACATCGCGATGCGGTGTTCCGGCGCTTGGCCGGGCACCAGCAGCGCCAGCAGCAGCACCAGCGCCGGCACATAGACCAGTGCCCACGACCACGACGTGCGCGCGGGTGTCGACGGCAGGCTGCGCAACAGGGCGCGCAGCATCGCCGCATAGCCGGCGACCAGCAGCGCGCAGGCGATCGCCTGCACCGTGCCGCCGAGCACCGAAATCGGCACCGCGAACAACGGCCAGGCCAGGGTCTGCAACGCGAGCCCGGCCGTCCATTCGCGCAGGCCGGCACGTTCGCGGATGCGCTGTTCGCGCAGGACCAGCCACGTCATCGCCGCCAGCGAGACCGCCAGCAGCACGAACATCGACAGCAGGGTGACGTGCCAGGCATCCATGCGATGCACGCTCCGACAGGGCGCCCCGGACCGGGGTCGGGCGATACGGTAGCGTGTGGATCGCGGACGTGTGTCGTGCGCACCGTGAAAAGCGACGCGCGTCACGTCGCCTTGCAACCGCGCGATCCGTCGCCATGCTGGGACACATGCATCTCGACAGTCCCGACGACCTCCCCGATTCCGAGCTCCAGCGCGCACGCGACAAGCGCCGCCTGTCCAACGCACTGAAGGCCAGCGTGCTGTTCGTGCTGCTGCTGTGCATCGCGTTCGGCGTGCAGGCGGCGATCGACTGGCGCTTCCTCGCAGTGAAGCCCGGCGAGTGGAGCGGCCTGCTCGGCCTGCTCACCGCACCGCTGCTGCACGGCTCGCCCGAACATCTGATCGCCAATGCCAGCGCGCTGCTGCTGCTCGGCTCGCTGGCGCTGGTGGTCTATCCACGCGCCACGCTGCGCGGCCTGCCGCTGATGTGGCTGGGCTCGGGCCTGGGCGCGTGGCTGATGGGCACGCCCGGTTCGCACCATCTCGGCGCCAGCGGCGTGACCCACGGCCTGATGTTCCTGGTGTTCGTGCTCGGCCTGCTGCGCCGCGACCGGCCGTCGATCGCGGCCGGCATGATCGCCTTCCTGTTCTACGGCGGCATGCTGCTGACGATCCTGCCGCAGGAGCCCGGCGTGTCCTGGCAGTCGCACATGGGCGGCGCGATCGGCGGCGTGCTGGCCGCGTTCTGGTTCCGCTACGCCGATCCGGCCCCGCCGCGCCGGCGCTACAGCTGGGAGATCGAAGAGGAAGAAGCCGCGCGCGCCGAACTCGAACGCCGCGACACCTTCGAGCCGCCGGCTCCGCACGATGTGCCGGTGCTGTGGGAGCGACCGACGGAAGAGCCGCGCGGCGTGGTGCTGCGGTTTCCGGATCGGCGCGGCGGGCGTAGCGAAGAGAGTTGAGCTTCGCGGCAGATCTTCCGCGCGGCGACATTCCCGCTTGAGCCCTCCCCCGCGCGTGCGGGGGAGGGTTGGGAGGGGGCAAACGATCAAAGGTGGGAAAGCTCTCCAAAGCGGAGGGCTTCAAGTGCAAAGCATTTCGCTTGGGGTCGTCATCCCGACACCGGACGATTCGCCCCCCACCCAACCCTCCCCCGTGCACGGGGGAGGGCTCAGTAGAACGCGCCACGCAAGCCTGTCGACACTCACCCCAATGCACTACATTGGTGCAATGGCCGACGAAACCCCACCGCCGCAACCTTTCGATGCACTGGTCACGCCGCTGGTCTGGGCCGACGCCGACGGGCGCATCCGCACCTGCAATGTGGCGTTCGCGCGCTGGCTCGGGGTCGGGCGCAAGCGCCTGATCGACCAGCCGCTGGCGGCGCTGGAGGTCGATGGCGAAGTGCTGCGGCTGGCGCTGCGCACGCCGGGCGATCCGGCCGACGGTCCGATGCGGGTGCGCCGGCTGGTGCTGGCCTTCCTCGGCGGCGAGCCGCGCTTCGCCGATGCCTGGCTGTCGCGCGAGGCCGATGGCGGGCTGCTGCTCGAAGCGCATCCGGTCGACGAATTCCCCGGCGCCGATCCGACGCTCGCGATGCCCTTGGCGCTGTCGGCCGCGCTGCGCGGTCTCGCCCATGAACTCCGCAATCCGCTGGCCGGCCTCAAAGGCGCTGCCCAGCTGCTGGCCCGGCGCGTCAGCGATGGCGAATCACGCGAACTCGTCGCCCTCGTCGACACCGAAGTCGCGCGCCTCGGCACGCTGGTCGACCAGTTGCTGTCGCCGCGTTCGCCGACGCCGCACCGCGCGCTCAACATCCACGGCGTGCTCGAACAGGTGCTGCGCCTCGCCGAAGCCGACGCCGGCTGGGCGGTGCGCATGTTGCGCGATTACGACCCGAGCCTGCCGGAACTCTCCGGCGATCCCGACCGCCTCACCCAGGCGATCTGGAATCTCGTGCGCAACGCGATCCAGGCCGGCGCCGCCAACATCACCCTGCGCACCCGCGCCGCGCTCGGCGTGCGCATCGGCGACGAAGTGCACGCGATGGTGCTGCGGCTGGAAGTCGTCGACGACGGCCGCGGCGTGCCGGAGGACATGGTCGAGCAGATCTTCCTGCCGCTGGTGTCCGGGCGTCCCGACGGCAGTGGCCTGGGGCTGGCGATGGCCCAGCAGGTCGCGCGCGAACACCGTGGCGCGCTCGTCTACCGCTCGCGCACCGGGCATACCGTTTTCACCTTGCAGCTGCCGTTTCCTGTCGAGGACGATGCGCCTGACGCAGCCGCCAGCACCGCGCCGGAGCCCGCCGCATGAGTACGCCCGCCCCGCGCATCTGGGTCGTCGATGACGACCGCTCCGTCCGCTTCGTGCTGGCCACGGCGCTCAGCGAAGCCGGTTACGACGTGTCCGGTTTCGACAGCGCGCAGGCCGTGCGCGACGCGCTGGCCAAGCGGCCGCCGCCGGACATGCTGTTCACCGACGTGCGCATGCCCGGCGATTCGGGCCTGCAGCTGCTCGATGGCCTGAAGCAGCAGCACCCGCAGCTGCCGGTCGTGGTGATGTCTGCCTACACCGATGTCGCCAGCACCGCAGGCGCCTTCCGCGGCGGCGCGCATGAATTCCTGTCCAAGCCCTTCGATCTCGACGAGGCCGTCGCACTCGCTGCGCGCGTGCTCGGCGACCACGACACCGCGCCCGACGATGCGCCGCAGCCGACCGGCGACAGCGACGCGCTGGTCGGCGACACCGCCGAAATGCGCCAGCTGTTCCGCGCGATCGGCCGTCTCGCGCAGGCGCCGGTATCGGTGCTGGTCACCGGCGAGACCGGCACCGGCAAGGAACTCGTCGCGCGCGCGCTGCACCGAGAATCGCCGCGTGCGCGCAAGCCTTTCGTCGCGCTCAACACCGCGGCCATTCCGGCCGAGCTGCTGGAGAGCGAACTGTTCGGCCACGAAGCCGGCGCGTTCACCGGCGCGTCGCGGCGCTACATCGGCCGCTTCGAACAGGCCGACGGCGGCACGCTGTTCCTCGATGAGATCGGCGACATGCCCGCCTCGCTGCAGACGCGCCTGCTGCGCGTGCTGGCCGAGGACGAATTCTTCCGCGTCGGCGGACGCGAACTGATCCGCGTCGACGTGCGCGTGATCGCCGCGACCCATCAGGACCTCGAGCGTCTGGTCGCCGAAGGCCGCTTCCGCGCCGATCTGCTGCATCGCCTCGATGTCGTGCGCCTGAAGCTGCCGCCGCTGCGCGACCGGCGCGACGACGTCGGCCAGCTCGCCGAACGGTTCCTGCAGGCCGCAGCCGAAAAGCTCGATGCGCCGCCCAAGCGGCTCGGCCGAGCGGCGTTGCAGCGCCTGCGCGAACACGCGTGGCCGGGCAACGTCCGCGAACTGCAGAACCTGTGCTGGCGTCTCGCCGCACTCGCGCCAGCCGATCTGGTCACGCCGCAGGATCTCGACGGCCTGCTGAGCGCGAGCGCGTCGGTGCTGGATGCTGCCGAACCGGTGGCGGCAGGCGACTGGGACGACGCGCTGCGCGCCTGGGCCGATACGCGGCTGCGCGCCGGCGACGACGACATCCATGCGCAGGCGCGCGAACGTCTGGACCGCGCACTGCTGGAAACCGCGCTAGTGCACACCGGCGGCCGCCGCGCCGAGGCCGCCACGCGTCTGGGGGTCGGCCGCAACACGCTGACCCGCAAACTCGGCGCGCGCCGGCGTCGCAGTTGAATCCCCTTCATCGATGCGCCGTGTGCGCGGGCTAAGGTGGCCGCCATGAACAGCACGATCCGACTTCCGATGCTCGCGGCCGCCGCCGCGACCCTGCTTGCCGGTTGCGCCAGCGGGCCCCGTCCCGCCGCGCAGACCGCGCCACCCGCCGTCACCGCGATCGCCAGCACCGGCACGGCGCAGGGCGCGATCGCCAATCTCGCATCCGCGTCCGGCTCGCTGGTCAGCGGCCGCGTGGTGCTGTCGCCCGATGTCGGCGGCGTGCGCGTGCGCGGCGAGGTCGGTGGCCTGGTGCGCAACGGCACTCACAACCTGCGCCTGCACACGCGGGGCGACTGCAGCGCGGTCGATGCGATCAGCGCCGGTCCCGAGTTCGACGCGCAGGCGGGCGTGCCGTCGCGGCAACCGGATTCCGGCGAACGCGGCCGCATCGTCGCCAACAGCAGTGGCGTTGCCACCCTTGATCTGCTGCTGCCCGGCGCCGTGCTCGGCGGCGGCGCGGCCAATGACATCGTCGGCCGCGCGCTGCTGATCCTCGGTGCGACACCCGGCGCGATCAGCGCCCGCGTCGCCTGCGGCACCGTCCAGGTCCAGTGAGCGGCCGTGGCGCACTCACGCGGTCCAGACCCGGCCGCGGGGATGCTGCCCGCTGCGTCACCGCGCGCCCGCCGCGCCCCACCCGATTCGAGGAGAGCTCCATGCGCACCCATACATTCCTGATGCCGATCCCCGCCGCGCTGGCCCTCGCGCTGGCCGCCTGCGGCGGCGGTGCCGACAACGCGAACACCGGCGACAACGCCGCAGCCGAAGCCGACCGCGCCGCCGAAAACACCGCCGCGACCCCGCCCGCGGCAGCGCCTGCGCCGGACGCGATGGCCGCTGCGACCGCCATGGCCACGCTGCAGCCGACCGCCGGCAACCAGACCGCAGGCGAACTGCGCTTTGCCGTCGTCAACGGTCGCATCGAGGTCACCGGCACCGTGACGGGCCTGCCGGCCGGCGGTACCCACGGTTTCCACGTGCACGAGACCGGGGATTGCAGCGCGCCGGACGGCAGCAGCGCCGGTGGTCACTTCAATCCGGGCAGCACCGATCACGGCCGCGTCGGCCAGGGCGCCCATCACGCCGGTGACAGCGACAACATCACCGCCGGCACCGACGGCACCGCCCAGGTCAGCGGATGGCTCGAAGGCGCGACGATCGGCGGCGGTGGCGCCGACGACATCGTCGGCAAGGGCGTGATCGTCCACAAGGATGCCGACGACTACAAGACGCAGCCGACCGGCAATGCCGGCGACCGTCTGGCGTGCGGTGTGATCCAGGCCGGCTAATCGCTGGCGCGCCTGCGCTGTAAAGAAAGATCGGCGCCCGTCTCCTGCTAGGAGGCGGGCGTTTTCATTTGGGTCGTCGCGCGTCGGATGCCGCGGCGTCGTCGGCCATCACCCAACCTTCTCTCAAGGGGAGAGGGCTCAAAACATCGCGATGAAAGGTCAACGCGTAATCAGAAGCAGGCGACCCAAGCGCCTCTCCCTCCGGGAGAGGCCGACGCGTGTTGCGCGTAGGGTGAGGGCTGGGGCGTTACCACTGCCCCGCCTACCAGGGCGAACCGGTACAGCAACGGAGCGCCCGACCGAATCCAACTTCAGCGCAACGCCCCCGCCGGATCCTGCCCGGGCGCCACGTGCACGAACACCACCGGCACGCCGTGCGCCTGCAGCACCGCGGACAACTGACGTTGCCGCGCCTCGTACATCGCGAAGCCCTTCGCCAGCCGGTCGTCGTCCGACTCGCCTGACGCACACCGGCGACGCCAGTCGTCGGGCGCGAGCATCGCGATCCGCACTTCACCGTCCACGTACCGCAGCAGCGGCTCCGGCGGCGCGTCGAGCCAGGCCTCGGACTCCGGCGCGAGCAGCGCGGTTTCCAGCACGTCCCACAGCGGGTCGAGTCCCTGGTTGCGGTACTGCAGGGCGGTCATCGCCAGCAGGTCGTGCAGCGTGAGATAGCGCGCGTGTTCGATGCGCGCGCCGAAGGCCTCCTGCGCGCACAGAGCGGTGTCGGCCTGGGCCATGCCGAGGTCGAGCAACATCGATTCCATGTGCGCCGCGACGGCTTCGGTCGCTGCGGGTTCGCCGACGAACAGATACGGCAGCACGCGCAGACGCCCGCCCGCGAGTTGCGGGTCGGACTGGAACGGCAGCGGCACCGCGCCGCTGGCATCGGCGCCGAAGGCGATGATGCGCGGGCCCTGTCCGGACTGCGGCGCGCGCACGCGCAGCTCGTCGAGACGGCGGTGCACCGGCCAGCCCGGACGTAGCAGTTCGGCGGGATCGAAGTGGGCGGCGGCGAAAGACAGGTCGAGATCGCGCACCCCCGGCACCAGCGCGCCGAGGTCGCGGCCCAGCAGCTTCGCGAGCTCGCCCGCGGCCTGCTGGCCGAGCGCGCCGCGCGCGGGCGTGGAGTCGTCGCTCAGCTCGAGGGCGAGCACGCCGAGCACCTGCGGGGCGGGAATTTGTCGGGAAATGTCGGGATCTGCGGTCATTGGCCGTGCACATGGGCAGCGATACACTCGTTCACATTATGCCCGTCCCGCGTCAGGGACAGTCTCACGCAGGTTCTGTCGAGGTCATTCCGATGCTGCTAGGTCGTCCCGTCGCCGTGCTCGGCGGCGTTCGTATTCCGTTCTGCCGCCAGAACACCGCTTATGCGGACGTCGGAAATCTCGGGATGTCGGTGCGCACGCTGGGGGCCCTGGTCGAGAAGTTCGGCCTGCACGGCCAGCAGCTCGGCGAAGTCGCAATGGGCGCGGTGATCAAGCATTCCAGCGACTGGAATCTGGGCCGCGAGGCCGCGCTGTCGTCGGGCCTGTCGGCGCTGACGCCGGGCATCACCCTGCAGCGCGCCTGCGGCACGTCGCTGGATTCGATCATCACGATCGGCAACAAGATCGCCACCGGCCAGATCGAATCGGGCATCGGCGGCGGTTCGGACACCACGTCCGACGTGCCGATCGTCTATGGCCGCGCGCTGCGCCGCCGGCTGCTGGCCGCGAATGCGGCGAAGACGCCGAAGGAGAAGCTGGCCGCGTTCAAGGGCTTCCGTCTGCGCGAGCTCAAGCCGGATTTCCCGGGCGTCGCCGAGCCGCGCACCGGCAAGTCGATGGGCGAGCACTGCGAGGACATGGCGAAGGAGTGGAACATCGCGCGCGATTCGCAGGACGAACTCGCCGTCGCCTCGCACCACAAACTCGCGGCCGCCTACGAGCGCGGTTTCTTCGACGATCTGGTGGTGAGTTTCCGCGGCGTCTCGCGCGACAACATCCTGCGGCCCGACACCTCGCTGGCGAAGCTGGCGACGCTCAAACCAGCGTTCGACAAGACCTCCGGCCGCGGCACGCTGACCGCCGCGAATTCGACGCCGCTGACCGATGGCGCCTCCGCGTGTCTGCTGGCCAGCGACGAATGGGCTGCGGCGCACGGACACGACGTGCTGTGCCATATCCGCGACGCACACGTGTCGGCCGTCGATTTCGTGCACGGCGAGGGCCTGCTGATGGCGCCGACCGTCGCCGTGGCCGAAATGCTCGCGCGCAACAATCTCACGCTGCAGGATTTCGACATCTACGAGATCCATGAGGCGTTCGCTGCGCAGGTGCTGTGCACGCTGCGCGCGTGGGAGAGCGAGGACTACTGCCGCACGCGCCTCGGTCTCGACGCGCCGCTCGGCCGCATCGATCCGGCGAAGCTCAATCCGGTCGGCTCGTCGCTCGCCGCGGGTCACCCGTTCGCGGCGACCGGCGCGCGCGTCGTCGCCACGGCTGCGAAGCAGCTGAAGGAACGCGGCGGTGGCCGCGCGCTGATCTCGATCTGCACCGCCGGTGGCATGGGCGTCGTCGCGATCCTCGAACGCTGATCGCCCGGAGCGTCGTCATGTCCGTCTTCCGTACTTCGGGCCGCCTCGGCCTGCTCGCCGTCGCCGTGTGCGCGCTTGCCGCATGCGGCAAGGACGACGCGGACGCAGTGCCGCCTCCGAGCGCGTCGGGTCCGCAGCTAGTCTCGGCGCCACCACCGCGCGATGCCTTGCCGGATTGCGCGCGCCTGGCATCGACGCTCGGCGACCTGGTTGCCGGTCTCGAGGCCGTCGACGACGCCGGCACCCGCCAGGACACGCCCGAAAGTTACGGCATCAGCTGCGCTTGGCGGTCGGCCGACGACGGCGCGGCGATCGGCGCGATCGTCATCGTCGACAACGAGCCGCTGACGGCGCAGGACATGCAGCGCGCCGGCATGTACGTCGAGGATCCGCGCGTGGCCGCGCTGGGTGGCTTCGTCGCGATTCCCGATGCGCTGCTCGATGGCAATGCGCCGCTCGGCCCCGTGGGACCACAGGTCATCGTCGGACCGGTCACGGTCACGCTGGCGAGCAACGGGCGCGGACGTGCGGCGGATATCACGCTGGATCAGGCGGTCGATGGCGCGGTGGCGGTGCACCGTTCGATGCGTTGAGGGTGGGCCGCGGTCTTCGGCGTGCCGTCGGCGTCGCGGGTGAGCCGCCTTTCGATTGCTGCGCGTTCGGCTTGCTTCAGATGCGCTCGCTGGACGTGCTCGATCCAGTTGCCTTGAACTGCTGACGCAGCGCAGCCGAGCCATCTGCTGACGCGCCCATCAGTCGCGGCCGCATCTGGCGGAGCACCCCGGACCAGGGGCCGGGGTGTTCGCTTTTCGACCGCAAGAAGTGGTGTTCGTGCCCGCTGACGCACGCGTCAGCCGGACACACAAACTCAGAACCGGTCCGTCGGATGCGGCGGCGCATCGCCGTGCACGTACGGCAGGCCGTGCGCGTCACGCGTCTCAGGTTCGATCAGATCGTCGCGCGCTGCGAGCGGCGTTGCCGGCGGAAGCGCTACCACCGGCTCGTTGCGGGCGGCGCGCAGGGCATTCGCGTAACACAGACGTGCGTTGCGATCGTCGCCCTCGGCGGCATACGCGTCGCCCATCTGCACCCAGGCATCGCTGCCGGCGCCCTGGTCGATCGCGCGCTGCAGGTAGTCACGCGCGTTCGGCCAGTCCCGCTGCATGTGGTGCAGGCGCGCGAGGCCGAGCATCACGCCCGGGCTCGACGGATGCGCGTTGAGCCAGCGCTCCATGCGCGACTGGCGATGCGCGGCGTCGCCGACCTCCAGCGCTGCGTAGCGCGCGGCGACACGCTCATCCCAGCGCGCATCGAGCGAGGTTTCCAGGCTCTTGAGCGCAGCGTCGTGCCAGCCCAGCGCGACCGCGCGATCGGCATAGGCCAGCACCACCGGCGTCTCGGTGCGGATGTGTTTCGGCAGCGCTTCCCAGCGCTCGGCGAGCACGTTGGCATCGGCCGCTTCGTGAAGCGATGCGGCGGCCCAGCGGATCTCGCGGAGTTCCAGCTGCGCTTCCGGCAACGCGTTCTGGCGACGCAGTGCGCCGAGCAGGCCATAGGCTTCGGCGGCATGGCCGGTCATCGCCCAGGCATCGGCGCGCAGCGCGAGCCCGCGCGGCGGCAGCGGCTGCGCGGCCGGTGCGTCGAGTGCGGTCAGCGCATCGATCGGTCGTTCGTCGACCAGGGCGAGTTCGGCCAGCGCGATCGCGCGCGTCGCCGGGTGGCGGTCACCGAACTTTTCGAGATGTGCACGCGCGCCGGCATCGTCGCCGCGTCCGATCGCGGCCTGGGTTGCGGCGATGCGTGCGGCGGGCTCGTAATGCGGGTTCTCGTCGGCGGACTGCGCCAGCAGTTTTTCGGCGCGGGCGTAGTGGCCCTGATGCAGCGCATCGAGGCCTTCGCCGACGCGGCTCTGCGCCTTGGTTTCGCGGTAGCGGCCCCAGCTGCGGAACGGCAGCAGGATCAACGTGACCAGCAGCCAGACCACGACCATCGCGCCGAGCAGCATCGCGATCGCATTGATGACCGTCGTCGTGTAGTCGACGCCACCGCGGCGGACCAGCACGTAGCCGGGATCGCCCGACATCAGCAGTTGCGCGGCCAGCGCGCCGAGAAGGGCGATGACGATCCAGACCAGCAGGGCTCGGAGCAAGGACATGGCGGAATTCCGGATGGTGCAGGGGATAGATCGCTACGGTGCCAGAGCCCGTCGTGACGGCCCCGTCGCGGGTCTGCGCGTCCATTCAGCTGGCTGTGCGCTCCGGCAGGGCTGCCGCCAGCAGCGAGGCCGGGCGGGCATCGGTCGCCTGTTCGATATGCGCGAACCCGGTGTCGCGGGCGAGATCGGCGAGGCGCGCGCTGGCGGCGAGCACGCGCGCCTCGCGCAGGCGTGCGACAGCGTCCGGCGGCAGGGCGTCCAGCGTGCGCTGCAGCGCTTCGCCACTGCTGAGCGGCAGCAGCCACGGCGCCGGTACCGCCAGCAGCTTGGCGATACGCGAGGGCGATGGTGGCGTCGGCACCCGCGCGTAGACATCGGCGCGTCGCAGGTCCGCGCCTGCATAGGAGAGTGTCTGCGCGATCACGCCACGTCCGCCCGGTGCGCTGATCAATCCGACGCTGCGTCCTTTCAGGTTCGCCAGTTCCGGAAGCGCCAGCACACCTTCGCTGTCCATGCGTGCAGGCGCACGAACGCCGACGATGCCGGCACGTTCGAGGGCCGTTGCCGTTCCTGCACCGACCGCGAGCCAGGACTGCGTGTCGCGCGCGGCGAGTGGCTGCAGCATCGCGGCTGCAGCGACCGCCGGCGGACTGGTGAAGATCACGACATCGGCGGCGAGTGCGGCTCGCAACGCATCGCGCGTGCCGGCGTCGTCGCGCTGTTCGATGCGCCACGGCGACAGCGCGAAGGTGCGCGCGCCGAGACGCGCGGCTTCGCGGCGCAGGCCTGAATGTGCACCGGCCGGCCGTAGCGAGATGACGTAATATCCCGACAGATGCGGGAAAGCCGGCGCGGCATGCATGCGCCAAGCTTGGTGGCTGCGGTGGTGCGGCGCAAGCCGGACGACCCCGCCCCCACAGGATTCCGCATGACGCTCGATGATTCGCTCCGCGCCCTCGAGGCGTATTACGGTTCGATGCCGCCCGTCGCGGCGATGGACGTGTCCGTCGCCGGTTACGACGGCGATTCCCTGCGCCTGCACGCGCCGTTGTCCTCGCACGTCAACGACAAGGGCTCCGCATTCGGCGGCAGTCTCGTGTCGGTGATGACGCTCGCGGCCTGGGGGCTGGTGACGTTGCGCGTGGAGCAGGCCGGTCTCGATGCCGAGGTCTACGTGGCCGATTCCACGGTCCGCTATCGCGCGCCGCTGCTCGGCGATCTCGAAGCCGAGGCCACGCTCGACGAGGCCGGCGACTGGTCGACGTTTGCGCGCACGCTGCGCGACCGGGGCCGCGCGCGCGTCGCGCTCACCGCGCGCATCGCATTGCCCGACGGCAGTACCGCGACCGAAATGCAGGCGCGCTACGTGGCGATCCGGCGGCCGACCGGGAACGCCTGAGGTCGCCGCCCGCGAGGGCGGATCCGACGTGACGCCGACCGGTTGCTGACGCCGCGCGCGCCGGCACTTGCGCGCGGGCCTGCCGTTGCCAAGACTCCGCGCTTCTTGTCCGTCTCTGCGATCCCCGGGGTCGTCCCATGCGCCATCCGTGTATGACCTGTGGGGCCTGTTGCAGTCATTACCGGGTGTCCATGCACTGGATGGAGACCGATGCCGCCGGCGGCGTCGTGCCGCACGCGCTCACCGAAACCTTCGGTCCACACCAGGTCGTGATGCGCGGCACCTGGGAATCGAAGCCGCGCTGCGTGGCGCTCGACGCCGACATCGGCGTGTCTTCGCGCTGCACGATCCACGCCGTGCGGCCGCAGGCCTGCCGTGATGTGCAGGCGTCATGGGAGTCCGGCGAGGCCAGTCCGCAATGCGATCGCGCGCGACGTGCGCACGGCTTGCCGGTGCTGCGCGCGGCGGACTGGGTGCCTGCGATCGAGATGGTGCTGGTCGATGCGAACGCGCCCGCGGCGTCGTTCGGTGGAGTCCCGACTGCACAGGCAGGCATAGCGCCCGGCGTGTAGGTCCATCCCCGCGAGGCCGCGTCCGGCTGTGCGTTGCTGTCCGGTGGCGATGGGTCGTGTTGCGCTTCACGCATCCGGCGGAGACGCGCCGACGCCTCAGACCGGATTGGCATCCAGGAACGTGCGGATCGCCGGCACCAGCACCGCGTGCTTGTCTTCGAGCACGTAATGCCCCGCATCCTCGAAGGCCATGACCTCGGCCTGCGGCAACGCTGCGCGGAAACCGGCGAGGAAGTGGTGGTCGAACACGAAATCCTTGAGTCCCCAGCCGATGAAGGCCGGACGGTCGGCGTAGGCGGGCAGCCGCTGGCCGGCCGCCTCCAGCAAGGGCCAGGCGCGGTCCTTCGGGCCGAGCGGGATGTCCTGCATGAAACGCACGGTGCTGATGCGGTTCGCCCAGCTGTCGTAGGGCGCGACGTAGGCGCGGCGCACGTCGGCCGGCATGCGGGTCTCCACGCCTTGCCACGAGGCACCCGCGGAGAACGCATTGAAGCCGCGGATGATCCACTCGCCGACGGTGTAGTCGCGCCCCAGCGCGATCTGCCACGGCATCGGCTTGTCGGTCGGCAGCGGGAACGCGGCGGTATTGGTGATGACCAGCCGCTTGACCTGCGGCATGTGCTCCAGTGCCCAGCCGAAACCGATCATGCCGCCCCAGTCGTGCACCGCCAGCGTCACCGGGCCGTCGATGCCGAGATGGGCGAGCAGGGCGCCGAGGTCCTCGACGCGCGAGGCCAGGGTGTAGTCGTAGCGCGGCAGCGCATTGGGCGCGTCGTCGGGCTTGTCCGACCAGCCCATGCCGACGTGGTCCGGCACGATGCAGCGGTAGCGGTCGCGCAGGCCGAGCACCAGATGGCGCCAGTAGTAACTCCACGACGGATTGCCGTGCAGCATCAGCACGATCTCGCCGTCGCGCGGGCCCTCGTCGAGGTAGTGCATCTGCACGCCGGGACGCGCTTCGAATCGGTGACCGTCGAACGGATAATCGGGAAGCTGCACGGGCGACAAGGACCAGGGGCTGCGATGAATACGAGACATTGTAGTCAACGGATGCGGACGGGCCCGAAACGCGCCGACCCGGGGTCTTCACAGCGCTGAAGCTGGGGTGCACTGTGTGCGCTGGGAGACTGTGGGCCGCGCGCCAACGGCGTATGCTGGAAAGATGAATACGAGTGCACGCAAGCTGGGTGCGGGTCCCGACGACCTGCGTCATTTCCTGCGCGCCGGGACCTCGGACCTGCATGCAAGTGTCGATGCATGTTTCGCCGACGGTCTCGGTACGCCGCTTGCGTATGCGCGGTATCTGATCGGCATGCATCGCTTCGCTGCGGATTACGAGATCGTCATCGGCGGTCTGCCCCGCGCGTCGTACTGGCTCGCGAACGATCTGCGCGATCTGTCACTGACGCCGCTGCCGCCGTCCGGTGTGCGCGGCTTCGCCAGCGAAGCCGACGAGCGCCTGGGCTGGGACTACGTGATGTCCGGCAGCAGCCTGGGCGCACGCTATCTGTTGCGCGGCGTGCAGGCGCTGGGTCACACCGGAGATACCGGTGCCCGGTTCCTCTCGCGCCATGCGGCCGGCGACGAATGGCGCAATGTGCTCGAACGCCTCGACGCGCGCTCGGCGCATGTCGATCAACCCCGCACCCATCTGCTGCAGGGGGCGCGCGATGCCTTCCTGCTGGTCCAGTCGTGTTTCCAGCGCAGCTTCGACGCGACCCCTGCCCCCTTCGAGGAGCCTGTTGTATGAATCCAGCGCTCGAACGCGCACTCCAGGACTGCGCCAACGAACCGATCCATCTGTCGGGTGCGATCCAGCCGCATGGCTACCTGATCAGTTGCCAGTTGCCCGACTGGACGATCCGCCACGTCTCGGCCAACGTCGAAGCGCTGACCGGCGCGACGCCCGAGGAAATGCTGCGGCATTCGCTGCGCGAGTTCCTGACCGACGACCTGATCCAGGCGATCGCCGAGACGATCGGCTTCGGTGAACCCGGCGCGCCGCCGCAACGCGCGGCCGTGGGCAACATCGGTCCGCTGGCGAACCTGTGCGACATCAGCGTGCACGTCGCCGACGGCCTGGTGCACATCGAAGTCGAGCCGCAGCCGCGCAGCACGGGCGAGCGCTCGCCGACCGTGGTCGCGCAGACGATGATCGCGCGCGTCGCCGGCAGCGAGGACATCGACGATTTCAACCAGCGCGTCGCCGAACAGGTGCGCCTGTTGACCGGCTACGACCGCGTCATGGTCTACCGTTTCCGTCACGACGATGCCGGCGAGGTGGTCGCCGAGTCGCGCGATTCCGCGCTGCCGGCGTATCTGGGCCTGCGCTATCCGCAGTCCGACATTCCGGTGCAGGCGCGCACGCTGTATCTGCGCAACCGCATCCGCGTGATTCCGGATGCGACCTACACGCCGGTGCCGATCCTGCCCGATCGCGACAGCCGCGGCGGTGCACTCGATCTCGCACAGATGGCGCTGCGCAGCGTGTCGCCGGTACATCTGGAATACCTCGCCAACATGGGCGTGGTCGCGTCGATGTCGATCTCGATCGTCGCCGGCGGGCGCCTGTGGGGCCTGATCGCCTGCCATCACCGCACGCCGCGCCGGGTGCCGCCGGGCGTGCGCGCCGCAGCGGACCTGTTCGGCCTGTTCGTGTCGATGCGGGTCGCCTCTCGCGAGCAGCAGGACGCGGTCATGCTCGAGGAGAGCGCGCGCAGCGTGCGCGACACGCTGGCGTTGCGTCTCGACAACGCCGCCGATGCACGCCTCGCGCTGCAGGGCGAGCTGGATCTGCTCAACCGCGCGGTCGACAGCGACGGCGTCGGTCTGGTGCAGGCCGGCCACTGGTACACCGCCGGCCGCGCCCCGGACGAGTCGCGCCTGCCGGGCCTGCTCGACTGGCTGCGCCAGTCCAATACCGGTACCGGTGCGGTCAGCACCGAGCGTGCGGCCGACTGGAGCAACAGCGCCGACGAAGCCGACGGCATCGCCGGTGTGCTCGCGCTGCCGCTGGATCTGGCGCGCGACGAGTGGCTGTTCTTCTTCCGCTGCGAGCAGGTGGAGGAAGTGCGCTGGGCCGGCAGTCCGGACGAGCCGTTCTTGGTCGATCACGACGGCGGCAAGATCGGTCCGCGCGCGAGCTTCGCCGCGTGGCACGAAACCGTGCGGGGCAGCAGCGCGCCGTGGAGCGACGCCGATCGTCGCGTCATCGGCCGCCTGCACATGATGCTGCGCGAGCGCTACCGCCGTGGCGCCCTGCACGCCGAGCTCGGCGACATGCGTGCGCGCCGCGTGCGCCTGGACGTGCGCGAGCAGAAGACGCGTCTGCTGCAGCTCTCGGAACTGCTCGAAGGCCTGGTGCACGTCAGCCCGCAGGAAGCGACGCAGCTGTCCGATCGCATCAACAAGCTGGAAAGCGATCTGCAGTCGATGATCGGCACGGTCAACGTGGCCAACGCCGACTGATCGCGGCGTCCAGCATCGGAATACGAAAAAAGCGCCCTCGGGCGCTTTTTTTCGTTGCGGCGGTGTCGTCGATCAGGCCGACGTCAGCCCGTGTGCGCTGCGCACCTGCTGGATGCGGGCCCGTACGTCCGCGTCCACGCCATCGCGCTCTGCGCGGTCGAGGATGTTGCCGAGCACGCGCTGTTCTTCGGCGTCGATCACCTCGTCGCGCAACGCGAGCCCGAGCAGATGCTCGAGTTCGTCCAGCGACAGGCGACCGTCGTCGGTGAAGGCCGGAATCGCGGCCAGTGCCAGCTGCAGGTGATCGGGAAGTCGGTGCGGCATCGGGCGTCCTTGCGATGACGGTGGATCAGCGCAGCGTAGCGCTTACCACTCGACCTCGGCCATCGTGCAGTTCAGACCCGAGCCGATGCCCAGCAGCGCGATGCGGTCGCCCTTCTTCAGGCGTCCGAGTTCCTTGAGCTTGCTCAGCACGATCGGCACCGAGGCCGGCCCGATGTTGCCGTGCTCGCCGAAGATCGTGTGGACCTTGGTGGGATCGATGCCGAAGGACTGGATGAAGGCGCCGGTGTGCACCTTGCTGACCTGGTGGATCACGAACTGGTCCAGCTCGTCGACCACCCAGCCCATCGCCTCGCGCGCGGCGACGAAGGTCTTCTGCGCGAGCTTCATGCCTTCCATCAGCAGCATGCGGGTGTCGGTGACCATGCGGTCGAGATTGCCGCGGCACAGGGTGTTCCACTCGGTCGCCGAACGCGTCACGCCGCCCTTGTAGCGCGGGGCGTCGGGCAGCAGGTCGGCGCGTGCGAGCACCATCGCCGCCGAGCCGCAGCCCAGGGTCAGCGTGGCCAGCTCGTTGCGGAAATCCTCTTCCGTCGTCTCCGGGCGCAGCAGACGCTCGATGGTCTTCTCGTAGGCGAGGTTCGCGGTTTCACCGTCGACGATCAGTGCGTAGTCGATCTCGCCCAGCTCGATCATGCGGCTGGCGACGTCCATGCCGTTGACGAACGCCAGGCACGCGTTCGCCAGGTCGTAGTTCTGGCAGGTGTCCGGAATGCCGAGGTTGCCGCCGACGATGCTGGCGGTGGACGGCTCGAGGTAATCGCGGCTCACCGAGGTGTTCACCAGCAGGCCGAGCTTGCCGACTTCGATCCCGGCATCGTCCAGCGCCTTGCGGCCGGCCATCGTCGCGGCGTCCGAGGCCTGCACCTCGTCGTCCCACAGACGACGGGCATGGATGCCCGCGATGTCCTTGAGCACGTCGGTCTTGATGCCGAGGCGGTCGATGGTCGGCTTCAGCCGTGCATTGATGTCGTCGCTGGTCACGCGGTTCGGCGCATCGACATGGGCGAGGCCGGCGATGGCGACGTTCTTGAAGAGCATGGGCTGGGGCGCCGGATCTGGCAAAGGAGCCGCATAGGTTACCCGCTTCGGCGGGGTGACGCATGATGGGGGGATCACGCAAAACCCGGTGCACGCCGCAGCGCGACGGGTTTCGTGCCGGTTCCACGCCATTCGCGGCGTCCGCGTGGAACCGGATCGGCGCCTGCTCAGCCCGGCGGCGTGGCGCCCAGCAGATCCAGCGTCGTGCGCAGCATCGCGCGCACGCCGACCGCCAGCGCGGCCTCGTCGGGCGTGTAATGCGGCGAGTGGTTGATCGGCATCGTCGCCGGATCCTGGCCCGCGGGCGTGGTGCCGACGAAGAAATACGCGCCGGGCACGATGTTGGCGAACTGCGAGAAATCCTCGGCCACCGTCACCAGCGGCATCTCGACCACGTTGTCCGTGCCCACCGCGGCCTGCAGCGAGGGCAGCACGCGGCGCGCGAGTTCGGGATCGTTGACCGTGGCCGGTGCGTTGTTGACGACGTCGAGCTTCGCGGTCGCACCGGCGGCATGCGCGTAGTCGGTGGCGATCCGGTCGAAGCGCGTGATGACATCCGCGCGCACGGCGTCGTCGTAGGTGCGCAGCGTGCCGACCAGACGCGCGTCGTCGGGGATGATGTTGAAGCGCACGCCGCTCTGGAACTGTCCCGCGCTCAGCACCACCGGCGCGTTCACCGTGTTGATCTGCCGCGCGAGC
Organism: Luteimonas sp. Soil_C_16; assembly: GCF_057657295.1. Taxonomy (NCBI): domain Bacteria; kingdom Pseudomonadati; phylum Pseudomonadota; class Gammaproteobacteria; order Lysobacterales; family Lysobacteraceae; genus Luteimonas; species Luteimonas sp. Soil_C_16. The sequence continues at coordinate 412,687 of NZ_JBDGIS010000001.1, read as the reverse complement.
ATGCTCTGCGTCGCCAGCAGTACCTGCGCGCCGACCGTGATCGGGTCGACGCCATCCCACGGCCGCGAGCCATGCGTCTGCTTGCCGGTGATCGTCAGCGACCACTCGTCGGCGCTGGCCAGCGAGGGTCCGCTGCGGAAACCGATCTGTCCGGTCTGCAGGCCCGCCCACACGTGCAGGCCGAGAATCGCGTCCGGCTTCGCATCGTCGAACACGCCTTCGTCAAGCATGCGCTTGGCGCCGAAGACTTCGCCCGGTTCCGGCGGCCCTTCCTCGGCGGGCTGGAAGATGAAGACCACTTCGCCGGCGAGCTGCTCGCGCATGCCGGCCAGCGCTTCGGCCACGCCCATCAGGATCGCGACGTGCATGTCGTGGCCGCAGGCGTGCATCACACCGACTTCCTGCCCGCGATAGGTCGCACGCGCGGTGGACGCGAACGGCAGGCCGGTCTGTTCGGTGACCGGCAGCGCGTCCATGTCGGCGCGCAGCGCGATGCGCGGGCCGGGCCTGGCGCCCTTGAGCACGGCGACGACACCGGTCGGGCCGATGCCGGTCCGCGGTGAGAGAGCGAGGCTGCGCAGATGCGTCGCGACCACGTCGGCGGTGCGCGTTTCCTGGTTGCCGAGTTCGGGGTGCTGGTGCAGATCGCGGCGCCAGTCGACGAGCTTCTGCGTCAGTGCTGCATCGGGCGCGGCCGCCGCAGCCGGAGCGGCGCAGGCCAGCGCGAGTGCGAGACCGAGCGGCAGCGACTGGAATCGGATGTGCATGAGAACTGTCCAGACCGGAAGCTGGACATGCTAGCGCCTGCGGCACGGATGCCGCAGGCGCGGCACTGCACGTGCGAAGACGCGCGACGGACCCGCCGCCGCGCGTGTCGCGATGGGCTTAGATGCCCGAGTAGGTCGCGATGACGCTGACGCCCTGATAGCCGCCGGTGCCGCCGACGACGCGCACGAAGTAGCTGTCGTTGAGCGGGATCGTCACCTGCACGCTCTGCGTGGTGCCCGGACGCGACGAGGTCAGTGCGGCGTTGCTGCCGTCGAGCGCCGGCGACCGTCCGACACGCGCGAGCAGCTTGGCCTGGCCGCGACCGCCGTAGGTGCGGATCTGCAGGTTGCGCGCGCCGGCCGGCACGTCGATGCGGTACAGCGTTCCGGCGCCCTGGGCTGCGGACATGCCGTTGACCGCCACCGCCTTGGCCATGCGGATCGCCGTCGGCTCATCGCCGCCGGCCGCATTGCCGGCACCGCGCGCGGCGGCCTTGGCGGCATCGAGAATGCCCACGCCGATCTGGCGCAGTGGACGCACCGGGAAATCGCGCGAGGTCTGGGTCAGGATCTCGCGCATCTCCTGCGGCGTCGGCACCGGACGCCCGGCCTGCATCGCCGCGCTGATCACCAGCGCCGCGACACCGGCCACGTGCGGGGCCGCCATCGAGGTGCCGGCCTGGCCGACGTAGGCCGACTCGCCCGGCGTGGTCAGTCCGCGGTTGCCTGCCGACCACACGAAACCGGTGCGCGCCGTCGGGCCGCTGGTGCCGTCGTTCGGATACACGCCGCCACCCGGCGCCGACAGCGCGATGTTGGCGCCGAAGTTCGAGTACACCGCACGCGCGCCGGTGATGCCGGTCGCGGCCACGTTGATGACGCCCGGGCAGCTGGCCGGGGTGAACGAGGACGCATCACTGTTGCTGTTGCCGGCCGCGACGACGACGGTCGTGCCGCGCTGGCGGGCCGAGGCGATCGCCTGGCCATAGGCGCTGTCGGCTTCGCAGACGCCGAAGCCGCCGAGGCTCATGTTGATGATCTCGGCGGGATTCTGGTTGGCCGGCACGCCCGGCACGCTGCCGCCCGACGCCCAGACGATCGCATCGGCGATGTCGGCCGTGGTGCCGCCGCAATGGCCGAGCACGCGTACCGGCAACACCTTCGCATCGGGTGCGACGCCGGCCATGCCGACACCGTTGCCGGTGATCTGCGCGATCGTGCCGGCGACATGACTGCCGTGCCAGCTGCTGTTGGTCTGATCGCCGGGGAAGACGCAACCGCCGTTCTCGGCGAGGAAGCGGTCTTCGGTGTTCCAGTCACCGGTGTCCCAGCCGCCGGGCGCACGGCCGTCGATCGCGCGGCCGGAGTTCAAGGCGTTGCTGATGAAGTCGTAGCCGGCGTCGGCCAGCGAGGTGTCGAGATCGGGGTGGGCCAGGATGCCGGTGTCGAGCACCGCCACCACCACGCCTGCGCCGCGGCCGTATTGCCACGCGTTGAGGACGTCGATGCCGCCGCGGTTCGGGTAGCCCGGATCGGGCGCCAGCGTTTCGAGCGTGCCGTCGGGCGCGCGGAAGTGCCACTGCACGTTGAAGCCGGGATCGTTCGGCGTCGCGGCCGTCGCCGCCGGTACGGTGCGCAGGCGCTGCCAGTAGCGGTTGGGTTCGACGTGGGCCACGGACGGATCGGCCGCGAGCGTGCGCATCAGCGTGTCGAGTTCGCCATCGGACAGGCGGCGGTCGGGACGCACCAGATCGGCGCCGATCGCGAGACGACGCGTCGATGCGAGTGCCGGCGCGGCGGCGCGATGCGTGGCATTGAACTGCGACGCCGTGGCCGGTGCGCGCAGGATGCGCTGCATCGTCGCCGCGCCGGTGGTCGCATTGCGGCGTTCGGCGGTGCCGGCCTTGTAGGTCACCAGCAGGCCGTCGTAGACGACGCGCGGCGCTTCGGGATCGGCGGTGGACATCACCGACAGCGGCGCAACCGGCGACGCGGCCAGGGCAGGTGCGACGACGGCGCCGAGCGCGGCGGCCAGCAGGCCACGGCGGAGAACACGGGAAGACAGGGACATGGGTGCGATTCCTGGAAGATGGGATGGAAGAAACGAGGAGCCTGTCGTCACCAGCTGAAGCCGCCGCCGACGCCGACCGAACTTTCGGAGCCGGACATCGAGCCGCCGATCGACACGCTGGCGCGGTTGTCGCGGAACGCACGCTGGTAGCCGATCGCCAGCGCTTCTTCGCCGCCCTGCTGGCCGACGCCCACGCCGATGCGGTTGGCGCCGGACAGGCCCGCGCTGTTGACCGCCATCTGCGACATCGCCGTGCCCATCGCGCCGATCTTGTCGACACGACGATCGACCCGCTGGAAGCGGTCGTCGACGCTGGTGCGGAAGGCGTCGAAATCGCTGCGGTTGAGTGCGCGCGCGAACACGTCGTCGGTGTAGCTGCGCGCGCTGTTGAGCGTGGCCGTATCGCCGGCGGTGGCGTGCGCCTTCGCGTCGGCGAGCGTGCGGGTGTCGCCGGCATCGGCGTAGGTGCGGCTGGCGGTGGCGCTGCTCTGCACCTGGCCGACCGTCGCCGCATCGCTCGCGGCCACGCCGTCGGCGACGTGGGTCACGCGGCGCTGGTTGCCCGCACTGCCCACCGACACCGTGTTCGCCGCATCGGCGACCGAACCCTGGCCGATCGCGACCGACCCGTCGGCGCTCGCGACCGCGCCGGCGCCGATCGCGGTGCCGCCGCTGCCGGCCTGCGCGTTGCTGCCGACCGCGGTGCTGTTCGCCGTGGTGGCGACACTGCCGCTGCCGATCGCCAGACCATCACCGCTGCCGACGGGCACGGCGCCGCCGGTGCCGATCGCATCGAAACGTGCGCGGATCGCATCGAACTGGCTGTCGACGGCGCCGAAGGCATCGCCGACCGAGCCGAAGCTGCTGCCCTGGATCGTGTACGACGGACCGGCAAAGCCCGTCGCTGTCATCGCCGCGCCGCCGCCCAGCGCCTGCGCGAACGCGGTGCCGACGCCGAACACCTGGCCACCGTTGACGGCGTCCAGGCTGCCGCTCGCGAGCGCGCCATCGGCGACGTTCCGCAGCGTCGTGCCGCCTGCGCCGGCGAACGTCACCGTGTCCTTGCTGGCGACGTCGTCGTACTTCACCGCCGCGGCGTCGAGCGCGCCGACATCGCCGCCGACGGTCGCGATCGCGGTGTCGAGCTGGCCCTTGTTGACCGCATCGGTCGCGAACACGCCGTCGGCCACGTTGACCAGCTGGCGCTCGCTGCCGACATCGCCGATCGACACGACGTTGTCGCGATCGGCCACGGACGCCGCACCGAGCGCGACGCTGTTGATCGCGGTCGCGCTGGCGTTGTAACCGAGCGCCAGACTGTTCTCCTCCAGCGCGAATGCGCCGCTGCCGAGCGCGGTCGCACCGATGCCCCACGCCGCCGAGGTCGCGCCGACGGCCGTCGCGTATTCGGCGCTGGCGTAGCTGCCCGAGCCGATCGCGCTCGCATCGGTGGCCAGCGCGAGTGCATTGGCGCCCGCCGCGAGGCTGCGGGTCGCGTCCGCGTGGCTGTCGAAGCCGATCGCGGTCGCGTAGTCCGACAGCGCCCACGAGGCGGCGCCGACCGTGGTGCTGCCGAGGCCGTTGGCCTGGGTCGGCACGCCGGCATTGCTGGCGCCGATCGCGACGCTCTGCTGGCCGGCGGCGAGCGCGCCGTCGCCCATCGCGATGCCACCATTGCCCGGTGCGCGCGCATCGCTGCCGAGCGCGATGCCCGCGAATCCGGTCGCGTTCGCGTACGCGCCCATGCTCATCGCACCAAAACCCGTAGCCTGCGCGCCGTAGCCGATGGCGATGGCTTCGACCTCGGACGCGAACGCAGCGCGGCCCACGGCGATCGCACCGGCCGCGTCCGAAAATGCAGTCGCGCCGACCGCGACGGCATCGTTGGCGGTCGCGCGCGACGACCAGCCCAGCGCCGTCGACGTGCCGCCGCTGGCTTCGGTCGCCGCGCCCAGCGCGATCGCACCGAAAGCGGTGGCCTGCGCGCCGTCGGACTCGCCGAAATCGCTGCCGAAGAACGTGCCGCCGATGGCGATCGCGCCGGTGGAACTGGCCAGCGCGCTGTCGCCCATGGCGATGGCCGCCGAACTGGTGGAGCGTGCGCGACTGCCGATGGCGACGGCATCGCCGCCGCTCGCATCGGCGCGTGGACCGGCTGCGATCGAACGTGCGCCTGCGGCGCTGGCGACATCGCTGCCGTCGTCTGCACCATTGGCGGAGAAGTAGGCCTGTGCCTCGCTGCCCGCTGCGATCACCGCGTCGAGCTGGCGCTTGTTGACGGCGTCGGTCGCATCCACGCCGTCGGCGAGATTCACCAGCTGGCGCTCGCCGTCGACGCTGCCGATGGAGACGACATTGTCGCGATCGGCGACGGATGCCGCGCCAAGCGCGACGCTGTTGATCGCGGTCGCGCTGGCGTTGTAGCCGAGCGCGAGGCTGTTCTCCTCCAGCGCGAATGCACCGCTGCCGAGCGCGGTGGCGCCGACGCCCCACGCGGCCGAGGTCGCGCCGACGGCCGTCGCGTATTCGGCGCTCGCGTAGCTGCCCGAGCCGATCGCGCTCGCATCGGTGGCGAGCGCGAGCGCGTTGGCGCCCGCCGCAAGGCTGCGGGTCGCATCCGCATGGCTGTCGAAGCCGATCGCGGTTGCGTAATCCGACAGCGCCCAGGAAGCCGCGCCGACCGTGGTGCTGCCGAGGCCGTTGGCCTGGGTCGGCACGCCGGCGTTGCTGGCGCCGATCGCGACGCTCTGCTGGCCGGCGGCGAGTGCGCCGTCGCCCATCGCGATGCCGCCATTGCCGGGCGCACGTGCGTCGCTGCCGATGGCCAGCGCGGCGAAGCCGCTGGCATTCGCGTAGGCGCCCAGGCTGGCTGCGCCGAAATTGCTGGCCTGCGCGCCATAGCCGATGGCGATGGCTTCGATCTCGGTCGCAGTCGCGGCGCGGCCCACGGCGATCGCACCGGCCGCGTCCGAAAATGCAGTCGCGCCGACCGCGACGGCATCGTTGGCGGTCGCACGCGACGACCAGCCCAGCGCCGTCGACGTGCCGCCGCTGGCTTCGGTCGCCGCGCCCAGCGCGATCGCACCGAAAGCGGTGGCCTGCGCGCCGTCGGACTCGCCGAAATCGCTGCCGAAGAACGTGCCGCCGATGGCGATCGCGCCGGTGGAACTGGCCAGCGCGCTGTCGCCCATGGCGATGGACGCCGAACTGGTGGAGCGGGCGCGACTGCCGATCGCGACGGCATCGCCGCCGCTCGCATCGGCGCGCGGACCGGCTGCGATGGAGCGCGCGCCGGTGGCGCTGGCATCGTCGCTGCCGTCCTGTGCGCCGTTGACGGCGAAGTAGTACGCGGCCGCATCCAGCGAGTACGCCGCGACGACGCGGTCGTACTCGGCTGCATTCACATCGGCGTCGGCGTCGGCGTCAGCGTCGGGATCGGTGGCCTCGGACGTTGCGGTGTCGCGCGCGTCGTCGGCGGGCACTGCGTCGGATGCGGCGCTCGCGACGGGCGCGGACGCTGCCTGTGGCGCGGCGAGGGCATGACCCGACAGGGCCAGCAGCAGGGCCGCCGACAGCAGGCCGGGGCGCAACGTGCGCCGGGCGATGGGGCGGGAAGAAGGAGTGCGCGGCGTGGACATCGTCTGGCTTCCGGTTGCGGCGGGATGACGGCGCCGTGACAGGCGCTGGGTTTCCGATCTAAGCCGGTGCGATGCCCGTCGCTCAATGCACCGGAACTCTCCGCCGACTTACACTCGACTCTCATCTGCAGACGGGGCATCGGCCCCGGGACACGTCAGCCGCATGTCGCACGCGTCGCCCCTCGTCGCCCCCGGCCGTCGCCTGGCGGCATGGCTGCGCCGGGTGCCGATCTCCGATCCGGTCGACCGCCGCAATGCGCCGGCGTTGCAGGTGCTGCTGCTGTTCCTCGGTATCGAGATTCCGCTCAACAAGGGCTATCACCTGCTCAGCGGGCACGTGTCGATGACCGGCCCGCGGCTGTTCGTGGATCTGGGCACCGACGTCGCGATCGCCGGCGCGGCGTTCTTCGCGGTCTGGATGATCCGGCGCGGTCGCCTGCGCCAGGGCATCGCCGCATTCCTGACGATCCTGATGAGCTGCGCGGTCGCGGCGAACATCGCGTTCGGCTACCAGCTGCAGGCCTTCGATCCGTATCCGATGGTGATGCTGACCACGGCGGCGCTGGTGATCGGGCGCCGCGCACTGTGGATCGTCTACGCCTGTATTCCGGTCGTGTTCGCACTGGGCATGGCCAGCCCGTGGGGCCTGGGTCCGGCGCGCAGCGGCAGCGCGTTCCAGAACCTGCCGTCGCTGGCCTTCAGTTACCTGATGATCGCCATCGTGCTCGACCGCACCGTGGCCGCGCTGCGCGAAACCCTGTGGAAGGCGCAACGCAGCGCCCAGCAGCTGCGCGAGCAGATGATCGAACGCGAGCGCATGCGCGAACGCATGCTGCACATGCAGAAGATCGAATCGGTGGGCCATCTGGCCAGCGGCGTGTCGCACGATTTCAACAACGTGCTGGGCGCGATCGTCGGCTACACCGCCGAGCGGCACCGCCTGGACGAACTCGATTTCGATCCCGAACCCGACGCGCGCCGCATGGGCGACGCGCTGGAGGGCATCGAACTCGCCGCGCAGCGCGGCATCGCGCTCAGTCGCAAGCTGCTGAGCTTCAGCCGGCGCGAACTCGCGGTGCCGGCGCGCTTCGACGCGGCGCAGGCACTCGCCGATCTGGTGCCGATGCTGCGGCAGCTGTTCGACGGCCGCGTCGACGTCGTGCTCGACCTGCCCGATACGCCGGTGCCGGTGTTCCTCGACCGCAGCCAGCTCGATCTGGTGATGCTCAACTTCGCCGCCAACGCGCGCGATGCGATGCCCGGCGGCGGGCGCTTCGGCGTCACCCTGCGCGATGCCGGTGACGGCTGGGCGCGCATCGTCGTCACCGACACCGGCCAGGGCATGCCGCCCGAGGTGATGCGTCAGGCCTTCGAGCCGTTCTTCACCACCAAGCCCGCCGGTGAGGGCACGGGCCTGGGGCTGGCCGTGGCGCGGGAAATGACGCAGGAAGCAGGCGGCACGCTGACGGTCGACAGCACGCCCGGCCACGGCACGCGCTTCACCCTGCAACTGCCGCGCGTGATCTGAGCGCCTGTTCGAGGGCCGTCGCGAGCGACCGGGTTCCGGGCGGGCTCAGCCGCCTGGGCGCAGCACGTAGCCTTCGCCGCGCACCGCGTCCAGCGGCAGCGCCAGTCCGGTGCGGTCGAGCACCTTGCGCCGCAAGCGGTGCAGCAGCACGTCAAGCCGGTGCGGATCGGCGCCGCTTTCATCGCGTGCACGACCGGGCGCGGCGTCGAGCATGGCCTCGCGCGTGACCAGCCGGTCGCGCTGCGCCCACAGCATCTGCAGCACGTGGCGCTCCGAGCCGGTGAGCGCCATCGACTGGCCGTTCGGCGCGAACAGGCACCAGCCGTCGGGCTGCAGTTGCCAGCCCTCGTCGGCCACCTGCGGCGTGCGCGACAGCCGCCGCGCGAGGCTGAAGATCGTCGCGGCGAGGATGTCGATCTCGACCGGCTTGACCAGATACGCATCCGCGCCGCCGCTCAGGCCGCGCAGCCGGTCGGGCGGCTCGCCGCGTCCACTGAGGATCACGATGCCCAGTCCCGGATGCGCGGCCTGCAGCGACTGGGTCACGGTGAAGCCGTCGCTGTCGGGCAGGCCGATGTCGAGCACCACGATGTCGACCGGCGCCTGCGGCAACAGCGCCGCGAGCGCGGCGGCGGTGCGCAATGGACGCACGTCGAGGCCGTGCCGGCGCAGCCCGGGCACCAGCACGCGATCGCGCAGGACGTCGTCGTCCTCGAGCAGGGCGACGCACAGGGGACGGTCCGCGCCGCCGTGGTCTGGCGATGGATCGGTAGGCATGGACGGCGGTGGGACGGGCGGTGCGATGGCGATGTTCCGGAGTGCGGGCGGGCCGGATCGGCCGCCCTTGCAACGCCGTCAGCTTGTGCCCGCGCCCGCGTGCTGGCAAGCGTACGCACGCACGCGGCAGTGGGATGCACACGCGCACACGTGTCGAGATCGGTCGTTCGACACCGCAGGAAAACTATCGTCTGAAACTCGCAGCGGCGACTTTTTCCGCGGTGTCCTTCGCGCACACTGCCTCCCGCAACTCGGGAGGGCCGATGCGCAGCAAACTGTTCGTGCCGGGCGTGCGCCCGGACCTGTTCGGCAAGGCCTGGAACGGCCAGGCCGATGCGGTCTCGTTCGATCTCGAGGACGCCGTCGCCGACGCGCGCAAGGCCGAAGCGCGCGTCAACGTCGCCGCGTTCCTGCAGGCGCAGACGCGCGGCGCGGGCGCGCCATTGGCGATCGTGCGGACCAATGCACCGGACTCGCCCGAATACGAGGCCGACCTCGCCGTCGTGCTGCCGGCCAGGCCTGATCTGGTCAACCTGCCCAAGACCGACAGCGCCGACGACGTGCGCGCCGCGGTCGCGCGGATCGAAGCCCAGGAAGCCGCGCTCGGCCTCGCGCCGTCGGCCGGCCTGCTGCTCAACATCGAAACGCCGCGTGCGTTGCGCAACGCCGCCGCGATCGCCACCGCGCATCCGCGCGTGGCCGGCCTGCAGCTGGGCCTCGGTGATCTGTTCGAACCCGGCGGCATCCACCGCGTGCCGGCGCACGTGCAGGCGGTGATGCTGCAGGTCGCGCTGGCCGCGGCCGAAGCCGGCGTGTTCGCCTGCGATGGCGCGTGGACCGATCTCGGCGACGACGCCGGTTTCGAGCGCGAAGCACACCTTGCGCGGCAGCTCGGCTTCGTCGGCAAGAGCTGCATCCATCCGCGCCAGGTGCCGCTGGCGCACGCGGTGTTCGCCGTCGATGCCGACGAGCTGGCCCGTGCCCGACGCATCGTCGACGGCGCCGCCGATGCACGCCGCGAAGGACGCGCGGTCTGCGTCGTCGACGGTCGCATGATCGATGCGCCCTATCTGCGCCGCGCCGAACGCGTGCTGGCCCAGAGCCGGCGCGACGCGCGCGCCGACGGGGCATCGCCGACATGAGTCTTCGCGTCCCGACCGCGCGCCGCGAGCTCGCGCGCACGCCCGACACCGGAATCACCCGCATGCCGAATCCCTTCCTGCGCCGTCTGCTGCAGACCGCGACCCTGCTGTGCCTGTCGCTGCTCGCGCCGCTGGTCGCCCAGGCGCAGAGCTTGACGACCGTCGACGGTCGCGATCTGCCCGCGCTGCCGTCTGCCGCGAACGTGCAGGCGCTGTTCGTCCTCGATGACCAGCCGCTGGTGCTCGCCGCCGATCGCGCGTGGGTCCTCGCGCAGGACGGCACGGCCTGGCGTCCGCTCGCGATGCCCGACGCGCTCCTGGGTGCGTCCATCGTGTCGAGCGCCACCGGCGCGGGCCGTGCGTTCGTGCTGGCGGGCGCCGATGGACGCGTCGCGCGACCGGTCGCACTCACGTGGCGCAACGACACACTGGTCGCGCAGCCGTTGGCCGAATTGCCCGAAGTGTTGCAGCAGCCGCAGGCAGCGGTCCTCGGTGACACGCTTTATGTCGCCGGCCTTGCCGCCGACGGCAGTGCGCGCCTCGTGACACTGGCGCTGACTGCGGCGCCGGACGCTGCGACCTGGCGCACGATGGATGTCTGGCCCGGCGGGGCCGCGCCGGTGACGCTGGCCGCGCAACGCGCGGGCCTGTACCTGACCAGCGCCGACGGCCACATGCGCCGCTGGGTCGCCGATGGCGGCTGGAGCGATCGTGGCCGCGTGCCGGGTGCGGTGCAGGCGGGTGTCGCCCGGTCCATCGGCCAGGCGCACATCCTGTACCTCGTGCGGGGCGCGCCCGGCGCGGCGGCGGATCTGCGGCTGTTCCACACCATCACCGATTCCTGGGCATCGCTGCCGGCGACGCTGTCGGGCGATCCGCGTCTGGCCACCGGCTGGCGCAACGGCCTGCTGTGGGCCGCCGGCGACGGCGCGCAGTTGCGCCTGCACAGCGAAACCCTGCGCTCGGGCCAGCATCTGCTGCACTGGATCGACTGGCTGGTGATCGTGGTCTATCTGGTCGCGATGCTCGGCATCGGCGGCTATTTCTATCTGCGCGGCCAGAAGGGATCGGAAGCCGAGTTCTTCATGGGCGGCCGCAGCATCCCGTTCTGGGCCGCGGGCGTGAGCCTCTACGCGACCAACACCAGCTCGATCAGCTTCATCGCCATTCCCGCCAAGGCCTACGAGACCAACTGGCAGTACCTGACCAACAATCTGGTGGCGGTGCTGGGCCTGATGTTCGTCGCGGTGTGGATCGTGCCGCTGCTGCGCCGGCTCGATCTGATGTCGGTGTTCTCGTATCTGGAGACGCGCTTCCATCCGGCGATCCGCATGCTCGCCAGCGCGCTGGCGATCCTGATGCAGATCGGCAGCCGGCTCAGCGTGATCCTGTTCCTGCCCGCGCTGGCGATCGCCACGATCACCGGCATCGATGTGGTCTGGAGCATCATGATCATGGGCGGCTTCACCATCATCTACACGGTGATGGGCGGCATGCGCGCGGTGGTGTGGACCGACTTCGTGCAGGTGTTCGTGAAGATGGGGGGCGCGATCTTCGCGATCATCTTCATCCTGATGTCGCTGGGCGGCGATCTCGACGCGGTGCGCGAAGCGGTCGTCGTGCAGGACAAGACCAAGCTGCTCGACTTCAGTTTCGATCTCACCAAGGCGACGGTCTGGGGCTTCATCTTTCTCGTCGTGTTCGACGTCGTGCTGACCTTCCCCAAGGACCAGGTGCTGATGCAGCGCACGCTGGCGACCAAGTCCGACAAGGAGGCCGGTCGCTCGATCTGGGTGTTCGCCGCGATCATGATTCCCGGCGGCTTCGTGTTCTATTCCATCGGCACCGCGCTGTGGATGTACTACCGGCAGAATCCCGAACGGCTCGATCCGCTGCTGCCGATCGACGCGACGTTCCCGCTCTTCATCGCCGCCGAACTGCCGGTCGGCGTGACCGGCCTGATCATCGCCGGCATCTTCGCCGCCGCGATGTCGACGCTGTCGAGCATCATCAACAGCGTTGCGACGCTGCTGTCGGTGGACTTCTACGACCGCCTCGCGAAGACGCCGACCGAGCGCGGCAGCGTGCGCTTCGCCGAATGGATGACCGTCGTCGTCGGCCTGATCGGCATGGGGCTGGCGCTGCTGCTGTCGCGCTTCGACATCCACTCGCTGTTCGACGTGTCGATCGAACTGGCCGGCCTGCTGGGCGGTGGCTTCGCCGGTGCGTACACGCTGGGCATGTTCACCCGTCGCGCGAATTCGCAGGGCGTGGCGATCGGCATCGGCGCGGCGATCGTGCTGACCACCCTGGCGTGGTCGTTCGACCTCGTGCACCCGTACTTCTATCTCGGCATCTCGATCATGTTGTGCATCGTGATCGGCTATCTGGCGAGCCTGCTGTTCCCGCCGACGCAGCGCTCGCTCGAAGGCCTGACGATCCACGACCGCAAGACCCCGATCGAAGCCGTCTGAGCACGACCCCTGCCGTCCGGCAGGGGCGCAGCGCCGGCGGCCGGGCTACTGTCGCGCCACGCCCGGTCCATGGCCGTCCATCGACGGCCCCGCGCGCACCGCCAGGTCATGCGAAGGAGCGCATGCCGCCGGCACGGAGACGATTCTTGGACACCCAGTTCCTCTACACCTTCGTCAACGTCGTCGACCGGGGCTCGATGGCCGCCGCGGCCCGTTTCCTCAACATCACGCCGGCGGCGGTCGCCCAGCAGATCCGCACGCTGGAGCGCGAACTCGGCGTCGGGCTGATCGCGCGCGCCGGGCGCACCGTCTGCGTGACCGAGGAAGGCGCGCGCATCCTGCAGCGCACGCGCGACCTGCTGCGCGACGTGTCGGACCTGCGCAGCGTCGCCAACGATCGCGCGGTCGCCGGCGAACTGCGACTGGGCGCGTGTCCGACCGCGCTGGCCGGCATGCTGCCCGACGTGCTCGCGCGCATGGTCACCACGCTTCCGCAGATCAACGTCTTCATCAAACCCGGTTACTCGGCCGAGCTCTACACCGAGGTGGAGCAGGGCAACCTCGATGCGGCGATCGTGCTGCAGGCGCCGTTCGCGCTGCCCAAGACGTGCAACTGGGAAGTGCTGCGCGAGGAGCCGCTGGTAGTGCTGGCGCCGCAGCACATGGCGCATCGCGATCCGCACGAGCTGCTGTCGAGCGAACCGCTGATCCGCTACGACCGCCACCAGTGGGGGGGCCGCCAGGCCGACGACTATCTGCGCCGCGTCGGCATCACGCCGCGCGAGCGCTTCGAACTCAACGCGCTCAACGCGATCGCGGTGATGGTCGATCGCGGCCTCGGCGTGTCGCTGGTGCCCGACTGGGCGCAGCCCTGGCCGGCCGGCGTGCGGCTCGCGCGCATTCCATTGCCCGAGCCCGCGGAGCCGCGCCGCATCGGCATCGTCTGGTCGAATGCCAGCGTGCGCAGCCGGCTCGTGACCGCCCTGCGCGAGGAGTGCCGCGCGACCGCGCGTCGCCACGTCGACGAGGCCGCGATGCGCGAGTGATGGATGCTGCATAGCAGCAAACATTTTGTGCGATCGCAGGCAATAAAAACTGTCGTTTGAACATAGGTGCAGGCGGTTCATCCGCACCCTGCGCGCACCTAACCTTCGCCGCAACGTACCGGAAACGCGCGTGGGGAGGCGCCGTTCCATGCGAACCCGTCCTGCCGCATCGATGCGCGATCGCAGCGCCACGTCCACCGGCCGTCCGCACCCCGCCACCGGGGGCCCACGCATCGCACAGCCCGAAGAGAACACACCATGATCAAGCCGCTTTCCGCCGCGATCGGTTGCATCCTGCTGGCCGCCGCCGGCGCCGGACACGCGCAGCAGGCCGACAGCGACACCGATGACGCCGCGCGCCGCGATGCCAAGACACTCGATCGCATGGTCGTGACCGGCACGCGCGTGGCGACCTCGATCGACAAGATTCCTGGCGCCATCAGTCTGGTCTCGCAGGAGCAGGTCGCGCACACGCTGGCGATCACCGAAGACGCCACCGCCGTGCTCGCGCGTACCGTGCCGGGCTACGCCGAATCCTCGCAGGCGATGAGCAACACCGGCGAGACGCTGCGCGGCCGCATCGCACTGCGTCTGTTCGACGGCATCCCGCAGGGCTCGCCGCTGCGCGAGGGCGGCCGCAACGGCACGTTCACCGACATGGGTCTGGTCGGCCGTATCGAAGTGATCAACGGACCGTCGGCGTCGGAAGGCATCGGCGCCGCGGGCGGCATCATCAACTACATCTCCAAGGTGCCGACGGTCGAGGGGCACGAGACCCAGCTGACCACGCGCTACTCGACGCAGTTCGGCACCGACAGCAGCGGCTGGAAGGTCGGCGTGAACCACGCCTACAAGGGGGATGCCTTCGACATGCTGGCCAGCGCGTCGTACATCGACCGCGGCATCTCCTACGATGGCAACGGTCGCCGCATCGGCATGAACACCAGCGGCTCGGTGTCGGATTCCGAAGCGCGCAATCTGTACTTCAAGGGCGGCATGAACTTCGGCGAAGGCCTCGCGCAACGCCTGCAGTTCAGCTACAGCGACTTCAAGATCGAAGGCAAGGCGAATTACATCCAGGTCGAAGGCTGCCGCTTCGACCCGGTCGATTGCCCGGTGCCGACGACCAATACCTCCGAGCGCGGTTCGATCGCCGGCGCGCTCGCCGAGATCAACGATTTCCGCCAGGCGGCCGTGAACTACAGCCATGGCGATCTGTTCGGCGGCACGTTCAATGCCGACATCTACTGGGCCGACCAGGCGATGCGCTACCTGCCCGAGGACGGCGACGACCGCCAGCTGGTCAAGGTGGACGACAACTTCGACGAGGCGGACCGCATCTTCGACCAGTCCGAGATCGTGTCGAAGAAGCGCGGCCTGCGCACGTCGTGGACGCGCGGTGACCTGTTTGCCGTCGAAGGTCTGCAGCTGCGCACCGGTCTGGATCTGGTCGAGGACGAAGCCGCGCAGCGGCTTGCGATCACCAATCGCCTGTGGGTGCCGCCGATGCAGTATTCGAGCGTCGCACCGTATGCGCAGCTGAGCTGGGACGTCGGTCCGGTCACGGTCAGCGGCGGCGTGCGTCACGAGGACGGCAAGCTCGACGTCGACAGCTACACGACGACCGCGTTCCGCAACAGCGTGTTCGTGCAGGGCGGCGGCCTGGAATACTCGGAGACGATGAAGAACATCGGCGCGATCTGGCGCATCACCGACGAATTCTCCACGTTCGTCAGCTACGGCGAAGGCTTCGGCCTGGCGAACATCGGCATTCCGCTGCGCAACATCAGCGTGCCGAACCAGTCGGTCGACCGCATCGCCGATCTCGATCCGATCATCGTCACCAACCGCGAGGTGGGCTTCAACTGGGCCGGCACCGATGCATCCTTCGGCGCGTCGTACTACGACTCGCGCTCGCCGTTCGGCACCTCGCTGTCGGTCGATCCGATCACCAACGACTTCGTGCTGGCGCGTGCGCCGGTGCGGATCAAGGGCTTCGAGGCCAACGGCGAGTTCCGCTTCAACGACCAGTGGAAGGTGTCGGGCATCTATTCGCGGATCCGCGGCAAGACCGCGTTCTGGTCGTCGGCGCCCAACGGCGACTACGACGCCGGCGAACTGAAGAAGCCGCTGGGCGTGCTCGACGTCAATCCCGACAAGATCGCCGTGTCGGTCACCTGGAAGTTCGTGCCGACGGCCGACGTCACGCTGGGCGCGACCACGCTGCTCGATCGTGACCTGTCCGGCAGCGACGTGCGCAGCTTCGACAACCGCAGCTTCAGCTACGTCGAGAACACCGAGGGCTATACGCTGTTCGATCTGGGCGTGAACGTCGACACCGGCCGCTACGGCAAGCTGACCGTCGGCATCGAGAACCTGCTCGACAAGCAGTACATCCTCAGCTGGTCGCAGGTGCCGGGCTTCCAGAACTACTGGGCCGGTCGCGGGCGGATGGTGTCGCTCACGCACACGATCACGTTCTGATCGATGCGTTCCGATGAGATGGCCCCGCGTGGTGCGGGGCCTGCGTGCGGGATGCGGGAGATGCCGGTGCAGGCAGCAGACAGGACGCGACCGCGTCGCGCGAACGGTGACGGGCGGCGGCGCGTGCGACTGCCGCTGATCGCGCTGCTCGCCTGCGCGTGGCTGTCGCCGGTGATGTCCGCGCATGCGCTCGAACCGGTCGCGCCGGCTGCGCGCTGGCAGGCGCTCGATGCGTTCGTCGACGACGCGGTCGGCCCGGGCGGCTACACCGGCGTCGTGGCGTCGGTGTGGCAGGACGGCCAGCCGCCGCACGTGCACGTTGCAGGCAAGCGCGATCTCGCCGGCACCGCGCCGATGCGCGCCGATGCGATCTTCCGCGTCTACTCGATGACCAAGCCGATCGTCTCGGTCGCCGTGTTGATGCTGGTCGAGCGCGGACGCCTCGGACTCGACGACGACATCGCGGCGCACCTACCGGCGTTCGCCCAGCTGCGCGTGCTGGGCGATGACGGCGCACTGCGCGCACCCGCGCGTGCGCTGACGATCCGCCATCTGCTCACGCATACGTCCGGCATCGCCAACAGCGAGGGCGCGGCATTGCGTCTGCGCGAGGCGGCGGGCCTGGACGACGCCGCGGATCTGGACGTGTACGTCGAACGCCTTACTGCCGTGCCGCTGCAGCACGATCCCGGCACGGTGTTCGCCTATGACGGCGCCGCGACGAATGTCCTGTCGCGACTGGTCGAGGTGGTCTCCGGCGAATCTCTGGACGCGTTTCTGCGGGCCCGGCTGTTCGTGCCGCTGGACATGGTCGACACCGGGTTCTCGGTGCCGGCGGACCAGCGTGCCCGCGTGGTCGACATCACCACCACCGGCGACGACGGCCACCTGCGCATCGCCGACGGTCCGAGTGCGACGACGCCTGGCGCCGCGCTCAATCCCTACACCAGTGGCGCCGGGGGGCTGTACTCGACCGCGGCGGACTATCTGCGGTTCGCGCGCATGCTGCTCGGGCGCGGCGCGCTCGACGGCACACGCTATCTGCGCGAGGACACGGTGGCGATGATGCTGCGCAACCAGCTCGGCTTTCTCGACGCGCCACACACGAGCTTCAGTCCATTCGAAGGCTTCGGCTTCGGTGTCTCGGTGCAACTCGATCCTGCCGCGCGCGGGCGTCTCGGTGCGCCGGGACAGGTCGGCTGGTCGGGCGCAGCGTCGACGTATTTCACGATCGATCCGGCGCGCGGCCTCGTCGCGATCCTGCTCGCCCAGCATCTGCCGCGCGACGTGGCGGGCGATCCGCCGCGGCTGGCGACGCCGTTCTACAACCTCGTCCAGCAAGGCGCTGCACCGTGAGCGCCGGTCGCGTGCTCGTCGCCGGCTCGGCGAATCTCGATTTCGTGGTGCGCGCCGCGCACATCCCGGCGCCCGGCGAAACCGTGCTGGGCCGTGAATTCCAGACCTTCCCCGGCGGCAAGGGCGCCAACCAGGCCGTTGCCGCCGCGCGCGCGGGCGGTGCGGACACCCGGATGCTGCTCGCCCTCGGCGACGACGCGCACGCGGTGCCGGTCGAGGCCTCGCTGCGCGAGGCGGGCGTCGCACTCGACATCCGCCGGCAGACCGCGCACGCGACGGGTGTCGCCTTCATCTGCCTGTCCGACGGCGCGGAGAACGCGATCACCGTCGCGCCGGGCGCCAACGCCGCGCTCGTCGCCGACGACCTGCCCGATCTCGCCGGTGTGGACACCCTGCTGCTGCAGCTGGAAACCCCGATCGACGCGGTCACCGCGTGGGCCACGCGCGCGCGCGAGGCCGGCGTGCGCGTGGTGCTCAATGCCGCGCCGGCGCGCATCCTGCCCGATGCGCTGCTGGGCCAGGTCGACGTGCTGATCGTCAACGAGGGCGAGCTGGCGATGATCGCCCACCAGGCCGACGATCTCATCAGCGCCCTGAAATGCGTGCCGGTGCCGGCCGTCGTCGTCACCCTCGGCGCAGTCGGCTGCATCGCCCGGGACGGGACGGACCTGCATCTGCAACCCGCATTTCCGGTTGCGGCAGTGGACACCACGGCTGCGGGCGATACCTTCTGTGGCGTGCTGGTGGCGACACTCGCGCGCGGCGCAACGCTGGTGGCCGGACTGCGCGCTGCCGCGGCGGCTTCAGCGCTCGCCTGCACCGCGCTCGGCGCGCAGTCGAGCGTGCCGGCGCGCGCCGACGTCGACGCGCTGCTGCGTGGCGATGCCGACAGCGCAGGCCTCGATGCACTCGCAGCGCGCTGCGCATCGTCGGCCGCCTGATCCGTTCTTCTTCGAGAGTTCCCCCATGAGTCCGTCCCCCTACCGCACGCTCGACGAGGACCAGCCCGATGACGGCAGGCCCGTCGACGCGGATTACGGCCCGGCGCCGCGCCGCACCGAGTACAAGTTCTCGCACGTCACCACCGGACGGTATCTGCCGACACCGGGCAAGGCGCCCGGCTGGCCGTTCGCCGACATCGGCGACTGGATGATCGACGCCAACGACAGCGCACAGGACTGGCTGGCCGAACTGCGCGACTGGCGGCGTGAGCACCTCGTGCGCATCGGCTACGACGACGCGAACTACCGCCATCCCGACCTGCAATGGGCGCAGCGCAACTTCGTGCACGCGCAGATGATGGTCGAGGACCGCTACTTCTTCGATCCCGACACCCGCACCTACACCGTCGACCGCTATCTCGACGATCTGGTCGAACGTTTCGGCGGCCTCGATTCGGTGCTGATCTGGTACGTCTATCCGAACATCGGCGTCGACGACCGCAACCAGTTCGATCTCGCCCACGACATGCCCGGCGGCCTCGACGGTCTGCGTGAAGCCGTGCAGGCCTTCCAGGCGCGCGGCGTGCGCGTGTTCCTGCCGGCCAAGCCCTGGGATCACGGCACGCGCGATCCCGGCGTCAGTCACTGGGAAGGCCTCGCGGAGATCGTCGCGGCGGTCGGCGCGGACGGCATCAACGGCGACACTTTCAACGGCGTGCCGCGCGCGTTCTTCGATGCCTGCCAGCGCCTGGGCCGCACCGTGGTGCTCCAGCCCGAATCGACGATCAGTTCGGAAGAACAGCTGATCTGGAACGTGCAGAGTTGGGGCAAGAAGGCGCCCGACGGGCCGGTGCCGCCGGTGTCGAAGTGGAAGTGGCTCGAACCGCGGCACATGGTGAACTACGAGAACCGCTGGGGCCGCGACCGCACGCACGACCTGCAGTACTGCTTCTTCAACGGCATCGGCTACAACGCCTGGGAGAACATCTGGGGCATCTGGAACCAGTTCACCCCGCGAGATGCCGAAGTCCTGCGCCGCATCGCCACGATCTATCGCCAGTTCCCCGATCTCGTCGTATCGATGGACTGGGCGCCGTACCAGACCAGTCTGCAGCGCGGGGTGTTCATCAGCCGGTTCCCCGGGGCGGACCGCACGTTGTGGACGCTGGTCAATCGCAATGCGTACGCCGTCGATGGCGAACAGCTCGCGCAGCCGCACGTCGACGGCACGCGCTACTACGACGTCTGGAATGGACGCGCGCTGTCGCCGCGCATCGTCGATGGCCAGGCGCTGTTCGAACTGTCGCTGGAAACACGCGGTTTCGGCGCTGTGCTCGCAGTCGATGAAGGCGCACCGGTCGAAGGTCTCGACGGCTTTCTCGCGACGGTGGCCGCGCAGGCGGCGCAGCCGCTCGGCGCGCACTCGGCGGCCTGGCGTGCGCTCCCGCAGACGCTGGTCGATGTGGCGTCGACGACGCCGCAGGCCGACGCACCCGAGGGCATGGTCACCGTGCCGGCCGGCAGCTTCCTGTTCCAGGTCGGCGGCATCGAGATCGAGGGCTTCAACTGGTCCGGCGTCGACGTGCAGTACCCGTGGGAAGACAGTCCACGTCGCCATCACCGGCGGCGCATGGATCTGGCGGCATTCCACATCGACCGCCATCCGGTCACCAACGCGCAGTTCAAGCGATTCATCGATGACAGCGGCTACGCGCCGCGTGACGCGCACAACTTCCTGCGGCACTGGGTCGACGGCGCGCCGCGCGCCGGCTGGGAGCGCAAGCCGGTGATCTGGGTGTCGCTCGAAGACGCCCGTGCCTACGCCGCGTGGGCCGGCAAGCGTCTGCCGCGCGAATGGGAGTGGCAGTACGCCGCGCAGGGCATCGACGGTCGCCGCTACCCCTGGGGCAACGACTGGCACGACAGCTTCGCGCCGCGGGTCAATCGCGGACGCCGCCTGCAGCCGCCCGCCGACGTCGACGCGCATCCGCAGGGTGCATCGCCGTTCGGCGTCGAGGACCTGGTCGGCAGCGTGTGGCAGTGGACCGATGAATTCGCCGACGACCACACGCGCGCAGCCATCCTGCGCGGCGGCAGCAGCTACCAGCCGCAGACCTCGCACTGGTACTTCCCGCAGGCCTACCGCCTCGACCAGCACGGCAAGTACCTGCTGATGGCACCGTGCAAGGACCGTTCGGGCACGATCGGTTTCCGCTGCGTGGTGGATGCCGGCGGGGACGCGCAATGAGCACACCGGTGACCGTGCGCGACGTACAGCGGCCGCCCGCGCCGTCGCAGGTGCGCCTGCGCGGCCTGCTCGGCGATGCGCTCGATGCCAACCGCCGCGGCCGCCTGTCGACCTTCGTCACCGGTCCCGAAAGCCCCGCGATCGCGATCTTCGATCCCGCGCATCGCGCGCACAACGATGAGGGCGACTGGTACGGCGAACACGCCGGCAAGTGGCTGTCGGCGGCGGCCAAAGCGGCGGCGCGCAGCGGCGACGCGGCATTGGAAGCGCATCTGCGCGCGGTGGTGTCCTATCTGCACGCGGTGCAGGACACCGACGGCTATCTCGGAACCTACGCGCCGCACCGGCGTTTCATGGTGCCGCAGCCGCCGAAGCCCGAAAGCTGGAACGGCGAGCCGGCGCTGCGCACCTGGGACGTATGGACGCACGCGTATCTGCTGCTCGGCCTGCTCGACGTGCACCGCGCGTTTCCGGATTCGGGCGCGCTCGACGCCGCGCGAAGGATCGGCGCGCTGTGCTGGCGCACGTTCTGCGTCGACGGCATCGACATCACCAGTGTCGGCAACCACCACGGCATGTCGGCGACGGTGCTGCTCGATCCGGTGATGGATCTGCATGCGCTGACCGGCGATGCGGATCTGCTCGCGCTGGCGCATCGCATCGTCGAGCAGATGGACGCCAATCCGCGTCTCGCCCTGATCGAACGCGCGCTCGATGGCGCCGATCCGTCCGAGATCGCGACCGGCAAGGCCTACCAGCTGTGCTGGAACCTCGTCGGCCTGGCCAAGCTCGCGCGCGTCAGCGGCGATCCGCGCCATCGCGCCGTACTCGATGCGCAGTGGCAGGCGATCGCCGACCATCACCTGAGTCTCGGCGGCGGTCCCTTTGGCGGCATCGGCCATCGCTCGCGCGAAGTGTTCAATCCAGCCTTCGTGTTCGACCCGCAGGCGTACGTCGAAACCTGTTCGATCCTCGCCTGGCTGCAGCTCAACCGCGAACTGCTGGCGATCACCGGTCACGCGCGCCACGCCGAGGAGATCGAACGCACCGCCTACAACGATCTGCTCGGCGCGCAGGCGCCCAACGGCGAGGACTGGTGCTACTACTCCTACGCCAACGGTCAGCGCATCCACACGAACTACTGGCGTTGCTGCAAATCCAGCGGCGCGATGGCGATCGAGGAACTGCAGGGCGTGGCCTACGCCGAGCGCGACGATGGCCCCGTGGTGAACCTGCTCGGCCCGGGTGAGGCGACGTTCGATCGCAGCGACGCCGGTCGCGTGCGCATCGTGCAGGACACGGGCTACCCGTTCGACGGCGCCGTCCGTTTCACGCTCGACGTGGCGCGGGAGGCGGCATTCGTGTTGCGCATCCGCATTCCGGCATGGGCGCAGGGCGCGACGCTGTCGATCAATGGCGCACCCTTCGACGCCGCGCTCGTGGCGGGCGACTACGCCAGCCTTGCGCGCACCTGGCGCAATGGCGACGTGGTGATGCTCGATCTGCCGATGCCGCCACGCGTGCATCGTCGCAGCTACCGCAACGTGCAGATCTCGCGCGCGCCCGACGGCAGCCCGGTGCGCCAGCAGGTGCTGCACTACACGTGGATCGCCTTCGGACGCGGCCCGCTGGCGTATGCGACCGGGCTGATCGACGGCTACAGGACGGCGGAGATCGTGCGCCTGCCGGCCGACGATGCGCAGATCCGCCTAGAAACCCTGCCGCCGCAGAGCGATGACCCGGCCGTTGGCCTGCGCCTGCATCTCGACGATCGCGCGTCGATCGATTTCGCGCCGTACTACGGGCTCGGCGCGCGTGCCGACCGCATCTGGCGGCTGACCTGGCTGGGCCTGGCGCCGGCCGGCGACGGCGCGGACAGCGGAGATTGCGGAGCGCTTTGAGATGATGCCCGTGCGCAAGCAAGTTTCTGTGGCGCGAGAACATAGACAGGACGGATGGGTTGCGATGCCGGGCTTGCGCAGACTGCGCGCGGGCACCGCCGCAGCCACGAAAGGATGTCGGACGACATGACGGGTTCCATCTTCGACAGCGGTCGCAGCGGGCCGCCGGGGCCGCTGAGCGGCGTGCGCGTGCTGGATCTCAGCGCGTACATCGCCGGTCCCTACGGGTGCGCGCTGCTCGCCGACCAGGGCGCCGACGTGATCAAGGTCGAGCCGCCGGATGGCGACAACCTGCGCAACTATCCGTCGACGCTCGCCGACGAAAGCCGTGCGTTTCTCGGCGTGAACCGCAGCAAGCGCGGCGTCACCCTGAACCTGAAGGACCACGACGATCGCGCCGTGCTCTATCGCCTGGTGCGCGAGGCCGACGTGCTGGTGCACAACTTCCGCCCCGGCGTGCCGGAACGGCTGGCGATCGATTTCACCACGCTGTCGGCGCTGAATCCGCGGCTGATCTACTGCGCGGTCACCGGCTACGGCGAAACCGGTCCGCTGAAGGACAAGGCCGGCTACGACCAGGTGCTGCAGACGATGACCGGCATGTGCACGCTGCAGGGCAAGCGCGGTGGCGCACCGGAGATCATCTACGGCTCGGTGGTCGACTACTACGCGGCCGCATTGCTCGCCGCCGGCGTGTCGTCCGCGCTGTTCGAGCGCGAGCGCAGCGGCGAAGGCCAGTTCGTCGGCGTGTCGCTGCTGCGCAGCGCGCTGACCATGCAGTCCGCGCGCATGGTGTGGGCCGAAGGCGAGGCGCTCGACATCGGCCGCGACATGCGCTCGGGCGGCGTGACCGGCCTGCATCCCACGCGCGAGGGCTGGCTGTACGTGTCGGCCAACACGCCGCGGTTCTGGCAGGCGCTGTGCGCGCTGACCGGTCTCGATGCGCTGGCCGCCGATCCGCGCTACGACAGCGTGCGCAAGCGCGCCGCGCATGCCGACGAAATCCTGCCGCAGCTGCACGCGGCGCTGGCCACGCGGGACGCACTGGACTGGGAAGCGCGTTTCGGCGACGCCGTGCCCTGCGCGGCGGCGCGCGCGGTCGAGGACATGTTCGAACACCCGCAGGTACTGGCCGAGGAGATCGTGGCGACCATCGATCACCCGCGCCTGGGCAGCTATCGTGGCGTTTCCCGGCCGATCCGCTTCGGCCGCACGCCAGGACCCGCCCCGTTCGCCGCGCCCGGGCTCGGCGAGCACTCGGACGCGGTCAGGGTGGCCCTCGACGACGCCGGGCGCGACAATGACGGGCCCGCCTGACACGCGGCGCGCGTCCCGAACCCTGAGGTGTCCATGTCCGCTGCAACATCCGCGTCCAAACTCGAACAGCTGCGCGAGCTCTCCGTGGTCGTCGCCGACACCGGCGATGCCGACGCCATCGCCCGCCTGAAGCCGGTCGACTGCACCACCAACCCGACGCTGGTGCGCAAGGCGCTGGACCTGCCGATCTACGCCGATCTCGTCGAGCGCGAGCTCGAACGCGCCGAGGATCTGGACGGCGACGTCGACACCGTCGCGCGCAAGGTCGTCGATCGCCTGACGATCGGCGTGGGCCGCAAGCTCGCCGGTCTGGTGCCGGGCCGTGTGTCGACCGAGGTCGATGCCGATCTGTCGTTCGACACAGAGGCGACGATCGCCAAGGCACGCCAGTTCATCGAGATGTACCAGGACGCCGGCGTGCAGCGCGAGCGCGTGCTGATCAAGATCGCCGCGACCTGGGAAGGCATCCGCGCCGCGCGCGAGCTGCAGCGCGAGGACATCGACTGCAACCTGACGCTGATCTTCAACCGCACACAGGCGATTGCCTGCGCGGAGGCCGGCGTGTTCCTGATCTCGCCGTTCGTCGGCCGCATCCTCGACTGGCACGTTGCGCGCGGCGACACGCCGGCGACGATCGACGACGATCCGGGCGTGCGCTTCGTGCGCGACGTCTACACCGAGTTCAAGCGTCGCGGTTCGCCGACGGTGGTCATGGGCGCGTCGTTCCGCTCGACCGCGCAGATCGAGGCGCTGGCCGGTTGCGACCGTCTGACGATCTCGCCGGACCTGCTGGAAAAGCTCGACGCCGAGCATGGCGAGCTGCCGCGCAAGCTCGACGCGGACGAGGGCGACGGCGAGATCGCACCGCCGGTGGATGCCGCGCGCTACGCCGCCGACCTCGCTGCCGATCCGATGGCGACCGAGAAGCTGCGCGACGGCATCGCCGCGTTCGCCAAGGATCTGGACGCACTGCGGGCGACCATCGCCCAGCGCCTGCAGGCCCGCTGACATGCGCCCGCGTGTGCGGGACGGCATGCGCGTCGCCGCGTGCGGCGCGCTGCTGTCGATGCTGGTCGCCTGCGCGCTGCCCGCGCGCGAGGCGTCCGCGCCCGTTGCGGCCGTGGTCGTGCCGGAAAGCCGGCCCGGGGTCACGATCGGCTATCTCGACGCGCCTGCGTTCGACAGCCGCGCGCTGCTGCCGGCGCCGCCCGCGCCGGGTTCGGCTGCGCAGGCACATGACGATGCGATCGCCGCGCGCAGTCTCGCGCTGCACGACACCGCGCGCTGGCGTCAGGCCACGGTCGATGCCGATCTGACGTTCCCGGCCGCCGAGCCGCTGTTCGCCTGCGCGCTCGGCGTCGAGATCAGCGCCGAACGCACGCCGCATCTCGTGCGCCTGCTGCGACGCAGCCTCGCCGATGCGTCGAATGCCGGTCGTGCGGCGAAGGATCACTGGCAGCGCGGCCGTCCCTTCGTGCGCAACGCCGCGCCGGTGTGCACGCCCGAAGACGTTGAGCGGCTGACGACCAGTGCCTCGTATCCATCGGGCCACACCGCGATCGGCTGGGCGTGGACGCTGGCGCTGGTCGAACTCGCGCCCGAGCGCAGCGACGCACTGCTGCAACGTGGTCGCGCATTCGGCGAGAGCCGGCTGGTCTGCAACGTGCACTGGCACAGCGACATCGTCGAAGGCGAACGCGTCGGCGCGGCCACCTTCGCGCGCCTGCAGGCATCGCCCGCGTTCCGCGCCGACCTCGAGGCGGCGCGTGTCGAGATCGCCGCGCAACGCGCCGCCGGTGCGACGCCGCAGCATTGCGACACCGAAACCATCGGCCTGCGGCAGTCGCCGATCCCCGCCGCGGACGACCGCGACTGACCGTGTCGAACCTACCCGATCCCGACCAGCGCCCGCAGCCGCCCGAAGCGCCGCTGCCCAGCGATTGCTGCGACAGCGGCTGCGCCGTCTGCGTGCACGACACCTACAACGAAGAGCTCCAGTACTACCGCGAGCAGCTCAAGGCGTGGCGGGCGCGGCATCCGGGCGCAGACTGATCGCGCCGTACCGGCTTCAATCGAGCCAACGAAGCGCCGGAATGCGCGGCCGCAGCCAGCGGTCGAAGACGCACACGACGATCATCGACACCGCGAGCAGGGGCAACAGCAATGCCATCGCGAGGATCAGGCCGAGCAGCACGCGTGGCGGTGTGGGGCGTGCGGTCCGTGGCGCGCCGAGACGTCCGGCGGGTCTCCGGCGCCACCACATCACCAGGCCACTGATCGCCAGACCCACGACACCGATGCACGCGGCCAGCATCACGAGCTGGTTCGCGCGGCCGAAGTAGTTGCCCATGTGCAGTTGCACGCCCAGCTCGATCGCCTGCGCCACGCGGCCGTAGTCGGCGAAACCGGCACTGACCAGTAGCGCGCCGTCGCGATCGAAATGATAGGTGATCTGCCCCTGCGGACGATCCGGATACGTGTAGGCCATCAGCGCGCCGCGCGTGTCGGCGGGCAGGAAGACGCGCAGATCGTCCGGTGTGCCTGCGCTGCGCACATGCGCGATGGCGCGCTCCAGCCCGTCCGGTGTCCATGCGCGCGGCGTGCCCGACTGTGCGGCCGGTGGCGCGTGATGGCCGTGATGCGTGTCCGGCGAGACCGGTGGAAGTGGCGCCTGCTGCAACGTCCACGGCACGTCGTTGAATCACTGCCGACCGTTGGTGCATCGACCGCGGCGTAGCGTCGATACACCGGCGGATAGCCTTCGCCGATCAGCTCCGCGCCGCCGCGGATCCAGCCGCCCCAGAATGCCGCCCACGGCAGACCGGTGAAGATCAGGAACAGCACCAGCAGCGCGACCCACAGACCGACCGCGGTGTGCAGCGACTTCCAGAATGCGCGTCCGCGCTGTCGCAGGTCCGGCAGCAATGCACGCCATGCGCGGCGGCCATCGCGTGGCCAACCGAGATACAGCCCGGACACGATCAGCAGCACGGCCCAGCACGCGGCGAGCTCCATCACGTAGCGGCCGAAGGTGCCGAGCATCAGCGAACCGTGCAGCCGGTCCGCGATGCCGACCAGCGTGCGCGCCGGGATCAGCGTGCCCAGCAGTGCGCCGCTGCCGGGATCGACGAATGCGACGCGCGTGTCGCCCTGGGTCGTCGCCAGATGCACGCGCGCGCTGCGCGTACGATCGCTGGGCACATCGATGCGCGTCGCAGTCGCACCATCGACCGCGGCTTCGGCGGTGTCGATCATCGCCGCGAGCGCGATGCGCTCCGACCACGGCGCCGGTGCGAAGCGGAGTTGCGGATAGAGCGCGTCGTCGAGTTCGTCGTTGAACAGATACACCGCGCCGGTCATCGCGAGGATGACCAGGAACGGTGCGACGAACAGGCCGGCGTACAGATGCCAGCGCCAGAACAATCGATAGCGATCGCCTGCATCTGCAGACTTCGGAAGACGGGCCATCGTCAGAACCGCGTGCGCAGGGTCATCTCGACGCTGCGCGGCGCGCCGAGATAGACGTGGGTGGCCGGGTAGCCGGAGTACTCACCGTACAGCGCGTCGCCGACATTGCGCACGCGCAGCGCCAGTGAAGTGCGGCGCCAGTCGTAACTCGCCCAGGCATCGAACGTGGTGCGGCCACGGACGTAGATCGTGTTCGCGGTGTCGGTATAGAAGCCGCCGACGTGATGGCCGCTGGCGCCGATCGACACCGGCACGCCCGCGAACCGGTAGGTGCCGGCGAGCGTCGCGGTGCCGTTGGGCACGTTGCCTGGACGGTTGCCGCGACGATCCACGCCACCGGCTTCGATCAGCTCGTCGAAACGCGCGCGTCCCCATGTGGCCGACGCGTCCAGTCGCAGGCCGCGCGTGGCCTGCAGATCCGCCGACAGTTCGAGTCCCTGCGAAGACTGGCGGCCACCCTGCACGCTGATCGATGGATTCGCCGGATCGCGGGTCAGGATGTCGTCGCGCTCGATCCGGTACGCGGCCGCGGTCAGCGACAGGCGCTCGTTCCAGGCATCGGCCTTGATGCCGATCTCGGCGGACGTCGCGTCGGTGAGATCGAAGATGCCCGACGCGGTCTGGATCGTGAGCAGGCTCGACACCGGACTGGCCGCGGTGGCGAACTGGCCGTAGAGCTGCACGTGGTCGCGCAGATCGAACACGCTGCCTAGGCGCCACGACAGCGGCGAGTAACGCGGCGAGAAGGCGGTCGTCGCACCGGTGATGCGGTTTTCGATGCTGCGCTCGAGATCGATCCGCTCGTAGCGCAGGCCGCCGACCAGCAGCCAGCGTGGCGTGAGATTGAACGCGTTCTCCGCGAATATCGCGCGCGTACGCATATCGGTGCGGAACAATTGATCGCTGGTATAGACCGGCGAATCCGCTTCGGGAAACACGCCCACATCCGGATCGACCGGCGCGACCGGCGTCGTGCTGCCGCTCTGGCGCGGATTGACGAAGTCGGTGCCGTTGAGCTCGACGCCCGCCGTGAACCGGTTGCGGCGGCCGCCGAGTGGCCCGTCATGGGACAGCGCCAGACGCTCGTTCCAGAACCGGTGATCGTGGAACACCCGCTGCGCGCCACGCGCGTACAGGCCGGTGCCGCGGTCGTAGAGCCAGTCGTCGGAATAGACGAAGTCGCGATCCGCCCGGTACCAGGCCAGATCGTTGCGCAGTTGCCATTCGGGCGAGAGATCGATCGCCACGTTCCAGCGCAGCAGATCGCTGCGTGCACCGGTGTGCGCGCCGATCGGGTTGTAGTTGACGTGGCGCGTGGCCGCGTCGATCACCAGTCCGTTCGCACCGCGCACCACGCGCGACGGTGCGATGGCGTCCTCGAGTGCCACCATCGGCGAGCCCTGGTAGGTGCCGGTGCTGTCGTCCTCGGCGTGTTGCCAGGACAGCAGCATCGACAGTGCGTCGTGTGGCGTCCACGCCAGGCTGGTCGACAGCGTCGACATCTCGATCCGGTTGCGTTCGATGTCATAGAGACTGTCGGACCGCACGCCGCTCGCATCGAATCGCAGCGCCAGCGTGTCCGACAGCGGCTGGTTGATGCCGAATCCGGCGCGGCGGGTGTTGAAGCTGCCGACACCAAACATGGCGTCGACCACCTGCGCGTCCGTGTCCGGTCGACGCGAGACCAGATTGATCGCGCCGCCCATCGTGCCCTCGCCGTAGAGCACCGACGCCGGTCCGCGCAGGACTTCGACGCGCTCCAGTCCCCAGGTGTCGACATCGCGGGTGACGAAGGTGGACGCGCCGATGCGCACGCCGTCGTGCAGTACCGAGATGGTGTTGCCGCTGAACCCGCGCAACGTCACCACCGCCGGATTGCCGGGCACGTTGCCGACCATCGCGCCATCGGCCAGTTGGAAGACTTCGCGGGTGGTGCGCGCGCCCTTGCGGGCGATCGCCTCGCGGTCGATCACCTGCAGTGATGCAGGGGTTTCGCGTTGCGAGAGGCCGAGCCGGCTGCCGGTCTCCTGCGGCGCGTCGCGCGTGCGCAGGCGCTGGCCTTGCACCTGCAGGGTGTCGAGCGTGGTCGCCCGCTGTGTGGCGTCCGTCGACGACTGGGCGAATGCCGGCGCCGCCACTGCGGCGGCGATCAGGCTGGCGAGCAGGGAAACTGTGGGCGTTGTACGGAACAGGGTGTCGGCCGGCGCAGGCCGGGCGATTGCGGAACGGAACATGTGGGCATCCAGTGCGGGTGCGGCGCGGCATGGACACGCGCGCACGGGCGAGACCACGCACGCGCGGTCATCGCAGGAAGAATGGCGACCGGAGCGGCCGCCGCAGCTCAGCTCAGGCCGCGAGCGGTGGACCGCGTGAGCCGAGTCCGCAGGGATGGCGTTCGATGAGCCGGAACGCATGCACGACGCGCACGCACTGCGGGACGTGCAGCAGGCGCGCGATTGCGCACCACAACACCGCCAGCAGTGCGGTGGCGAGCAGCGGGCAGTAGCCGCAGTCCTGCATGTCGACATGCGCCGACGGCGCCGGGCGCGGCGCATCGTCGAGCAGGCTGTGGGGATCGACGATGCTGATCAGCTTCTCGCTGCCCATCGTGCACATCTCCATCAGGATCATGCGCGGCGCGCCGTCGTGCGCATGCGCGATGCGTCCGATCGACGGCAGCAGCGCGAGCAGCAGCACGGCCGTCAGCGACAGCCAGGCGAATGCGTGCTGGAACCGGTGGCCGGCGATCATCGGAGCAGTCTATTCGGGACTGCACGCAACTAGACGACGATGCGCACGCTTTAGGCCGCGACCGATCGTCGCACCCCAAACCTGACGCGCAAGCCGGTGCGACGTGTGCTGGCGATCAGCCGGTCGTGCCCGGGCGGCTGCCGCCCCGCACCCACGCGAAATCGATCAGACCCTGCGGCACGCATTCCCGCACTGGTGTATGCGGCGCAAGCAGAAATTCCGCACGCGTGCGGAAGAGTCCCGCACGCACACGCACGATCGCCACGCCGGATGCCACGCCGGTGATCGTCGAATGCGACGACGAAAACTCCAGGAAAGGCTGCGCCAGCACCGCGTCGACGAGCACCGAGAGCGGAGCCGTATCGGGCAACGGCACCGCCAGCGTCAGCGGGTTCATCTGGTCGTCCGCCGAGCACACCGCCTCGCGCGTGACCGTGATCGTCTGCAGCGGGGCTTCGTGTGCGGTCATGCGTGCGCTGCGGTCGATCAGAACGCCGGAATCACCGCGTCGCGGTACTTCGTCTGGATGAAGCTGCGCACCTCTTCGCCGGTCAGTGCAGTAATCAGCTTCTGCACGCGCGGGTCGCTCTTCTTGTCGGGGCGGCCGACGAGGAAGTTCACGTACGGCGAATCCCTGCCTTCGATCGCCAGCGCGTCCTTGCCGGGATCGAGACCGGCGTCGAGCGCGTAGTTGGTGTTGATCAGCGCGAGGTCCACCTGGTCGAGCACGCGCGGCAGCATCGCGGCATCGAGTTCGCGGAACTTGAGGTGCTTCGGGTTCGCGGTGATGTCGCGCAGCGTGGCCAGCGCATCGTCCGGATCCTTCAGCGTGATCACGCCGCTGTGGTGCAGCAGGATCAGCGCACGGCTGTTGTTGCTCGGATCGTTGGGGATCACCACGTCGGCGCCGTCCGGCACCGCGTCCAGCGAGGTGTAGCGACGCGAGTACGCGCCGAAGGGTTCGATGTGCACGCCGACGAGCGTCGTCAGATCGGTGCCGCGATCGCGGTTGTACGCGTCGAGGTAGGGCTCGGTCTGGAAGTAGTTGACGTCGATCTGGCCCTGCACGACCTGGTCGTTGGGCTGCACGTAGTCGTTGAAGATGCGCACCTGCAGATCGATGCCGTCCTTGGCCAGCAGCGGCTTCACCACTTCGAGAATCTCGGCGTGCGGCACTGCGGTCGCGGCGATCGTCAGGCGTTCGCCATCCGCGCCGGATCCGGCACCGCCGCAACCGGCGAGGGCGGAGAGCAGCAGGGCGGCAGTGGCGAGTCGGGGCAGCAGGGCCATGTCGGATCCGGTCGAGCGAGGGGCCGACCAGTATCGGGGTCTGCGCGTGGGGATCGAGTGCGGGGGTGGAAATCAGTGTGTGGCGGGGCGGCGCTACTCACCGTCGTCCCAGCGAACGCTGGGACCCATTTTGACTTCGGGGCGCTACACGCAAAATGGATCCCAGCTTGACCAGACATGCGTCTGTTGAAAGCCGCTGGGATGACAGGCCCTACCGCCGCGTGAACCGCGCCACCAGCCGGTCGCCGACCATCTGCAGTACCTGCACCATCACCAGCAGCGCGACGACAGTGACCACCGCGACATCGGTGCGCGAGCGCAGATAGCCGTCGCGATACGCCAGGTCGCCCAGACCACCGGACCCGATCGCACCGCCCATCGCGGTGAAACCGATCAGCGCGATCGTGGTCACCGTGGCGCCGGCGATCAGGCCGGGCAGCGCTTCGGGCAGCAGCACGCGGGTGACCAGTTGGCGCGTGGTCGCGCCCATCGCGAGGCTGGCCTCGACCACGCCGCGGTCGATCTCGCGCAAGGCGGTTTCGACCAGCCGCGCGTAGAACGGCGCGGCGCCGACGACGAGCGGCAGGATCGCGCCGCGCACGCCGAGCGATGTGCCCATCGCTTTGAGCGTGATCGGAATCAGCACGATCATCAGGATGATGAAAGGCACCGAGCGCAGCAGGTTCACCACCAGCGACAGGCCGCCGTACAGCACCGGGCGCGCGTGCAGCTGGCGTGGACCGGTGAGATAGAGCAGCACGCCGAGCGGCAGGCCGATCAGCAGGGTCAGCGGCAGCGAGCCTGCCAGCATCAGCAGCGTGTCGACCGTGGCCTGGCCGATCTCGACCCACTTGCCGGCATCGACGTGGGGCAGCAGCGGTGTGGTCATCGCGGCAGCTCCTGCACGTGCACACCGGCCTCGGCGAAGCTGCGCGCGGCGGCGTCGAACCGGTCGCCGGTGACCGCCAACGTCAACTGGCCGTAGGGCAGGCGCTTGATGCGGTCGATGCGGCCCGACAGGATCGTGTAGTCGATGCCGGTTTCGCGCGCGACGCGCCCGAGCAACGGCTGCCAGGTCGCATCGCCGGTGAAGGTCAGGCGCAGCAGACGGCCTTCGACGTGGGCGATGTCATCGTGCTGCGCATCTTCGTCGACATCTTCGGATTCGGCGACGAAGCGACGCGTCGTCGGATGCTGCGGATGCAGAAACACATCGGTCACCGGGCCGCTCTCGACCAGATGCCCGGCATCGAGCACCGCGACGCGATCGCAGACCCGGCGCACGACGTCCATCTCGTGGGTGATCAGCACGATGGTCAGGCCAAGCTCGCGGTTGATGCCGTCCAGCAGCTGCAGCACCGAGGCCGTGGTCTGCGGATCGAGCGCGCTGGTCGCCTCGTCGCAGAGCAGGATCCTGGGTTCGGTCGCGAGTGCGCGCGCCACGCCGACACGCTGCTTCTGGCCGCCCGAGAGCTGGGCCGGAAACTTGTCGCGATGCGCTTCGAGTCCGACGCGCACCAGCAGTTCCTGCGCACGCGTGCGTGCCTGCGTCTTCGAGACGCCGGCCAGGCGCAGCGGAAACGCGATGTTGTCGATGACGGTCTTGGCCGACAGCAGATTGAAGTGCTGGAAGATCATGCCCACGCGCCGGCGCAAGCCGCGCAGGCCATCGCCGTCGAGCGTGTCCAGGCGCTGGCCGTCGACGGTCAGACGTCCGCCGCTGGGCGTTTCCAGTCCGTTGATCAGCCGCAGCAGCGTGGATTTTCCTGCGCCCGAATGGCCGACGATGCCGAACACCTCGCCGGCCTCGATCGTGAGATCGAGCGGATGCAGGGCGACGGCCTCGCGTCCGGCGGCGGAAAACGACTTGTGGATGCCTTCGAAACGGATCACGGCGACAGGGCTGGCGGGCGGCCGGGCAGCCTAGCAGGGCGACGTGTCCGCAGCGTTCCGGCCGCAAGGTTTCAGCATCCCGGCAGCGGCGTTCCGGGCGCGTGGGGGCGTCGTCGGGAGCGGGGCGGTATCATCGCGGGCCCGGGTCTCCACCGATCGCACAGGACTTACGCACGTGGCCGTGAATCAGGAACAGCTGGACAGGATCAAGTCGGGTCAGGGCTTCATCGCCGCCCTCGACCAGAGCGGCGGCAGCACGCCCAAGGCGCTCAAGCTCTACGGCATCGAGGAAACCGAGTACGCGAACGACGCGGAAATGTTCGGCCTCGTCCACGCGATGCGCACCCGCATCGTCACCAGCCCCGCCTTCAGCGGCGAGCGCGTGTTCGGCGCCATCCTGTTCGAGCGCACGCTCGACGATGCGTTCGAAGGCCAGGGCGCCGCGGAATACCTGTGGAAGACCAAGGGCGTCGTGCCGTTCCTGAAGATCGACAAGGGTCTGGAAGACGAAGCCAACGGCGTGCAGCTGCTCAAACCGATCCCGGGCCTGTCGGACCTGCTCGCGCGCGCCAAGGCCAAGGGCGTGTTCGGCACCAAGGAACGCTCGGTCATCAAACAGAACAACGCCGCCGGCATCGCCGCGGTGCTCGACCAGCAGTTCGAACTCGGCCAGCAGGTGCTCGACGCCGGCCTGGTGCCGATCATCGAACCGGAAGTCGACATCAACGCCGCCGACAAGGCCGACATCGAGACCACGCTGAAGCAGGGCCTGCTCGAGCGTCTCGACAAGGTGGCCCCGTCGACGCCGGTGATCCTCAAGCTCACCCTTCCGGAAGTCGACGGCTTTTTCCAGGCACTGGTCGAGCACCCGAGCGTGCTGAAGGTCGTCGCGCTGTCGGGCGGTTACGCACGCGACGATGCGAATGCGCGTCTGGCGAAGAACCCCGGCGTCGTCGCCAGCTTCAGCCGCGCGCTGACCGAAGGCCTGAGCGCGAAGCAGAGCGACGAGGACTTCAACGCGTCGCTCGACAAGGCGATCGAGTCGATCTACCGCGCATCGGTTGCCTGATCCGTCGAAGCGGGTATCGCATGAAGGCCGGCGCATCTGCGCCGGCCTTTTGCGTTGTCGGGAACGCACGCCGTGAAGCCTTTCATTCCATCCGCCTAAGCGCGCTTGATCAGTGCCGCGTGAAGCGGGCGGCGCGGCCGCGTGAACACTTCCGCCCCGGATGTTAGGAAGCGGTTTGTTGTGACGCGTGCGTTCGCGACAACCCCGACGACAAGATAAACACCGTCGGCACAAAGCCACCGATTACACCGCGGCTTGCGCGATGCGGTCATACGGTTCGATCCACCGAGGCAGACGCCTGGAGGATCATCCGATGTCACAGCCGACATTCGTCACCCATTACATGGTGCGCAGACCGAAGGCCGGTAATTCCGAATCTTCGCGTCCGCGCGAGGCCCGTATCGGGCGCGGTGCGCGCGATGGGGTCGATCTGCATGCACAGGCGCCTTCGCGGCTCCGCTACCCGTCTGCAGTCCGCCGCGCGAGCTGACGCACCGGGGGTAAGCGGCGTGCTGTAGGGCCTGTGCATCCAGGTGAGGTGCGCCGATTGTGGTGCGTAGCAGTCAGTAGCCCGGTGCAGATCGCCACGTCGCGCACAGGCGATGACATCGACGCTTGCTATGGTGCCGGCTCCCTCGTCGCCACACGGACCGTCCGATGAAAGCCGCCCTCGCCCTGTTCGCCCTGCTCCCGGTTCTTGCATTCGCACAGGCGCGCGAGGCGCGTCCCGGCCCGCCCGCACAGCCGCCGGGCTGGTCGCTCGGCGTCGCTGTCGCCGCGGCCGACAGTCCGTACGTGGGTGAAGGCGCACGCGTGCTGCCGTTCCCCACCTTCGCCTATGAGGGCGAGCGCTTGTTCCTGCGCGGCATTGCCGGCGGTGTCCATCTCGTCGATACCGGTGCGTTCCAGCTCGACGGCCTGGTGTCCGCGCGTCTGGATGGTTTCGACATCGACGATCTCAGCGCGTCCGGGCTCGCCGGCAACGGCCTCGATGCGCGTCTGCTCGACGACCGCGACCACGGTCTCGACGCCGGCATCGGCGCGTCGTGGTCCGGTACGTTCGGCCGGGTGCGCGTGCATGCGCTGGCCGATGTCACCGACACCAGCGGCGGTCACGAATTCGGCGTGGAATACACCTACATGCTGCGCTCGGGTGCGTGGACCCTGCTGCCCAGCGCCGGCGTGCGCTGGATGTCGGAAGACCTGACCGGCTACTACTTCGGCACGCTGGATTCGGAAGTCGCGCGCGGCGTCGTCCGCTACACGCCGGGCTCGGCCGTCGTGCCGTCGATCAGCGTCGCTGCGACGCGTCCGCTGGGTGAGCGCTGGAGTTTCATCGGTGGCGTCAGCTACCGCGTGTTGCCGGACGAACTCACCGACAGCCCGCTGCTCGAACGCGATGCGAACGGCATCCCCTCGCTGTTCGGTGGGGTCAGCTACCGCTTCTGAAATCAGGGCGCGTCGATGCCGTGCCGTCGTGCGCTGGCGCGGGCGTGCACTGGAAAGATGCATGGGACATGGCAGCTGCGAGCTGGATGCGCCGCTGTACACGTCTCCGGGCGCACCTGACTGCGCGATCGCTTCGCTGCGTTCGACAGCCGCTCAGCATGAATGCCCGGGCCACGCGCCCGCTTCACGATCCGGAGATTAGTGTCCGCGCATTGGCTGCATGGCGTAGAGGAGGCCAGTCATGTCCGAGCAGACACTTGCGACGAAGACGTCCGGTCTTCGAGATCCATACCCGTACCCGCCGCTACCGCCACCGCAGCCCGAACATGTCTGGCAGCCGCGGGAACTGCAGGACGAATGCTTTCCCGCGCCGGGGCAGCACCTCGTCGGTTAGAACATGCACCGCCTCGGCCATGCCTGAGGCCGATGCTCAGCCGCGCGTCTTCTCGACGAACGCCTCGAACACCGCCAGCGTTTCCGGGCTCACGTGATGTTCGATGCCTTCGGCATCGCGACGCGCGATGTCGGGCGGCACGCCGAGGGCGACGAGGAAGGATTCGACGGTCTGGTGCCGCACGCGACTGGCGCGGGCGAGGGTCTCGCCGGCGTCGGTCAGGAACGCGCCGCGATACGGTTTCTGCAGCACCAGCCCGTCGCGCACCAGACGCTGCAGCGTGCGGGCAACAGTGGGCTGGGCGACGCCGAGACGTTCGGCGATGTCGACCTGGCGCGCGCGGCCCGTCGTGGCCAGCAGGTCGGAAATCAGCTCGACGTAGTCCTCCACCAGTTCGGCGCGTCGCGCTTCGCGTACCTGGCGGAAATTCTCGACGTGCACCTGCGCATCGGGCAGGCCGGCGTCGCGTGCGGCTTGGGCGGCGGCGGTCTTTCGAGCGGTCATGGCAGAGGTCCCGAGGACACCGTGCGTAGTGTCGCCGATCGCGTGGCGCGGCTCAGCGCTTCGGACCGCGCCACGCGCGCACCGCCGCGTAGAGGATGCCCAGGCTCACGCCCAGTCCGATCCACTGCCACAGCGTCAGCTCGCTCATGCCGCGCCGTCCGCGTGCGTGGGCAACTGCGCGACCTGCGCCGGGCGTCCGCGCGAATCGAGCGCGATCATCACGAAGCGGCCGCGCGTGCACAGCTCGCGATCGCCGCTGAGCAGGTCTTCGGCGATCAGTTCCACTTCCACCTGCATCGACGTGCGGCCCACTTCGACCACGCGCGCGATCGTCTCGACCAGTTGGCCCTGCTTGATCGGCAGCTTGAAATCGACCTGCTCCGAGCGCGCCGTCACCACCGTGCGGCGCGAGTAGCGCGAGGCGGCGATGAAGGCAGCCTTGTCCATCCACGCCAGCGCGGTGCCGCCGAACAGCGTGCCCAGATGGTTGGTGTGATCGGGGAACACGATCTCCAGCATGCGGGCTTCGGTCTTGGGCGTGTCGGCCAGCGGCGCCATCAAGACGCGTCCGCCGTGGCGAGATGCAGGCCCACGGCCTGCGCAATCTGCCCGGGTGCCTGGAAGCCCGGCAGACGCGCCGCCTCGGCGCCGTCCTTGAACAGCGCGAGCGTCGGCGTCTGGCGCAGGCCGAGATCGCGGAAGAAGTCCTCGCCGATCACCTCCATCTTCACCTTCAGCAGCGCGACGCCGGCGGCGTCCTCGCTCGCGGCGAACTTCGCCAGCGACATGTCGAGCATCTTGCAGCCCGGACAATCGTCCTTGTAGTAATCCACAAGCAGGCGCGGATGCGCGGCAAGGGCGGCGGCGTAGTCGTCAGGCGTGGTGGCGTGGAGCGTCTGCATGGGGGATGTCCTCGAACGGTGTGGCGGCAAGGGCCAGAATGGTGTCGGTCCAGCGTCGGATCCTGGTGGCGTCGTGTTCGCCGTGGGGCATCTGTTCGATCTCCAGCCGCGGATACCGCGTACCGAAGAACGCGGCCATGCGCCGGGCCGCACCGCAGTAGTGCTCTTCGCCCCACTGCGTCTCGCCGGTGCCGAACACCGCGACATGTGCCGGCTTGCCGACCGCGGCGACGAGGTCTTCGATGAAACGCTTCATCTCCGGCGGCGTGCGCCCGGCGTTGATGCTCCAGCTGCCGAGCACGTAGAGATCATGCGCGGCGCCGTCGGGGCAGGCCTTGGCGAGCGTCTGGATGTCGGCATCGATCCAGGTGACCGCATGGCCCAGTGCCTCGCATCGCGCGTGGATCGCACGCGCGACATCGCGGGTGTTGCCGCTGAGCGATGTGTGGGCGAGGAGGATGCGCATGGGTTCTCTACGACACAAGCGGCTTCAAGAGCTTCAGCAGACCAAACGCCATGAGAGCAAGGCCCGCAAGACTTGTAATCCAATGCTCTTTAGCTAGTTCAACGACGACTGCGGGATGAAAAAGAAAACGGTCTTGTAGCGGAGCTTGAGTCTTCAGCGAACGGCTTTGAGCTAGGTTCGCGATGCTGTACATAACGTCGACCTTCCGAAGTGTCGATTGATGAAGCTTTACGTACTCTTGCTTCTCCCAAGCGTCTGCTTCGTCTTGGCCAACTAAGAAGTCACGGTCTGTGATCTGGTTGAGCTGCATGATTGACTGCAGCCGCGGATGTCCCGAGTAACGCTCTCCATAAATAGAGATCAGAATCTGTGAGACATCTGCTTTCTTTCCATCTTCGATCTCGTGCGGAACACCGCCGAGCACTCTGTAGCGATGCTCAAGAGCCTGAAATCCGAAGTTGATGTTGCGCATATTCCAGTGCAGCCAAGTGCAGTGCTTTCTTACTCCAACGAAAAGGAAGAACTCATCCAACATCGCTCGCTCAAGATAATCGTAATGAGATGCGATGTCGGATAGGTCGATCTTCTGCAGTTCTGCAATCTTGTGGATCGAGAAAGACCGCGTTTGCCCGCACTCAAGTTGACGAACCGCAATGCTAGTGATGCGTGCAGTTCGCCCATCGGTGCGGTTGTAGAAGCTCTCGCACGAGTAGTGAATAACTAAGCAGTGTTCAGCCTGCTTAAAGAGCTTGCCGAGGAACTCGGAAGCCTTCCTTCTTTGCCTGAAGAGATCGGTGTGCTTT
Source organism: Luteimonas sp. Soil_C_16 (assembly GCF_057657295.1). NCBI lineage: Bacteria > Pseudomonadati > Pseudomonadota > Gammaproteobacteria > Lysobacterales > Lysobacteraceae > Luteimonas > Luteimonas sp. Soil_C_16. The sequence goes on along the minus strand of NZ_JBDGIS010000001.1, from coordinate 374,008 downwards.
CCCATCGGGCACCTGGCGAAGTCTGGGCTTGTGAGGTCTCTAAGAGTTCGTTAAAGATCATCAAACCCGTTATCCGAATTCGTCTTCTTGTACGACGCGTTCCGCATCTCGAAGAAGTCGGTCTTGGTCTCGGTGAAGTTGTCGGCGTAGGCCTTGATCCACGGCATCACGTTGTCGGTGGTGTCGGAATACAGCTTCTCGATGCCGAGCATGCCGGCCATCTTGTTGGCGCGGTACTTCACGTAGCGGACCATCTCGTCGACGTCGATGCCGTCGATGCCGTCGAGCACCTCGGCGGTCCAGCGGGTCTCGAGTTCGATCGCGTGTTCGAACGCGTCGTGCACGTACTGGGTGAGCTGGTCGCCCTGCAGGGTCTGGTTCTCGCCGACGATGGCGCGGATCAGTTCGCTGATGAACTTGCTGTGCGCCAGTTCGTCACGGTTGATGAAGCTGATGATCTTGCCGGTGCCGGTCATCCGGTTCTGGCGGACCAGGTTGTAGAAGTACGCGAAGCCGGAATAGAAGTTGATGCCTTCGAGGATCGACGACTGCACCAGCGAGCGGATCAGCGTTTCGGCCGAGCGCTCGCGCATGAAATCGTTGTACGAATCCATGATCGGCTGGTTGCGCGCGATGATCGTGGGATGCGTGCGCGCGAGTTCGAACACGCGGTTCTGGTCGGCGAGGCCGGTGATCGAGGCCAGCACGTAGCTGTAGCTCTCGTTGTGGATCACTTCCTGCTGGCCGATGATCGCGGCGTTCGCATGCGCGGCCGGGTCAGTGATGTATTCGGCGACGTTGTAGATGTAGCGCGTCTGCGGCGAATCCAGCGTGGCCAGCAGGCCGATGATCGAATCGTAGGCGTTCTTCTCGCGCGCCGAGAGCTCGCCGTACTGCTTGGCGTCGCCCTTCATGTCGACCTCGTCCGGAATCCAGAAGTTGGTCGAGAGTTCCTTGTAGGCGCGGTAGAACGACGGATACGGAATGTCGTTCCAGTTGAGGATGCCGCTGGTCTGGCCGTTGATGATGCCGGTGGAGCGGTTGGGATGACGCGGCTCGAGGATCTTGATGCGGTCGAGCGGGGTAGCAGTGGCGGCCATGTGTGTCTGTCTCGGAATTCGGTCTTGAGCCCCTCTCCTGTGGGAGAGGGATTGGGGTGAGGGCGGGGCTTTTTGCGTGCTGCGTAAGAGCGCCCTCATCCGGCCCTTCGGGCCACCCCGTATCAAGTACGGGGGCAGGCCCTTCCCCCAGAGGGAGAAGGGTTCGATCAATGCGAGCGCGTCGCGATCAGCTCGAGCACCATTCGCATTCCGCGATATCGATGTCGTTCGAACGCACGTAGTACGTGGTCTTCATGCCGAGATTCCACGCGGTCATGTGCAGGTCGAGCAGGGTGCGGGCGGGAATGGTGCTGGGCACGTAGAAGTTGAAGCTGATCGCCTGGTCGACGTGGCGCTGACGACGCGCGTTCTGGCGCACCGAGGCGAACTGGTCGACCTTGTAGGCGCCCTTCTCGTAGTAGGGCCAGGTCTCGAGCGACAGGCCGGGGGCGGCGACCGGACGACGGTAGTCCTTCTTCTCTTCGTAATAGAACGCGGAGTAGATCGGGTCGATCGACGCGGTGGAGCCTGCGATCTGCGCGGTGGACATGTTCGGGGCGACCGCCATCAGCCAGCCGTTGCGCATGCCGTTGACGCCGACCTGCGCGGCCAGATCCATCCACTCGGGCGAGTTGTAGCTGCGGTCGCTGAAGTACGCGCCGGTGTGCCAGTCGCTGCCGGCGAACACCGGGTAGGCGCCCTTTTCCTTCGCGAGTTCCATGCTGGCCTGCACGGTCAGGAAGTTGATGCGCTCATACAGCGAATCGCTGAAGTCCTCGGCCTGCGCGTCGTTCCACTGGATGCCCTTCTGCGCCAGCAGGTGATGCCAGCCGAAGGTGCCCAGACCGATCGCGCGGTACTTCTGGTTGGTGATCGTGGCCTGCGGCACGGGCAGCATGTTGAGATCGATCACGTTGTCGAGCATGCGCACCTGGATCGGGATCAGGCGCTCGAGCACGTCGGTGATCAGATCGCTCTGGCCGGCCTGCGGCATGACCGCGCGGCCCAGGTTCACCGACGACAGGTTGCAGACGACGAAGTCGCCGGCCTGCTTGGTGGTGACGATCTGATTGCCGGAGATGATCTCCTGCATCATCTTCGTCGGGCTCATGTTCTGCAGGATCTCGGTGCAGAGATTCGACGAGTACACGCGGCCGACGTGCTTGTTCGGGTTCTTCCGGTTCACTTCGTCGCGGTAGAACATGAAGGGGTTGCCGGTCTCGAGCTGGCTCACCATCACGCGCTTGAAGATGTCGATCGCCTTGACGGTTTTGCGCGAGATGCGCTCGTCGGCGACGACTTCCTCGTACTTGCGGCGGAAGCTGCCGTTCGGATCACCCTTCTTCTCGTCGAAGAAGTCCTGCAGGTGCCAGCCCTTGATCTTGTGGACCTCGTGCGGGTCGAACAGGTACCAGTCGCCGCGACGCTCGACGGCTTCCATGAAGATGTCGGGGATGCAGATCGAGGTGAACACGTCGTGCGCGCGCAGGCGCTGGTCGCCGTTGTTGAGGCGCAGGTCGAGGAAGTTCTCGATGTCGCGGTGCCAGATGTCGAGGTAGACCGCGACCGCACCCTTGCGCTGGCCCAGCTGGTCCACCGACACGGCGGTGTTGTTGAGCTGCTTGATCCACGGCACCACGCCGCCGGAGGAATTCGGCACGCCGCGGATCGCCGAACCGCTGGAACGCACGTAACCCATGTACGCGCCCACGCCGCCGCCGCCCTTGGAGACGCGGGCGATGTCGGTGTTGGAGTCGTAGATGCCCTGCAGCGAATCGTCGACGGTGTCGATGAAGCACGACGACAGCTGGCCGCCGACCTTGCCGGCGTTCTGCAGCGTCGGCGTCGCCACGGTCATGTACAGGTTCGACAGCGCCCAGTAGGCCTCGCCGACGAGCTGCATGCGACGCTCGCGGCCGCCCTTGGTCTCGTTCTGCATCAGGTACAGGGCGATGGTCAGCCAGCGCTCCTGCGGCAGCTCGAACACGGCGCGCGAGGTGTCGGTGGCGAGGTAGCGCGTGGCCAGCAGGTACAGGCCGTTGTAGGCGAACAGCTTGTCGCGCTCGGGCTCGATCATGCGGCCGGCTTCCTGCAGCTCTTCCTTGGAATAGGCGCGCAGGATGTCGTTCGAGTAGATGTTGCGATCGGCCAGCGATTCCTGCAGGCCGACGTAGGAGCCGTACTTCTGCTCGGCGTCGTAGAAGCGGTTGCGGCTGGCGCGCTTGTACAGGCGGTGCAGGTACAGGCGGGCGGCGAAGAATTCCCACTCCGGCGCGGTGACGTCGACGCGGGCTTCGGCCTCGCGGATCAGATGGTCGACCAGGTCGTCGGCGTTGACCGCGTCCTTGCGCTCGACGAAGCCGAACACGCTGCGCTTGTAGTCGGCGATCTCGAGCTGCGGGAACTCGGCATGCGTGCGATCGATGCTGCGCTCCAGGCGCGCGCGGTCGTACGGAATGCGGCGGTTGCCGGCTTCCTTGGTGATCCAGTTGGAGACGCCGGCCTCGGCGTCGAAGACTTCTGCAATTGCGGTGTTCATGGCGGCACTCGGGGGTGGCGGCACCACGTCGTCGGGTTCGACGGCGGGCGGCGCAACGGAAATGGGGGATGTGGCAGCTGCGGTGGCGGTGTCCGGTGTGGCGTCTGCGGCGGCGTCCGGGGTCTCGGTCGCGACGGTCTCGTGGCTGGTCATGCGTCCTCTCTGTGTCCAGTGCATTCGCGCACACGACCGGCCCACCCACGTCGGGTCCGGCGGCCTTGGAGGATTCCGAGGGTGATCGGGCGGCGTCGCAGGGATCGCGATCGGGCGCACAGCGCCATCGCCCCCACTCCGCAAACCCGCCCCCCACGGGACGTCCGCAGCCGGCACCGCGCGTTGTGCTGTCCACGCGGCTGTCGGCAGGTCTTCGGACTCATGGGCACGAAGGCGGCGCCTTCTCCTCCCCCGCCGCTTCCCGGATCGCTCCAGTGCTGATGGCGGGTTCGTTCCCAATTACCGCTGCGGGGCAGTGCCGGAGTGGCGCGAGGCGTCACCGGCTTCCCGTTTTAATCCACAGCCCTTGGGGGGCGCGGAACCGACGGGACCCAAGATAGTGGGGTGGGTCGGCAGCGTCAACGCTAAATGTAGTGAAGATGCGGCAGGCCGCGTCGTGGCGGGAATCGTCGTTCGTCAAGCCCTTCGTGCAGGCCCTGCGATGCAGATCGGGGTGCGGAGGGCAAGCCCTTCGAGATGATTTTCTTGATCCTTCCCCCTTGGGGGAAGGTGCCCGAAGGGCGGATGAGGGCGCTCCTGAACGTCCCTGTGGGGCCCCGGCCCTCACCCGATGCGCTTCGCGCGCCGACCTCTCCCAAAGGGGGGGTTCTCACGGCCTGCCTGCCCAGGCGCCACCTCGTCAAAACCTCGAATCCCGCCACACAATCTGCACGATTTCCGGCGCACGCTGCGCCGAGCGCGGCCAGTCCGGCCGGCACATCCGGAGGTGCCCCATGTCCGTTATCCGCCGCAGCGCGCTGGCCGCTGCCACGTTGTCGCTGTCCGCCCTGTTCGCGCCGTCGCTGGTCGCCGCGCAGGACCCCGCGCCCGGCCTGGGCGATCTGCAGGGTCTCGCCGACCGCACCGCGTCGCGCACGCTGGGCGCGCGCGGCTACGTCCGGCAGTCGGGGTCCGGCGACTACGGCAGCTGGTGGAACGCGCGCGACCGGCGCTGCGTGATGGTGCGCAGCGACGGCGGGCGCATCGCCTCAGTGGTCACCACCCCGGCGCCCGATTGCGGCCAGCAGGCCGGCGCCGCGCCGCGCGAGGGCATGAGCGACGGCGCCAAGGCGGCCGTGGCCGCGGCGGCGATTCTCGGCATCGCCGCGCTCGCGCACAGGTCGCATCACCACGACGACGGCGACCACGACGACGATCCGCGCCGCGAGGCCGATTACGAACGCGGTTACCGCGACGGCCTGCACGGCTACCGCGCCGATTCCGACCGCGGCGCCTACAGCGACGGCTACGGCGCCGGCATGCGTGAGCGTTCGGCGCAGGTGCCGTGGCAGTCCGGCAGGTCGAGCGGTCTGCGTTCGGGCAGGCTGGATGATCTGGTGGGCGCGCGCGGGGCAGGCGCGGAGACCGAACTGCTGGCGCGCGGCTATGTCGATCGCAACGCGCGGCAGTCCAACGGACGGCCCACGGTGACCTGGTGGAACGCGGACACGCGCGACTGCGTGGATGTCGTCACCTACGACGGCCGTGTCGAATCGATCCGACCGGTGGACGCCGCCCGCTGCCGCTGACGCGGCGCTGCGATCAGGGGCCTGCGGGCGCGGGCGGTGGCGGCGGGTAGACCGTCGCTGCGCCATGCGCCAGGCCGATGCCGCGCGCGAGCAGGGCGTCGTAGAGGCGGCCGACGAGGGCGCTGCGGATCGCGCCGGCATCCTCGTACTCGTGGGTCCAGGCGCGCACGACGAATTCCATCGCCACGCTGCCCAGGCCGTCGAACAGCACCACCGGCGCGGGCGAGGACGCGACGCCCGGCGTGGCCGCGGCGACCTCCGCCAGCACCGCTTCCACATCGCCCGGCGCACTGCCGTAGGCGACGCCGATGCGCACCTCCAGCCGGCGGCTGCGGTCGCGCAGGGTCCAGTTGACCAACTGCTGCGAGATCAGCTGGCCGTTGGGTACGACGACGTTCGCGCCGTCGAAGGTCGCGACGCGCGTCGCGCGCATGCCGATGTCGACCACGCGGCCGGTGGTGCCGCCCACCTCGACCACGTCCCCGGGCTGGAACGGGCGCTCGAAGATCAGCACCAGGCCGGACACGAAGTTGTTGACCACGTTCTGCAGGCCGAGGCCGACGCCCACGCCCAGCGCGCCGAGCACGAAGGTCAGCTGGCTGGCCTTGAAGCCGGCCGCCGACAGCGCGCCGACCAGGCCCAGCATCAGCACCGCGTAGTAGCTCAGCGCGGCGACGCTGTTGGCGACGCCGTGCGGCAGCGACATCCGCGGCAGCACTTCGCCGTCGAGGATCAGGCGCACCGTCTTCGCCAGCCAGAACGCGACGATCACCGTCAGCACGAACAGCAGCACGTGGCCCAGGCTCAGGCGCAGATCGCCCAGCGCCCAGCTGTAGCCCAGCAGCGCCGACAGCGAGGCGTGTACCGGCGACAGCACGCGGAAGCGGTCGAGCGCGTAGACGATCCAGCAGACGATCGCCGCGACCGTCAGCAGGTGCAGCAGCATCTGCACCGCGGGGCCGGCGTGGTCGCGCGCCAGCCGGAAGCGCGACACGCCCGGCCGCTTGAGCAGCAGCTGGATCCAGGTCGCGACGACGGTCAGGCCGGCGCCGAGCAGCAGCGCGAAATACAGGCTGTCGATCACGCCGCCGGTCAGGGTCTCGGCCAGCGACACGTTGCCGACGACATTGGCCACCAGCGAGACCGCCAGCAGACACGCACCGACCACCACGGCCGCGCGCAGCACCTGGCCGATGCGTCCGGTGTGCGCGGCGTGGTGGTGGCGATGCGCGCGCCACAACAGCCAGCCGGCCGCGACCAGCCCGATACAGGTCAGGCCGAGCATGTACAGGCGATAGGTGGACGCGCTCGACAGGAACACGAAGCCCAGCCGCAGCAGCAGGAACAGCGCGCTGGCGACGTACGGCGCCATGCCCAGCAGGCGCCGCCGCGACGCCGGCAGCAGGCGCAGCACCGGCACCACCGCGGCCAGCAGCGCGAGCTGATGGGTCAGCATCGGCGCGTCGGGCTGGAACGCGAAGACGCCGATCACTACCAGCAGCAGCCAGCACGAAATCGGGCGCGACAGCACCGTCGCTTCGGTATGGCTGATCTCGCCGGCCTTGATCGGCCTGCGGCTGCGCCAGGCCAGCCACAGCAGCAGTGGCAGCGAACAGACCAGCAGCGTCTGCAAGGCGCGCAGGCCGCTGATCGCATCGCCCTGGGCGTACTCGGTGGCGAAGCGCGACTCGATCTCCAGACCGCTGCGGATCACGTCACCGGTGCCGGCCGTCGGCGCCGCGCCTGCGGCGTCCAGACGCCACAGCGGCGGCGCATCGCGCCGCAGCAGGCTGACGTCGTAGGCGGCCATCGCGTCGTTCACGCGGCTGCGCGCGGTCGCGATGCCGGCGTCCACCGCGTTGCCGCGACGACCGAGCGCGATCAGTCGCGCCAGCGGGTCGGACAGGGCGGTCTCGGCCTGGGCCAGTTCGATGACCACTTCGTCCACGCGCTGGCGCAGCGCGGCCGGCAGTTCCTGGCTGGCCGCGGCCGTGGTTTCCCAGGCGGCGCGGCGCGCGGCGAGACCGGCGGCATCGCCGGCCTGGTGCTGGGTGGTCTGGCGCAGGTCGGCCTGCCATTGCGCGAGGCGCCGGGCCTGGAAGCTCCAGTGCCGCGACAGGCTTTCGAGCCGCGGGATCGGCAGCGTGCGCATCTCGGCCGAGGTGAACCGCCAGAACGGGTCTTCGACCGAGGCTTCGATCGCCGCGAGCCGTCGGGCGTAGGCATCGGCAGGCGATGCGGTGCCCGCTTCGGTGGCAGCGGCCTGGATGCGTTCGGCCAGGCGCTGGTCGACATCGGCCTGCGCGGGAATGTCGGCGACATCGATCGTGGCGGTCGCAGTGGCAGCCGCGGCATCGGCCGGTGCCGGCGCCGTGGTCATCGCGGCGGCGCCGGCCAGCAGCGGCGCGCGCGCGGCGAGCGGCTGCGCCAGCGCGAGGGTCGCCAGCAACACACATGCAACGTGGAGAACGACACGCATGACGCACCCGGAAAGCAGCCGGCGGATGTCCGCATGCTACCTGCCGCGTCGTCGACTGCGCGGGGCGTCAGCGTGCCGCGGCGGCCACCTTCGATGCGACCGGTCGCACGATGCGTGTCGCGACGCGCCAGGCCTGCCAGTCGGGGGCGGATTCGGGAAGCGGCTGGTCGTCGGCGATCAGCCGTCGCAGATCGACCACCGCGTGTTGCGGCGCCAGCGCGGCGAGCAGAGCGAAACCGAAGTCGCGCAGCACGCGCGCCGGATGCAGCAGCAGCCATGTGGTGCAGGGCGGCAGCAGATCGGCTTCGATCGGCGGCACCACCAGATCGTCGCACGGATCGAGCGCCATCTCCGCGACGATGCCGATGCCGAGTCCGGCGCGGGTATAGGCCTGGATCAGATCGCCATCGCGCGCCGTCACCGCAACGTCGGCCCGCAGCCCGCGCTGCGCGAACGCGCGCTGCAGCGACGAATCCGCGAGCTGGCTCGACGCGTAGCTCACCAGCCGCCGTCCGGTCAGATCGTCGAGCCGCAAGGGGCGTTGCAACTGCGACAGCGGATGTCCGACCGGCACCACCACGCGGCGACGCCAGCGGTACAGCGGGACGGCGATGCAGCCGGCCGGCGGCGTGCCGGTGCCGCTGAGCAGGGCGAGATCCACGTGGCCGTCGATCAGCGCCTGCAGGCCGTCGGCGTCATCGCCGGGCACGACGTGCACCGCGACCTCGGGCCAGTCGCGTTCCAGCGCCTGCAGTGCCGGCGGCAACGCGTGCCGCGCCTGCGTGTGCGTGGTGGCGATGCGCAGCACGCCGTGGCGTTCGCGGCGCAGGTTGTCCGACAGCGCCTGGATGTTGGCCGCCTCCGCCAGCAGCCGGCGCGCATGCGCCAGCACCTGCGCGCCGGCTTCGGTCAGACCGGTCAACGCCCGCGCGCGGCGCACGAACAGGGTCATGCCCAGCGCGGCTTCCAGCTGCGCAAGTTGCTTCGACACGCCCGACTGCGTGGCGTGCAGGCGTTGCGCGGCGAGGGTCACGTTGTGGCCGCAGTCGACGATCGCGATGAAGCTGCGCAGCTGGGTCAGGGTCATGCCGGCGGACCGGCGACGAAGCGTGGGGAGGAGCGCGTGTGCATACGTCCGATCCTCGCCCGGATGCGGCGGCGACATGTTCCATGCGGGACCACACTGTGTGGACTCGGATGGGACGACGTATTCAGGCGGCTTGGGCGGAGATGTCTGCGACGGCATAAGGCCTCATCGAGCTGCGCCGGACGCCGATATGCGACGGCTTCCGCTCCTTCCCCCGCGTGACGGGGCATTGCTCCCTTCAAGGGTGGAAGGTTGGGATGGGGGCAAGCTGTGCGTGTCCACAGCACTGCATCGGGCAGGATTCCATCTTTGAATCCGCGTGCGGCAGACGTCGCCGCAATCGGATCGTTCGCCCCCACCCAACCCTCCCCCGCGTAGCAGGGGAGGGCTCAAGCGCGCTGCCGTCCGCAGCAACCCGCGCGTGCTGCGCATGCGCCTGTCCTTCAACGCCGCGGCGGCGCCGGGCTGAGCTGGTCGGCGAAGAACAGCGCATTGACCAGCATGCGTTCGGTGCCGAGCCAGTACTTGCGGTGCGCCGGGTCGTCGGCGAACAGCACCACGTTGCCGCTGCCCACGCGCGCGACCTGTGCCCAGACGGTGCCAGCCAGCGCGGCGCGCAGGTCGGCGCCGAGGTAGCCGTTGACCAGCGGGTCGTCATCGATGCGCACGACGTTGGAGAACGCGTCGGGCAAGGGCGCGAGCGTCACGTCGGTCTCCTTGTGCACGAAGCCCGCGCGCTGCGGTACGCCGAACGCCAGCGGATGCGTGGTGTCGACATCCACCGAGACCAGATTGCCGGCGCTGCGCTGTTCGGCCAGCGTGTCGCGGCGCGACGCGAAGTCGAGGCGTTCCGTCGGGGCGGGCGCGTCCTTCGGTGCGGGGGCAGGCGCTGCGCCGGTCAGGCCCTTGGCCTGCGCCCAGCGTGCGGCGCTGCCGAAGGTGACCAGCGAACCGCCAGCCTCGATCCAGCGCTTGAGCGCGGTGACCGTGGTCTCGGGCAGATCGTCGTAGCGGCCGCCGGCCAGCACGATGCTGGTGTAGCTGCCGAGCGGCACGCGACCGAGCTGCGCGGGATCGAGCCGCGTCGCCGGGTAGTGCAGACGTTCGCTGAGCGCGAACCAGGTCGAGCCGATCTCGGTCGCGTTGACGCCTTCGCCCATCACCAGCGCGATTGAAGGCTTGCGCACGGCGCGGATGCCGTCGCTGCCCAGATCGATGCCGGACACGCTCTGTCCGCTGGCGAGGCCATGCGCGACGACGCCCGCCTCGCGCGCGGCCGTGTCGACCGCGGCGCGCAGGGCCGCCGCATCCAGCGTCTGACCGGCGACCGGAATCACCAGCGTGCCTTCGCCGAAGGCGGTCTCGCCGGCGGCGGTGCGCGTGGTGAACGGCGAGAACGCGGTGCGCACGCGTACGTTCTGCGTCAGCAGGTCGGCGAGCGCGCGCTGCGCGCCGAGATCGCGCCAGTCGATCGCCCAGGCATACGCGGTCTCACCGCGCGCGCCGGTGTCGAGCGCCGGCACCTGCGTCACGGCCGCGCCCAGCCGCGGTGCGCGCCGCAGGCGCTCGTTGCGCAGGCCGTAGGCATGCGCGATCGCATACGAGGTACTGCCGTAGACACCGCCGCCGGTGTCGGGTGTTTCCTCGAAGATCGAATGCACCAGGCGGAACTGCGGCTGCGCGGCCGGCACCACCCACGCGCTGCCCGGTGCATAGGTGCGGCCGTCGATCGTCATCGCGGCATCGAGCGCATGCACCTGGATGCGGTGGGTCAGCAGCAGGTCGAGCAGACGTCGCGAGGTCGTCGCATCCCTCGGATCGCCGAAGACATAGGCCGAGTACGTATTGCGCCTTCCCTGCTCACGCGCCGAGCGGAAGAAGTCCTTCTGCAGCTCGAACAGGCCCGCGTGTTCTTCGACCGCGCCACGGATCGTCGCCAGTCCCACGGCGAGCTGGTTGCGGATCGTGAAGCGGAACTTTAGCGGCCCGTTCGCGGTGTCCTGCACCAGGCCGCGCGAGCTGGCCTGCTCGACGGTCACGCCGACGCCGCCGTGGAAATCCGGATAGGTCGAACCGTAGACCGGCGAGAAGTTGTCGAAGTTCTCCTTCGTGTAATAGAGCGAACCGAGGCTGTCGAGCGCCTGCGCGTGATAGCGGGCGAGGGTAACGTTCCAGTCGTAGGACGCCTGCGGCAGCAGCGGGCTGTGCATGCTGCTCGGCGAGGGTTCGAAGTAGTAGGTGCTGCCCGAGCCCATTTCGTGGAAGTCGATCTGGATGTTCGGCAGCCACGCATGGAACACGTCGAGCTTGGCGCGCGTCTCGCGCTGGCTCACCGCCAGCCAGTCGCGGTTGAGATCGGTGAAGTAGTGGTTGCTGCGCCCGTTCGGGAACGGTTCGACGTGTTCCTTGTCGAGCGGATCGGCGATCGCCGGATTCGACTTCCATGCGTTGTGCCAGTTTGCCGCGCGGTCGCGGCCGTCGGGGTTCTGCGCCGGATCGATCAGCACGATCGCGTTGTCGAGCCAGCGCGTGACCTGCGGGTCGCGGCTTGCTGCCAGATGCCAAGCGGTCAGCAGCATCGCTTCGCCGCTCGAGGTCTCGTTGCCGTGCACGCTGTAGTACAGACCGACGACGACCGGCACCTGCGCCGGATCGACGGCCGGCGCATCGGGATCGGCCAGCGTCGCGTGGGCGGCGCGGATCTGTTCGCGGCGCGCGTGGTTGGCAGGCGAGGTCACCAGAACGCTGAGCAGCGGACGTTCCTCGTAGCTGCGGCCGATCTCTTCGACGTGCACGCGGTCCGATAGGCGATCGAGTTCGCGCAGGTAATCGACGATGCGGTCGTGGCGCGTGTAGTGGCTGCCGATCGGATAGCCGAGGAACTGCTCGGGGGTCGGGATCGCCGGATCGTGTGAACCCGGCGCGGCATCGGGGAAGTAGTACGCGGTCTGCGCGGCGACCGGCAGGGCGAAGCAGGCGAGTGCGAGCAGCAGCATGCGCGCGGTGTGGCGGATCGAAACGGACATCGGATTTCCCATCGTCGATGCCCGCGTGCGACGGCGCTGGAGAGGGCGCCGTCGCACGGGGGCGGATGAAGCGGAGCGGCGCGGATCAGCGCCCTGCAGCGTCAGAACCGGTAGTCGAATCCGACCTGGAAATAGCGCCCGCGCAGGTCGTACTGGCTGAAGTCGTACGGCGCGCGGATCCCGGGGAACGACGCGTCGTGCGGCGGTTCTTTATCCAGGATGTTGTCGACCTTGGCGTACAGCGTCAGGCCTTCGATGCCCGACCAGCCGGCGTAGAGATCGAGCTGATCAAAGGCATCGACGCGCGACTGCACCGCGGTTGCCGCGACGCTCGCCTTCTGGTCGTAGCCGCCGGTGCGGTACCAGGTCAGCGCGGTCTCGAAATCGCCGGTCGACCAGCCGAAGCGCGAGGTCAGCTTGTTGCGCGGCAGCGACGGGCCGAGATTGCTGCCGGCGTAATCGACCAGCGGACCACCGACGACCTGCGGACGGCTGTAGTCGAGCACGTGGGTGTAGACACTTGCGATCTTGAAGTCGCCGGCGCCCGTGCGGAAGGTCTGGTTGAACTCCGCGTCCAGGCCCGAGGTCTTGAGCGCGGTGAGGTTCTGGTAGCGGTTGTAGACCGCGACCAGCTTGCCGCGCGCGTCGCGGATCACGTCGGCGGGATCGTTGTTCTGCACGATCGTCGTCGAATTGTTGGTGCCGATCAGGTTGTCGAGTTCGATGCGGTACCAGTCGAGCGACAGGCTCGTGTCGGCCCAGGGCGAAACGACGAAGCCGACGTTGTAGGACTTCGTGCGCTCGGGATCGAGTTCGGTATTGCCGACGGTGAAGAACGTCGGGCTCTGGCGCGAGCCGGCGATGTCGGGGTCATACGGATCGACGACGCTGCCGTAGGAAATGTTGGTCGAGGCCGAGTTCTCCGACAGCGACGGCGCACGGAAGCCGCGCGACGCCGAGGCGCGCACCAGCAGGGTGTCGAGCGCCTGCCAGCGGAGGCCGGCCTTGGGCGAGAACGCGCTGCCGAAGTCGCTGTAGTCGTCGCCGCGACCGGCGAGCTGCAGGTCCAGGCCCTTGACGATCGGCACGTTGAACTCGGCGTAGAGCGCAGCGACGTCACGCTCGCCGTCGACCGCTGCGATCGCAGGACGCACCTGCAGGCCCGCATCGATCTGCCAGGGATTGCGCGAGGTCAGCGATTCGGTGCGCGCCTCGATGCCGGCGGCGAACCCGACCGGACCGGCCGGCAGTTCGAACAGATCGCCGTTGAACTTGAAATCGAAGCCGTGCAGTGACGACTGCGCCTCGCGCACCGTCGACAGGCGGATTGCATCGAGCACCGCCGGCGCGGTCGCGCCGGGCTCGTGCAGGTTCAAGGAACCATCGGCCAGGGACTGCGCCAGCGGCCAGCGGTTGGCGAAGCCGCCGGCGACGGTTTCTTCTTCGGTGCTCTTGGCGAAGAAGCCGGTGAATTCCCAGTCGAAGCGTTCGCCGCGGCCGCGCGCGCCGCCGAGGATGCGGAAGGAATCGGAGCGGTTGGTCTTCAGCGACTGGCCGAGATCGAAGAACGTGTATTCGATCTGCGTCGGCACGCCGTAGGGGTTGTAGGGATTGCCGGCCGGCAGCAGGTTCGACACCGGCTCGGCGAGACCGGTCTGCGCGTTGAGCGCGAAGCGGCCGCCTTCGAGGGTGAAGTACGGGCTGGAACCGAAGATCGACGCGCCGCGGATCTGGCTGACCAGCGCTTCGCCGAACAGGTCGACGTCGTCGGTCAGGCGCACGGTGCCGTTGAGATACGCCTGATAACGCTCGGTCGACGGAATCAGCGTGGTGTAGGGCGCGAGGTTGATCGCGCAGGTGTCGCCGGCGAGGCCATCGATCGGCGCGCTCGGCGTCAGCGTCATGCCTTCGGGGCAATTGCCTGCGGCGTCGAGGAACGGCACCGAGCGGCCGCCGACGAGGAAGCGCGCGCCCTTCGCCGACCAGCCGTTCCAGCGCCCGCCGGGCAGATCGCTGTAGATGCCGGATGCGGTGAGGTCGCGCTGGTCCTGGTCGAGGCGTTCGCGGTCGTAGGCTTCGACGCTGACCAGCAGGTTGTAGCCGTCGGTGTCGAGATCGCCGATGCCGCCGACCAGTCGCGCGCGGCGCGTGTCGAGGCCGCCTTCGTCCGACGTGCCGTAACTGCCGCCGACTTCCAGGCCCTGGAAATTCTGCCGGGTGATGATGTTGACCACGCCTGCAACCGCGTCCGACCCGTAGACCGCCGATGCGCCGTCCTTCAGCACCTCGATGCGCTCGACCGCGACCAGCGGCAGCGCGTTGAGATTGACGAAGGTGTCCGACAGGCCGCCGGCTGGAAAGCCGTAGTTCGCCAGGCGCCGGCCGTTGAGCAGCACCAGCGTGTTCTTCTGCGACAGCCCGCGCAGGCCGATGCCCGCCGAGCCCGACGCCCAGCCGCTGTTGCTGGTCTCGTTGGTCGCGTTGCCGGTGTTGGCCGAGATCGAGCGCAGCACGTCGGCGACGGTGACCTTGCCCGAGGTCACCAGTTCCTCGGCGTCGATGACCTGCACCGGATTGCTGCCCTCGGCTTCCGCACGGCGGATGTTCGAGCCGGTCACCGTGACCGTGTTGAGCGTGCGCGCATCGCCGGTCGCCGGCGTTTGCGCCGACGCCGCAGCGGGAACAACGAGGGCCGCCAGAACGGCGGCGGCGAGACGCGAGGATCGAAGCATTTGCTGCACCGCAATAAGTCCGTGGGGCAGGCAGTACGCCACGGGCGCGGCACGTCAAAAAATGGTGATGTGGACTTGCGTCAGTCCGATCCGGACTGTCGACCGTTCGAAGCCTGCGGCGGCGAAGGCCGTCGAACCGCGCTGTGACCGCATCGCTGCGTCCATCCGGCGATCGCCTGCGGACGGTTCGGCATGTCCGGATCGTTCGATCCGGATGGACGGATGCGTGCGGCGGATCTCCCGGCAGCACGCATCGGAGACCCCATCTGCGCCGCAGTTGCGCGGAGGCGGGTTTCAGCCGCGGTGTTCGCGGGCCAGGTATTCGGCGCTGCGCATCTCGATCAGGCGCGAAGCGGTGCGCTCGAACGCGCCGGTCAAGCGTTCGCCCGAATACAGCGCCGGCGGTTCGGCGGCGGCGGTGCAGACGAGATTGACGTGGCGGTCGTAGAGCTCGTCGATCAGGGTGACGAAGCGGCGCGCGGCATCGTCGCGGGTGGCGTCCATGTGCGGGATGCCGCCGAGCAGCACGGTGTGGAATTCGGTCGCGACCTGGATGTAGTCGCTCGCGCCGCGCGGGCCTTCGCACAGCGCGTCGAAATCGAACCACGCCATGCCCGGCGTGCGTGCACGCACACAAATGCGGCGGCCGTCGATCTCGACACCGGCATCGCGGTGTTCGTCGTCGCCGCCGAGTTCGTGCCAGCGCGTGTCGAGCCAGGCGTCGGAGTCCGCATCGAGCGGCGCGCGGTAGACCGGCGAACGCGTCAGTGCGCGCATGCGGTAGTCGGTGTCGCTCTCCAGATACACCACATGGGTGTGGCGCTGGATCAGTTCGATGGCCGGCATGAACCGCGCGCGCTGCAGGCCGTCCTTGTACAGATCTTTGGGATCGACGTTGGAACTGGTCACCAGCACGATGCCGTCGGCGAACATGCGGTCGAGCAGGCGCGCGAGCAGCATCGCATCACCGATGTCGCTGACGAAGAACTCGTCGAGCACCAGTACGCGCAGGCCCGCGTCGCGCCAGCCGCGCACGATCGCCGCGAGCGGATCGCGCTCGCCGCTGTGCGCGCGCAGCGATTCGTGGACCTCGCGCATGAAACGGTGGAAATGGGTGCGGCGCTTCCGGCCGAGTTTCGGATCGGGCGTCGCGTGGCGCGCGGGGTCCTTCATCTGCGGTGCGGGCGTCGCGTCCTCCGCCGGCGTGGGGCGCATCGACTGCAGGGGCAACCCGTCGTGGAACAGATCGATCATGAAGGTCTTGCCGCGACCCACGCCGCCCCACAGATACAGACCGGCGGGCACATCCGGCGCATCGCCACCGCCGAACAGACGGCCGAGCATGCCGCGTCGCGCCGGTGGCTCGATCAGCGCGGCGTGCAGGCGATCGAGTTCGACCAGCGCCGGCTGCTGCGCGGGATCGGATTGCCAGTCGCCGCGGGCGACACCGGCGGCGTAGCGTTCGGAGGGTGTCGGCAGTGCGCTCATGCGCAGCGCGTCCGGCGCACCTGCGCCCGGAGCGGCCACGCGCGCATCAAGCCGCGGCCTGCGGCAGGTGCGGTGTGGCCCAGTGCCGCACCACGCCGCGCAGATCGATCATGCGGCGGTGGAAGAAGTGGCTGGTCTCGGGCATGCGCACGAGTTCGGCCTTCGCGCCGCTGTCGTCGAGCCAGTCGTAGACGGCCTGCGGGTCGACGATCTCGTCGGCCTCGCCCTGGATCACCAGCCACGGGCAGGTCGGCAAGACGATCGATTCGAAATCCCAGCGCCCGGCCGGCGGTGCGACCGAGATCAGCACGTCGGGCTGCAGCGCATCGGCCGCGCGCAGCGACACGTAGGCGCCGAAGCTGAAACCGGCCAGCCACAGCGCATGGCCGGGCCGCTCGCGACGGACCCATTCGACGACCGCGGTGAGATCGTCGATCTCGCCGATGCCGTCGTCATAAGTGCCGTCGGACGTGCCGGTGCCACGGAAGTTGAAACGCACCGTCGCCGCGCCGAGTTCGCGCAGCGTGCGCGCGACCATCGTGACGACCTTGTTGTGCATCGTGCCGCCCTCGGTGGGCAGCGGATGGCAGACCACGGCGACGAACGGCAGCGCCGCGACATCGGCGTCGGGCAGATCGATCGCGGCTTCGAGGTTGCCGGCGGGGCCGGACAGCAGCAGCGGCCCGGATTGCGTGGGGAACGTGGGGGACGTCATGCGCCCATGATACCGGGGCGGTTGCGATGGGGCTGTCTGAGCCCTCCCCGCAAGCGGACGGGCTCGAGCTCAGCGTCCGCGCAGCCGCAATCCCACCACCAGCGGGTCGTGATCCGAACTGCGCCACGGGCCCGCCGCTTCGCGTTCGCGGGTATCGACCGGTTCGTCGGCGTTGCTGTGACATTTTGCCGCGCCGGCCACGCGTGCGGCGAGGGACGGTCCGAGCAGCAGGTGGTCGAGGCGACCGGCCTGGCCGTCGAAGACGAAGCTGTAATGCGTGTCGCCGTCGCCGCCGGCGAACGGGTCGCGCCAGCCGGCGTCGGTGAACACGCGCACCGGGTCTTCCATCGCATACGCGTTGAAATCGCCGACCACGGCGACGCGATCGCCGGTGCGGGTCGGCGCGGTGGCCAGCCAGTCGCGCAGGCGCTGCGCTGACTCGACGCGGGCCGCGTTCCAGCAGGCCTGGCCGTCGCGCTGATCCAGATTCAGGCCGTCGGCTTCGCCGCAGCCCTTGGACTTGAAGTGCACGGCGACGACGCTGAAATCCAGACCGTCCGCGCGACCGTTGCGCAGCGGCACGAAGGCCTGCGCCAGCGGTACGCGGCTGAGTTCAGCGAACGGGCCGCCGTCGAGCGTCGCCGGCCGGCCCTTCGGACGTACGCGCGCGCTGCGGTAGATCAGGCCGACGCGGATCGCGTTCGTGCCCGGACCCTTGCCGGCATCGATGAAGCGCCAGTCGTGCGCGGGGCCTTCGGCATTGAGCGCGTCGACCAGCATCGCGATGCTCGAACGGGCGTCGTAGCCGTCGTTCTCCAGTTCCATCAGCGCGGCGACATCGACGTCGAGCGCTGCGATCGTCGCGACCAGGCCTTCGAGCTGCCGCGTCAGCTCCTCGGGCGTGCGTGCGCCACGCGGGGTCGGGAAGCCGCCGCCCTGGCCGTCGCCGTTGAACAGGTTCTGCAGATTGAACGCGGCGATGCGCACGTCGCCGCCGACCACCGGTGCCTCGGGACGCGAGGCCGGCTGCGGCTGCAACGGCGCGGTGAGCTGCAGACGCCAGGCGCCGTGACGATGGTCGACCACGCCTTCGACGCCGGTCAGCACGCTGCCGCTGCGCAGGGCCTGCGCCGTTTCGGGCAGGTACCAGAGCCGGCCGTCAGTCGTCGCCTCTTCGCGGCCGTCGTCGAGCAGCACGCGGCGACGCGCATTGTCGGACGCGACGCGCGCGGCATCGGCGCCGGGGCGTGCGATCTCGGTCGGCGTGAACAGTCGGCCGTCGAAGCTCGCGGCCAGCGTGCCGCGCCGCGCGCGCTCGTGCTGGCCGGTCAGCGTCAGCGGCGCTTCGATCCGCACCCACGTGCCGGCGAGCGCCGACCAGTCCGCCGGCGGCGCGTCGAGCACACGCGGCGCGATCGCCGGCGCCGGTGTCGGCAGCACATCCACGCGCTGGCCCTGCATGCGCACGACGTCGCCGTCGTCGCGCAGGCCGAGCGCGCGCACGTGTGCGCCCACGGCGGGCAGCGGGAGACCGGCCGGGACCTGCACGAACACCGCGTCGGGCGTCGCCGCATCGCCGTCACCGGCGTCCTGCATGAAGAAGCCGCCCAGGCCCCCGAAGCGCGCGGTCACGCGGCCTTCGATCTGCGCAGGTCCCGCCATCGGCACGCGGTGCAGTTCGCCGATGGCGATGGTGGCGCTGGCGGGCGCAGGCGCGGTGGATTGGCAAGCGGCGAGCAGCGCGACGGCGAGCAGGGCGGCGGTCGGTCGGAACATCGGAACTCCAGCGGCCACGACAGGCCGGATGCGACGACGCCGCCCGGAGGCGGCGTCTGGGACGGGCAACATACCCGGCACGCGTTACTTGAGGTTGTCGACCATCCAGTCGACCGCGGCGTGCATCTGCTCGTCGTTGAGCGCCGGATTGCCGCCGCGCGGCGGCATCACGCCGGCAGCGCCGGTGAAGCCTTCGATCGAGTGGCGGTACAGCGTCTCGGTGCCCTGGGCGATGCGGGCATCCCAGTGCTGGTGATCGAGCGTCGGCGCGCCACCGGCGCCCGAGGTGTGGCAGCCCGCGCACAGGTTCTGGTAGATCACCGAACCATCGGTGGTACCGCCATAGGCGACCTGCGCAGCAGCGGCGGCTGCGGCAGCAGCAGTGGCCGCTGCCTGCGACGCGGCGCCGGTTGCGCCCGCGTAGACCGCGCCGACCGGCGCGATGCGCGCCTCGGTGCGCTTGGCGACGTTCGGCGGCACATCCGTGGGCAGCGAGTTGTGCAGATACCAGGCCCCCACCATCAGGCCCAGCGTCACGATGGTCAGAAAGCCCAACACCATCGAGAAGCGCTTGAGGAATTCGAGATCGTAATTACGCACGAAGCACCCTTGGCGACATGGCCCGCGGCCACAGCTGCGCCCGAGTATACGGGCAGGTTTTCAAGAATGCTGCGTCCGGCCGGCAGGCCCGCGCAACGCCTCACATCCCGGCGTAGTTCGGACCACCACCGCCCTGCGGCGCGACCCAGACGATGTTCTGGGTCGGATCTTTGATGTCGCAGGTCTTGCAGTGCACGCAGTTCTGCGCGTTGATCCGCAGGAACGGGCCATCGGGACCGTCGAGGAATTCGTAGACCGCCGCCGGGCAGTAGCGCGCTTCGGGTCCGGCGTAGGTCGCCAGGTTCACGTCGACCGGCACCGAGGCGTCCTTGAGCGTCAGATGCGCCGGCTGGTCCTCGTCGTGATTGGTGCTCGACAGGTACACCGAGCTCAGGCGGTCGAAGGTCAGCGCGCCATCGGGCTTCGGGTACTCGATCTTCGTGTGCTGCGCGGCGGGCTCCAGGCACGCGTGATCGGGCTTGTCGCGGTGGATCGTCCACGGCGGCACGCGCAGGCCGAGCTTGGGCAGCAGCCACTGCTCGATGCCGGTCATCAGCGTCGCGGTCGTGCGGCCCTTCTTGAACCACTGTTTGAAGTTCTTCGATTGAGACAGCTCGGCGTGCAGCCAGCTGGCCTCGAACGCGACCGGATACGCGGCCAGTTCGTCGCCGCTGCGGTCCTCGCCGAGCGCGGCGAACGCGGCCTCGGCGGCGAGCATGCCGGTCTTGATCGCGGCGTGGCTGCCCTTGATGCGGCTGGCGTTGAGCGTGCCGGCCTCGCAGCCGACGAAGGCGCCGCCCGGGAACACGAGCTTCGGGATCGACAGCAGACCGCCGGCGGTGATCGAACGTGCGCCGTAGCCGATGCGCTTGCCGCCCTCGAGATACTTGCGGATCGCCGGATGCGTCTTGAAGCGCTGGAACTCCTCGAACGGGCTCAGCCACGGGTTGCGGTAGTCGAGGCCGACCACCAGGCCGATCGCGACCTTGCCGTCTTCGGCGTGATACAGGAACGAGCCGCCGTAGGTGTCGTCGGTCAACGGCCAGCCGGCCGTGTGCACCACCAGGCCCGGCTCGTGCTTCGCCGGGTCGATCTGCCACAGCTCCTTGATGCCGAGGCCGTAGCTCTGCGGATCGCGGCCTTCGTCCAGCGCGAACTTCGCGATCAGCTCGCGGCCGAGCTGGCCGCGCGAGCCTTCGGCGAAGATCGTGTACTTCGCGAGCAGCTCCATGCCGAGCTGGAATTCGGCCGTCGGCTGTCCGTCCTTGCCGATGCCGAGGTTGCCGGTCGCGACGCCGCGCACGTGGCCGTCCTCGGCATACAGCACTTCGGCGGCCGCGAAGCCGGGGAAGATCTCCACGCCCAGCGCTTCGGCCTGCGTGGCCAGCCAGCGCACCAGGGCGCCGAGGCTGATGATGTAGTTGCCGTGGTTCTTGAAGCAGTCGGGCAGGAAGAAATCCGGCGTGGATTTCTGGCCGGTCTCGTCGAGAAACAGGAATTCGTCGCGGGTGACCGCCTGCTTCAGCGGCGCGCCTTTCTCTTTCCAGTCCGGAATCAGTTCGGTCAGCGCACGCGGGTCGATGATCGCGCCCGACAGGATGTGCGCACCCGGCTCGGAACCCTTCTCCAGCACGCAGACCGAGACCTCGCGGCCCGCTTCGGCAGCCAGCTGCTTGAGCCGGATCGCAGTCGCCAGTCCGCCGGGGCCTGCGCCCACGACGACGACGTCGTACTCCATCGATTCGCGTGGGCCGTGGGTGTCGAACAGTGCCTGGGGAGTGGTCATCGTTGCCTTGGGCGGTGTGCCTGGGTGGCGGCGCGTGGGGCCAGCTTCGCAGCCGGCACGCGATGGCCGCGTGGGCCGGCGAGTGTAACGCGGTGCCCCGGCGGGGCCGCGTCGTGCAGGGGTCAGCGCGGCCGCGCAGGCAGCGGAAACGGCGTGACCACGGTTTCGCCGGTGGACGCGTCGCGGATCGCCGACGGACCTTTCTTCTCGACTTCCTCCACGCGCAGCACGCTCTGCATCGGCAGGTGCAGCGTGCGCGTGCCGGCGAACTCGTCACGCAGGCGTTCCTCGGTCGGATCGACCACGAGGCCGTCGTGGACATCGAACACGAGATCGGAGACTTCGACGAACCCCCACAGCCGGCCGCTCTCGACCTGCCGCGCATACAGCGCGTAGACCTTGCCGTGGCTGAGGAACGTGACCCTGTAGAGCGTCTTGCCTGTCATGCGCCGATTATAGAGCGCCGCTCAATAGCCCTTGAGCCGCCGCAGCCGCTGGCCGATGGCGTGCCGCGAGATCAGCGCGAAGACCACGCCGAACAGGAAACCTGCCAGATGCGCGGTCCAGGCCACGGCGCCGAACGCGGGGCCGATGTAGGCGAAGATCACCTGCAGCACCGCCCACACGCCGATCAGCAACGACGCCGGCGCGCGCACGAATTCGAGGAACAGGCCCAGCGGCACCACCACGCCCAGCCGCGCGCGCGGAAACAGCGCGAGATACGCGCCGATCAACGCCGACACCGCGCCACTCGCGCCGATGATCAGCCGGTCGGGCGCGCCGATCGCCAGCACCGCCGACAGGTTCGCCAGCGCGCCGCCAACGAGGAAGAGCACCAGCAGCCGCCAGGCGCCCATCAACCGTTCGGCAGGCAGGCCGAAGATCAGCAGGAACACCAGGTTGCCGAGCAGGTGCGCCCAGTCCGCATGCAGGAACAGCGCGGTCATCAGGCGCAGCCACGGCCCGGCGTCGAGCCAGTTCACCAGCGTGCCGTCGGTTCCCACGGGCCCGCCGTACAGTGCGCCCCAGTCGAGCAGCAGCGTGTAGTGCTCGTTGGCCGAACGCGTGCTCGCCCACAGGAACGCCAGCCACAGCAGCGCGCACAGCATCGGCACCGCCCAGCGGAAGGGGGTGCGCGCATGCCGGTTGGGGATCGAGACGAACATCGGGCGACCATTGTCGAGGGCCGTCGCAGGGCCGGTAAAGCGGACGGGAAAACAGGTCCCGCGAATGCCGCATCGCAGCAAGTTTTCCACACGCAATCGTACGGTATAGTGCGCCCGCTACGCGCGTTCGGGAGGGGAATTCCGACAGGTGGTGGCGGACGGAGGGGGACCCGTCCACGCCAAGCGCAGCATCACCACAACACCTGTTCGGGAGAGAACACGACACATGGCTACCACCCCCCGCTACACGCGCAACACCGTCCTCGCCGTCGGCATCGCCGCCGCGCTGGCGCTCGCAGGCCAGGCCAATGCAGCCGGCTTCCAGCTCAAGGAAAACAGCGTCAAGTCGCAGGGCAGCGCCTTCGCCGGCACCGCCGCCAAGACCGGCGACAGCTCGGTCGTGACCAACAACCCGGCGGTGATGACCCAGTTCACCGGCACCACGGTGCAGGCCGACCTGACCGTCATCGACCTCAACTACGAGTTCCAGGGCAGTGGCACCGACGCGCTCGGCCGTCCGCTCACGGGCAGCAACGGCGGCAACGCCGGCGACGTGACCCCGATCCCGGCACTGTCGGTCGTGCACAAGCTCGACAACGGCGTCGCGCTCGGCGCGATGATCAGCGCGCCGTTCGGTCTGAAGACCGAATACGACGCGGGCTGGGTCGGCCGTTACGCCGCGCAGACTTCGGACGTGAAGATCGTCGACCTGACCCTGTCGGGCGCGATCGACATCACCGACCGCTTCTCGGTGGGCCTGGGCGTCATCGCCTCGCGCGCCGACGTCACCCTGTCGAAGGCCGTGGACTTCGGTTCGCTGCTGTTCGCCAACCCGCAGACCCGTCCGCTGCCGTTCGCGCGTCCGCAGGCCGCCGACGGCCTGGCCGAAGTGCAGGGCGACGACAACGGCTTCGGCTACATCCTCGGCGCGAACCTGCGTCCGACCGACAACCTGTCGATCGGCGTCAGCTACCGCTCCGAGATCGACTACGAGCTGGAAGGCACCGCCGACTGGACCGTGCCGGGCAACGTCAGCGCCGTGTTCAGCGCCAACCCGTCCACCCGTCCGCTGTTCCAGGACGGCGCGGTCACCGCCGAGCTGACCACCCCGTCGATCCTCAACGTCGGCGCCGCCTGGCAGGTCACCGATGCCCTGCAGCTGTCGGCCACGTACGCGCGGACCGACTGGTCCTCGCTGCGCGAAGTCCGCATCCAGTTCGACAACCCGGATCCGGATTCGGTCGAGCCCTTCGAGTGGAAGGACACGTACTTCGCCGCCGTCGGCGCCGAGTTCAAGCTCAACGACAGCTGGAAGCTGCGTGGCGGCGTCGCGTACGACGAAACCCCGACCAGCCTCGAGCACCGCACTCCGCGTCTGCCCGATGCGAACCGCATCTTCTACTCGGTCGGTGCGACCTGGGCGATGAGCGACGCGTTCGATGTCAACTTCGCGTACACGCACATCGCACCGCGCGATCCGAAGATCGACACCACCAGCGGCGGCAGCCGCGTGGCCGGCAACTTCGACGGCGACGCCAACCTGTTCGGCGTGTCGGCGCAGTACCGCTTCTGATCCACGCGACACCGTGACAAGAAAAAGCCCCGCTCCGGCGGGGCTTTTTCGTTGTGGGAGCGCGCTCGCGCGCGAAGGGCGTTCCCGCGCCGGCCGGATCGCGCACTGCGAAACCCATCACCGCGAACCGGCGGCGTCGTGGTTACGCGAACCGCCCCAGCACCCACGCCCACGCCGGCAACGTCACCAGCGACAGCAGGATCCCGTAACCGACCAGTGCTGCCGCGAGCCGCGGCGCCAGTCCCTGCGCGATCGCCAGCGCCGCGGCGGTGATCATGCTCGGCATCGCCGACTCCAGCACGTTCGCCTGCAGCATCGTTCCTGACATGCCGAACAGCAGCGACAGCGGCAGCGCGATCGCCGGCATCACCAGCAGTTTCAGCACCAGCCCGGCCGCCAGCGGACGGATCTCGTCGCGGGGCATGCGCAGCTGGATCGACAGCCCGACCGCCAGCATCACCAGCGGCAACAGCGCGCCGGCCAGATTCTCCAGCGCCGAGGCGATCCAGGCCGGCGGCGCGGCCGGCATCAGGGTCAGGCCGAACGCGAGCGCCCACACCGGCGGAAACCGCACGATGCGCCGCGCGATGTCGCGCCAGCCCGGCGGCGTGTCGCCGCTGTAGCGCGCGAGGATCGTCAGGCCGAACGTCGACAGCAGCACGAAGGTGCCGAACTGGTCGTAGACCACCGCGTAGGCGACCGCGTCCTCGCCCAGCAGTGCCGCGACCATCGGATAGCCGATGAAACTGCTGTTGCACAGCGCCACGCACAGCAGCAGTACCGCGGTCTCGTCGCGCCGGAACTTCAGCCCGCGCGCCAGCGGCAGCACCAGCGCGAGCGTCGCGACCGCGAGCAGCCACGGCGTCGCCGCGACGCCGAGAAGCGTCGCATCGAAGCTCAGCTTCGGCACGTGCACCAGCACCGCGGCCGGCAGACAGACGTAGAGCACGACGAGGTTGAGCACCTCGGCGGCATTGGCCGGCATCACCCGCAGCCGGGCGAACAGCATGCCCAGCGCGAGCATCGCCAGGATCAGGGCAAAGGCATCGAAGGCCATCGGGGCCATCAGAAACGTGGGGAGCGGATGATCCTAGCGGACGCGCGCGGCGATCGCGGACATACGGGGAGAACGCTGCGTCGGAAGCGGCCGGCGCGTGCCGGCCGCTTGCCGGGGGCTTACTCGCCGAGCGTCAGCAGCGACGCATTGCCACCCGCCGCCGTGGTGTTGATGGTCACGGTCTTCTCGGTGGTGAAGCGCGGCAGGTAGTGCGAGCCGCCGGCCTTGGGGCCGGTGCCCGACAGGCGCTGGCCGCCGAAGGGCTGCACGCCGACGACGGCGCCGATCTGGTTGCGGTTGACGTAGACGTTGCCGACGCGGGCGCGCGCGCTGATCTTCTCGACGGTCTCGTCGATGCGCGAGTGGATGCCCAGCGTCAGGCCGTAGCCGGTGTTGTTGATCGCATCGATCACGGCGTCGAGCTGGTCGGCCTTCCAGCGGATCACGTGCAGCGCCGGGCCGAAGTTCTCGCGCTGCAGCTGGGTCAGCGACTGCAGTTCCCACGCGCGGGGCGCGAAGAAGGTGCCGTGGGCGACCTCGGGGCCGACCGGCGTGGTCGCGATCAGGCGCGCTTCGCTGGCCATGCGCTCGGCGTGCGCGTCGAGCATGCGCAGCGCGTCGGCGTCGATCACCGGGCCGACGTCGGTCGACAGCAGCGCGGGATCGCCCACGGTGAGTTCCTGCATCGCGCCGGCGAGCATGCCGATCACCTTGTCGGCGATGTCGTCCTGCACGAACAGCACGCGCGCGGCCGAGCAGCGCTGGCCGGCCGAGGTGAACGCCGAACCCAGTGCGTCCTTGACCAGCTGTTCGGGCAGCGCCGAGGAGTCGGCGATCAGCGCGTTCTGGCCGCCGGTCTCGGCGATCAGCGTGCCGATCGCGCCGTCGCGCGCGGCGAGCGCGCGGTTGATCGCCAGTGCGGTCGCATTGGAGCCGGTGAACACGACGCCGGCGACGCGCGGATCGGCTGTGAGCGCCGCGCCGACGCTGGCGCCATCGCCGGGCACGTACTGCAGCACGTGCGCCGGCACGCCGGCTTCATGCAGCAGCTTGACTGCGGCGTGGCCGACCAGCGTGGTCTGCTCGGCGGCCTTGGCGATCACGGTATTGCCCGCTGCGAGGGCGGCGGCGATCTGGCCGGCGAAGATCGCCAGCGGGAAGTTCCACGGGCTGATGCACACGAACACGCCGCGGCCGGAGAGCTGCAGGCTGTTGGACTCGCCGGTCGGGCCGGGCAGCGCCTCGACGACGAACAGGCGGCGCGCCTCGGCGGCGTAATAGCGCAGGAAATCCACCGCTTCGCGGACTTCGGCCACGCCGTCGGGAATCGTCTTGCCGGCTTCGCGCGTGCACATCGCGATGTAGTCGGGCGTGCGCGATTCCAGCAGGTCGGCGGCGTGCTCGAGGATCGCCGCGCGCGAGGCGGCCGGCACGGCGTTCCAGTCCGCGTGCGCGTCGGTCGCATTGCGCAGCGCCTGCTCGACGGTCGCGACGTCGGCGGCCTGCCACTGGCCAACGCGCACGCGACGGTCGGCGGGGCTGGTGACCTCGACGGTCGCGCCGGCGCTGGTCGCGCCCGGCACCAGCGGGCCCGCGGTCCACGGACCGGTCGCGGCCTGGATCTGCGCCGCCAGCGTGGCGAGCTGTGCGTCGTTGGCGAGGTTGACGCCCATGGAATTGCTCCTGTCTTGGAACTGGCTGCGGAAGAGATCGACCGGCAGCGGAATGCGGGGATGGGGAATGGATTCGAAACCGGCGACGACCTCGACCGGGTCGCGGATCAGGTCGTCGATCGCGACGTCCTCGTCGCTGATGCGGTTGACGAAGCTGGAGTTGGCGCCGTTCTCGAGCAGGCGACGCACCAGATACGGCAGCAGGTCCTCGTGCGAACCGACCGGCGCATACACGCGGCAGGGCACGTCGAGACGATCAGCCGGGATCACTTCGGCGTAGAGGTCGTCACCCATGCCGTGCAGCTTCTGGAATTCGTAGGGCTTCGCGCCGGTGCCGTTGCGCAGCGTCATCCCCAGCCGGTGCACCGCCGCGATCGTGTGCGCGTTGTGCGTGGCGAACATCGGATAGATCGCATCGGTCGCCGACAGCAGGCGGCGCGCGTTGGCGAGGTAGCTGACGTCGGTGTTGGGCTTGCGCGTGAACACCGGGTAGCCCGGATGGCCTTCGACCTGGGCGCGCTTGACCTCGCTGTCCCAGTACGCGCCCTTGACCAGGCGCACCGGAATGCGACGGCCGTGCGCGCGGGCAAGGGCTGCGATCCAGTCGATCACGAACGGCGCGCGCTTCTGGTAGGCCTGCACGACGATGCCGAAGCCGTGCCAGCCGGCCAGCGAGGCATCGGTGAGTGCGGTTTCGATGACGTCGAGCGACAGCTCCAGGCGATCGGCTTCCTCGGCGTCGACGGTCAGGCCGATGCGATAGCCCTTCGCGCGCTGGGCGAGATCGCGCAGGCGCGGCGCGAGTTCGGCGAGGACGCGGTCATGCTTGGCGTGTTCGTAGCGCGGATGCAGCGCGGACAGCTTGACCGAGATCGACGGCGCGGTGATTTCGTCCTCGAACGGGCCGGTGCGGCCGATCGCATCGATCGCATCGCGATAGGCCGTCATATACCGGTCGGCATCGTGCTGGGTCAGCGCGGCCTCGCCGAGCATGTCGAACGAATAACGGTACGCAGCGTTGTCGCCCTTTCGCGAGCGCGTCAGCGCTTCGCCGATCGTGCGGCCCATGACGAACTGGTGGCCCATGATCCGCATCGCCTGGCGCACCGCAAGGCGGATCACCGGCTCGCCGACGCGGCCGATCAGGCGCTGGAAGGCGTTGTGCACGTTGCGCTTGGTGTCGTCGGCCAGATCGACCAGGCGGCCGGTCAGCATCAGGCCCCAGGTCGACGCATTGACCAGCACCGAATCGGACTGGCCCATGTGCTTGCGCCAGTTGGCTTCGCCCAGCTTGTCGCGGATCAGCGCATCGGCGGTGTCTTCGTCCGGAATGCGCAGCAGCGCTTCGGCCACGCACATCAGCAGCACGCCTTCCTCGCTGCCGAGGTCGTACTGCTGCATGAAGGCCTCGATCGCGCCGCGGTCCTGCGCGCGCAGGCGCACGCGGCGGACCAGATCGGCGGCGGTGGCCTGGATCGCGGCGCGGTCGGCGTCGGGCTGGCGTGCTTCGGCCAGCAGCGCATGGACGCGCTCGGTTTCATCGCCGGTCCAGGCGGCGGTGATCGCGTCGCGCTGCGGCTGAAGGGAGGCCGCAGGCGCGGCGGGCGACGGACTGGCGTTCAAGGCGTGACGACCGGCAGAGACAGAAGCGGAATTCTAGCCTGCCGGCCGGCTCCATCACTGTGCGAAACACGCCCGGAAACAGGCGTCGTGTTCAGGCGATGACGGGGGCGTCGTAGGTCCGCATCGCGAAGCGCACGCGCGCATGGGTGGCGGCCAGTGCGGTCAACGGCTGCAGCAGCCGCGGCATGCAGGCCGCCAGCTCGACCATCGCCGCGCCGTGCGCCGGCGGCAGCGTGCCCGCGCGCGGGTGCCAATGGCCACCGCAGAAGGTCTCCAGCGTCACGCTTTCGATCATCGGCGCGTCGCCGTGCGGCTGCCGCCATTCGATCAACAGGCCGTTGCCGCGCGCGGTGCCGCTGCGGTCGAGCGGATCGAGATACAGCCGCGTGCGATGCAGGCCGATCACCGATTCGGCCACGGCCAGGCACTGGGCGGCGGCGTCGGCGAAGCTGCCCTCCAGCACGTCGGGCAGGCGCACGCGCGGGCCATGCTCGCCATGCCGCCGCGCACCGGCGCCGAGGATGTCGTCGGCGGTGAAGCTGCCGCCGTGGCCGTAGGCATCGCGCAGGTCCAGCCGCAAGCGCTGGCGCGTGGGCAGCAGGCCCCCGAAACCCCGGCGCGTGGCCGTGTTCGAGGCCGGCAGGGCGCGCAGGGTCTGCGAGCGGCGCACACCGCCATCGACGGGCATCGGCGGAGAAACGGGAGAACGGTGGGCCATGGGGGTATCCTCGGGCTGCGTAAGACAGGCTATAGCCCGCGTCGGCGCCTCTCGACACCCGGGCCGACCCGAGGGGTCGCAGCGGTTGCGGCACCGCGGCTTGCCCCTGTCGAACGCCGACAGCTACCATTCATGCGTTATTCGCAGCACGCCGCCGCTCCTGCGATATCTCCCGGCACCCATTGCCGGGCGAGGACGGACGCGTTCCCGCCAGCACCAAGGCCAGCTCAGGTATGGGGTCCGATGTGAAGCAAGGCGCTTGTTACAACAGGTACGCGTCCAGACTGTGGATGGGGGGCGCTGCCGCGCTTCTGGCATCGACGAACGTTCTGGCGCAGTCCGCAGACCCCAAGCCGTGGCAGCTCAACATGGGCCGCGGTGTCACGACCTCCGCCCAGCACGCCTACGACGCGCACATGCTCGCGCTGTGGGTCTGCGTGGTGATCGGCGTGCTGGTGTTCGGTGCGATGGCGGTGGCGATGTTCCGCTTCCGCAAGTCGCGCGGAGTCACCGCGGCGCAGTTCACCCACAACACCACCGCCGAAGTCATCTGGACCGTCGTCCCGATCGTCATCCTGGTGCTGATGGCGGTGCCGGCCACGCAGAAGCTGATCGCGATGTACGACACCCGCGACGCGACGATGACCGTCAAGGTCACCGGCGTGCAGTGGATGTGGAAGTACGAGTACATGGGCGAGGACGTCACGCTGACCAGCCGCCTCGACCGCGAGAGCGACCGCCTGCGCCAGAGCCGCGACACCACGCGCGCCGAGCTCGACGCGCACGGGCACTACCTGCTCGACGTCGACAACCAGCTGGTGCTGCCGACCAACACCAAGATCCGCTTCGTCGTGACCGCCGACGACGTGATCCATTCCTGGTGGGTGCCGGCCTTCGGCTGGAAGCAGGATGCGATTCCGGGCCTCGTCAACGAGGCGTGGACCGAGATCCTCGAGCCGGGTGTCTACCGCGGCCAGTGCGCGGAGCTGTGCGGCAAGGACCACGGCTTCATGCCGATCGTCGTGCGCGCGGTGTCGCCGGAGGAGTTCGACACCTGGCTCGCCGCCGAGAAGGCCAAGAACGCGCCGGCCATCCCGACGCCGGGCGAATCCGGCCCCCCCGACGCCGCACCCGCACCGTCGCCTGACGCCGCGCCTGCCGAGGCCGCCGCCTCCGCCACGCAGTCCCCGTCCGCCCCTGCCGCGCCCGCGGCCGGCTGATCGATCGAGGCACACCGCACATGTCGACGACGCACCCCGCCACCGCTGACGCGCACCACGACGATCACCATGCCCATCCGCAGGGGTTCGTCCAGCGCTGGTTCTTCTCCACGAACCACAAGGACATCGGCACGCTGTATCTGCTGTTCTCCTTCATGATGTTCATCATCGGCGCGGCGATGAGCGTGATCATCCGCACCGAACTCGCCGCACCGGGCCTGCAGCACGTCAGCCCGACGTTCTTCAACCAGATGACCACCATGCACGCGCTGGTGATGATCTTCGGCGGCGTGATGCCGGCCTTCGTGGGCCTGGCGAACTGGATGATTCCGCTGCAGATCGGCGCGCCGGACATGGCGCTGCCGCGCATGAACAACTGGTCGTTCTGGATCCTGCCGTTCGCGTTCACGCTGCTGCTGATGACGCTGTTCCTGCCCGGCGGTGGCCCAGCCGGTGGCTGGACGCTGTATCCGCCGCTGTCGCTGCAGGGCGGCAGCAGCGTGTCGCTGACGATCTTCGCCATCCACATGATGGGCATCAGCTCGATCATGGGCGCGATCAACGTCATCGCGACCATCCTCAACATGCGCGCCCCGGGCGTGGACCTGTTGAAGATGCCGATCTTCTGCTGGACCTGGCTGATCACCGCGTTCCTGCTGATCGCGGTGATGCCGGTGCTGGCCGGCGCGGTCACGATGCTGCTGACCGACAAGTTCTTCATGACCTCGTTCTTCAACGCGGCCGGCGGCGGCGACCCGGTGATGTACCAGCACATCTTCTGGTTCTTCGGGCACCCCGAGGTCTACATCATGATCCTGCCGGCGTTCGGCGTGGTCTCGGAGATCCTGCCGACGTTCTCGCGCAAGCCGCTATTCGGTTACCAGGCCATGGTCTACGCGACCGCGTCGATCGCGTTCCTGAGCTTCATCGTGTGGGCGCACCACATGTTCACCGTCGGCATGCCGCTCGGCGGCGAGATTTACTTCATGTTCGCGACGATGCTGATCGCGATTCCGACCGGCGTGAAGGTGTTCAACTGGGTGTCGACGATGTGGCGCGGCGCGATGACGTTCGAGGCGCCGATGCTGTGGGCGATCGCGTTCGTGATCCTGTTCACCATCGGCGGCTTCTCGGGCCTGATGCTCGCGATCGTGCCGGCCGACTTCCAGTACCACGACACCTATTTCGTCGTCGCGCACTTCCACTACGTGCTGGTGACCGGGGCGCTGTTCTCGATCATCGCGGCCACGTACTACTGGTGGCCGAAGTGGACCGGACGCATGTACAGCGAGTTCTGGGCGAAGGTGCATTTCTGGTGGACGATCATCTTCGTCAACCTGTTGTTCTTCCCGCAGCACTTCCTCGGCCTGGCCGGCATGCCGCGCCGCATTCCCGACTACAACGTCGTGTTCGCGGACTGGAACCTGATCAGCTCGATCGGCGCGTTCGGCATGTTCGCCACGCCCTTCATGATGTTCGCGATCCTGCTGCACTCGAAGCTGCGCGGCGCGCCCGCCGCGGCGCGGTCGTGGGAAGGCGCGCGCGGTCTGGAGTGGACGGTGCCGTCGCCGGCCCCGCACCACACCTTCGCCAAGCCGCCGGTGATCAAGCCGGGCGATCTGGCCCACGACGACATCAGCCACTGATGCAGCTCGTGATGACCACGCCCGATCCCGGTTCCGATCTCGCTGTCCGTCGCCGTCGTGCGCGGCGCACCGCGGTGGTCGTCGGCGCGATCGCGGCGCTGGTCTACATCGGCTTCATCGCGCGCGGCGTGCTGCTGTCATGAGCGACGACATGCAGCCCACGGACGCGCGCATCGACACCCGGCCGAAATCGAAGACATTCGGCATCGGCAAGCTGGTCGGCGTCTCGATCGCCGCGTTCGCGTTCACGTTCTCGCTGGTGCCGCTGTACCGCATCGCCTGCGAGAAGGTGTTCGGCATCCGGCTCGAGAACAGCGCGGTCGCCGCGCCGGCGACGAGCGCGACGCCGGCCGAGCGCTGGGTCACGGTCGAGTTCGACGCGACGGTGAACTCGCATCTGCCGTGGTCCTTCCGCCCCAACGACACCCGCATGCGCGTGCGCGTCGGCGAGCAGTACGAGACCACGTACTACGCGCACAACGACAGCGTCGCGGCCGTCGTCGGCAGCGCCACGCCGTCGGTGGCACCGGCGCGCGCGTCGGGATTTTTCCAGAAGACCGAGTGCTTCTGTTTCACCGCGCAGACCCTGCAGGCCGGTGAGACGCGCGACATGCCGGTGCGTTTCATCATCGACCCGTCGTTGCCGAAGGACGTCAACACGGTCACGCTGAGCTACACCTTCTTCAAGAACGATGTCCTCACCTCGCGTCTGACCGCCCATGCGGCGCCGGTACGCAACAGTCCCGGTGTGGCCGCGGCGCCCTGAGCCCGCACCGCACTTTCCCGAACCACGCATCGACGATCCGGACACCGCCATGGCCCACGCCAAGCCCGAGCAGGACCCCGACCTCTATTTCGTGCCGCATGACAGCAAGTGGCCGGTGTTCGCCTCGGTGGCGTTGTTCGTCACGATGCTGGGCCTGGCCAGCTGGTTCAACGAACACACCTGGGGCCGGCCGATGTTCTTCGTCGGCATCGCGGTGCTGGCGCTGATCCTGTTCAAGTGGTTCGCCGACGTCGTGCTCGAATCGGTGTCGGGCTACTACAACAAGCAGGTCGACCTGTCGTTCCGCATGGGGATGGTGTGGTTCATCTTCTCGGAAATCATGTTCTTCGCCGCGTTCTTCGGCGCGCTGTTCTACGCGCGCACGCTGTCGCTGCCGTGGCTGGGCGGCGAAGGCTCGGGCGCGATGACCAATGCGGTGCTGTGGGACGGCTACAGCGCGGCATGGCCGTCGGCCGGCCCCGGCGATGTCGGCGGCGCATTCCAGACGATTCCGGCCTGGGGCCTGCCGCTGCTCAATACGCTGATCCTGCTGGCGTCGGGCATCACCATCACCATCGCCCACCACGCGCTGCGCGCCGCGCACCGCACCCAGCTGCTGGTGTTCCTCGGCGCGACGATCCTGCTCGGCTGCGTGTTCCTGTTCTTCCAGATCGAGGAATACGTCCACGCCTATCGCGATCTGAACCTGACGATGGGCTCGGGCATCTACGGCTCGACGTTCTTCATGCTCACCGGCTTCCACGGCGCGCACGTGACGCTCGGCACGATCATGCTGATCGTGATCTGGCTGCGCTGTTATCGCGGCCACTTCACCAAGGAGAACCACTTCGCGTTCGAAGCGGTCGCCTGGTACTGGCACTTCGTGGACGTGGTCTGGCTGATCCTGTTCCTGTTCGTCTACGTCGTCTGACGACGCGTCGACGCCGGGCGGCGCATCGCTGCCGCCCGCTTCCCACTTCCGGCCTCAGCCGTAAACGCCATGCGGCTTGATCCAGCCCATCCAGATCGCCAGCAGCACCAGCAGGATCAGTCCGACCGACAGGCCGATGCGGCGCGTGAGCGCCTTCACCGTGCGGTCGGTCGTGCCCTTGTCGGTCATCATGTAGTACAGCGCGCTGCCCAGGTTCCACAGGATCAGCAGCACGAAGGCGATGATCAGCAGCAACTTCAGCGAATCGTTCATCACCATCGCAGGCTCCGGAACACTGGGTGTGTGCGCCGATTATTGCAGCACGCGGAGCGCCGCGCGTGAGTCTGCGCCGGACCCGCATCATCGGCTGGACGCTGGCGGTGCTGGCGATCGCGGCCTTCGTGTCGCTGGGCCAGTGGCAGCTGTCGCGGATGGGCCAGAAGCAGACGATGCTCGACGCCGTCGCGGTGACGCTCGAGGCCCGCACGCCCGTGTCGCTGTCGGCCGCCGGCGACGTCGCACGCGCCCGTGACTACGACTGGAGCGCAGGCCGCGGCCGTTTCGTCGACCGTCCGGCCTTCGTGCTCGACAACCAGATCCAGGCCGGCGTGCCCGGCCTGCGCGTGTATCGCCTGTTCGCGCCCGACGACGCGCCGCCGCTGCTGGTCGATCTGGGCTGGACCGCGCTCGTCGACCGCACGACGCGCCTGCCTGATGCCGCCATCGTGCGCGGCGACGGTCTGCTCGGTCGCGATCTCGAGCTGCGCGGCCTGCTCGCACCGCCGCCGTCGCCCGGCCTCGCGCTCGGCCCGGCGCTCACGCCGGGCGAGGCGGTGCTGATGACCCGCATCGACATCCCCGCGATCGCCGCCGAAACCGGTGTGCCGGCCTTGCCACCGCGCGTGCTGCGGCTCGATCCGGCGCTCGACATCGGCTACCTCCGCGATCTCGACGTCCTGCCCAACACGCTCACGCCCGACAAGCACCTCGGCTACGCGGTGCAGTGGTTCGGGCTGGCCCTCGCGGTGCTCGTCATCGCCTTCGTGCTCACGTTCCGGACCCGCCGCCGATGACCCCGTCTCCCGCGCACACGCTGCCGCCCGCGCAGCGCAACCGCAACCGAATGCTGCTGGTGCTGATCGTGGTGCTGTTCCTCGGCAGCGCCGTCGTCGCCGGCGCGCTGCGGTTCTCGGGCTGGCGGCCGTCGGGCATGCAGAACAAGGGCGAGCTGCTCGATCCGCCGGGTGACCTGCGCACGCATCCGCTGCACCTGATCGACGGCGGCAGCTACGACTGGCGCCCGGCCGAGCGGCGCTGGCGCATCCTCGTCGCGCCGCCGCGCGATTGCGCGCAGACCTGCGTCGAACTGTCGCGGCAGCTGGATCTGGTGTGGCAGCTGTTCGGTCGCAACGCCGATCACGTCGACATCCTGTGGGCGGGCACGGTGCCCGACGGCGCGATCCGCAATCCGGCGTGGCGGCTCGTCGAAGCTGACCCGGCGCTGCGTGCGACATTACCGCGCGTCGACGGCGGGCCCGGCGAGGCGGACAATGGGGTCCCCGCCTATGTCGTGGACCCCAACGGGTTCGTCATCCTGCGCTACGCCCCGGGCTTCGATCCGGGCGACCTGCGCAGCGACATGGCCAAGCTGCTGAAACTCAAGTGATGACCCACACGCCTCCCTCGCGCGCGACGTCGTTCCGTCCGTCGACCCACAAGCATTTCCACCGCATCGCCTGGCTCGCCGCCGCGCTGACGCTGTGCGTGATCGTGTTCGGCGCCTTCGTTCGCCTGTCTGATGCGGGCCTGAGCTGTCCCGACTGGCCCACCTGCTACGGGCGCGCCGCATGGCCGCAGGCGGCCAGCGAGGTCGTCGACCACGCCGCGAGCGCGATCCGCGAGTTCGAATCGCACAAGGCCTGGCGCGAGCAGGTGCACCGCCACCTGGCCGCATCACTGGGCGTGCTGGTGCTCGGTCTCGCGCTGCTGGCCGCGCGCCGGCGCCGATTCGGCATGCTGCAGATCATCGGCGCCTCGGCGCTGGTCGCGCTCGCGATTCCGCTGTATATGCAGGGCCACGTGATGGCCGCGCTGGGCATCGCCGCGCTCGGCGAAGCACTGCTGCTGATCGCCGCGCTGCGCTGGTCGAACATCGATCTGGCACGCGCCGCGGCGCTGACGCTGGCGGTGGTGATCTTCCAGGCGTTGCTCGGCAAATGGACGGTCACCATGCTGCTCAAGCCGGTGATCGTCATGGGCCATCTGCTCGGCGGCATGCTGACGTTCTCGCTGCTGCTGTGGATGGCGTGGCGCGCGACGGTGCAGCCGATCGTGCTGGTCGATGCGCCGACGCTGCGGCGCTGGACGCTCGGCGCGATCGGTCTGGTCGGCGTGCAGATCGCACTCGGCGGCTGGGTCAGCGCGAACTACGCGGCGCTCGCCTGCGGCGCGGGCGGCTGGGTGACCGATGCGCACCATTACGTCGATTTCCCGAAGTGCGTCGGCGAATGGTGGCCGCAGGCCGATTTCCGCGAAGGTTTCGTGCTGTGGCGCGGCGTCGGCGTGGATTACGAAGGCGGCGTGCTCGACGGCGCGGCGCGCGTGGCGATCCAGCTCGCGCACCGGGTCATGGCGATCGCGGTGTTCGCGTACCTGATCGCATTCGCCGCGCGCCTGCTGCGCACGCCGGGCCTGCGCGGCTGGGCGGTCGCGCTCGCGCTGCTGACCTGCGCGCAGGTCGCGCTGGGAATTCTCAACGTCAAGCTCGCCCTGCCATTGCCGGTCGCGGTGATGCACAACGGCGGCGCCGCGCTGCTGCTGTTCGTGCTGGTGTCGCTGCTCGCGCGCCTGAAGCGCCCGGACTGACATGGCGATCCAGGCACGCGACTACTGGGCGCTGACCAAACCCCGCGTGGTGGCACTGATCGTGTTCACCGCGCTGGTCGGCATGTTCCTCGCCGTACCCGGCCTGCCGCCGTGGAAGGAAGCGGTGTTCGGCCTGCTCGGCATCTGGCTGGCGGCGGCATCGGCGGCAGCGATCAACCATCTGATCGACCAGCGCATCGACAAGGTCATGGCGCGCACCGCGCATCGGCCGCTCGCGACCGGCGCGCTGCGCCCGGTGCAGGTGCTGGTATTCGCGCTGGCGCTGGGTGCGCTGTCGATGGTGATCCTGGTCGCGCTGGTCAATGTGCTGACCGCGCTGCTGACGTTCGCCTCGCTGATCGGCTACGCGGTGATCTACACCGGCTGGCTCAAGCGCGCGACGCCGCAGAACATCGTCATCGGCGGCATCGCCGGCGCGGCGCCGCCGCTGCTGGGCTGGGCCGCGGTGACCAACATGCAGGGCCAGTGGGACTGGGCGCACGCGCTGCTGCTGGTGCTGATCATCTTCGTGTGGACGCCGCCGCATTTCTGGGCGCTGGCGATCTTCCGCCGCGAGGATTACGCGCGCGCGCTGGTGCCGATGCTGCCGGTTACGCACGGCGTGGCGTACACGCGCTGGCAGATCCTGATCTACAGCGTGCTGCTGGTCGTGATCACCCTGTTGCCGGTCGCGATCGGCATGAGCGGCGTGTTCTATCTGGGCGGCGCCGTCGTGCTGGGCCTGGTGTTTCTCTGGTACGCGTGGCGGCTGCTGGATCCGCCGGACGAGTTCTTCGCGATGCGGATGTTCAACTATTCCGTCGTGTACCTGATGGCGCTGTTCGCGTTCCTGCTGGTCGACCACTGGCTGCTGCCGTGGCTGCCGGGCGCCGGCGCTGCGGCGGGCGGACTGGATTTCCAGCGCATCCGCTGACGACCGCCGCGTCCGCTCCGGCGGGCGCAGGGCCCGCCGGCGCAGTGGACATCAGGACTTCTTCGCGGCCTTCTCGGCCCGCTTTTCCTTCAGGGTCTTGACCGGCTTCTTCTTGGTCTCTTTCTTCTTGTCGAGGCTCTTGGCCATCGTCGCGCTCCGCTGGGATCTCTGGGGCGGCGACGGAATCGGGTTCCGTGCCGGGGTCTGACCCGACATGCAGCCGCCGGATCACGACGCATCCTACGCCGAGTCACTCGACGCGCCCATCGCAAGTGTCGTCGATGCGCGTGTTCCGAGGCGCTGAGTGGTCATCGGCCTGCGAAGCGCGTGCGTGCGCCGGT
The DNA here is from genome assembly GCF_057657295.1 of Luteimonas sp. Soil_C_16. NCBI lineage: Bacteria > Pseudomonadati > Pseudomonadota > Gammaproteobacteria > Lysobacterales > Lysobacteraceae > Luteimonas > Luteimonas sp. Soil_C_16. Next base: position 336,425 of record NZ_JBDGIS010000001.1, on the reverse strand, counting down.
CGCTGCAGCCGGCGCCGGCATGCAGCGACATCCGGATCCGGAGATCAGCCGCCCGCGATCACGGTCGAAGTCGGCGTGGCCTGCAGGCAGGCGTCCGGGTCGCCGTCGAGACCGGCCGGCATCTCGCAGGCGCGCGGTTCGAAATCGAGCGTGGCCTGCCAGCCGGCCTTGGTGTTCGGCGTCAGCGCGACCTGTACGTCGACGTCGCGGATGGTCACGCGCGCGGTCTGCTGCGCATCGTTGCGTGCGGCCCAACCATCGAGCGTGTGGGCGAGGGCGGGATCGAGCAGGCGGTTGGCTTCGAGCAGCTGGCGGGTCTGCGCCAGCGCATCGGGGTGATCGAGCGCGCCGCCGCCGGGCTGGATGTGCACGCCGACCAGCAGGCCGCCCTGCTGCTTGAACGCGACGCGATCGGCCGGCACGACGATCTGCTGGCCATTGGGCAGGCGCAGGGTGACGTCGCGCGACTGGCTGATCGTGTGTTCGGCGGCCAGGGTGCCGTCTTTCTGCGGCCAGGCCAGATCGACCTGTTCGGCGACCGGCGCGGCGAGATCGATGTGCAGCGGTTTGGCGGGCGCGGGCGGGGTGTCGATCCTGGCGCAGGCGCCGAGCAGCAGCGCAGCGGAAAGCACGAGACCGGCGCCGAGGCGGGCGGACGGGAAGCGGGTGGATCGGATCATGGTGACGACCTGTCGGGGAAGGAAAAGGACGGGGCACCGCGCCGGACCCGTCTACGCGGACTCGGCGGACACTCGGTGCTGGACGGACAGGTCGCCCTGACGCAGCTGCGCCATATCGACCGGTCGATCCCCCTGACGGGATCAGACCAGCGCGAAGGTTAAGGAATCGTCACCGGGATGTAAGCGCTATGTATCCGAAAACGCTTACATTTCCCTGTCAGCGGGCGCGCTGCAGCAGCAGTTCCCGCAATGCCTGCTTGCCGGCGGCGTCCAGCGTGCCCTCGCGCTGCTGGCCCAGCAGGTCGTCGATGCGCTGCTGCAGCACCTGGCGGTCGAGTTGCGCGATGGCGTCGCGCAGTTCCTGTTCCCACGAGGCTTCGTCGCCGGCGAGATCCTGGGTCGCGAGCTTGCGCAACGCCGGCGCTTCCTCGCGTTCCTCGAACTGTGACAGCAGCACGCCCGTGGTGATGTCCGGGCGGACGCTGCCGATGGCGATCAGCTCGGTCAGCAGCTCGATGCCCGGCTGGCGCAGCGCGACGAAGGGATAGGGCGGTGGCAGCTGCGCGGCCAGGCCGGGCTTCTGCAGCAGCAGGGCGATCGCGTGGCGCACCACGCTGCGCTTGGGCGGCGGCGCACCGCGACCGCCGCGCAGCATGCGACTGGGCGCCGGCTGTTGTGCAGGCGAGGCGCCGCCGAGACCGGTGAGCTCGCTGAGGCGCTGGCGCATCAGATCGGCGAAAGCGCCGTCGGGAATCTGCGCCAGCATCGGCTTGGCGCGTTCGGCCAGTCGCGCCTTGCCGTCCAGCGTCGACAGGTTGATGCCGTCGCCCAGGGTGTCGAAGAAGAATGTCGACAGCGGCGTGGCCTGGGCCAGGCGTGCCTCGAAACCCGGCGCGCCCTCGGTGCGCACGATGGTGTCGGGGTCTTCACCGTCGGGCAGGAACAGGAAGAACGCCTGGCGGCCATCGCGCATGCGCGGCAGCACCGATTCCATCGCGCGCGTCGCCGCGCGGCGGCCGGCGGCGTCGCCGTCGAAGCAGAAGAACACGTCGGGCGCGTTGCGGAACAGCAGCTCGGCGTGGTCCGGCGTCGTCGCCGTGCCCAGGGTCGCGACCGCCTGCGGCACGCCGAACTGGAACAGCGAGACCACGTCCATGTAGCCCTCGACCACCACCAGCCGCTCGATCTTCTGGTTGGCCTGGCGCACCTGCCACAGGCCGTAGAGTTCGCGGCCCTTGTGGAACAGCGGCGTCTCGGGCGAGTTGAGGTACTTGGGCGAATCCTCGGGCTTGAGCACGCGGCCGCCGAACGCGATCACGCGGCCGCGGCGGTCGTGGATCGGGAAGATCACCCGGTCGCGGAACTTGTCGTAGCTGTGGCCGCGGTCGTTCTTCGACAGCAGGCCCACCTTCTCCAGCACCGCGATGCGGCGCGCATCGTCCTTGCCCAGCGCGTCTTTCAGCGCGGAGAAACCATCGGGCGCGTACCCGATCGCGAACTGCTCGCGGATCGAGGCGTCGACGCCGCGGCCGTCGAGATAACTGCGCGCGGTGTCGTTGCCGGCGAGTTCGCGGACGAAGAAGCGCGAGGCGGCATCGAGCGCGTCGTACATCGGCGCGCTGTCGGGCCGCGCCTCTCGCTGCTGGGTGTCGCGCGGGATTTCCATGCCCGCGCGCTTGGCCAGCTCGTCGACCGCATCGAGAAATTCGAGGCGGTCGTAATTCATGAGGAAACTGATCGCGGTGCCGTGCGCGCCGCAGCCGAAGCAGTGATAGAACTGCTTGGTCGGCGACACGGTGAAGCTCGCCGAGCGCTCGTCGTGAAACGGGCAGCGCGACGAATATTCCTTGCCCTGTCGCTTCAGCGGCACGCGCGCGTTGATCACCTCGACGATGTCGGTCCGCGCCAGCAGGTCGTCGATGAACGCGTCGGGGATGCGGGCCATCAGCGCCTCCCGTGCAGGCAGCCGCGCTCGACCGCAGGGCGGACGCAGGGCAGGCGGGACGGGGTGGGGGCGACGCGGATCATGCGGACGCTAGGATGCCACGCGCGGCGCGCATCGCCGCATCCGGTACGTCTTTCAGACCGCGGGCGGTGGCCCCTTCGCCAGCGCGGCCGCCTGGCGCTCGGCGCGCTTCTGCAGGGCGCGATCGACCGAGCTGCGGCGCACGCGTTCGTCGATGACCGCGGTGATCAGCGCGCCGACGAAGAAGATCGTGGCCGCGTAGTACATCCAGACCAGCAGGATCACCAGCGTGCCGAACGAGCCGTAGGCGCTGCCGGGTGCGGCGTGGGTCATGTAGATACCGATGCCCCAGCGCCCGACGACGAACAGCACGGACGTCACCACGCCGCCGAACAGGGCCTGGCGCCAGCGCACCCGGCGATCGGGCAGGTAGTGGTACAGCACGGCGAACGCGAACGAATACAGCACCAGCATCAGTGTGTTGCCGACCAGCGGCAGGATCGACGGTACGTTGGCGAAGATGAACTCCACAGCCGTCGTCAAAAGCGTCGACACCAGCACCAAGAAGCCGAGCGCGAACACCACGCCGGCCGAGAACACGCGCTTGCGCAGGAACACCATCAGGCCGCCCGGCAGGCGGTCGCCGTCGGTGCGGAAGATCAGGTTCAACGTGCCCTGCAGCTGGGCGAATACGACCGTCGCACCGACGAACAGCAGCAGCGTGCTCCACAGGCCGGCGAGCGAGCCGATGTCGGGTTGCTCGGTGGCGTTCTGGATCACGGTGCCGGCGACATCGCGTGCGCCGTCGCCCGCAAGCGCGCCGATCTGCGCGAGCAGCGCTTCCTGCGCGGAGGGATACAGCGACGCGGTGATCCACAGCACCAGCACCAGCATCGGCGCCAGCGAGATCAGCGTGTAGAACGACAGCGACGCGGCCTGGGTCAGCAGGTCGGCATCGACGAAGCGTTTGACCAGTGCCGCCGGCAGACTTTCTTCGAAGCGGGTGACGCCCTTGTCGACGCGTGTGCGCAGACGACCCCAGCGGGTGTGGCGCACGGGTGCATCGGTATCCGGGGTGTCCTGTGGCGACGTGCGCATGCGTGGCGATTCTTGAAAGCCGACGTATGGAGCGCGTGCATCCACTGCGGCGTTGCCGTCACCTTATGCACGCGCGCGTAGCAGCGCGTGAAGCATCGGGCGATTTCAGCGCGTCGTGTTCGCGAGCGCGTGCAGCGCATCGCCTTCGACGCGCTGCACGGTCCAACCGTCCTGCGGCTGCGCACCGAGTGCACGATAGAAGCCGATCGCCGGCGCATTCCAGTCGAGCACGGTCCATTCGAAACGTCCACAGCCGCGCGCGACCGCGAGCGCGGCGAGATGGCGCATCAGCTGCGCACCGATGCCGTGACCGCGATACGCGGGCCGCACGAACAGATCTTCCAGATACAGGCCGCGGCGGCCGAGGAAGGTCGAGAACGTGTGGAAGAACAGTGCGAAGCCGGCGGGCGCACCGTCCACTTCGGCGATCACGACTTCGGCCGCGGGCGCGTCCCCGAACAGCGAGGCGGCGAGCGTCGGCTCGTCGGCCACGACGGCATCGGACAGGCGCTCGTACTCCGCCAGCTCGCGGATCAGCGCGAGCACCAGCGGCACGTCATCGGGACGTGCCGGGCGCAGCACGGTGCCGGCGACGGCGGTCATCCGCCCAGCGACTGCTTCACCAGGCGCGAGACCACGCCCATGTCGGCCTTGCCGGCCAGCATCGGCTTGAGCACGCCCATCAGCTTGCCGATGTCGGCCGGGCTGGCGGCGCCGGTTTCGGCCTTGGCACTGGCGATCGCGGCCAGGATCTCGTCTTCGCCGAGCTTCTCCGGCAGGTAGCGCTCGATGACGACGATCTCCTCGCGCTCGACCTGGGCCAGATCCTCGCGGCTCGCCGCCTCGAACTGGCTCACCGAATCGCGGCGCTGCTTGACCATCTTCTCGAGCACGGCCAGCACGGCGGCGTCGTCGAGCTCGATGCGCTCGTCGACTTCGCGCTGCTTGATCGCGGCCAGCATCAGACGGATCACGCCGAGCGCGTGCTTGTCGCCGCCCTTCATCGCGGCCTTCATGTCTTCGGTGAGTTGCTGCTTCAGGGTCATGGCGGGCTCCGGGTGCAACGGGTGCGGGATGCGCCGGAACCGGATGGGTCCCCGGCGGAGACGACAAAAAGCCGGCGGCGCAAGGCGCTGCCGGCTTTTTGCATCATCGAACGGTCGAACCGGGGAGACCCCGGCCCGGGCCGATCAATACAGGCGCTGGCGCTTGGTGACGTCGCGCGACACGCGACGCGACTGGCGCTTCACGGCAGCAGCTGCCTTGCGCTTGCGCTCCTGGGTCGGCTTCTCGTAAAACTCGCGCTTGCGGGTTTCAGCGAGCACACCGGCCTTCTCGCAGGTGCGCTTGAAACGACGCAGCGCAAACTCGAAGGGCTCGTTTTCGCGGACTTTGACGCTTGGCATGGAATCTCCGGGGATCTGATCGTCCGGTCCTGACGGCCGGTTCGAATCGAATTTCGAATGCGATATCACCGGGCTCAGGCCCGGCGAGCCGCGTATCATAGCCGTCCCCCGCCGCGGTGTGCAAGCCGTGGGGCCGCCGCGCCCGGCGCGGCCTTCCGTTCCGCTTCGAAGGCAGTCCCCCCGATGAAAGTCCTCGGCATCGAAACCTCCTGCGACGAAACCGGTGTCGCCGTGTACGACACCGCGATCGGCGGCGCCGGCGGTCTGCGCGCGCATGCGGTCTACAGCCAGATCGCACTGCACGCCGAGTACGGCGGCGTGGTGCCCGAGCTCGCCAGCCGCGACCACGTGCGCAAGCTGCTGCCGCTGGTGCGGCAGACGCTGGACGAGGCGGGGCTGTCGACCGGCGACATCGACGGCGTGGCCTATACCGCCGGTCCGGGCCTGGTGGGCGCGCTGCTGGTCGGCGCCGGCGTCGCGCGCGCGCTGGCTTGGGGCCTCGACGTGCCGGCGATCGGCGTGCATCACATGGAAGGCCATCTGCTGGCGCCGCTGATGGAAGACGATCCGCCGGCCGCGCCCTTCGTCGCGCTGCTGGTGTCGGGCGGACACACGCAGCTGGTCGCGGTCGATGCGATCGGCCGCTACCGCCTGCTCGGCGAGACGCTCGACGACGCCGCGGGCGAAGCCTTCGACAAGACCGCGAAGATGATGGGCCTGCCGTATCCGGGCGGCCCGCAGCTGGCGGCGCTGGCGGAACACGGCACGCCCGGTGTTTTCAGGTTCCCGCGGCCGATGACCACCCGACCGGGTCTGGATTTCAGCTTCAGCGGGCTCAAGACCCAGGTGCTGCTGGCCTGGCAGGGCAGCGACCAGGCCGACACGACGAAGGCCGACATCGCCCGCGGTTTCGAAGACGCGGTGGTCGACACGCTGGCGATCAAATGCGCACGCGCGCTGGATGCCACGGGCTTCGACACACTGATCGTCGCCGGCGGCGTGGGCGCGAACACGCGGTTGCGCGAGAAGCTGCGGAGCGACGCGCAGCGTCGCGGTGGTCGCGTGTGCTTCCCGCGTCCGGCGTTGTGCACGGACAACGGCGCGATGATTGCGTTCGCCGGCGCGCTGCGCCTCGAAGCCGGCCAGCACGGCGATGCCGCGGTGCACGTGGTGCCGCGCTGGGACATGGCGACGTTGCCGCCGCTCGCCGCAGCTTGATCGGCCACGCGACGTCACCGCATCGCTGCCGCTAAGCTGCGGACTTTCCGCCGCACGCAACCGCCGCCATGGACAAAGTCTTCATCGAAGGCCTCGAGATCGAGGCGCTGATCGGCATCTACGACTGGGAACGGCGCATCCGCCAGCCGCTGGTGTTCGATGTCGAGATGGCGTTCGACAACCGCGTGCCGGCGGCCAGCGACGACATCCACGACACGTTGAACTACAAGGCTGTCAGCAAGCGGCTGATCGACTACGTGTCGGCGTCGGAATTCGGTCTGGTCGAGACGCTCGCCGAGCGCTGCGCGGCGATTGTGATCGAGGAGTTCAAGGTCGATTGGGTACGATTGAAGCTCAGCAAGCCGGGTGCGGTGCGTGGTGCGCGCGCGGTCGGCGTCCATATCGAACGTACGCGCCAGACCTGATGCAACGCGGGCTGGCGTAGCGCCTGCGTGGCGCGCGACCCGGAGATCCCCGCACGATGCAGACACAACTCGAACGCCTCCGCGACGTCCTTGCGCCGTATCCCTGGGCCTATACCGTCACGGTGTTGTGCACGTTGCTGCTGCTGGCGTGGATCGCGAATTTCGTCACCAAGCATGTGCTGCTGCGGGGACTCCGGCAGCTGCTGATGAAGTCGCCGCTCGGCGGTGCGCAGCACGACCAGGAAGTGCGGCTGCGGGTGATTCCGCGCCTGGCCAACGTGGTGCCGGCGCTGGTGATCTCGGCCGGCATCTCGATCGTGCCCGACCTGCCGCCGCAGCTGGTGACCGTGGTCAAGGCGCTGTGCCAGGTGTTCGTGGTGGTGACCATCGCACTGGCGATCTCGAAGGCCCTGGACGCGATCAACCACAATTACGAGCGCCGCCCCGACGCGCAGAACAAGCCGATCAAGGGCTACTTCCAGGTCGCGAAGATCATCATGTTCGTGCTGGTCGGCATCTCCGTCGTCGCGACGCTGATCGGTGCGGAGTTCCTGCACATCGTCACCGGCCTCGGCGCGATGACCGCGGTGCTGATGCTGATCTTCCAGGACACCATCCTGTCGCTGGTCGCCAGCGTGCAGATCAGCAACGACGGCCGCGTGCGCCTCGGTGACTGGATCGAGATGCCGGGCCAGAACGCCGATGGCGACGTCATCGACATCGCGCTGCATACGATCACCGTGCGCAACTGGGACCGCACCGTCACCACGGTGCCGACCAAGAAGCTGGTCAGCGACTCGTTCAAGAACTGGCGGCACATGTCCGAAGGCGGCGGCCGCCGGATCAAGCGCGTGCTGCATCTCGACCAGCGCAGCGTGCGGTTCCTGGAACCGGCGGAGATCGAACATTTCCGCCGTTTCAGCCTGCTCGACGGCTATCTCGACCGCAAGGAGCAGGAGCTGCAGGAATGGAACGCGCGCCTGGCCGCGGAGGGGGCCGAGCCGGTCAACCATCGGCGCGTCACCAATCTGGGTACGTTCCGCGCCTACATCGAGCATTACCTGCGCAACCATCCCGGCATCAACCAGGACCTGACGATGCTCGTGCGCCAGCACCAGCCCACCGAGATGGGTCTGCCGCTGGAGATCTGGGCGTTCACGTCGAGCACCGCGTGGGGTGTCTACGAAGGCATCCAGTCGGACATCTTTGACCACATGCTGGCGATCCTGCCGGAGTTCGACCTGCGCGTGTTCCAGGCGCACAGCGACGCGCCGATCGACGTCAATCTGCGCCGGCTCGACGACGCGGTCGATCCAGCGCACACGCGTGGCCCGCGGCCCCGCGCCGCACCGCCGCTGCCTGCGCCCGAAGCCGGCTGAGTCACGCGCTACGCCTCGCGCGGACGCGGGGCAATCGGCGATCATGGCGCCCCCACCGGAGCGCGCCATGCCCATCGCCCTGCTCAGCCTCGGCAGCAATGTCGATCCCGAGACCCATCTGCGCGCGGCGATCGCCGCGTTGCGGGCGCGCTTCGACGAAGTGGTGGTCTCGGCGGTCTACCGCTTCCCGGCGGTCGGCTACACGGGCCCGGATTTCCTCAATGCCGCGGCGACGGTGCGCACCGATCTCACGCCGGCCGCGTTGAACGACTGGCTGCACGCACTCGAAGACGCGCACGGCCGCGATCGCAGTGGTCCGCGTTACAGCGACCGCACGCTCGACATCGACATCGTGTTGTTCGACGACGCGGTGCTGAGCGGCGCCGGCAATCTCCGCATCCCGCGTGACGAATTGCGCCATGCATTCGTGCTGCGACCCGCGGCGGAGATCGCGCCCGACTGGCCCCATCCCGTCGACGGCGCGCCGCTCGTGCAGCTGTGGGACGCGCATGCGGATCGCGACACGGTGTTCGACCGCGTGGACGGACTCGACGCGGACGCGCCCGGCTGATGGACGCGCCTGCGGGCCTGCGCATCCTCGGCACCGGCTGCCACCACCCGGCGCAGCGCGTGGCGTCGACGGTGTTCGATACGCGCCTGGGCCTCGCGCCGGGCAGCAGCGAAGCCGCGACGGGTGTTGCGATGCGCGGCGTCGCGGGCGATGACGACACCGCATCGTGGATGGCCGCCCGCGCTGCCGACGCGGCGCTGCGGGGGGCAGGCATCGACGGCAGCGCGCTCGATGCGATTGTCTCGACCTGCGCGGTCATGGAGCAGCCGATTCCCTGTCAGGCCGCGCTGGTACAACGCGCGCTGGGTCTTGGAAGCTCGGGCATTCCGGCCTTCGACATCAACGCGACCTGTCTCGGCTTTCTGGTCGCGCTGGATCTGATCGCTGCATCGATCGCGGCCGGCCGCTACCGGCGCGTGCTCGTCGTCGCCAGCGAAGTGCCGTCGCGCGGCCTGCGCGCCGACGATCCGGTCACGGCGCCGTTGTTCGGCGACGGCGCCGCGGCGGTCGTGCTCGGTGCCGCGGCGCCTGATGAGAACTCGGCACTGCTGGCCTGGCGCATGGAGACCTTCGCCGACGGAGCGGATGCCTGCCGTATCCGCGGCGGCGGCACGCACATCGCGCCGGGCGATCCGCGCAATGACGACCGCGATGCCTACCGATTCGAAATGGACGGCCCGGCGACGTTCCGCATGGCCGGCCGGCGTCTGCCGCGCCTGCTGACGCGCCTGCTCGAATCGGCCGGTCTCACGATTGACGCGCTCGACTGCATCGTCCCGCATCAGGCTTCGGGCGGTGGTCTCGACCGCATGGTGCAGGCGCTGCGTCTGCCGGAAGCGCGCACGGTGCGCATCCTCGGCGCACACGGCAACCAGGTCGCGGCCTCGCTGCCGCACGCGCTGCACCACGCGATCGACGGCGGCCGCCTGCAGCGCGGTCAGATCTGCCTGCTGCTGGGCACCGGCGCCGGCCTGTCGGTCGGCGGCGCAGTGCTGCGGTACTGACGTGCGCGTCGAGCTGACCCTGTTCGACGTCGGCCAGTGCCGCCACTGCGAGCGCGTCACGCTGGCGGGTGGGCGCTGGGGCAACGTGACGTTCCCGTCGATGGTCGCGCTGATCGTGCATCCCACCGAAGGCGCGATCCTCTACGACACCGGCTACGCGCCGCATTTCATGGACGCGACCGCTGGATTCCCGGAGCGCCTGTACCGCTGGGCGACGCCGGTCGAGCTTCCGCAGGCGCAGCGGCTCGAGGTGCAGCTCGCCGCGCATGGCCTGCGACCGGCCGATATCCTCTGGTGCCTGGTCTCGCATTTCCACGCCGACCACATCGCCGGCCTGCGTGATCTGCCGAACGCGCGCTTCGTCTGCATGCGCGAGGATCTGGAGTCGATGCGCGCGATGTCGCGCGTGCGCGGACTGCGCAACGGCTGGCTGCCCGCCTTGCTGCCGACCGGTTTCGATGCGCGCGTGCGCTACGCAGGCGATGGCGTCGCACGCGCGCTGCCGGCGCCCTGGGAGACGCTCGGCGAGGGCGTCGACCTGTTCGGCGACGGCAGCCTGTTCGCGGTGCCGATGCCGGGCCACGCGCCGCGGCAGATGGGCCTGTGCCTGCGCGATGCGCAGGACCGCGCGGTGCTGCTGTGCGCCGATGCCTGCTGGTCGCATCTGACCTTCCGCGAGCGGCGCCTGCCGACCTGGCCTGCGCGGCTGGTAACCCACGACTGGGCGGCCTACGTGCGCACCGTCGAACGGCTGCACACACTCACGCTCGCCGCGCCCGATGTCGCGATCCTGCCGTCGCATTGCCAGGCCAGTCTCGACATGTATCGCGCGGCGACACTTGGAGGGTGCGCATGCGCATTCTCGTGACCGGTGCATCCGGCTTCGTCGGCGGCGCGTTCCTGCGCCGTCATGCGGAGCGCGCCGATCTGCAGCTCGTCGGCACCGGGCGTCGCGCAACCGACCTGCCGGACTACATCCGCTGCGATCTCAGCCAGCCCTTCGATCTGCCGGTGCGGCCCGACGTCGTCATCCATGCCGCCGCACGCTCGTCGCCCTGGGGCACGCATGCTGAGTACATCGCGCAGAACGTCGACGCGACGCGGCACGTCATCGACTTCTGCCGTCGCAACGGCCATCCGCGCCTGGTATATCTGTCGTCGAGTTCGGTGTTCTATCGCGAGGCGCACCAGTTCGACCTGCGCGAGAACAGCCCGGTCGGGCCGACGTTCGTCAACACGTATGCCGAAACCAAATACGCCGGCGAACAGCTGGTGCGCGAGTATTCGGGCCAACACGTGATCGTGCGGCCGCGTGCGGTGTTCGGTGTCGGCGACACGGTGCTGTTTCCGCGCATCCTCGAAGCCGCGCGCCGCGGCGCGTTGCCGCTGTTCACCGGACAGGACCGACCCGTGGTCGGCGACCTGATCCAGATCGACACGCTGTCGGACTACCTGCTGCGCGTCGCGACGATGGATGGCCCGGCCGACAGTTACAACCTGACCAACGCGCAGCCGGTCGACATCCAGGCCCTGCTGCTCGACGTGCTGGCGCGTCTGGAGCTGCCCGCGCCGACTCGCCGCGTGCGCATCGGCACTGCCTTGCGCATGGCGACCGTCGCCGAGTGGCTGTGGCGCGGTCTTCGACTGCGCGGCGAGCCGCCGCTGACACGCTTCGGCGTCGGCGTGTTCGCGTATTCGAAGACCTTCGATCCGGCGCGCATGCTCGCCGACCTCGGCCCGCCGAGCGTGTCGATCGACACCGGTATCGAAGACTTCATCGCCTCGCAGCGGGCACAGTGGGCGGCCTGAGCCTCGCCGCGGCACTCGCTTGCGCGTACGGCGCAGTGTTGGCCTTGCGCGCGCTCTGCGCATCGCGGGAGATCCGCCGGCAGGCAGCGTTGCCGCGCGCGGATGCCGCATTCGCGATGCACGAGATTGCGGTGTTGCAGCCGATCCTCGGAGGCGATCCGCGGCTGATCGACGTACTGGGCGGGACGCTCGATGCACTGCCTGATGCGCGCTTCCACTGGCTGATCGATGACGGCGACACGCACGCGCAGTCGGTGGTCGCAGCGTTGCAGGCGGGGCATCCGGACACCGGCATCGTGGTGCACGTGAATCCGCCGGCGCCCGACGGCATGAATCCCAAGAGCTTCAAGCTCGACCGCGCGCTCGCAGCGATCGAAGCGCCCGTATGCCTGGTGCTCGACGACGACGCCACCTTGTCGGCCGACGCACTCGCGCGTCTGGTCGCGGCACTCGGCACCGCCGACATCGCGACGGCGCTGCCCGGCTACGTCGACGATGGCGAACGCCTGCCGGGTCGACTGCTGGCGCAGTTCGTCAACGACAACGCGGCGCTGACCTATCTCGCGCCGCTGACCTGGGCGCCGCCGGTCTCGATCAATGGCATGTGCTACGCGCTGCGCACGGAGCGCCTGCGCGCGCTGGGCGGATTCGCGCCGCTGCTGCACGCACTGGCCGACGATCTGGCGATGGCGGATCAGGTGCGCGCGCACGGCGGCCGCATCGCCCAGACCATCGCGCCGGTGCGCGTGCGGACCAGCATCGATGGCCCGGCGCACTACCTGCGCCAGATGCATCGCTGGATGCTGTTCGCGACCCTGCTGCTGCGACGCCAGCCGATGCGGATGCGCGTGATGATCACGCTGCTGCATGGTCTGCCGCCGCTGCTGTTGTGGGCGACGGGCATCGCGCTGGCGGTGCAGCCCACGATGACGGGTGCCCTCTGCGTGATCGGCGTGCTCGTGCTGCGTGCGGCTGTGCCCGCATGGCTGCAGCGCAGGCTCGGCGTGTTCGCGCCACAACGCCCGCTGCTGTCGCTGCTGGGCGAGCTGTTGCAGCCGCTGCACCTGCTGCACGCGGTCTGCGTGCGCACAGTGCGCTGGCGCAGCCGGCGCTATCGCGTGCATGCCGATGGCAGCTTCCATGTCGCCTGACGCCGCCACGCCGGTTCGCATCGCGTTCCTGACCGGGCGCAGCGATCCGGCGCGCTGTGGCCTGAGTCCACAGCAGCAGGGCTTTCTCGACGCCCTGCGTGCGCCGGGCCGCGCAACCGTCGATCGCAATTTTCCGTATGCCGCGCCCCGGCCCGGCCACGTCGCCGTGCCGTTGCCGCTGGCGGCGTGGCGCAACTTCGGCGACTACCTCGCCGCGCGACGTCCGGCGTTCGCGGGGCGCTACCGCGCGCAGGTGGCGGCCGCATTCGAAGGCGACGGCGCCGTCGTGCTGCTTGCCGGCAGCTGCGGACTCGAACTGCTGGCGAATCTGCACCTGGACACCTCGCTGCGCGCGCGCCTGCACGTCTTCGCCTATGGTCCGGTCGCGCGACAGGCACCGGACGTCGCCCGCCTGCTGTGCGTGCAGGGCCGCAGCGACTGGATCTCGCGCGCCGGCTGGCGCGGGCCGGTGCACCGCGTCGACGGCGGTCACATGGACTACCTGCGCCAGCCCGAGGTGCGGCGGCTGTGCGAGGACTTCATCGCGGCGATGCCATGCGCATCGACCTGATCGCGCCGCCCTACAGCGGGCATCTGCATCCCGTGCTGGCGATGGCGTGCTCGCTGACTGCACATCACGCGGTGCGCGTGCTGTCGACGCCGTCGGCGATGGCGCAGATCGCACGTGCGGGTCTGGTCGGTGTGCCGCTGCTCGATGCCGACGCCGAACACACGCTCGATGCGATTTCCGATCCGCGCCATGCCGTGCGCAACCATCCGCTGCGCATGCACCGGCAACTGCGCGCCGCGCTCGATGTCATGGCGCGCTTCGCGCAGGCGCTGCGCGTCACGTATGCGGATGCGGCGACGCGACCCGATCTGGTCATTGCCGATTTCACCGTACCGGCGGCCGGCGCGGTTGCGCAGTCGCTCGGCATCCGCTGGTGGACCAGCCTGCCGTCGCCCTGCGTGCTTGAAGCGCCCGACGGACCGCCGGCCTATATGGGCGGCCTGTTGCCTGCCACGCATGCAGGCCAGCGCACCCAGCACGCGCTGGCGCGGCTGGCGGTGCGCGGCTTCAAACGCGGCGTGCACCGCGCGTATCGCCGGCGCATGACCGCGCTCGGACTGCCGCAGCTCTACCGCGACGACGGCAGCGAGGCGGTCTACTCGCCCGAGCGCATCCTCGCGCTCGGCGTCGAGGCGCTGGAGTTTCCGCGCACCTGGCCGGCGGCGCTGCGTTTCGTCGGCCCGCAGTTGCCGGCGTCCGGCACGGAGACGCCCTGGCTGGCGCCGCGTCCGGCGCCGCGCTTCGTCGAAAGCCGCCGTCATGTGCTGGTGACGCTGGGCACGCATCTGCGCTGGGCCAAGGACGGCTTCGACGCGCGTCTGCGCGCGCTGGCCGCGGCGATGCCCGACGTGGAATTCCACTTCACCGACGGCGATGCCGCTGCGGATCACCACGCGCACGCCGGCAACCACCAGCGTCTGGCCTACATCGACTACGCGCGCTGGATCGGCCGCTACGATCTCGTCGTGCATCACGGCGGCGCCGGCATCCTGTACCAGTGCCTGGCGGCGGGGCGACCGGCGATCGTCTGCCCGCAGGACTACGACCAGTTCGACCACGCCGCGCGCCTGCAGCACGCCCATGCGGCGTTGTGGCTGCGCGATCCGGCCGGCCTGGAGGCCGCCGTGCGCCGTGCCTTCGCCGAGCCGGCGCTGTTCGCGGGCCTCCCCGCACTGCAGGCGGCGGTGCGCGCGGCGGCCGCGGGGTCACGCCTGGTCACAGAGGTCGCCGACGACACGTCGTGGTAGTGCCCGAGCGCAGAAGGTGACCTCTGTCACTGGGCATCGCGCCCGTCGGGCGGGACCATCCAGTCGACGCCCGCATGCCGGCGTCGCGTACATACAGGGGAGACCGAACATGTTCGACAAGCTGTCGCGGAGCTGGGATCTGGTGAAGGCGAGCGCGGCCGTGCTGCGTTCGGACAAGGAGCTGATGCTGTTCCCGATGCTGTCGGGGCTGGCCACGCTGGCGGTGCTGGCGACCTTCGTGCTGCCGCTGTTCGCGCTGCGCGTCTTCGAGCACGGCATCGGCTTCGCCGGCCTGCTGCTCGCGTTCGTCTTCTACTTCTGCCAGTACGCGGTGATCGTGTTCTTCAACTGCGCGCTGGTGGGCGCGGCGATGATCCGCCTCGACGGTGGCGATCCGACGCTGTCCGATGGTCTGTCCGCGGCGAAGCGCCGGCTACCCGCGATCCTCGGTTACGCGGCGATCGCCGCGACTGTCGGCGTGCTGCTGCAGTCACTCAAGCACAAGGAAGACAATTTCCTGGTGCGGCTGATCGGCAGCGGTCTCGGCGTCGCATGGACGCTGGCGACCTTCCTCATGGTGCCGGTGCTGGTCAGCCGCGACATCGGCCCGATCGACGCGCTCAAGCAGAGCGTGACCCTGCTCAAGCGCACTTGGGGCGAGAACGCGATCGGCAATGTCGGCATCGGCGCGGCCTTTGGCCTGCTGACCACGCTGGTCGCGATGATCGGCGTCGGCCTGACCTTCATCGCGCTGCAGAGCTCGGTGCCGCTCGGCATCGGCGTGGGCGTGGTGTGTGCGCTGGGCGTGCTGCTGCTGGGCGTCTACCAGGCGGCGCTGACCGGCATCTATTCGGCCGCGCTGTACCGCTACGCCGTGTCGCACGAAGTGCCGGACGGGTTCTCGGGCGCGCAGCTCGCGCATGCGTTCGAGCCGAAGCGCTGAGTGCAGCCTTGCGGGAGCGCCCCCGGGTGCGTCTACAGTCGTTTCAGAGCGAACGTCCGCCGTCGAGCCGCAACACTTCGCCGGTGCTGAAGCCGCCGCGCAGCAACCAAGCGACGGCGTCGGCGATTTCGTCCGCATGGCCCAGCCTCGCGAGCGGCGTCGCCTCGAGGATGCGGGCCTGCCGCGCGGTATCCGCGCCGTCTTCCGGCCACAGGATCGCGCCGGGTGACACCGCATTGACCCGCACCTCCGGCGCCAGCGCGACGGCGAGGCCGCGGGTCAGGCCGAGCAGCGCAGCCTTCGACGCCGCATAGGCGACGAGATCGGCGCGCGGGCGTTCCGCATACAGATCGCCGATGTTGACGATCGCGCCGCGCGCCGCGCGCAGATGCGGGGCTGCGGCCTGCGCCAGCAGGAACGGCGCGCGCGCATTGGTCGCCATCAGCGCGTCGAAGGCGTCGGCGCCGGTCGCCTCGAACGCCGTCGGCGCGAACGCCGCGGCGTTGTTGACCAGCGCATCGAGACGCCCGAAATGCGCGACGGTGTCCTCGACCAGCGTCGGCAGCACGGCCGCGTCGGCCAGATCGCCCTGCAGCACGTGCACGCGGCCCGGCCGCTGCGCCTCCAGCTCGGCAGCCAGCGCATCGGCATCGTCGCGCGAGCGGTTGCAGTGCAGGGCGACCGCGTAGCCATCTGCATGCAGGCGACGCACGATCGCCGCGCCGATGCGACGGGCAGCGCCGGTGACGAGAACGACGGGAGCGGATGCGGACATGCCTGTAAATGCGGTGGCGACGGGTGGTCACCTTACGCCACCGGTCGGTCGCAGTCCCGTCGGCCGGAGGCGGCCATAGTCCCTCTCCCGCCGGGAGAGGGGTTGGGTGAGGGGAGACGCCTCGCGACCGACCGGCATCGTGCACTGACGACTGTTGCGTGCCGAAAGCGCGCGCGTGACGGCAGGCCGTCAGGTGGCCTCGCGTATCCTGATCCGCGACTGTTCCGGAACTCCTGCATGTCCAGCCAGCCCCACGCCCCGAGCGACGACGCACTCGCCCACAGCGAGCGTCTGCGCGCCCTGATCCACACCCAGATCGACGAAGCCGGGGGCGCGATTCCGTTCTGGAAATTCATGGAGCTGGCGCTGTACGCGCCGGGTCTGGGCTATTACAGCGCCGGCGCGGCGAAGTTCGGCGCTGCCGGCGATTTCGTCACCGCGCCCGAACTCGGGCCGCTGTTCGCCGAATGCATCGCCGAGGCGTTCGCGCCGGTGCTGCGCGAGATCGGCGCGGACGCGCAGTTCTTCGAGATCGGTGGCGGCAGCGGTGCGTTCGCCGGCGATGCGCTGGCGCATCTGGCGGCGCTGGATGCGACGCCCGCGCGCTACGCGATCCTCGAACCCAGCGCGGACCTGCGTGAGCGTCAGCGTGCGCATCTGCAGCAGCGGCTGCCGGCCGATCTGTTCGCGCGCGTCGCGTGGGTCGACGGTCCGATGCCCGGCGACTGGCAGGGCGTGCTTTTCGCCAACGAAGTCGTCGATGCGCTGCCGACGCCGCGCTTCGTGATTGGCGAGGGCGAGGTGTTCGAGGAATACGTGACCCGTGACGGCGACGGCTTCGGCCGCACCGTGCATCCGGCCGATGCGCTGCTCGGTTCGGCGGTGCGCCACGTCGAGCGCCAGCGTGGCGGGCCGCTGCCCGATGGCTACCGTTCCGAACTGCTGCCGCAGCTGCCGTACTGGGTGCAGGCCGTGGCCGGCGGGCTGACCCGCGGCGCGATGCTGTTCGTCGACTACGGCTATGCGCGGCGCGAGTTCTACCGCGACGATCGCGACGCCGGCACGCTGCGCGCCTTCCATCGCCACCAGGTCACCGGCGACGTGTTCGCGCTGCCGGGCTTGCAGGATCTGACCGCGTCGGTCGATTTCACCGCGCTGGCCGAAGCCGGCACGCATGCCGGCTTCGAGTTCGCCGGGTACTGCAACCAGACCTCGCTGCTGCTCGGCAATCGTCTTGAGCAACGTCTGGCCGCGCACGAGGCCCTGGCGACGGACGAGGCCGGCCGGTACACGCTGCGCCAGCAGGCCAAGCGGCTCACGCTGCCGGGCGAAATGGGCGAGGCTTTCCAGGCGATCGGATTCGCGAAGGATGTCGAGTTCGACCACGCCTTCCTGATCGGCGACATGAGCCACCGTCTGTGAGCCAGCTTTCGTGAACCGGCGTCCGCGCTTCGGCCGTTCGTTCAAGCCGCTGCGGCGTCCGCTGCTGTGGGGCGGGCTGTGGATCGCCGCGATCGCAGGCGTCGTGGTGCTGTCGCTGGCGCCGTCGGTGCCGATGCCGGACGTGCCCGATGGCGACAAGCTCGGCCACTTCCTCGCCTATTTCGCGCTGGCCGCCGCCGCGGTGCAGCTCTACGCGCGCTGGCCCGCGCTGCTCGGCGCCGGCATCGGCCTGGTGCTGCTCGGCATCGGGCTGGAATACGCGCAGGGCGCATTGACCCAGACGCGCATGCAGGATCCCGCCGATGCACTGGCGAACACGCTGGGCGTGATCGTCGGCCTGTCGACGCGACTCACCCCGTTCCGCGACGTGCTGCTGCAGTTCGACACGCGCGGGCTCGACGGGATCGGACGCTGAGCGCGGCGTCGATTCCCCGATAATCCCTTATCCCCGACCTGGTCCATCGCATGTCCGCTGTCCTGCCTGCCAACGCGTCCGCCGCGCCCGCCGACGATGCCGCCCGTGCTGATGCGCGGCTGGCCTGGGCCCGCGAGGCCAGCGGCGATGCCGCGCTGACGCTCGAACGCGCATCGATGGATGCCGGCTTCCGCAGCTACTGGCGCGGCGAGGCGAACGGGCTGTCGCGCATCGTCATGGATTCGCCGCCGGATCTGGAGGACGTGCGCCCGTGGCTGCGCATCCGCGATCTGCTGGAACTGCACGGCGTGCGCGTGCCGCACGTGCGGGCGCGCGATGTCGCGTCCGGTTTCCTGCTGCTCGAGGATCTCGGCGGTGAGACCTGCCTGCAGGCCCTGGACTCGCTTGATGCCGACGCGTTGATGGATGCGGCGTTCGAACAGCTGTTGCGGCTGCAGGCGATCACGCCGCCGGACGATCTGCCGGCCTTCGATGCGGCGATGCTGCGGCGCGAACTCGCGTTGTTCGACGACTGGTTCCTCGGCCGGCATCTCGGCGTGACCCTGTCGGACGCGGAGCGCGCCGATTGGGACTCGGTGCAGGCGCATCTGGTCGGCGCGATGCTCGCGCAGACCCAGGTGCTGGTGCATCGCGACTTCATGCTGCGCAATCTGATGCCGGTCGAAGGCGGCGTCGCGGTGCTGGATTTCCAGGACGCGGTGACCGGGCCGGTCGCCTACGACGTGGCCTGCCTGCTGCGCGACGCGTTCCACAGCTGGCCCGCCGCGCAGGCGGATGCGTGGCTGGCGCGCTACCACGCGCGTGCGCAAGCCAGCGGTCTGCCGGTGCCGGCGCTCGCGCAGTTCGCCCACGATGCCGCGCTGACCGGTGTGCAGCGGCACCTCAAGGTCATGGGCATCTTCGCGCGCCTGCATCATCGCGACGGCAAGCCGAAGTACCTCGCCGACGCACCGCGTTTCCTCGCCTACCTCGACGCGGCGGTGCCGCTCGATCCCGCGCTCGCGCCGCTGGGCGCGTTGCTCGATCGCCACGTGCGCCCGCGACTCGCCGCCGACTGACCCCAAGGACACATCGCCATGCAGACCGTGATCCCGCAGCTGCGCATGACCGACGCCGAGCGCAGCCTGGCCTTCTACGCGGCGCTCGGTTTCACCGTCGACTGGGAACACCGCTTCGCCACGGGGATGCCGCTGTTCGCGCAGCTCACGCGCGAGGGACAGACGCTCTTTCTCAGCGGGCATGCCGGCGATTGCGCGGTCGGTGGCGCGGTGTATTTCAAGGTGCGCGACGTCGACGCCTGCGCGCGCGCGTTCGCCGCCGCCGGCGTGCCGATCGTGACCGCGCCTTGGGACACGGACTGGGGCACGCGTGAGATGGTGCTCGTCGATCCCGACCACAATCGCCTGCGGTTCGCGCAGCACCCTGACTGATCGTGCCGCACGGCCCGAGGAGATTCCGATGGACGACCTGTTCGCAGACGCACCCGTGCCCGTCCACGGCATCCGCACCGGCATCGGGGGCTGGACCTTCGCGCCGTGGCGCGACAATTTCTATCCCAAGGGTCTCGTGCAGAAGCGCGAGCTCGAATATGCCAGCCGCCGGCTGACCGCGATCGAGATCAACGGCACCTTCTACGGCGCGCAGAAGCCGGCGACCTATGCGAAGTGGGGCAGCGAGACGCCGACGGGCTTCGTGTTCTCGCTCAAGGCGCCGCGCCACATCGTCGGCGCCCGTGCGCTGGCCGGCACCGCGAAGCAGATCGCGGGCTTCGTCGAAGGCGGCATCGCCGAACTCGGTGATCATCTGGGGCCCCTTCTGTGGCAGTTCGCGCCGCAGCGGCGTTTCGATGCCGAGGATGTCGAAACCTTCCTCGACCTGCTGCCCGATGCCGTCGACGGTCTGCCGCTGCGCCATGCGGTCGAAGTGCGGCATCCCTCGTTCCAGAGCGAGGCCTGGCTGCGCCTCGCACGCGCGCGCGGCGTGGCGACGGTGTTCACCGACTCCGACGATTACCCGTCCTTCGCCGACATCACCGGCGATTTCGTCTACGCCCGCCTGATGGCGAGCCGCGAGACCAGCGCCACCGGATATCCGGGCCTGCAGCTCGATGCCTGGGCCAAGCGCGCGCTGCAGTGGGCCGCGGGCGAAGCGCCGGCCGACCTGCCGTATGCCGGGTCGCGCGACGCCGCGCCGGTCACCCCGCGCGACACCTTCGTGTTCTTCATCTCGGCGGCAAAAGAACGCAACCCCGCCGCGGCGATGGCGTTGCAGCAGCGGCTGCAGACCGTCGCGTAACTCAGCCGTCGGCGCACTCAGCCTGCGCGCGACCGCGCGATCGCCGCGATCCGCGCCTTGCGCAGCGCTTCGCCGATCGCGGGGCCGGTGATGCCCTCGGCCGCGATATCGCGGGCGTTGACCGCGAGCGCGGCGGCGTGGGCACGGCGCAGGACATCGGCCTGCGGATAGGCGTCCTCGGCACTGCCGAGCCGGCCGCGCTTGTCGCATTCGCAGACCAGCGCGAGCTGGTCGATGCGCGCGGGCTTGCGGAAGCCGTCGCAGCGGGCGATCAGGTCGTGCAGCGTGGCGTCGCGCAGTTCGGCGATGCGGTGCACGTTGAGGTGTTCGCGGCAGGCGACGATCGCGAGTTTGCGCTGCGCGGCGGGCACCTTGAGACGCGCGCACAGGGCCTCGAGCGGCGCGAGGCCGGCGTGTTCATGGCCGACGTGGCGTGGCAGCTTGTCCGCCGGCGTCAGCGCCTTGCCGAGGTCGTGGGTCAGCGCGGCGAAGCCGATCACCGCATCGCCGGGCGCGAGTCGCGCGGCCATGTCGACGACCAGTTCGATGTGTACGCCGGTGTCGACTTCGGGATGGAAGTCCGCACGCTGCGGCACGCCGTAGAGCGCATCGACTTCCGGCAGCACGACGGCGAGCGCGCCGCAGTCGTGCAGCGTGCGCAGGAACGCGGACGGGCGCGCCGACGCCAGTGCACGCGACAGCTCCTGCCACACGCGCTCGGGCGTCAGCGTTTCGAGTTCGCCGGCCTCGACCATGCCGCGCATCAGCGCCATCGTCTCGTCGGCGACGGTGAAGCCGAGCGGGGCGAAGCGGGCCATGAAGCGTGCGGCGCGCAGGACGCGCAACGGATCTTCGGAGAAGGCGTCACCGACATGGCGCAGCACGCGCGCTTCGATGTCGCGCGCGCCGCCGTAGGGATCGACCAGCGTGCCGTCCGGCGCCTGCGCGATCGCGTTGATCGTGAAATCGCGGCGGCCGAGATCCTGTTCCAGCGTCACCGACGGATCGGCGTCGACGACGAAGCCGCGATAGCCGCGACCGGACTTGCGTTCCGTGCGCGCGAGCGCGTGTTCTTCCTGGGTCCTGGGATGCAGGAACACCGGGAAATCACGGCCGATCGCGCGGAAGCCGGCGGCTTCCATCGAGGCCTGGGTTTCGCCGACGACGACATGGTCGCGGTCGCCGGCCGGTTGCCCGAGCAGGCGATCGCGGACCGCGCCGCCGACGAGGTAGATCTCCACCGTCGTCAGCCCGGGCAGGCAAAACGCTTGTTGCGCTGCGCCTCGGCGCCGCGCATGCGCGGTTCCAGCGGCGCGGCCTGGCCGTACATGCGCCAGTCGTAGAGCACGCTGAAGGCGAGCACGCGCGCAACGTACTCACGCGTTTCGCGATAGCTGATCGTCTCGATCCAGATGTCGGGATCCATGTCCGGGCGCTGCGCGAGCCAGCGACCGGTCGGTGTTGGGCCTGCGTTGTACGCCGCGATGGCCACGTAGGGCAGCGTGTACATGTCCTTCTTCTCGCGCAGGTACGCGGTGCCGATCGCGACGTTGGTCGCCGGGTCGTACAGGCTGTCCGGGCCGCCGTAGGCGATGCCCAGACGACGCGCGACCGCGGCGCCGGTGGCCGGCATCACCTGCATCAGACCGCGCGCATCCGCGGGCGAACGCGCATTGGGATTGAACGTGCTCTCGGCGCGGATCTCGGCTGCGACCCACGCGGGATCGAGGCCCTGGCGCTGCGATTCGCGTTCGATCAAGGCCTGCTGGGTCAGCGGAAAGCGCAATGTATACAGGCGCGTTTCTTCCGGCTGGCGACCGAGACCGAATACGCCACGGTCGTACCAGCCGCTTTCCTGCGCGACCTGCACCGCGATGCGGCGCTGCGTGTCGTCGAAATTGCGCAGCGCGGCGGTCCATTCGCGCGTGGCCCAGCCGGGCCGGTCGATGCGATACAGCGCGAGCGCACGTGTCAGGCCCGGATCGGCGGCGATCTTCGCGCGTGCATCGTTCGACGGCGAGAAGTCGAGCGGGCACAGCGCGTAGGGCTGGTCGATGCGATCGGCGGCGAGAAAGCCGTGGAAATCGGAATTCTTCGCCGCCTCGCGGAACAGCGGTGTCGCGCCGGCACGATCGCCGGAGAGTTCGGTCGTGCGCGCCTGGAACCAGGTCCAGCGTGACTGGCCACGCTGTGTGGCGCCCATCTTCCTGATCGCAGTCAGTGCGGCCGCCCAATCCTTGCGCGCGAGTGCTTCGCGCACGCGCCATTCGTGCAGGCGGTCGTCATAGGCGCTCTCGGGCACGCGGTTGAGCAGGCGCGCCGAATCGGGCAGATACGACGCGACCGTCCACAGCGCAGCCTGGTACAGCACGCGGCCGTTCTCGGTCTCGCCGAAGCCGAGCGCATCGGCCAGCGCCGGCAGCTGGCGTTCGGCGGCCAGCGGATCGGCCTTGGCGAACTTCGCCAGGCCGTGCGAGGCGACGAGGCGGCTGCGCGCGGTCTTCGGCCACTGCAGCGCCCGCGCGTGCGGCGCGGTCATGTACGCGGCGTAGTCCTCGGCGAGTGCCTGCTGGCCGCTGGTGAGGCCGCGCGCGACGCTGCGCATGACGCCGACGTCCTGCTCGGCGACGGCGAGATCGAACCGTTCCCAGCGCAGGTCGTCGCCGAGCTCGCCGCGCGCGGCCAGCGTCGCGAACGGTGCATCGCATTCGTTCGGCAGCGAACTGCCGCTGCTGCGCCACAGCGCCTGTGCGTCGCGGGTCCACTGCGCGTCGGTGGCGCCGGTGCGCGCACGCGCGTCGAGCTCAATGCAGCGCAGCGTTGCATTGGTCGTGCCGGGCGCCCACGCCTCGCGCACCGCGGCCCATTCCTGGCGTGTGGCGAGCGCGCGCAACCAGCCTTCGCGGAACACTTCGGCGACCGGCGCGCCCTGATGGCGCGCAATGAAATCCCGACCCTGCGCGAGCGGCAGCGTGTCGAGATTGCGCCGCAGCGCGGCGAGTTCCAGCCACGCGCTGGCGGGATGCGACTGCATCGCCGGCGCGACCGGCTGGCCGCGTTCGGCCGCCAGCATCGCGGCGCGGAAGGCGGCGTCGTCGGCGGTCTGCGCGCAGGCCATGCCCGGCAACGCGAGTGCGAGCGCGGGCAGCAGGGCACGCAGCGCACGGGTGCGCAGCGGACGGAAGATCGGGAGCGTGTCGCGGCGGTTCTGCGGCATCGGCACAGGCATGTCGAGGGCGGCGGCCGACTATAGCGGAGGCGGGCTGAAGCGCCCTTCGCAGGCAGCGCTTGCGCGAAAGCAATCGTCTGCATCACCGACTGAGCATGCACAACGGCCGGAGCCGCCGGCGCCAACGCTTTAGAATTGGCGTCCCCAACCGCTTCCCGGCCCGCGCACATGATCACTCTCGGCACGCCCCTGTCTCCCTCCGCCACCCGCGTGCTGCTGCTCGGCTCGGGCGAACTGGGCAAGGAAGTGGCGATCGAGCTGCAGCGCTTCGGCGTCGAAGTGATCGCTGCCGACCGCTATGCCGATGCGCCGGCGATGCAAGTTGCGCATCGCAGCCATGTGCTCGACATGCTCGATCCCGCCGCGCTGCGCGCGCTGATCGCCCGGGAGCAGCCGCATCTGGTAGTGCCGGAGATCGAGGCCATCCACACCGACACGCTGGTCGCGCTGGAGCAGGACGGTCTCAAGGTCGTGCCGACCGCGCGCGCCACGCGCCTGACGATGGACCGCGAAGGCATTCGCCGCCTCGCCGCCGAAACGCTGGGCCTGCCGACGTCGCCGTACCGCTTCGTCGACACGCGCGAGGAATACCGCGCCGCGATCGACGCCGTCGGCCTGCCCTGCGTGGTCAAGCCGGTGATGTCGTCGTCGGGCAAGGGCCAGAGCACGGTGCGCAGCGAGGACGACATCGACGCCGCGTGGGACTACGCGCAGACCGGCGGCCGCGCCGGCGCGGGCCGCTGCATCGTCGAAGGCTTCATCGACTTCGATTACGAAATCACACTGCTGACCGTGCGTCATGCCGGCGGCACCGCGTTCTGCGCGCCGATCGGCCACGTGCAGATCGCCGGCGACTACCGCGAGAGCTGGCAGCCGCAGCCGATGTCGCCGGCCGCCCTGCAGCGTGCGCGCGATGTCGCGCGTGCGGTCACCGATGATCTCGGCGGCCGCGGCGTGTTCGGCGTTGAACTGTTCGTCAAGGGCGACGCCGTGTGGTTCTCGGAAGTCTCGCCGCGTCCGCACGACACCGGCCTGGTGACGCTGGCCTCGCAGGACCTGAGCGAGTTCGCGCTGCATGCGCGCGCGATCCTCGGCCTGCCGATTCCGGTGGATGCCGACGACGTCGTCCAGCACGGCACCGCAGCATCCTGCGCGCTGTTGGCGCAGGGCACGGGCGTGCCGGTGTTCTCGAACATCGACGCCGCGCTGCAGTCGCCCGACAGCGCGCTGCGCCTGTTCGGCAAGCCACGCGTCGAAGGCCAGCGGCGTGTGGGCGTGACGCTCGCACGCGGGACCGATGTGGAGGCGGCGCGGGCGACGGCGCGTGAGGCGGCGGGTGCGATCGCGATCGAGTGGGTTTGATTCTCCGCCTGGTGTTGGCCCTCTATCCCCGAGCGCAATGCAGCTCTTTCCCCCGCTCGCGGGGGAAGGTTGGGATGGGGGCAAGTGGTCCGGGTGCAGAGCTGCTTGATTGCGGGCAACTCTCCCAGCTGGATTCGAATGGCCCCCTCGATCTGATCGTTTGCCCCCACCCAACCCTCCCCCGTGCACGGGGGAGGGCTTCGCTTCTCCACCGCCCGCATATTCGGTCAGGTGCATCCTCATGCTGACCTGGTCGATGCTCTGCTTCCCGCTGCTCGGCGCCGTCGCTGGCGTACTCGCCGGGCTGCTCGGCATCGGCGGCGGGCTGGTGCTGGTGACCGCGCTGGTCTGGCTGTTGCCGCTCTACGGCGTGCCGCAGGACGCGGCGATGCACACCGCGCTCGCGACCGCGCTGGCGAGCATCATCCTGACCGGGCTGTCGTCGGCGCGCGCGCATCATCTGCGGCGCAGCGTGTTGTGGCGCACGGTCGCGTGGATGGTGCCCGGCGTGATGCTCGGCGGCTGGATCGGCAGCTGGCTCGCGGTGCTGCTCGATGGCGATGTGCTGCGCTACTGCGTCGTCGGTTATTGCGCGGTCGTGGGCACGCAGTTGCTGCTGTCGCGCACGCCGCCGCCCGGTGGCGATGCGGTGGTGCCGACCGGCATCGGACTGTCGGGCGCGGGTGTCGGCATCGGTGCGCTGTCGTCGATCGTCGGCATCGGGGGCGGTGGCATGACCGTGCCGCTGCTGGTGTGGCTGGGCGTGTCGCCGGTGCGCGCGGTCGGCACCTCGTCGGCCTGCGGCGTGTTCGTCGCACTGGCGGCGGCTGCGGGCTATGCGCTGCAGGCGCCGGCGGACGTCTTGCCCGGCGTGTCCTGGGGCTATGTGTATCTGCCGGGCGCAATCGGCATCGCGCTCGCGTCGGTCATCGTGGCGCCCTACGGCACGCGCCTTGCGCATGCGATCAGCGGCGCGGCGCTCAAGCGCGTGTTCGCCGTGTTCCTGTACTGCGTGGGCGCGAGCCTGCTGTTTCTGTGATTCTTTTCCTTCTTCCGTTGGACCGTCCATGACTGCTGCCGCACCGACCATTCCCGACTCCATCGCCGCGCTGGCGCCGCAGATGACCGCATGGCGCCACGAGATCCACGCATGGCCGGAACTCGGCTTCGAAGAAGTGAAGACCTCGGCGTTGGTCATCCGCGAGCTGCGCGCGCTCGGTCTGGACGTGCACACGGGCCTGGGCGGCACCGGCGTCGTCGCGGTGGTCGACAGCGGCACGCCGGGCCTGTCGATCGGCCTGCGCGCGGACATGGATGCGCTGCCGATGGAAGAAGTCGCTGACGCACGCGGCGAACTGCCGTACCGCTCGCAGCGCCCGGGCGTGGCGCATACCTGCGGGCATGACGGCCACACGTCCGCGTTGCTCGGCACGGCGCGGCATCTGGTCGCGCATCCGCCGGCCAGCGGCCGCGTGGTGCTCATTTTCCAGCCGGCCGAAGAGGGTGGGCGCGGCGCGATCCGGATGATCGAGGACGGCCTGTTCGCGCGCTGGCCCTGCGACGAGGTCTACGCCTTCCACAACATGCCGGCGCTCAAGACCGGTGAGGCCAGCGTGCGCAGCGGCGCGACGCTGCAATCGCTGGCGGTGTTCGAGATCGCGATCGAAGGCGTCGGTGGCCACGCCGCCGCGCCGCATCGCGCGAACGATCCGCTGCAGGTCGCCGCGCGACTGGCCGTGGACATCGGCGCGATCGTCGGCCGCCACATCGATCCGATGGAAGCGGCGCTGATCAACGTCGGCTCGCTGCAGGCCGGCACCACGCACAACATCATTCCGTCGACGGCGTCGCTCAGCGGCACGATCCGCTCGCTGTCGAAGGATGTGCACGACGAACTGCTCAAGCGCCTGCGCGCACTGTGCGAGGGCCACGCGCAGATCTCCGGCTGCAGCATCGCGCTGGAAATTCCGCACTCGTGCCCGCCTTGCGTCAACGCACCGGAGCAGGCCGCGCTGGCGGCCGAGGCGATCGCCGACGTGCTCGGCGCGGACCACGTGAAGACCGATCTGCGCGCGTATCCGTTCTCCGACGATTTCTCGTACATGCTCGAACAGTGGCCCGGCGCCTATCTGTTCCTCGGCATGGACAGCGCGATGTGCCACCACCCGACGTTCCGATTCGACGACGGCCTGCTGCCGGTCGCCGCCGCGGTGTTCGACCGCATCGTGCGGCGTCGTCTGGGCTGAGCGTGCCGGGCGCCCACCACCCGGCGTAAGCTGTGCGCCGCGCCGCGGCCCATCGCGGCCGTCGACATCTCCACGCGAGTGCCCCATGTCCCAGCGCGACTGGGTGGCGCAGGCCATCCGCAAGATCGAAGCCGATTTCAACCGCTCGGCCGACACCCATCTGATTCCGCTGGCGCTGCCGGGCTTTCCGGGCATCGACGTCTATCTCAAGGACGAATCCAGCCATCCGACCGGCAGCCTCAAGCACCGGCTCGCGCGCTCGCTGTTCCTCTACGCGCTGGCCAATGGCTGGCTGCATGCGGGCAGCACGGTGGTGGAAGCGTCGAGCGGTTCGACCGCGGTCTCGGAAGCGTATTTCGCGCGCCTGCTGGGCCTGCCCTTCGTCGCGGTGATGCCGGCCTCGACCTCGCCGGAGAAGATCGCCGCGATCGAATTCCACGGTGGTCGCTGCCATCTGGTCCCCAGCGCCTGCGGCATCGGCGAGGCCTCGGTGCAGCTCGCGCGCGAGACCGGCGGCCACTTCATGGACCAGTTCACCTACGCCGAGCGGGCGACCGACTGGCGCGCGAACAACAACATCGCCGAGTCGATCTTCAAGCAGATGTCGCAGGAGGCGCATCCCGTTCCGCGCTGGATCGTCTGCAGCGCCGGCACCGGCGGCACCAGCGCGACGATCGGCCGCTACGCGAGCTACCGCGGCTACGACACGCGCGTGCTGTGCGCAGATCCCGAACATTCGGCGTTCTTCGCCCATTACGCGCGCTGCATCGACGGCGACATGTCCGGCGATGCAGACGCCGTCGCGCCGTCGTCGCGCATCGAAGGCATCGGCCGTCCGCGCGCGGAGGCCAGTTTCATCCCCGGCTGCGTCGACGCGATGCTCAAGGTGCCCGATGCGCTGAGCCTCGCGGCGATGCGCTGGACCAATACGCGCCTGGGCCGGCGCGTCGGCGGCTCCACCGGCACCAACGTCATCGGCGTGCTGCACGTCGCGCACGCGATGCGGGCCGCCGGCCGCAGCGGTTCGATCGTCAGCATCCTGTGCGATGGCGGCGAGCGCTACGCGCACAGCTACTACAACCCGGACTGGTACGCGGCGCACGGGTTCGACATGGACGCGGCCGACACACGGGTGCGCGCAGTGGCCGAGCAGGCCGCGGCCCTGCCTGTGATGGTGACCGCCGGCGACGCGGTCGACTGAGGGCGCCGTCAAGCTGGGGTTGACCCCAGGTGCGGGGAGGTTAAGGATTCGTTACAACGAATCGCCGGCGGCACAGGGGCACCGGCACGACCTTCCGCACCATTCGGAGTTGCACACATGACGATGCCTCGCCACCGCCTGGCCGCCGCAGTCCAGCTGTCGCTGCTGCTGGCGCTGCCCGCCGCCGCCCATGCCCAGGCCCCCGCGCCGCAGCCCGAGGCGCGCACGCTCGATACCGTCCAGGTCACCGGCTCGCGCATCCGCAAGGCGGAACTGGAAACCGCGGTGCCGGTGCAGGTGCTCACGCGCGAGGACATCGACCGCAGCGGCTTCACCTCAGTCGCCGACATCGTCCAGAACCTCACCGCCAGCGGCGCGGCGCTCAACACCAAGTTCAATTCCAGCGGCAACTTCGGCTTCCCGCCCGATGGTGGCGGCGTGGGCGCGGGCGCGGCGACGGTCGACCTGCGGCATCTCGGCGCCAAGCGCGTGCTGGTGCTGGTCGACGGCATCCGCTGGGTCAACGAATCCTCGGCCTCGGGCGTCGGCTCGGCGGTCGATCTCAATACAATTCCGCTCGCGCTGATCGACCGCATCGAAGTGCTGGAAGACGGCGCCTCGTCGATCTACGGCTCCGATGCGATCGCAGGCGTCGTCAACATCATCACCAAGCGCGATGCCGAAGGCGGCACGCTCGACCTGCACTACGGCGAGTACGACGATCTCGGCGGCGCGACCTGGGGCGCGGACCTGGGCTGGGGCGGCAGCAGCGAACGCGCGCAGTGGTTCTTCGGCGCCTCGTACTACAAGCAGCGCGAAATCGCCTCGTCGAAGTTCGCCAACGCCAGCGTGCCGGTGCCCGGCACCGGGCTCGCGAACGGCAGCTCGGCGACGCCGCAGGGCCGCTTCGTGTTCCAGGATCCGAACACCGGGCAGTCGTTCAACCTGACGCCCAACGACGGCGCCACCTCGCCGTTCTACGACCCGTCCCAGACCGGCTGCACCCGCACCGACGATTTCCACTGTTTCGGTACCGCGGACCGCTACAACTTCGCGCCGAACAACCTGCTGCTGACCCCGTCGGAGCGCAAGTCGGTGTTCGGCCAGGTGCGCTTCGAGTTCACTCCGCAGGTCTCGGCCTACGCGCGCGTGCTCTACAACGAGCGCACCTCGGCCAACCAGGCCGCGCCCGAGCCGATCTTCCTCGGCACCGATGCCGGCGTGTACAACCCCTACGCCGAAAGCACGCTGACCATCTCCGCGCTCAACCCGTTCAACCCCTTCGGCTTCGACCTCACCACCGAGGGCGACAACCCGAACCTGTTCCTGCTCGCGCGTCGTCCGGTCGAAGGCGGTCCGCGTCGCTACCAGCAGGACGTCAAGACCTGGTACGCGGCCGGTGGCCTCGAAGGCACGTTCGGTGTCGGCGTGCGCACCTGGAACTGGGACGTGAACCTGGTGCGCAGCCAGAGCCGCGCCGAGCAGACCAATTCGGGCAGCTACAACATCCGCCGCATCAACGAAGCGCTGGGCGATCCGGCCGCGTGCGCCGCGATCGCCGGCTGCACGCCGCTGGATCTGTTCGGGGGCCCGGGCACGATCACCCCGCAGATGCTCGCCTTCATCCAGCCGATCGTCCGCGACGAGAGCAGCAACACGCTGACCCTGGCCTCGGCCAATGTCACCGGCGATCTGTTCGAGATGTGGGCCGGCCCGCTGGCCTTCGCGGCCGGTGTCGAATACCGCAAGTACGAAGGCAGCTACACGCCCGATCCGATCACCGTTGCCGGCGAGTACAACGGCGTGCCGTCGGGCATCACCCGCGGCGATTACGACGTCAACGAGGCCTATGCCGAGTTCAGCGTGCCGCTGATGCGCGACACGGTGTTCGGCGAGACGCTCGACCTCAGCATCGCCGGTCGTTACTCGGACTATTCGACCTTCGGCGGCGAGACCACCGGCAAGGTCGGCCTGCGCTGGCAGCCGGTCGACGAACTGCTGTTCCGCATGAGCTACGCCGAAGGCTTCCGCGCGCCGTCGATCGGCGAGCTCTACGGCACGCTGAGCCGCTTCGACGCGACCCTGGTCGATCCGTGTTCCGGTGCCGCCGTCCTGTCGCCGGCCTGCGCCGCGGACGGCGTGCCGCCGGGATACGAGCAGACCAATTCGCAGATCTCGGTGGTGACGTCGGGCAATGCCGATCTCGAACCCGAGCGCAGCCGCAGCCTGATGATCGGCTCGGTGTGGAGCCCGTCGTTCGCCGACGAGGTGTGGTGGTCGGACCGCCTGGATCTCGGCGTCACCTTCTACCGCCACCACATCGACGATGCGATCCAGGCGCCCGATGCGCAGGCGATCCTCGAGCGCTGCATCGCCACGCGCGATCCGTTCTCCTGCGCGTCCTACGAGCGCAGCGACCGCGGCCAGATCATCCGCTTCGACGACATCCTCGCGAACCTCGGCACGATCAAGACCGACGGCTGGGATTTCACCGCCGCGTGGACGCTGCCCGAGCGCGACTGGGGCCGCCTGCGCTTCGACGCCAAGACCACGTGGGTCACGCGTTACGAACTGGCGAACGAGACCGGCGAACTCGAACCGCGCCGTCCGGGCGTCGAGGTCAACAACAGCGCGATTCCCGAATGGAGCGGCACCCTGGTCACCGACTGGACCCGCGGCCCGTGGTCGCTGGCGTGGACGGTGCGCTACATCGACAGCCTCGTCGAATCCTGCGGCGGCGCCAACGGCTTCCCGATCTGCGACGACAGCGACAACGATCTCAACGGCCTGGGTTCGACCACGTACCACGACCTGCAGCTGTCCTGGCGCAACACCGCCTGGCTCAAGGGCACGCGTCTGGCGCTGGGCGTCAACAACGTCACCGGCAAGGAACCGCCGGTGTGCCTGAGCTGCAGCCTCAACGGCTACGACGCCTCGACCTACGACCTGCCGGGCCGCTTCATCTACGCGCGGTTGGGCATCGATTTCTGATCGGGTTCGCACGTCGCTGACTCCGGCAGACCGGCGCGACGCGATCTGCCGGAGTGCGCCATCAAGCCCTCCCCCGGTTCAACCGGGGAGGGCTTTTTGCATTCACAGGATGGGTCGAGCGCAGCGAAACCCATCGTCGCCATGCGGTGCCGTCGCGCTCTGGTCGCGCGCTGCAGACCAAGAAGCCCCTCTCCCTCTGGGAGAGCGGTTGGGGTGAGGGCGGCAGGTCGCGAGGTTCTCGATCAGCGCGATCTCGATTCCGCTCTGTGTCATCCAGAGCGGAACGATGGCAATGACGGGTGTCGCTGCGCTCGACCCATCCTACGAAGCGCGATGCACCCTCAACGCCGCAGCGCGGCCTCAGGCACGTGCAACTCGGTCGACAGCGCCAGATGATCCGAGAACGCAGCCGGCAACGCCTTCATGTCGGCGCACTTGAGATTGCCGGTGACCAGGATGTGGTCGATCGCCTTCTGCGGGCGCCAGCTGGGGAAGGTGTGCACCGCGCACGCCGGCGGCTGCAGGCCGGTCTGGCGGTAGAGCACCGACATCTCCGGCCGGTCGGAGGTGCAGTTGAAGTCGCCCATCAGCACCGCATGCGGGTGATCGGCCAGCACTTCGGCGATGAAGGACAGTTGCGACAGCCGCGACTGCGCGCCCAGCGACAGATGCGCCACCGCGACCACCAGGCCTTCGTCGCCTTCGCCGAAGCGGCTCAGCAGCACGCCGCGACCGGAGATGCGGCCGGGCAGGGCGTGGTTGACGACCTCGATCGGTTCCAGCCGGCTCAGCAGGCCGTTGGCGCTGGATGCGACCGCACCCACGCGCCGGTTCGGCTGGTGGGTCCAGTACTCGAAGCCGCCGCGTTCGGCGAGGTAGTGCGTCTGGTTGGTGAAACCGGAACGCCAGCTGCCCGGGTCGGCTTCCTGCAGGCCCACGATGTCGTGGGTGCCGGCGAGCGTCGCGATCGCGTCGAGCGCCGTGCGCTTGCCGGCCGGCAGCACGTGGGACCAGCTGCGCGTCGCGTAGTCGCTGTAGCGACGCGTGCTGGAGCCGGCCTGGATGTTCGCGCTCAGCAGCTTGAGCGTGCGCGATGCCCCGGCGGGCTGCGGATCGGAGTTGTTCACAACGTCGGACGCTTACTGCGCCGCGCGCTCCATGGCGACCAGGTGGTCGGTGATGCGCAGGATGTCTTCCAGCGACTTGCCGCCGATCACGCGGTACTTGCCGTTGACGATGATCGTCGGCGTCGCATTGACGCCGCTGCGGACGGCGAACTGGCGGGCGCGGCCGAGGTTGGCGTTGACCGCGAAGCTCTGCATCGTGCTGGTGAAGCGCTGCTGGTCGATGCCCAGCGTGCCGTAGAACGCGGCGATCGCGGCGGCGTCAGCGTTCGGGCGCAGCTTCTTCTCGAGGTGGATCGCGTTGAACGTGGCGTCGTGGGTGCGCGCGAGCGTGCCCATCGTCTCGGACGCGAAGAAGGCGCGCGGGAAGGCGTCGTTCTCGTCGAACACGGCCGGCAGCGCGACGAAGTTCACGTCGCCCGGCAGGCGCGCCTTCCACGCGTTGACCAACGGTTCGAACGCGGCGCAGTGACCGCACCAGTAGGCGAACACCTCGGCCACTTCGATCTCGCCCGAGGCGTTGGCGAACGGCTGGCCGCCTTGGATCTCGACGTAATCGGTACCGGCGACCGGGGCCGCGCCCTGCGGCGCGACGACGGGATTGCTGTTGGCGGCGGGCGCCTCGGCCTGCGGATCGGTCGGCGCGGCAGCATCGCCGACCGGCGCGGCATCGGCAGCAGGCGCCGCGGGTGCGGTCTGTGCCGGCGTCGTGGCCGTCGCGTCCGGCGCGGCGGCAGGATCGGGCTGCTGGCTGCAGGCCATGAGCAGGACGGGCGCGAGCATCAGGAGCAGGGTGTGGCGGATCTTCATGGTGTCTCTCTCGAAGGAATTCGTTCGATGGGCGGTGCGTGTCAGCGCTGGGCGCGTTCGCGTGCGATCAACTGGTCGGCGACCACCAGCAGATCCTCCAGCCGCCGTCCCATCACCCGGTAACGGCCGTTGATGATGAGCGTGGGCGTGCCCTCCACGCCACTGCGCACCGCGAACGCCCGCGCGGCGTTCAGCTTTTCGTCGGTCGCCGGACTCGCCATCGCTGCCGCGAAACGGGCCTGCGAGCGCGCGCCCTGGGTGACGTAGAACGCCGCGATCGCATCGATGCTCGCACCGCTGCGCGGCAGGACCGATGTTTCGTGGACGGCCGAGAACACCGCGTGATGGCTGCGCGCATCGATGCGCTGGGACTGGGCGACGAAGAAGCCGCGGGCGAAGTTGTCACCGGCCGAGAACGCCGCCGGCAGATAGGTGAAGCGCACGTCGCGCGGCGCCTTCGCGCGCCAGGCATCGACCTGCTTCTGGAAATGGAAGCAGTGCACGCAGCCGTAGGAGAAGATCTCGACGACCTCGATCTTGCCGTCGAGCGGCTGCCAGGGCTGGCCGTCGGGGATCAGGGCGTAGTCGAGGCCTTCGACCGGGGCGGCGGTCTGCGCGGCCGCCGGCAGCCAGGCGGATGCGGCGAGCACGGCGATCGCGAACAGGTGGCGCCAGGCGCGGGGCGGGGACGGCATCGTCGGGTCACTCCGGAATGCGGACGCCGTGCAGGCGTCAGCCCGCGCGCGCGGAGCGCGGGGGCCGCCATCGGCACGGCGAAGAAAAGGGATGTGCGGGTTCAAATCGACAGGGTGCCGGAGGCCGGCACCGGGCCGTGCATCACGGCGTTTCGGGCGCCGGTGCGGCCGCGGCGGGCTCTGCGCCAGGCGCCGGCTCCGCGGCTTCGAGCGCTTCGTCGGCGGTCGCGTCGGTCGCCGGGACGGCCTGTTCTTCGGCGGGCACCGCCGGCGCCGGCATCGACGCGGCCTGGGCTTCGATCGCGGCCAGCATCGCCGGGTCGGGGCGTGCATGCAGACCCTGCATGTAGCTCGACACCGCTTCGATCTCTTCGTCGGTCAGCGACTTGGCGACGGCGGCCATGACGTTGAACAGATGCTTGTCGTCTTCGCTGGTCTGGCCTTCGCGATAGGCGTAGAGACGACCCGAGCTGTACCAGGCTTGCTGGCCACCGACGTGCGGATACGCCGGGCCGGGATTGCCGCTGCCCGCCGGGCCGTGGCAGGCCATGCAGGCCGGAATGCCGCGCTCGGTGTCGCCGCTGCGGAACAGCTTCTGGCCCACCTCGAAGAACTTCATGCCCTTGTAGGGACCGGCCTCGACCACCGCGTCGTCGGCGATGCCGGCGCCGCTGGTCTGCTGGGCGAAGTGCGCGCCGAGATCGCGCATGTCCTGCGCGCTGAGCGGCATCGCGAAGGGCTGCATGATCGCGTTGACGCGCTCGCCGCTCTTGAACAGCGCGAGCTGGCGGGCCATGTAGCGCTCGCTCTGGCCGGCGATGCGCGGGTAGAGGCTGGGGTCGGCGTCGGCGTTGCCGTCGAGGCCGTGGCACGCGGCGCAGGCGCCGGCGAGCTGGGCACCCTTCTGTGGATCCCCATGCGTGGTCTTGGTGAGTTCCGCGACGGCGTTGTCGTCCAGGTCACGTGTTTCCACTGCCGGCGCGTCCGGCAACGGCTGCACGGTGGACTGCGCGAACGCGACGGCGCCCACGGCAATGACTACAAGACCGGCGATACCAATGGCGCGAGCGTGGCGCATTGCTGGGCTCCGAGATCTTTCAACGCCGGTCCGACAGGTGCCGGCCGCGAGTCTCCGGATTATGTTGGCCCGCACCGGGCGGGTCAAACCGCGCGGGCAAGCCGGCGCCGGTCGTGCCAAGCTATTGCGATGTCCAATCCCTTCGCACGCGCCAAATATCTGTTGGCCGCCCACACTCCGCAGCAGCTTCCGGCCGACGGCGGGTACGAGGTCGCGTTCGCCGGCCGCTCCAACGCCGGCAAGTCCAGCGCGCTCAATGCGCTGTGCCAGCAGAACGCGCTCGCGCGCGTGTCCAAGACCCCGGGCCGCACCCAGCAGCTGGTGTTCTTCGATTTCCCGCCGTACGACAACCGCTTCCTCGTCGATCTGCCCGGTTACGGCTACGCCAAGGTGCCGCGGGATCTGAAGGCCCACTGGCAGGCGTTCCTGGCCCAGTACTTCCGCGAGCGCGAGGCGCTCAAGGGCCTGGTCGTGGTGATGGACATCCGTCATCCGCTCAAGGACTACGACCGCCAGATGATCGCGTTCGCGGTCGAGCACGGCATGCCGGCGCATGCGCTGCTGACCAAGGCCGACAAGCTCGGTCGCGGCGCGGCCGGCAACACGCTGCAGGCGGTGCGAAAGGAACTGCTGGCGCTGCACGGCGACAAGGTCAGCGTGCAGGTGTTCTCCGGCGAGACCAACATCGGCATCGACGAGGCGCGTGGGGTGATCGCGCGCTGGATGGAGATCGGTCCGCGCACGCCCGTGCGCGCGTCCTGACGTCGAGCGCAGTGCACGGCCCGCAGTGCGGGCCGGCGACCGGCCCCCCATCGCGCATCACTGGAACGCTGGCGTCGCACCGGCGGCACGCCCGTTGCGCAGGTCCGCGCTTATAGTGCGCGCTCGCGATTCCGGGTCTGCCGGGCGCCCCCTTTTTCGCAGAGCGGTCCATCGCATGTCCAGCCCCAGTCACGTCGAAGACACCCCGATCACCGGCCGCGCGCAACTGGTCGAGGTGCTGGCGTCGGGCGAAAAGCCGATCGACCACTGGCGCATCGGCACCGAGCACGAGAAGTTCGGCTTCCGTCTGGACGACCTGCGCCCGCCGACCTTCGACGGCGCGCGCGGGATCGAAGCCCTGCTCACCGGCCTGACCCGCTTCGGCTGGGCGCCGGTGGACGAAGGCGGCCGCACGGTCGCCCTGCTCAAGGACGGCGCCTCGGTGACGCTGGAACCGGCCGGCCAGCTGGAACTCTCCGGCGCGCCGCTCGAACACATCCACCAGACCTGCAGCGAAGTCGAAAGCCATCTGCGCGAAGTGCGCGCGGTGGCCGACGGTCTGGGGCTCGGATTCCTCGGCATGGGCTTCCAGCCCAAGTGGTCGCGCGCCGACATGCCGTGGATGCCCAAGGGCCGCTACCGGATCATGCGCGACTACATGCCCAAGGTCGGCGATCTGGGCCTGGACATGATGACCCGCACCTGCACGGTGCAGGTCAACCTGGACTACGCGACCGAAGCCGACATGGTGAAGAAGTTCCGCGTGTCGCTGGCACTGCAGCCGGTGGCGACGGCGCTGTTCGCCGATTCGCCGTTCACCGAAGGCCGCCCCAACGGATTCCTGAGCTACCGCTCGCAGATCTGGACCGACACCGACGCCGACCGCACCGGCATGCTCGATTTCGTGTTCGAGGACGGCTTCGGCTACGAGCGCTACGTCGACTATCTGCTCGACGTGCCGATGTATTTCTCGTACCGCGACGGGACCTACCACGACGCCAGCGGCCAGAGCTTCCGCGACTTCATGCGCGGCGAACTGCCGGTGCTGCCCGGCCAGCTGCCGACGCTGCGCGACTGGAACGACCACATGACCACCGCGTTCCCCGAGGTGCGTCTGAAGAAGTTCCTCGAGATGCGCGGCGCCGACGGCGGCCCCTGGGGCCGGTTGTGCGCGCTGCCGGCGTTCTGGGTCGGCCTGCTGTACGACGATGCGTCCCTCGATGCGGCCTGGGATCTCGTGCGCGACTTCTCGATGGCCGAGCGCAACGCCCTGCGCGACGACGTGCCGAAGTTCGCGCTGAAGACGCCGTTCCGCGGCGGCACGCTGCGCGATCTTGCGGTCGAGGCCTTGAAGATTTCCGCTGCCGGTCTGCAGCGCCGCGCGCGGACCAATGCGCGCGGACAGGACGAGCGCGTGTTCCTCGAGACGTTGATCGAGATCGCCGAGTCGGGCGAGACGCCCGCCGAGCGCAAGCTCGCGCTGTATCACGGCCCCTGGCAGGGCGACATCGACCGCGTGTTCCGCGAGTTCGCGTACTGACGCACGCCTTGCACGACAGTCACGCGGGGCTTGTGTAACGTGGCTGGATGAACGCCCACGACGACCTGCCCCCACCGCTGCGCGAAGTCGGTTTCGCGAAGACCGACACCCTGCTCCGCGACGACGTGCGCCGCCTCGGCGCGATGGTCGGCGACATGCTGTCCGAGCAGGTGTCGCCTGCGTTGCTCGACCAGGTGGAAGCGGTCCGCCGCGCGGCGATCGCCCGTCGCGAAACCGGCGCGCCGGTCGACATGCTCGCCGACGGCCTGGCCGATGTGTCGCTCGACGATGCCGATGCACTGGTGCGCGCCTTCGCCGCGTATTTCGGCGCGATCAATCTTGCCGAGCGCGTGCATCGCATCCGTCGCCGTCGCGATTACCAGCGCACCGGCGATGCGCCGCAGCCCGGTGGGCTCGAAGCGGTACTGCACGAACTCAAGGACGCCGGCGTCGATCTGCCGCAGCTCGAAGCCACGCTCGCGCGCCTGCACATCGAACCGGTGTTCACCGCCCACCCGACCGAAGCGGTGCGCCGCGTGCTGCTGGAGAAGGAACGCACGATCGTCGAGCGCCTGATCGCCGACATCGACCGCGAACGCACGCCGACCGAACGCCGCGCCGACGATGCCCGCATCGTGCTGGCGCTGACCTCGGCCTGGCAGACCTCGGAATCGCCGGCGCGCAAGCCCACCGTCGCCGACGAGGTCGAGCACGTCGGCTATTACCTGTCGAACGTGCTCTACCGCGTGCTACCGGTGTTCTACGAGGCGCTCGGCGATGCGATCGAGTCCGTCTACGGCGCGCGCCCGTCGCTGCCGCAGGTGCTGCGCTTCGGTACCTGGGTCGGCGGCGACATGGACGGCAATCCGAACGTCAACGCCGACACCATGCGCGCCGCCCTCGGCGCGCAGCGCAGCCAGGCGCTGGCGCAGTACCGGCGTGATCTGCGCGGGCTCGGCAACGTGCTGACCCAGACGCTGGGCCGCGCGACGATCGACGAGGCGATCACCGCGCGCGTCGACGATTACCGGCGTCGCCTGCCCGACGCCGATGCCACGCTCAACCCGCGCCATGCCGACATGCCCTACCGGCGCCTGCTCGATCTGATGCAGCTGCGCCTGCGGCTGACCGATGCCGACCATCGCGCCGGCTACGCCGATGCCGATGCGTTTCTCGCCGATCTCGTGCTGATGGATGCAAGCCTGCGCACCAACCGCGGCGACCACGCCGGCCTGTTCGCGCTCGAACGCCTGCTGTGGCGTGCGCGTACGTTCGGCTTTCATCTCGCCGCGCTCGATCTGCGCCAGGACTCGGCCGTGCATGACGAGGTGCTCGGCCGCATCGACGACAGCGACTGGGCCGCGCTCGAGGTTGAGTCGCGCGTGACGCGTCTGCACGCGATGCTCGATGCGCCGCCGAAAGCCAACGGCGCACTGTCGAACGAGACCGTCGCCTCGACGCTCGGCGTGTTCGATGCGGTCACCGATCTGCGCCGCAGCCATGGCGCATCCGCGACCGGCCTGTACATCATCTCGATGGCGCGCAGCGCGGCCGATGCGCTCGCGGTGCTGGCGCTGGCGCGCATCGCCGGCTGCGTCGAGGACGACCAGGTGCCGCTCGACGTGTCGCCGCTGTTCGAAACCGTCGACGATCTGCAGGCCGCGCCGGCGGTGATGCGCGCGCTGTTCGACGATCCACGGTATCGCGCGCATCTGGCGTCGCGTGGCGAGCGCCAGACGGTGATGCTCGGCTATTCCGACAGCGCGAAGGACGGCGGCCTGCTGGCCTCGCGCTGGGCGCTGCAACGCACCCAGGTCGAACTGACCGCGCTCGCCCGCGAGGCCGGCGTGCGCATCGTGTTCTTCCACGGCCGCGGCGGCTCGGTGAGCCGCGGTGGCGGCAAGACCGGGCGTGCGATCAACGCCGCGCCGCGCGGCTCCGTCGACGGCAGCCTGCGCGTGACCGAGCAGGGCGAAGTGATCCATCGCAAGTACGGCATCCGCGCGCTGGCGCTGCGCAACCTCGAACAGTCCACCGCCGCCGTGCTGCAGGCGACGCTGCGTCCGCGTGCGCCCGATCCGCGCGAGGACACCTGGCGCGCGATGGCGACCGATCTGGCCGCCGTCTCGCGCGCGCACTACCGCGCGCTGGTGCACGAACGCGACGACTTCCCCGACTACTTCCGTGCGGCCACGCCGATCGACGTCATCGAACGCCTGCAGATCGGCTCGCGCCCGTCGCGCCGGCGCGATGGCGGCATCTCGAACCTGCGCGCGATTCCGTGGGTGTTCGCCTGGGCACAGAACCGGTCGGGCCTGACCGGCTGGTACGGCCTCGGCACCGCCCTGCAGCACGGCATCCAGACCTACGGCCAGCAGGCGATGACCGAGATGGCGCGCGACTGGCCCTTCTTCAGCGCCGCGCTCGACGACGTGGAAATGCTGCTGGCCAAGACCGACATCGCGATCTTCGAACGCTACTCGCGCCTCGCCGGCGACGCGCACGACGCATTCTTCCCCGGCATCCTCGACGAATGCCTGCGCACCCGCGATGCGATCCTGCTGCTCAAGGAACAGGACGTGCTGCTGGCCGACGACTACCGCCTGCAGCTGTCGATCCGCCTGCGCAATCCCTACGTCGATCCGATCAGCCTGCTGCAGGTCGAACTGCTGCGCCGCTGGCGCGCGACGGATCGCGAAGACGAGGCCCTGCTCAGCGCGCTGGTGTCGACCGTCAACGGCATCGCGGCGGGCATCCAGAACACGGGCTGACGTGCCGACGGGCGTCGTACACCTGTCGCGAAGCCCGGCGCACACTCCGCTTTCCGCAACGGGAGCATTCCGATGGCCGCAGACGACCTCGTCCTCCACACCAATCCCATGTCCCGCGGCCGCATCGCGCGCTGGATGCTCGAGGAAACCGGGCAGCCGTACCGCGTCGAGCTGGTCGGCTTCGATGGCGGCAACCGTTCGCCCGAATTCCTCGCGGTCAATCCGATGGGCAAGGTGCCGACGCTGGTGCACGGCGGTGTCGTGGTCACCGAGGCGGCGGCGATCTGCGCCTACCTCGCGGACGCGTTTCCGCAGGCCGATCTGCTGCCCGATCCCGTGCCCGCGTCGCGCGCGGCCTATTTCCGCTGGCTGTTCTTCGCCGCCGGTCCGGTCGA
This sequence comes from Luteimonas sp. Soil_C_16, assembly GCF_057657295.1. Taxonomy (NCBI): domain Bacteria; kingdom Pseudomonadati; phylum Pseudomonadota; class Gammaproteobacteria; order Lysobacterales; family Lysobacteraceae; genus Luteimonas; species Luteimonas sp. Soil_C_16. Next base: position 295,804 of record NZ_JBDGIS010000001.1, on the reverse strand, counting down.
GGCCGCGGTCACGGCCAAGTCGCTCGGTCTGCTGGCGCCGCCCGAGCGTTCGATGATGGTCGGCTATGGCAGCTTCGAGCAGATGGTCGACGTGCTGGAGCAGGCGGTCGAATCCGCGGCGCCCTGGATCACCGGCGCGCGCTTCACCGCCGCCGATGTCTACGTCGGCAGCCAGATCGCCTGGGGCCTGCTGTTCAAATCGCTGCCGGCGCGCCCGGCCTTAGTCGCCTACGTCGAGCGGCTGCAGGCGCGGCCCGCATGGCAGCGCGCCAGTGCGCTCGACGACGCGGCGATGCCCAGGCGCGATTGAGTCCACGGCGGCGCCGAAACGCCGCTGTCACATAGTCCCGGTGCAATGCCCTCCGCCATGGATGGCACGGGTCCGCGCGACGGCTGTCGCCGCGTGCCCGTTTCTGCACTGTCGTCCCCCGGTCAGTCAGCTCTGCCGCCTCACGACCCGGGACCTGCCATGTGGATGTTCGCGTCTCCTCTCCAGCGGCTGCGCGCATGAGCGCCGTCGCCATCGCCACCGACGACGTCGTCGTATCCGCCGCCATGGCGGGGTTCTCGATGGTCTACCAGCCGATCGTGCGGCTGCAGGACCATCGCGTGATCGCGCACGAAGCGCTGATGCGGCCCGACGACGGCAGTTCGCCGCTGCAGCTGCTCGACCGCGCCCGCGCCGAAGACGCGCTCGGTGAGCTGGAGACACGAGCGGTGCGCAGCGCAGCCGCCGGTTACGACTTCGCCGGCGGCGGCCTGCTGCTGCTCAATCTCAGCGCGCACGCGATCCTCGGTGGCAGCACGCGGCCGCAGCAGGTGCTCGAGGCGCTGCAGGCCGGCGGACGCGATCTGCGCAACTACGTCGTCGAGATCACCGAGCGCGACATCGTCGAGGACTGCCAGCAGCTCGCGCATGCGATCGGCTATCTGCGCGCGGCCGGCGTGCGCATCGCGCTCGACGATTTCGGCAACGGGCATTCCAACTTCGAGCTGTGGCACGAGCTGTCGCCGGAGTTCGTCAAGATCGACCGCTTCCTCGTGCACGGCCTGGCCGACAGCGCAGGGCGGCTCAACATCCTCAAGGCGCTGGTGCAGGTGGCCGACGGGTTCGGCACCGAACTGATCGCCGAGGGCGTCGAGCGCATCGAGGATCTGCGCGTGCTGCGCGATCTCGGCATTCCCTTGGTGCAGGGGTATCTGCTGGGGCGGCCGTCGGCCGCGATCTCGCGCACGGTGTCCGATGCGGTGCGCGCGACCGCCGACGACAAGATCCAGGTCTGGCCGCGCGACGACCGGCCCAGCGCGTTCCGCCGCGTTCTCGCCGAGCACATGCTGATCGAGGCGCCGAGCATCCGCGATTCGGCGACCAACCACGATGCCGAAGTGCTGTTCCGGCAGAACCCGCAACTCAGCGCGATTCCGGTCGTCGATCGCGACGATCTGCCGGTCGGCCTGATCAACCGCCGCGCGTTCAACGAGCAGATGGCGATGCCGTTCGCGCGCGAACTGCTCGGCCGCAAACCCTGCACGACGCACATGAACGCATCGCCGGTGCTGTGCGACGTACGCCGCAGCGTCGACGAGATGTCGCAGATCCTGCTCGGCGAGGACCAGCGCTATCTCTACGACGGGTTCATCATTACGGACGACGGCCGTTATCGCGGCGTGGGCACGGGCGAGGCGCTGGTGCGACGCGTGACGGAGCTGCGCATCGACGCGGCGCGGTACGCCAATCCGCTGACCCAGCTGCCGGGCAACATCCCGATCACCGAGCACGTGCGACGGCTGGTCGAGACCGGGCAGGGCTTCGTCGCCTGCTACTGCGATCTCAACCACTTCAAGCCCTACAACGACCAGTACGGCTACTTCCTCGGCGACCGCATGATCCAGCTGGTCGCATCCACGCTGCTGCGACATGCCGATCCACGCTGGGATTTCGTCGGCCATGTCGGCGGCGACGATTTCGTCATGCTGATGCAGAGCGACGACTGGGCGCTGCGCTGCGGGCGCGTAGTCGGCGAGTTCAATGCCGCGGCGCTGGCGCTGTTCGATCCTGAGGACCGTGCGCGCGGCGTGCTCGAAGGCGAGGACCGCAGCGGGCGTTACACGACGTTCCCGTTGACCACGCTGACGATCGGCATCGTGCAGGTCGCCGCCGGCGAGCGCAGCGGCGCCGAGGACATCGCGTCCAGCGCGGCGCGCGCGAAACGCGAAGCCAAGCGCCGCGGCCTGTCGGTGCACGTGCTGGAACGCTGACGGTTCAGTGCAGACGTCGTATACTCCCCCAGAGTATCGAGACGACGCTGCCATGCCGCATTCGCCCGAAGAGAAGAAGCGTGTCCTGCTGCGCGTGCGTCGCATGCGCGGGCAGCTCGACGCGCTCGAGCGTGCGCTCGAAGCCGGCGCCGACTGCGGCCCCGTGCTGCAGCAGCTCGCCGCGCTGCGCGGTGCGGTCAACGGGCTGATGTCCGGCGTACTCGAAAGCCATCTGCGCGAGGAACTCGGCCAGCCGGCCGGCTCGCCCGAACACCGCCGCGCCAGCGTCGACGATGCCGTCGCCCTGGTACGGACCTATCTCAAGTAAGCCTCGTTTTCCGGGAGTCCATCATGAAGTCACGTGCCGCCGTTGCGTTCGCCGCGGGCGAACCCCTGAAGATCGTCGAGATCGACGTCGCGCCGCCGCAGGCCGGCGAAGTGCTGGTGAAGATCACCCATACCGGCGTCTGCCACACCGACGCGTTCACGCTGTCGGGCGACGATCCCGAAGGCCTGTTCCCGGCCGTGCTGGGCCATGAGGGCGCAGGCATCGTCGTCGAAGTGGGCGAAGGCGTGACCTCGGTGAAGCCGGGCGACCACGTGATCCCGCTCTACACCGCCGAATGCGGCGAGTGCCTGTTCTGCAAGAGCGGCAAGACCAATCTGTGCGTCGCCGTGCGCGCCACGCAGGGCAAGGGGGTGATGCCCGACGGCACCACGCGCTTCTCGTACAACGGCGAGCCGGTCTATCACTACATGGGCTGCTCGACCTTCAGCGAGTACACCGTGGTCGCCGAAGTTTCGCTGGCCAAGATCAACCCGGAGGCGAATCCCGAGCACGTCTGTTTGCTCGGGTGCGGCGTGACGACCGGCATCGGCGCGGTGCACAACACCGCCAAGGTGCAGGCAGGCGACAGCGTCGCCGTGTTCGGTCTGGGCGGCATCGGTCTGGCGGTGATCCAGGGCGCGCGCCAGGCCAAAGCCGGCCGCATCATCGCCGTCGACACCAACCCGTCGAAGTTCGAGCTGGCGAAGGAATTCGGCGCTACCGACTGCATCAACCCGAAGGATTTCGACAAGCCGATCCAGCAGGTCATCGTCGAGATGACGACCTGGGGCGTCGACCATTCCTTCGAGTGCATCGGCAACGTCAACGTGATGCGCGCCGCGCTCGAATGCGCGCACCGTGGCTGGGGCCAGTCGGTCATCATCGGCGTCGCCGGTTCGGGCCAGGAAATCTCCACACGCCCGTTCCAGCTGGTCACCGGCCGCAAATGGCTCGGCACCGCGTTCGGTGGCGTCAAGGGTCGGACCCAACTGCCGGGCATGGTCGAAGACGCGATGAGGGGCGACATCGAGCTCGCGCCCTTCGTCACCCATACCATGGGTCTCGACGCCATCAACGACGCCTTCGACCTGATGCACGAAGGCAAATCCATCCGCTCCGTGGTGCACTACTGATGACTGATTTCATGGACATGATCGCGCTCGAAGCGGCGATCGAACATCTCGACCTCGAACAGGAACAGCGCGATGCGATCGCGCAGCTGGACGACGGTGATCTCGAACAGATCGACCAGTCCATCCTGTCGGCGCTCGACAGCAGCTGGAAGAAGGCGGGCTTCATCGCCTCCGGCGTGATGATCGCCGCGCCCGACGAGCACGAGGAACTGCCGGAAGTGCTCTACACGATCCGCATCCGCGCGCTGGTGCAGGCCGGTCGTATCGAAGGCAAGGGCGATCCGCAGGTGCTCAAGACCTTCGAGATCCGTCTGCCGCAGGGCGGCCGCTGACGTGGCACTCGAGCGCGTCGAACACCGCGCCTGCTTCGGCGGCTGGCAGGACGTCTACGAGCACGCCTCGAAGACGCTCGGCTGCACGATGCGCTTCGCGGTCTATCTGCCGCCGCAGGCCGAGCACGCGAAGCTGCCGGTGCTGTACTGGCTGTCGGGCCTGACCTGCAACGAGCAGAACTTCATCACCAAGGCCGGCGCGCAGCGCTATGCGGCCGAGCACGGCGTGATCCTCGTCGCGCCCGACACCAGCCCGCGCGGCGACGACGTCGCCGATGCCGACGGCTACGACCTCGGCAAGGGCGCGGGCTTCTACGTCGATGCGACGCAGTCGCCCTGGGCAACGCGCTACCGGATGTACGACTACGTCGTGAAAGAACTGCCGGCGCTGGTCGAGGCCGAACTGCCGGCGAACGGCGCGCGTGCGATCAGCGGTCATTCGATGGGCGGCCACGGCGCGCTGGTGATCGCGCTGAAGAATCCGGGGCGCTATCGCAGCGTGTCGGCGTTCTCGCCGATCGTCGCGCCGAGCCAGGTGCCGTGGGGCGAGAAAGCCTTCGGTGCGTACCTCGGCGACGACCGCGCCGCGTGGCGCGCCTACGACGCGACGGCGCTCGTGGCACATGCGACCGAGCGCCTGCCGTTGCTGATCGATCAGGGCGATGCCGACGAGTTCCTCGATGGCCAGCTCAAGCCGCAGCTGCTGCAGGCCGCGTGCGAGGCCGCCGGTCATCCGATCGAACTGCGCCTGCAGCCGGGCTACGACCACAGCTACTACTTCATCCAGAGCTTCATCGGCGCGCACATCGCGCATCACGCCAAGGCGCTGCACGTCTGACGATGGCCACACTGCAGCTGCGCGAGGCGACGATCGACGATCTCGCGCTGCTGCGGCGCTGGGACGAGGCGCCGCAGGTCGTCGATGCCGATCCCAATGACGACTGGGCCTGGGAGACGGAACTGCTGCGCCGGCCCGACTGGCGCTCGCAGCTGATCGCCGAAGTCGACGGCCGTCCGATCGGCTTCATGGAAATCGCCGATCCCGTGCGCGCCGACGACGCCTACTGGGCCGACTGGCTGGCGGCGCATCCCGACCATCCCGCCCGGGTCTCGCGCGCGATCGACCTCTGGATCGGCGAGGCCGACGCACTGGGCCAGGGCCATGGCACCCGCATGCTCGAGGCGGCGCTGACGCGCGCCTTCTCGGTGCCCGATATCGCCGGCGTGCTGCTCGATCCACTCATGTCGAACGTGCGGGCGCGCGCGCTGTACGCGCGTCTGGGCTTCGTCGATCAGGGGCCGTGGCGGTTCGGCGAGGACGACTGCCGCGTGCTGTGGCTGTCGCGCGCCGACTGGTCGCAGCAGTGAGCGGACTGGCACCTGCGGCCACGTAGCGCATCACGCTGCGTGCTAGCGTCGCGCTACATGCGTTCCGGGGCGAAGACGATGTCGATACGAAGGATGTGGCTGCTGTGCTGGCTCTGCCTGCTGTGCGCACCGTTCGCGGCAGGCGCTGCGACCGCGGTGCCGTCCTGGGGCGCGCCGCAGTCGAGCGCGGTCGACACGCCGCCTGAAGCGCTGAAGCCCGGCGCGTGGATCTGGGCGGGCGACGATCCCGCACTCGGTCCGATGGTGATGGTCGTCAGCCTCGATGAGCAGCGCGGCTACGTCTATCGCAATGGCCTGCGGATCGCGGTGACCACGGTCAGCACCGGCAAGCCCGGGCACGCGACGCCGACCGGCGTGTTCACCATCCTGCAGAAGGATCGCGACCACCACTCGAACAAGTACAACAACGCCGCGATGCCTTACCAGGAGCGGCTGACCTGGGACGGCGTCGCGTTGCATGCCGGCGGCCTGCCGGGCTATCCGGAATCGCACGGCTGCGTGCATCTGCCGACCGAGTTCGCGCGTCGTCTGTTCGCTGCGACGACGCTGGGTATGACGGTGGTCATCGCCGAGGACGGACACGCATCGGCCGATGCCGTGCATCCCGGCCTGCTCGCGCCGGTCGATCCCGCGAGTGGTGCTTCGATCGCCGCCTTGCCGCTCGACGACGGTCAGCCCTGGCGCTGGACCGCCGATGACGCGACAACCGGTCCGCTGTCGCTGGTGCTCAGCCGCAGCGACCAGCGCCTGATCGCACTCGCCGACGGGCGCGAGGTCGGACGCGCACGGATCGTCGTGCCGGCGGCGGCCGCGCCGCGAGGCACCCATGTCTATGTCATGGGCGCCGGCACGCTGCCGGTGCATGTGGACGGCGTGCCCGATGGCCAGCTGCCGGCATGGCAGTCGATCGCGGTCCCGGGCCGCGAGGCCGATGCCGGCCAGACGCTCGATCCCACTCTGCTGGCCGGCGTGCAGGTACCACCGGGATTCGTCGAACGCGTGCTGCCGCGGTTGCGTCCCGGCACCGTGCTGGTGGCGACCGACGCCCACCTGTTGCCGGAAACCACCGGCCGTGGCCAGCGCGTGCTCGACGCGTTGCCGCCGGCGCGCTGATCGCCGATCGCCGATCGCCGTGGCTCAGTCGCGCAGACGGAAATCGGTATAGGCGAAGCGCGCGTCGCGCAGCACGGTCCCGCCCTGCACCAGCGGAAGGGGCGCCGCGAACATCGGGCCGTCGTAGACACAGGTGTGGAACTCGCCATGCTCGCCGCAGGGGTCGATCTGCGGCGGCAGCGCATCGAGCAGGGTGCCGTCGAAGACGTGGCCGGCGAAACGCGCGTCGAGTTGCGTGGTGTCGACGCAGCACAGGGCCGCGCACAGGCCCTGCTGCTGCATCGTGCGCGCGAGGGTCGATGTGTCACTGCCGAACAGCGGAAACAGCGCGTCCCAGTCCAGCTTCGCGCATTGCGCCTGCCGCCACGCGCGGATGTCGTCGAGGAACAGGTCGCCGAACGCGATCGTGCGCAGTGCAGGCCAGCGCGTACGCGCCGCGTGCAGCGCGCCGGCGAATGCGGCCTCGTAGATCGTGTTGTCCGCAGCCTGCGGGATCCGCGCCTCGATCACCGGCAGACCCGCGGCGCGCGCCTGTGCATGCAGCACGTCGACGCGGATGCCCTGCATCGAGATGCGCTCGAATCCTTCGGTGATCGTCGTGACCAGCCCCACGACTTCGACGTCATGGCGCTGTCGCAGGACGTGCAGCGTCCAGGCCGCGTCCTTGCCGCCGCTCCAGGACAGGAGCACCGGCGTGGGCATCGCGGCCACTTCAGCCGGCGCGGACGTCGCGCAGTTCCCAGGCGCTGCCGGCGAGCAGGCGCAGGCGGTGCTTGAGCACGGTGCTGGAAATCGAGGTGTTCACGACCAGATCGACGCCGAGATCGCGGTCTTCGCCGCTGACCTGCGCACCGGGATCGGTGATGCCCAGCGACGGATCGACCTCGTCCGGATCCGGCTGCTGGTCGCGCCAGCGGGCGAACAGCGTGTCGCCGCGCAGGGCGTCCTGCAGTTCGGCCGCGATGCCGGCGGCGCCCTGCGCACGGAAGGCGTGTTCGCCCGAGGCGCGGGCCTGCTCGGGTTCGGGCAGTCGGATCAGATAGCGGGTGCTCATGCGGCGTCCATTCGGTGAAACGGGAAGGCCGTCAGCCTAGCAACCGGGCGTGTTAGAAATCCGTCATGCGGGGCGCACGGCGCGACGATCGGCGCGTCGCGCGCGGCGCGATCCGCGCACGAGCGGGTCAGGCGAACGTATGCGGCGGTGCCGCGAAGCCCAGCGTCAGCGAGCCCGAGCCCACGTTGACCATGCCGGTCAGGCTCATCACCGTTTCAAAGCGCTCGACGTGATGTTCCTCGCACGCAGCCACGAGTGCGGCGTAGCCGGGCAGGGCGCGCATCTGGTCGAGCTCGCCGCCGTAGCTCAGGCACAACGTCGGGGTGAGCAGGCCGGCGCGCACGCGCTCGACGGCGAAGGCGAACAGTTTCTCGGCGGCGGGTTCGAACCCGCGCACCTTGCCGACCGGGCCGGTGTCACCACGGTGGCAGTGCAGGATCGGCTTGATGTCGAGCGCGCCGCCGATCAACGCGGCCAGCAGGCTCACGCTCTTGTCGCCGCGATGCTTGATGCGCGCACGCAGGTAGCCGAGATCGCGCGGCACCATGTAGGCGTAGCTGCGTTCGGCGAGGAATTCGAGACGGCTGCGGATCTCCGGCGCGCTGGCGCCGGCATCGCGCAGGCGCACGGCTTCGACCGGCAGGATGCCCTGGCCGGCGAACACCTGCTGCGAATCAACGATACGCAGCGCGAATGGCGTGGTGCGACCGGCCTGCGCGCGGATCGGCTTGTACTCGTTGAGGATCGCGAAGCTCGCGTGGGTCGCGTTGTCGTGGATCTGACTGCGATGGCGCGTGACCGTCAGGCAGAACACGTAGTCGTAATCGATGACCAGCTGTTCGAGGAACAGCGCCTTGATCTGATCGGCGGGAAACGCCGAGGTCTCGGCGGTGTGCCGGCCGGTGACGTGGCTTTCGATGAAGTCCAGCGTCGCGCGTTCGTCGCGCAGGTCCACGAAGGCGGACTGGCCGATCTTCACCGTCACCGGCAACAGATGGATGCCGTGGGCAGCCAGCCACTCCGGCGGCAGATCACAGGCCGAGTCGACGACGATTCCGATGCGCATGCGCCCTCCCCATTTCTTTCGCGTGGCCGGCGCCCGTCTGTGCCGACGGTTCGCGGGTCGGGCGCGCGTCGCACCCGCTGGCACTTTACGCGATCGGCGCCGTGGCCCGCATCTCAGCCGCGCGTGGCGCCGACGGGCAGCTGCGCGAGGCGCTGCATCTCCGGCGTGTCGAGCAGGGCGGGATCGGCGAGCGCCGCGAGGGCGAAGTCGTGCGCGTCCTCGCCCCAGAACAGTGCGTCACCGACGCGCAGCGTCGGCACGCCGAACACGCCGACGGCGATCGCCGCATCGGTATTCGCGCGCAGGCGTGACTTGACCGTGGGCGCTTCGACATCGGCAGGCGAGAGCTGCGCCGCGGCCAGCACCGGCGCCAGTGCTTCGACGCTGTCGCCGGGCTGTCCCCGCGCCCAGATGTGCGCGAACAGCGCGTCGATCACATCGGGGTCGGCATCGGCGGCGGTCGCGGCGCGCAGTGCCGCGATCGGGTTGAACGGATGCGCGGGCGGAAACACCAGCGCAATGCCGTCCCGTTGCGCGCGCCACGCGACGTGCTGATAGGTGAAGGTGCGCTTGGCCGGAATCTCCGCCGGCCCGCGATTGCCGATCGCCGACAGCACCGCCGCGAACAGGATCGGCACCGGGCGGATGTCGTGCGTCGCGAGCAGTGGTCTCAGCCGGCGCCACTGCAGATACGCGAAGGGTGAGACAACGTCGAAATACCAGATCGCATGCATCGCATGCTCCATCTTCGAATGCGCCGGTTCCAGTGCGTGGCGCTTACTCCACGCCCCCGCCGATTCCGATCGCCACCATGTAGATGATCAGCGGCAGCACCACGATGGCAACCACGGCGCCGAACAGGAACACGCGGCGGCGTTTGGTCATCGGCGGCTTGGGGGTCTTCTCGTTGGAACTCATGGTGGGGATCCGGGCAGGCGGGAGCGCTCGATCCTAGGCATCGGCATGTGACGCGCGTGACGTGCAGCCCGGCGGCGCCTGCGCGAGCCTGCCCGTCAGCTGCCCGCGCGTCGGCTCGCCGCCATCCGCTGGGCGCCGAGGAAGGCGCGCATCGAGGCCGGCTTGACCGGCTTGGTCAGCACGCGATAGCCGCGGATGCGTGCGGTCTGCTTGAGCGTGTCGCTGCCGTCGGCGGTCAGCAGCGCGCCGGGCACGTCGGGCGCGATGCCGCGCAGCGCGTCGAGCGTGTCGAGGCCGTCGAGCCGGTCGTGCAGGTGGTAGTCGACCAGCATCACGTCCGGCGATTCGTCCATGCAGGCGATCGCCTCGTCGATGGTCTTCGCGCACAGCGGCTCCACGCCCCAGCGCCGCAGCAATGCGCGCATGCCGGCGAGGATGTCGTCGTCATTGTCGACGCACAGCACGCGCAGGCCGTGCAGCGATTCGTCGTGCAGCGGCGCCGGCGCGGCGGTCGGCGGCAGCGTCGCCATGACGCTGCGCGGCACGGTGATCGAGAACATGCTGCCGCGGCCGACGCTGGAGCGCGCATCGAGCGTGTGGCCGAGCAGGCGCGAGATGCGCTGGCAGATCGACAGGCCCAGACCCAGACCGCGACCGTCCCAGTCGAAGTTCTGTTCGTAGCGATGGAACTCGTCGTAGATCTGGCTCATGTGGTGTTCGGGAATGCCCGGCCCCGTGTCCCAGACCTGCAGCGCGACCTGGTCGCCGCGACGCCGCGCCGACAGCACGATGCGCCCCGTGCGCGTGTAGCGCAGCGCATTGGCGAGGAAGTTCTGCAGCACGCGGCGCAGCAGCCGGCGATCGCTGCGCACCGCGATCGGCAGTGCGTGCAGGCGGATGTCGAGCTTGCGGGCCTTGGCCATCGGCGCGTACTGGCCGGCGAGCTGGCGCAGCAGTTCGGACACGTCGAGATCGGTGATCTCTGGCTTCAGCGCACCGGCATCGAGGCGCGAGACGTCGAGCAGACCGTCGAGCAGTTCCTCGGCCGCGCGCAGCGAGGTGTCAACGCGTTCGGCGAGATGCTTCTGCTCGGCGCCGTCCTGGGTTTCGCGCAGCGCCGAGGTGAACAGCCGCGCGGCATTGAGCGGCTGCAACACGTCGTGGCTGACCGCGGTGAGGAAGCGCGAGCGCGACTCTTGCGCGGCTTCCGCCTCGCGCGTGCGGTCGGCGACGCGCTGTTCCAGCGTCTCGTTGATGTCGCGCAGTTCGCGTTCCACGCGCTTGTAGTCGGTGACGTCGCTGTAGCTGGTCGCGTAACCGCCACCCGGTAACGGCTGGCCGCGCAGTTCGATGACCTGGCCGTTGCCGAGCACGCGCTCGGACACGTGCGGCGAACCGGCGCGCATGTAGGCGATGCGCTTGTCGATCTCGGTGTCGATGTCGATGACATCGCGCGGCCCGAGCTCGCCGCGCTCGGCGTTGTAGCGGATCAGGTCCGCGACCGGACGGCCGACGTAGAGCATGTTGTCGGGATAGCCGAACAGGCGCTGGTAGCTGCGGTTCCACGCGACCAGCCGCATCGTGCGGTCGACCACGCTGACCCCGTGATCGATGTTCTCCAGCGTCGACGACAGGACTTCGCGGTTGAAGCGCAGTTCCTGGCCGGCCTCGTCGAGCATCGCGACGACCTCGTCGACCTCCATGCCCGAGCCCTTCAGCGCGCTGGTCATCAGCAGGCGTGCCGACGATGCACCAACGGCTGCCGCAAGCTGGCGTTCGGTGAACTGCAGCCAGGTGCGATCGGCCGGCGCATTGAGCGCGAGCGGCTTGCCCTGCACCTGCGCGTGTTCGTCGAAGGCCGCGCGCGCGGTGCGTTCGCCGACGATGCGGCCGGTCAGCGTCAGCAGGTCGGGAATGCCGACGTTGCCGCTCCAGTCCTCGGACGCGAACGTGCGGCGCTCGGCATACGGATCGAGGAAGGGCGCTGCGCGCAGGCGCTCGTCGAGCGTCGGCCGCCAGCGCGCCGACACCAGCAGCAGCGCGCCGACGTTGAGCAGCAGCGACCAGAACGTGCCGTGGGTCAGCGGATCCCAGCCGGCGAGTCCGAACAGTGCATGCGGTCGCAGCCAGTCGATGCCGAACGGACCGGTCGTCAGCCACTGCGGATCGAGCCAGCCCGACTGCGTGAGCGTCGGCAGCAGCAGCGTGTAGGTCCACACCCCGAAGCCGATCAGCAGGCCCACTTCCACACCACGCCGGCTCGCGCCGCGCCAGTACAGACCGCCGATCAGCGCCGGCGCGAACTGCGCGACGGCCGCGAACGCCATCAGGCCGAATGCCGCCAGCGTGGTCTCGGTGCCGCTGGCGCGGTAATAGCCGTAGGCGAGCGCGGCGAGCAGGACGATCGCGACGCGGCGGATCCACAGCACCGTGCGCGCGACGTTGCCGCCGTGGCGTTCGGCATAGCCGCGGCGCAGCAGCAGCGGCATCACCAGGTCGTTGCTGACCATCGTCGCCAGCGCGACCGAGGACACGATCACCATGCCGGTCGCCGCCGAGAAGCCGCCGATGTAGGCGAACAGCGCCAGCGAATCGGCATTCATCGCCATCGGCAGCGCGAGCACGAAGCTGTCCGGCGCCACCGGCCCGTCGCGACCGAACAACGCGACGCCGGCGCTGGCGATCGGCAGCACCATCAGGCAGATGATCACCAGATACCCGCCGAACAGCCAGCGCGCGCGGCGGATGTCGCGCACGTCGCCGCATTCGACGATCGCCACATGGAACTGGCGCGGCAGACAGATCAGCGCCGCGAACGCGAGCAGACACTGCGCGACGAAACTGCTGGGCGGCGCGTTCTCGACCAGTGCGTGCGTCGCCTCGACGAGCTTCAGGTCATTGCTGTCGAACCACGCGATCGCGAACACGCCCACCGCGACCAGCGCGACCAGCTTGACCAGCGATTCCAGCGCGACCGCCAGCATCATGCCGGGCCGATGCTCGGTGGCATCGACCTGGCGCGTACCGAACAGGATCGCGAACAGCGCCATCAATGCGGCGACGTAGAACGCCGGATCGCCGAACGGCGTGACCGGATCGTCCGGCCCGCCGAGCACGCCCAGGCTGATCGCCACCGCCTTGTACTGCAACGCCAGATACGGCACCGCGGCCACCAGCGCGATCAGCGCGACCATCGCCGCCAGCCGCTGCGAGCGGCCGTAGCGCGACGCGATGAAGTCGGCGATCGAGACCGTGTTCTGCGACTGCGCGATCAGCGCCAGCCGCTCGAGGATGCGCCAGCCGAACAGCAGCAACAGCAGCGGCCCGAGATAGATCGGCAGATACCCCAACCCCTGCCGCGCCGCCGTGCCCACCGCGCCGTAGAACGTCCACGACGAGCAGTACACCGCCATGCCGAGGCTGTAGACCGCGGTGCGCAGCCACGGCCGATCCGGGGACAACGGACGCCGGTCGCCATACCAGGCCACGCCGAACAGCAGCGCGGCATAGCCCAGCGACACCAGCAGCAGTACCCAGCCCGGCAGCATGCCCGTCCTCTCGATCCGAAGCGGCCGAGTGTACGGGGCGAGGGGTGGGGCGTGGGCCGGAGGTCTTTCCGCTGACGTCATCCCGGCGCTGCCGTCGGTCGCGCTCTTGCCTTTGTCTCTCTCTCTCTCTGTCTTTGCTTTCTGCCTCTGCCTCTGCCTCTGCTTGTGCTTGTGCCTTGGTGTTTTCTTTACCGCCGTCATTCCCGCGAACGCGGGAATCCATTCTGCTTCTGTGTTGTTTTGGATCCGACTCCGACTCCGACTCTGACTCCGGCTTTGGACTCGGCTTTGGCTTTGGCTTTCAGCCTTTGACTCGAATCGAGCCGTAAAGCGAGCCGAGCACCGGAGCCTGGCGTGGCCGAAGAGCAGCCCGTGTCTGAGCGCAGCGAGTTTGGGCTGCGTGCCGCGTCAGGCGAGGCGCGGAGGGGACCGACGCGGCTCCATCGCGTCGGCTCGCGTCCGGCGAAGGGACCTTTTGGTTCCTTTTGGGTCCATCCAAAAGGGACTCGCACGCGAAGCGGGCGAAAGCCCTGCACTTGCTGTTCGCTTCGAGCCTTCAGCTTTGCCTTGCTTAGATCGTTGGACTGGGCGTCGATAAACCCGATCGCCCAAGAGGCGAAGATCAAGGACAGGGCTTCCGCGCTGTCGCGCGGCTTACTTTTGTCTTGGCAAAAGTAAGCAAAACCGTCTTCGCCGGACGCGATCCGCCGCGATACAGCCGCGGCGGTCCCCTGCGCTTCTCGAGCGACGGGGCACGCGGCCCAAACTCGCTGCGCTCAGACATGGGCTGCTCTTCGACCCCGTCGCCCTGCGATGCTCGGCTCGCTCTACGGCTCGCTTCAAGTCAACGACTGAAAGCCAAAGCCAAAGCCAAAGCCAAAGAAAAAGCCAACGCCAAAGCCAAAGCCAAAGCGAAAGACAAAGACAAAGCCAAAAAGCAAGCCAGGAGCAAACACAAAGCCGCAAGCGCCAGCGGCCCTAGAACTGCCAAGCCCCCAGTCGCGACATCGAGCGGGCAAAAACGGCCAACAAAAAAAGGCGGCCCGCAGGCCGCCTTCCGATGCATCACGCGAGCGCGTGACTCAGTACTTCGGCACACCGCCATCCACGCTGTCGCTCCAGGCATCGATGCCGCCGGCGACGTTGTAGAGGTGGGTGAAGCCCTGGTTGCGGAAATGCTCGGCCGCCTGCTGGCTGCGGCCGCCGTGGTGGCACAGGAACGCCAGCGGGGTGTCCTTGGGCAGCTGCTGCAGACGGGTGATCGCGTCGCCGTCGATCACCTCGAACGGGCGCGCGACGCTGGCGGTGGCGCGTTCGTCCGGCGGGCGCACGTCGACGAGGGTCAGCGTGCCGGCGGCGAGGCGGTCGTTGGCGTCGGCCGGGCTGATGTCCTGCACGGGCTTGGGCGCGTTCGGGTTGTCGATGACCAGACCGCGGCCGCGGATGTCGTCGGCGAAGTCGATCGTCATGCCCTCGGCGCGGCGTGCGCCGGCGAGGTCGAACTGCACGTCGATGCCGTCGGCCTGGGCGATGATCGCCGACGCGCTGCGCGGCGCGAGCTGCAGGCGGGTGCGGAAGTTGCCGTCGATGTCGACCTGCAGCACGTAATCGCCACCGGCGTCGCCGACGGCCTTGGCGATCATCTCGCGCGCGGCCGGGGTGATCGAGATCGACGGCGGCGTGCGGTCCGGCGGCGCGACGCCGAATAGGCCGTGCAGCTCACCGCTGCCGACCATCTGCTCGATGATGTCGCTGCCGCCGACGAGCTCGCCGTCGACGTAGAGCTGCGGGATCGTCGGCCAGTCGCCGTAGACCTTGATGCCTTCGCGGATTTCGCCGTCTTCGAGCACGTTGACGGTCGCGTAGTCGATGCCCACCGCTTCCAGCGCGGAGATGGCTTTGGCGGAGAAGCCGCACTGCGGGGTCGTCGGCGAGCCCTTCATGAACAACACGGCCCGGTTGCCCTGCAGCAGGGTTTCGATGCGGGTGCGGAGAGCGGGGTCGAGGGACATGGCATGGATCCGGTGTGCGGGAACGACCCACATGGTACCGCGCGGCCTGCGATGCAAGCCCGCAAGCGCCGCCCGCGGGCCCGGAACACCGCGTTGCGCGGCGGTGCCGATGGCATCATGCGCGCCATGTCCGTGCATCGCCCGCCCCGTCGTCCGCAGCTGTGGCTGCCGCTGCTGATCGCCTCGCAGCTGCTGATCGCACTGGTCTGGTGGCAGCTGGGCTGGACGATCGGCCTGCCGCTGCTGCTGGCCAGCCACGGGCTGTGCCTGTGGGGCGTGCTGGCGCCCGCATCGCGCCTGTACGGCCCGGTGCTGACCCGGCTGCCGGGCGAGGGGGTGTGGCTGACGATCGACGACGGCCCGTCCGACGACACCCGCGCGCTGCTCGATCTGCTCGATGCGCACGACGCGAAGGCGACGTTCTTCCTGGTCGGTGCGCGTGCTGCCGAGCGACCGGACCTCGTGCGTGCGATCGCCGCGCGCGGCCACGGCATCGGCAACCACAGCCAGACCCATCCGCAGGCGATGTTCTGGGCGCTGGGACCGGCGCGGATGCGGCGCGAGATTCTCGACGCCCAGCGCACGCTGACCGGCATCAGCGGTCACGCGCCGGTGTGGTTCCGTTCGGTCGTCGGTCACACCAATCCGTTCGTGCACGCGCCGCTGCGGGATGCAGGACTGGCGCGCGTCGGCTGGAATGCGCGCGGCTTCGATGCGGTGAAGGCGGACGTGGAGGACGTGGTCACGCGGATCGATGCCGACCTCGCGCCCGGTGCGATCGTGCTGCTGCACGAAGGCGCGAAGCATGGCCGCAATGTCGCGATGGTCGAAGGCGTGCTCGCGCGGATGCACGCGAAGGGATTGCGGGCGGTGTTGCCGGATCAGGCGCTCTGACGATCAGTCGAGACAGGCGACCATGCGCGATGGGTGTCGCACACGGCATCGATCAGCGCGGAACCCGGCTCACTCTGCCCGTAACCAGGCCAGCACGGCGCCGATGTCGTCGGCCTCCAGCAGCAGTTCCGCCACCGCATGTTGACCCGTGGCCGCTGCCGTCGCGGCCAGCGCGGCGCTGCACATCAGTTCGCTCCAGTCGGGCGCGGCGACGAGACCGGCGAGCAGCGGCAGGCGCGACAACGCGGTGACGTAGCCGTCGATCAGATGCGCCGGAATCTCCGCGTCGTGCGCGGCGCGGGCGAGTTCGATGCTGGCAGGCAGCAGAAAGTGACTCGGCGTCGCGCGTTCCGGCGCCTCGGCGAGGATCGCGACGATGTGCGGGACTGCGGCGAACGAGGCGGAGAACACGCGGCCCTCGTCGCACAGCGATTCCCATAGCGATTGCCACGGTTCGCCGAGACAGTCGTCTCCGCGCGCGCCGTCGAGCTGCGCGAGCAGGGCGGGAATGCCGCGCGCATCGCCCTGCGCGCAACGCAATGTGGTCCACGACGGATCGTCGAGCGCCAGCATCGGCGCATGCGGCAGGCCGTCGCGGGCGGTCACGTGCGGATGCCGGTGATCAACCAGTTGTTGAACGGCGTGTCGCCGTACAGCGGACGCAGCGTCGTCTGCAGGCCGGCACCTTCGAGCTGGCCGCGCAGGCCGTCGGCGGTCGGGTAACTCTTCGCCCGCTCCTGCATCCAGCCGGCGAAATTGGCGAGGCGGTCGGTGATGCGCGTGGTGCGACTGCGCGAACTGTCGTCGGCGAGGCCGCTGCGGATCACCAGACGCGCGCCCGGCACCAGCATCGCGATCACGTTGTCGAGCAGCTCGCGCTGGCGTTCGGGCGACAGGTACTGCAACACGTCGAGGATGGCGACGCTGCCCTGGTGCGCCGGCAGGCCGACGCCGAGATCGAGCACGTCGAGCTGCACGTCGGCGAGTCCGGCGCGCGCGGCGACCTCACGGCCGCGGCGGATCTTGGCCGCGTCGATGTCGACGCCGGTGAACGGCAGCGCCTGGCCGTCCGCGCGCAGCGCATGCGCGAGCAGGCCCAGGCCGCAGCCCAGATCGAGCACCGGCGCGGTCGTCGGGCGCAGCGCCTGCAGCACGCCCGGATACAGCGGATCGGTGCGCAGCTTGGTCAGCGTGTAGTAGTAGTCGTAGCGATTCCCCAGCACGTGCCTGGGCAGGAACGCGCGCGCGATGTTGCGGGCGTCCTCGCGCGGATACGGTGCGGTGGAGAGCGGCGTGGTGTCGGAAGTGGTCGCAGTCATGCCCGCGACAATAAGCCGCGCGCGACCGGCAACGCCAGCTGCATCCACTCGGTATGCAGCGCAGCCGAGGGATGCAGGCCGTCGTCGGCGAGCATGTCCGCCTCGCCGCCGTGCGCGCGGCTGACCGCTGCGATGTCGACGAAGGCGACGCCGCGCGCGGCGCAGATCGCGGCAGCCGCCGCGTTGTAGGCGTCGAGTTCGCGCGCGATCGCGGCGACGTCGCGCCCCGAATGCGCACCGAACGGCGTGACGCCCCAGTCCGGAATCGCGAGTACGAACACACGCGCCGCATCGCCGCCGGCGTAGCCGATCGCGCGTGCCAGCAGTGCCGAGAACGCCGGGCCGTACAGCGCGACATCGCGGCCGCGGTACTGGTCGTTGACGCCGATCAGCAGGCTCACCAAATCGAAGGGCCCGACCGGCGCCGCGGCATCGATCGCCGCGTCGAGTTCGTCGGTCGTCCAGCCGGTGGTCGCGATGATCTCGGGCGCGTCGAGCGCGATGCCGTCGCCGCGCAGCGCATCGGCCAGCTGCACCGGCCAGCGGTCTTCGGCGGCGATGCCTTCGCCGATCGTGTAGCTGTCGCCGAGCGCGAGATAGCGGCGCGGCGCGGTCATCCGGCGACGCGGGCCTGGCGCTTGGCCAGCGGCACGACCTTGCGGGCGTCGGTGATCTGCCGTTCCAGCACGCGATGGATGCGCGCGAACACCTCGCGCAGCTGGGCGGGCTCGGGCAGCAGGGTCACGCGGAAATGGTTGCGATAGGGCACGTTGAAGCTGTTGCCCGGCACCACCAGCACACCTTCGGCTTCCATCAGTTCGAGCGCGAATGCGTGGTCGTCGAAGCCCTGGCTGAATTCCTCGGCGATGCCGGGGAACGCGTACAGCGCACCGGCCGGCGCGACGAGGCGCAGGTAGGGGCTCGCGTCGCAGGCCTCGACCACCGCGCGGCGTGCCTCGTGCAGACGGCCACCGGGCGCGCACAGCGCGCTGATCGTGTCGATGCCGGTCAATGCGGCTTCGATCGCGAACTGGCCCGGCACGTTCGCGCACAGGCGCAGCGCACCGAGCAGGTCCATCGCATTGCGGAAGTCGCGACTGCGCGCCTCGTCGCCCGACAGCACCGCCCAGCCCACGCGCCAGCCGCAGGCGCGGTGCACCTTCGACAGGCCACCGAACGACACGCAGGGCACGTCGCCGGCGATCGGCGCGATCGGCTCGAACGGCGCGTCGTCGTAGGTGATGCCGTCGTAGATCTCGTCGCACAGCAGCAGCAGCTCGTGCTTGGCGGCGATCGCGACGATGCGCTCGAGCAGGGCGCGCGGATACACCGCGCCGGTCGGATTGTTCGGATTGATCAGCACGATCGCGCGCGTGCGCGGCGAGACCAGCGCTTCGAGTGCGTCGGGATCGGGCAGGAAGCCGTTGCTCTCCTTGCACTGGTAGAACACCGGACGACCGTCGTTGAGGATCGTCGCCGCCGACCACAGCGGATAGTCGGGCGAGGGCACCAGCACTTCGTCGCCGGGATTGAGCAGCGCGCGCAGCGCGATGTCGATCAGCTCGCTCACCCCGTTGCCGACGAACACGCGATCGGCCGACACGTCCTGCGTGCCGCGCGCGGCATGGAACGCGGCGATCGTTTCGCGCGCCGCCGGCAGGCCCTGCTGGTGGGTGTAGGGATCGGTGTCGTGGATGCGTTCGGCGATCGCGCGCTGCAGGTGATCCGGCGCGCGGAAGCCGAACGCGCCGGGATTGCCGATGTTGAGCTTGATCAGCGTGCGGCCCTGGCCTTCGAGCTCCCGCGCGCGCCGCGCGAGCTCGCCACGGATCTCGTAACGGACTTCGGTCAGGCGTTCACGGGTTTTCAGGGGGGCGGACATCGGCGGCGCTCGGCGCGGGAATGTCGCGCGATGCTAGCGGAAAAGCCGGGTGAATGCGGCCCGGGCCGATGAGTGGCAGGCCCCGCCGGTTCGCGCCTGCACGCCTGGCGCCCGTAGAATCCGCGGCATGACGACCGCCCGACGCAGCGCTTGAACCCCGCCGATCCAAGTCCCCCGAACACCGCGCTGCGCGCGATCGGCTGGCCCTTCGACGGTACGCCGTCGGGTCCTTGGGCCGAGGTCATGGCCACGCATGCACAGGCCCGGCCGATGCGCGTGGTCGAGCAGCACCGCTCCGGTTATCTCGTCGCCGGTGCGCCGGGCGAGGCGATCGCGGTCGAATCGCTGCCCGACTGGTTGCGCCGCAGCGGTTACCGCAAGGGCACGATCGCGCCCGAGGACCGCGCTGCGGTCGGCGACTGGGTGCTGGTCGAGGACGGCCAGCGCATTGTCGCGATGCTGCCCCGGCGCAGCGCGATCAAGCGCGCCGCCGCCGGCGAGCACTACAAGCAGCAGCTGATTGCCGCGAACATCGACACCGTGCTGGTGGTCTGCGGTCTCGATGCCGACTTCAATCCGCGCCGCATCGAGCGCTATCTGCTGCTGGTGCAGGGCGGCGGCACGCCGGTGATCGTGCTGACCAAGGCCGACAAGCCCGAAGCCGACATCGCCGCCGCGGTGGCTGCGCTGACCGAGATCGCCGGGCTGGGCGTCGCCGTGGTGCCGGTCAATGCGCGCGATCCGGGCAGCGCCGCGGTGCTGCACCGCTGGCTCGGCCCCGGCATGACCGCGGTGCTGGTCGGCAGTTCCGGCGCGGGCAAGTCCACGCTGACCAACAGCCTGCTCGGCGTCGAACGCATGAAGACCGCCGCCGTGCGCGAAACCGACGACCGCGGCCGCCACACCACGACCCATCGCGCGCTGATTCCGCTGCCGTCGGGCGCCTGCCTGATCGATACGCCCGGCATGCGCGAACTCAAGCCGACCGGCGAGGAGGATCTGTCGGAAGGCGGATTCGCCGACGTCGAGGCGATCGCGACCCAATGCCGCTTCCGCGACTGCACGCACGGCGACGAACCGGGCTGCGCGGTGTGGGACGCTGTCGATGCTGGCACGCTCGATCCGGGGCGCCTGGGCAGTTACCTGAAACTCCGCGACGAGCTCGCCGGCGCCGCGGGGCAGCTCGCGACGCGGATGGCGCAGAAGGTGGAGAGTCGGCCGTCGGGAAAGAAACCGGGCGCGAAGACGGGCGGGCGTCCGGGGGTGAAGCCGGCGAAGCGCGGGTCGCATTGGACGAAGGAGGAGTAGGGCGTTTCGGCGCTCTGATTGCTTCGTTTCTGAAGCATCGCGACGGCGTCGGCCCTCACCCCAACCCCTCTCCCATGGGGAGAGGGGCTAGATCGCGCGACGACCTGCTTTTTTGAGCCCCTCTCCCTCTGGGAGAGGGGTTGGGGTGAGGGAGGCCAGTCGCAGGAACCGTCCGAAGCGCGGCGCTTTTGAACGTTCCCGGCGTGCGGTGCCTCTCGAAGCCGGCGCATACGCAGCTTTGAGTCCCCTGCCCCAATCCGCTAGCGTGAACAGACCGCCTGCCGGAGTCTCCGATGCCCGACGCCATCGCCCATCACGCTGCCATCGCCCATCACGCGGCGCTCGATGCGCGCATGGTCGTGGCTGCGCGCGGGATCCGGGTGCTGAGTCTGGCGAGCTGGCCGTCCGGTGCGCAGCAGCGCTTCCTGTCCGCGTTCGCGGCCGGACGCCGGGAGATGCCGGAGATCGCGTATCCGGTGCTGGAGTTCGATGACACCCGCCGCGAACTCGCCGCGATCGGCGCGGCTGCCGATCCGGATCATCCGCTCGGCGCCTACATCGTCGAATCGACGCAGGCCTGGGACGCGGCCGCGCAGCTGCTGGAATCGCTCGGCACCGCAGCCGCCGGCGAACACGCGATCGCACTCTACGGGCGCCCGGATGCGGCGCTGCCCGGCGGTGCACTGACGACCTGCGATGCCGCGCGACACTTCATCCACATCGCCGACGAACTCGATCCCGGCCTGCTCGCCGATGTCGAACATCCCACGCTCGACGCCGCCACGCTGCAGACGCAGCTGCAGGCCGATCTCGACGTGTACTTCGGCACGCGCGTGGTCGCGGTGGAACTCGATCCGGGCATGATCGCCAAGGCCGCTGCCGGCGCCTATCGCCTGCGACTGCGCAGCGACGCGCGCTATTCGATCCACGACCGCGAACAACTGCTGCAGCACGAGGCCTTCGTGCATTCGCTGACCGCGCTCAACGGCCGCGAGCAACCGCTGCTGCCGAGTCTGGCGATGTCGTCGCCACGCACGACCTGCACGCAGGAAGGACTGGCGGTGTTCGCCGAGCAGATCACCGGCAGCATCGACATCGACCGGATGAAACGCGTGAGCCTGCGCATCGAGGCGATCGCGCGTGCACTCGACGGCGCGGATTTCCTGCAGGTATTCGACTACTTCCACCACGCGGGACAACCGGCGGCGGAAAGCTTCGCGTCTGCGCAGCGCGTGTTCCGCGGCGTGCCGCTGACCGGCGGGCATGCCTTCACCAAGGATGCGGTGTATCTGCGCGGCCTGATCGATGTGCACACCTTCTTCCGTCAGGCCCTGGCCGCGCAGCGTTTGCCGCTGTGCCGGCATCTGTTCGCCGGCAAGATGACGCTCGACGACGTGCGACGGCTGTCGCCGCTGTTCGACGACGGCACGCTCGCACCGCCGCGCTGGTTGCCGCCGTGGCTGGAGCGCACGGGCGGCCTGGCCGGCATGCTCGCGTTCTCGCTGTTCGCGAACCGGATCCGGATCGACCAGTTGTAGGCGATCGGATGCAGTGATGGGTTTCGCTGCGCGCTACCCGGCCTGCGAAGCGCTCCGGATTCGGTGAACGGTTGCAGGTGCGCACGGCACCGCAGGATGGGTAGCGCAACGCGAAACCCGTCGAAGCCTTCGCGTCAACGCTCGAACCGCGGCGGCGCCACCGTCGAATGCAGCAGCCGCACCGCATCGCCGAGCGTCACCGGGTCGGCGCCCGACAGCAGGGCCTGCAGGCGCGGTCGATCCGCATCGAGACCCGGCACCAGGCCCACCCAGGCATTGCGGCCGCTGTCCTTGGCGGCGTAGAGGCAACGGTCGGCGATCGCGGTGGTCTGCTGCCAGTCGCCGAGCGTCGGCCACGCGGTCGAGAACGGCCACGGCGCGAACCCGATCGAACAGGTCATGCGCAGCGACGCGCCGTGCGCGAGCGCGATCGGCGTGTCGGCGACGGTGCTGCGGATGCGTTCGGCCAGCCCGGCGGCGGCATCGGCATCGTCGAGCCGTGCGACGAGCATGAATTCCTCGCCGCCCCAGCGCAGCAGCAGATCGCCGTCGCGGGTCAGGGCGCGCATGCGCGCGGCGAACTGCACCAGCGCTTCGTCGCCGGCCTGATGGCCGTGGCCGTCGTTGATGCGCTTGAACGCATCGATGTCGAGCATGAAGAAGAACAGCGTGTCCGAGCCGCGCCGGCCGGGCGCGTGCACGGCTTCGCGGGCCAGCCATTCCTGCAGCTCGCGACGGTTGGGCACCTGGGTCAGCGGATCGAGCCGCGTGGCCGCGTCGAGCTGGGCGTTGCTCTGCTGCAGCTGCCGGTTGGCCTGCTCCAGCTGCGCGGTGCGCTCGGCGACGGTACGGTTGAGCAGTTCGACGCGTTCGCGCTCGCGCTGCACCGCGCGCCGCGTGCGCCGCACGAAGAACGCCACCGCCAGCGCCGCCAGCACCGCGTACAGCACGTAGGCCAGCGGATGCCGCCACGGCGGCGGTGGCATCGCGATCGTCAGCACGCGCGATTCGCCGAACTGGCCGTCGCGACCCGCGGCCTGCACTTCCAGCCGGTAGTGGCCCGCCGGCAGATGGTTGAGCGAGAACTCGGTGCGCGCCTGGTGCGGATAGATCCAGCCGGTGTGCAGACCGTCGACGCGATAGCGCAGCTGCGCGGCGGCCGGGGCCAGGAAATCGATCGCCGTCATGCCGATGGTGAAGACGCTGTCCTCTTCGCGCAGGTCGATACCGGGCGTGTAGACGATGTCGGTCTCGGTGCCGCTGCGCGCGTCGGTGTCGGACTGGCGGCTCAGCAGCTGCAGGCTGGTCAGCACCGGATGCGCGGGCGCGCTGCGCCGCGGCAGCTGCATCGGCGCGATCACGTCCACGCCCATCGTGCCGCCGAAGTAAAGCAGGCCGTCGCGGCCGCTGAATGCCGAACCGCTGTTGTATTCCTGGTTGCGCAGCCCGTCGCGGCGGCCGAGGTTCTGCACGATGCCGCTCTCGGGGTCGTAGACGCTCAGGCCGAGATTGGTGCTCAGCCACAGGCGCCCGCCGATGTCGGGCAGGATCCGGTAGATCACGTTGTTGGTCAGGCCGTCGCGCTCGGTCAGCACCGACGACACCCCGGTCGCGCGATCGATGCGGTACAGGCCGGCGGCGAACGCGCCGACCCAGATCGCGTCCGCGTCGCCATGGATCGCCCACACCGAGCGGTGCATGCCCGCGCCGGCGGGTTGGACCTGCGCGAACACGCCGTCGTGCAGCCGCCACAGCCCGCGCGTATTGGTGCCGATCCACAGGCTGCCGTCCTGGTCGCGGTGGAGCACCGTCACCACGTCGCCGGCGATCGCGGCGAAGCGCGGATCGGCGTCGATGCGTCCGTCGCGCAGCTGCATCACGCCGCTGCGCGTGCCGATCCACAGCGTGTCGTCTTCGGCGAGCAGGGCGTCGATGCGTGCATCGGGCAGGCCGTCGAGCGCATCGACGCGGCCGTCGGCATGCAGACGGCGCAGGCCGACCTGGGTGCCGATCCACCAGCCACCGTCGCGCGCGGGTTCGATCGCACGTACCGACAGATCCGCGAGTCCGGGAACCGGGCGCCAGTCCGCACGCGGGCCGTCGCGCATGCGCAGGCCGCTGTCGGTGCCGATCAGCATGCGCGCGCCGTCGCGGCGGATCGCGCGGACGCTGTGGCTGTCCCAGTCGTCCATCGTGCCGACGCCCGCGCCGTCGTGACGGATCACCGAGGCCAGCGGCCGCACGCGATACAGGCCCGAGGTATAGGTGCCGATCCACCACGCACCGGTCTCGCCCTGGTGGAAGCTGGTGATCGCGCTGCGCGGTGGATTGTCGAAGCGCAGGCGTCGCGGCCGGTCGCTGCCGGGTGCGAGCTGCACCACCGCGCCGTTGCCGTAACCGGTCAGCACGCGGCCGTCCTCGAGCCGGATCATCGCGGTCGCGTCGACGCTGGACACGCCGAGCGCGGCCAGCGACCAGTGCCGTTGCAGGCGCGCCGCGGTATCGAGCCGGAACAGGCCGGCGTCGGCGGCGAGCACCCACAGGCCCTCGCGGCCGGCCTGCAGGGACACGCACCGCTTCGCGCCGGGCAAGGCCGGCAACCGCACCAGGCCGTCTGCCTCGACCGACCACAGGCCGCACGCGGCATCGAGCGCCACGGGACGCTTGCGCGCCACCGACCACGCGAGGCCGACGATCTCGCCGGTCGCGCCCAGCCGGCGTGCACCGCGGATCTCCGCGTCGACGTGATCCACGCCGGCCTCGGTCCCCAGCCACGCACCGCCCGCGGGATCGAGCAGGATGCGCACCACGCGCGCATGCGACAGCCCGTCGTCGACGCCGAGCCGGCGCTGCGTCCACGTCGGCAGGTGCACGACCTCCAGACCGGCGTCGTTCGTGCCCAGCCACATGCGCGTGCGCTGCGGCTCGAAGGCGAGACTGTCGATGCTGCTGCTGACCAGATTCGCGCCGCCGACCGGCTGGTCGGGCAGGTTGCGGTACGCGCGGAAACGGTGGCCGTCGAAGCGGTTGAGACCGTCCTGCGTGGCGACCCACAGGAAGCCCTGGTCGTCGCCGGTCATCGCCGAGACCGTCAGCTGCGACAGGCCTTCGTCGAGCCCGTACATCTCCAGGCTCAGCGGCGGATCGTCGACCGGGTCGGGCACCTGCGCCGAGACGGTGAACGACGCGCACGCCAGCAGCGTCGCGCCCAGCAGGCGCGTTGTCAGACTGCGCGCACGGCCCGCCCTGCCGACGCTGCACGCATCGACACACACTGGCTGGCACGCACGGCGCGCGCTGGCGACGGCTCGGTTACGCAATCGGTGTTCCCCCTTTGCATAGTGTGCCTGCGAATTCCATGCCAGCGTGACCGGCGTCGCATTCCGCCGTCCATGCCAGACTGCACGCCATGGACGCCGCTCCCACCATCCTCGTCGCCGACGATCACCCGCTGCTGCGCGCCGCCGTACTGCATGCGCTGCGCGACAGCCTCGGCCAGATCCGCGTGATCGAAGCCGCCACCGCATCGGCCCTCGAACCCGCGCTCGACGCGCACCCGGACATCGAACTGGTGCTGCTGGATCTGACGATGCCCGGCGCGCGCGGGCTGTCGTCATTGGTCTGGCTGCGCGGCGAGCGGCCGGAACTGCCGGTCGTGGTGATCTCGTCCAACGACCACCCGCGCACCGTGCGCCGCGTGCAGCAGTTCGGCGCCTCGGGCTTCATTTCGAAATCGGCGCCGGCCGAGTCCATCGGCCAGGCGGTGGCGAACGTGCTCGACGGCGGCAGCTGGTTCCCGCCGCTGACCGCGGAGCGTTCCGAAGAGGACGCGCAGCTCGCCTCGCGTCTCGCCCAGCTCACCCCGCAGCAATTCCGCGTGCTGCTGGGCATCGCCGACGGCCTGCTCAACAAGCAGATCGCGCATCAGCTCGGCCTGGCCGAGAACACCGTCAAGGTGCACGTCACTGCGATCCTCAAGAAGCTCGAATGCCACAGCCGCACGCAGGCCGCGGTGCTGGTGAAGGCGTTGGAGCGGGAGGACGAGGCGTAGTTTTGAAGCCCTCCCCCGCATGCGGGGGAGGGTTGGGTGGGGGCAATCAGTCAGTGCGCATGCATGACGATTCGCGCGCGCAAGCAACCGTGAGAGTTCTGACATTCCGCGAGTGGACGGTTCGCCCCCACCCCAGCCCTCCCCCGCACGCGGGGGAGGGAGCTGATCTGCCTCAATACCCCCGCAACCGCATCTGCATCATCAGCGCCCGCAACGCCGGCGGCCGCACCGGTTTCGGCAGAAATCCCTGGCCCGCATCGCGCGCCTGCGCGCGCAGGGCGGGGTCGGATTCGCCGGTGACCAGGATCGCCAGCGGCACCGCGCTCCAGCGGTCGCACAGCGTTTCGAACAGGCTCGGGCCGTGGTGTTCGCCCATGCGCACGTCGAGCAGCACGAGGTCCGGCGCCTCGCCGCGCACGGCCGCGGCCAGCGCGGCGTGCGGGCCGTCGGCGAGCGGGACCTCGCAGTCCCAGCGCTCCAGCAGCTGCCGCGTCGCGGCGCAGGTCTGCGGATCGTCGTCGACGACCCAGACGCGGCAGCCGCGCAGCGGGGCGTCGTCTTCGGCAGGCACGCGTGGTGCCACGGGTTCGACGACCGGCTGCGCGGGTGCGTCGGTCAGCGGCACGCAGACGCGGAACACGCTGCCGGCGCCGGGACGCGAGCGCAGATCGATGCGGTGACCGAGCAGGCGTGCGATGCGATCGACGATCGCCAGCCCCAGGCCCGCACCGCGGTCACCGGCATTGCCGTCGTCAAGACGGCGGAATTCCTCGAAAATCTCGCGCTGCCGGTTCGGCGGAATGCCGGGGCCGGTGTCGTGGACTTCGATCCACAGGCGGTCACCATCGCGACGCACGCCCAGCACGATGCGGCCGCGCGCGGTGTAGCGCACCGCGTTCGACAGGAAGTTCTGCACCAGCCGCCGCAGCAGCGTCGCATCGCTGCGCACCCAGGCGCGCGTGGGCACGTGATCGAAGCGCAGGCCGCGTGCCTGCGCGAGCACGCCGGTCTCGCGTGCCAGCCCGTCGAGCAGCGGACCGAGCGCGACTTCGCGGATGTCGGTGCGCAACGTGCCGGTTTCCAGGCGCGAGATGTCGAGCAGGCTGGCGAGAATGCCGTCCTGCGCCGACAGCGCGCCGTCGATGTTGTCGGCGAGGCGTCGCGTCTCGTCGTCGCGCAGGCGTGCGCGCAGGCCGGCGGCGAACATGCGTGCGGCATTGAGCGGCTGCAGCAGGTCGTGCACCGCGGCGGCAGCGAAGCGGCCCTTGTAGCGGTTCGCGGCTTCGGCCTCGGCGCGTGCCTGCTCGAGATCGGCGGTGCGCTCGGCGATACGGCGTTCCAGCGCGTCGGCCAGCGTGCGCAGTTCGCGTGCGGTGGTCTTGTAGGTGGTGATGTCGGCGTAGCTGGTCACGAAGCCGCCGTCGGGCAGCGGGTTGCCGCGGATTTCCAGCACCGTGCCGTCGTACTTCTCGCTCTCGCGCATGTGCGGCTTGCCGCTGCGCAGATGTTCGAGGCGACGTTCGATCGCCTCTTCCACCGGGCCCGGACCCAGCAGCCCGCGACGTGCGTTGTAGCGGAACACCTCTTCGATCGGCGTGCCCACGCGCACCAGATCCGGCGGGAAGCGGAACAGTTCGATGTAGCGCGCATTCCACGCGACGATGCACAGCGCCGCGTCGATGATCACCACGCCCTGCGGCAGATGCGCCAGTCGCCGGCTCAGGCCGGTGTCGGCTTCCTGCGCCGCGGCGACCAGACCATCGCGGGCGCTGCGCAGTTCTTCGGCGTGATGCCGCACCAGGGTTTCGAGTTCGTCGCGGCTGCGCCGGCGCAGCGCACCCAAGCGCACGCGCTGCTGCAGGAACAGGGTGAGGAACACCAGTGCCGCCCACGACACGCCGGCGATCGTCGCCCACTCGCGTCCCGCAGCGGCGATCGGCGCGGCGTCGTGCAGCAGATGCAGGGTCCAGTCGGTATCGGCGACCGGCGCGCGCTGCCACAGCCACGTGCCCGGCATCGCCGGCATGTCGACGCGCACCACCGCGCCGTGCGCGCCGGCATTGCGCAGCACCTGGCCGGCATACGCGCGCAGCTGCTCGCCTTCGTACTGGCGCGTGGCCACGAGTTCCTGCCGGGCCTCGGCATCCAGCGGCGCGAGCACGCGATAGCGCCATGCCGCGCGGCTGGCGAGGAACACCACGTCGTGCGCATCGCTGGCCAGCACCAGATCGCCGTCGTCGGGCCAGGTCTGTTCGATCGCCGCCAGTTCGATCTTGATCGCGATCACGCCGACCGCGCGGCCGGCATCGTCGCGCAAGGCTTCGGACAGGAAATAGCCGGGCACCGACGTGGTCACGCCGATGCCGTAGAAGCGTCCACGGCCATCGCGCAGCGCCTGCTGCACGTAGGGGCGGAACGCGTAGTCCTCGCCGACATTGCTGCCGGCATCGCGCCAGTTGCTCGCCGCGATCGCGATGCCGCGTGCATCGATCAGCGTCAGCGTCGACGCGCGCGTGGTGCGGTTGGCTTCTTCGAGGCGCTGGTTGAGCCGCGCCTGGGTGTCGGCATCGACGGGTGCGGCCACGGCGGCGCGCAGGTCGGGATCCAGCGCCAATACCTGGGGCAGGGCGCGGTAGCGTTCGATGCGCTGGTTGAGCGCCTGCGCCTGCAGGTCGAGCTGTTGTGCGGCCTGCGCCGATTGCGCGTCGAGCGCGCGGCGGGACCCTTCGCGATAGCCGAGGCCGGCGACGAGCACGAGCCCGCCGCAGGCGATCAGCACGGTCAGCAGCAGGCGTCGCAGGCGCGGTTGCGTACGCATCGCGCGGACTCAGGCGCCAGGCATCGCGGACGCCGCAGGGGCGCGGCGTCCGCGCACGATCAGAAGTGCACCTGTGCGCGCACTTCCACGATCTCCGGACGGCTGGTCGCGCCGTTGCGGGTGGCGTTGGCGCGCACGTAGTTGGCCTGCAGCTTCACGTACGGGGTGAGGTACCAGTTCGCGCCGAAGGTCCAGTCGTGCTGGCGGCCACCGTTGACCGGGCCGTCGTCGAGATCGAGCGTGCTGTAGCGCGCGGCCAGTTCCACCGCGCCGTAGCCGTTGGCCGGCTTCGGGTTGGCCACGTTGCCGCTCGAATACACGCGGCTTTCGCCGGTCAACAGCCAGCTCGCGGCGAGATACCCGCCCTCGGCCGTGTAGTCGGACAGGCCGTTGTCGCGGGCAATGTCGGCGCGCAGCAGTTCGCCCTGCATCGACACCGGGCCGTTGATCCAGATGCCTTCCAGACCGGTGCGCTGGATGTGGTTCACCGGCGCCAGGCTGCCGGTGTCGACCAGACGCACGTCGGTGAGGTTGGTGCCGGGACGCGCACGCAGGCGCGCCGTCGGATCGAACTGCACGCCGCGGCCGTCGGTCCAGCCCTGCGGGTTCTCGCGCGACGCGGCGATGCCCAGGTGCAGCACGTCGCCTGCGGCCTTGCGCGGCGTCCACGCGGCGCGTGCGGCGTAGGTCTGGCCGGGGTTGTCGCCCTGCAGATCCTGACCGCCGTAGCCGCCGACCTGGAACAGCGCCTTGTCCTGCTCGAGCGTCCACTCCACACCGGTGCGGCGGCCCTGGTAGATCGCCTGGATCGGCGACGCCAGTTCCATGAACGTGCCCGCGCGCGAGCTGGTCACGCCTTCCAGACCCACCGGCACCTTCATGTAGCCGATGCGCAGCTTGCCGAGATCACGGTCGAAGAAATGCTTGCTGTCGAACCGCACGAACACGTCGAGCCAGCTCTTGGACTCGAAGTCGAAGTAGACCATCGCGTCCCAGACGCCGGCCTTCTTGACGGTCGCGCCGAACTCGCGGCGGCGCAGGCCCTCGTTGTCCTCGAGGCGCGGGTGGCCCGCGAAGTCCGCGCTGTCCCAGGCGAAGTTGCCGGTGAGCGCGACTTCGGTCTCGTCGGCGAACGTGAATTTCGGCGGCCAGGCCTGTGCGCCTTCGGCGGCGAGAACGGGCGTGGCGGCGGTGCAGGCGCACAGCACCAGAAGCGGGGGAAGAACGTTGCGCATGGAATCCTTGGGGAAGCGGCAGGCGGGCGCGGGGGCGGCCGGCTGCGGTGGGGGGCGGTCGCGCGCGGGCGCGCGACCGGAGAAGTCTAGGACGGCAGCGTCTCGCAGGCACGTGAGCTAATCCGAAAGGATTAGGAATGCGCCCTTTAACACCAATGCGCTATCGGCAGCGTCGACGCGCCCGCGTACAACGCATCGCCTGCATCCACATCCGCTGGATGCGCACACCCGGTACGCACCCATGCACGCCATGCCTTCCAATGTTCCGGCCGCGCCGCGGCTGCCGTGGTACCGCCAGCTCTACGTCCAGGTGCTGATCGCGATCGCACTGGGCGCCTTGCTCGGCCATTTCGAGCCGGCATTCGCCGAACAGCTCAAGCCGCTCGGCGATGCCTTCATCAAGCTGGTCAAGATGATCATCGCGCCGGTGATCTTCCTGACCATCGTCACCGGCATCGCCGGCATGACCCATCTGCGCACGGTGGGCCGGGTGTTCGCCAAGGCGATGACCTACTTCCTGTTCTTCTCCACGCTGGCGCTGGTGATCGGCATGGTCGTCGCGCACGTCGTGCAGCCGGGCGTGGGCATGAACATCGATCCGGCCTCGCTCGACACCGCCGCGGTCGAAGGCTACGTGCAGAAGTCGCACGAGATGACGCTCACCGGTTTCCTGCTCGACATCATTCCTGGCACGCTGGTCGGCGCCTTCGTCGACGGCAACATCCTGCAGGTGCTCTTCATCGCGGTGCTGTTCGGCATCGCGCTCGCGCTGGTGGGCGAGAAGGGCAAGCCGATCCTGTCGTTCCTGGAAACGCTGACCGTGCCGGTGTTCAAGCTGGTGCACATCCTGATGAAGGCCGCACCGATCGGCGCGTTCGGCGCGATCGCCTTCACTATCGGCAAGTACGGCCTGTCGTCGCTGGCGAACCTCGCGTGGCTGGTCGGCACGTTCTACGTCAGCGCGGCGCTGTTCGTGCTCGTGATCCTGGGCGCGGTGTCGCGCGCCTGCGGCTTCTCGATCTTCAAGTTGATCCGCTATCTGAAGGCCGAACTGCTGCTGGTGCTGGGCACGTCGTCGTCGGAATCCGCGCTGCCGTCGCTGATGGAAAAGATGGAGAAGGCGGGCTGCCAGAAGTCGGTCGTCGGTCTGGTCGTGCCGACCGGTTACTCGTTCAACCTCGACGGCACCAACCTGTACATGACGCTGGCCGCGCTGTTCATCGCCCAGGCCACCAACACCGAACTCACGCTGTGGCAGCAAGTCACGCTGCTGCTGGTCGCGATGCTCAGCTCCAAGGGCGCGGCCGGCGTGACCGGTGCGGGCTTCATCACGCTGGCCGCCACGCTGTCGGTGGTGCCGACGGTGCCGGTCGCGGGCATGGCGCTGATCCTCGGTATCGACCGCTTCATGAGCGAGTGCCGCTCGATCACCAATTTCATCGGCAATGCCGTCGCCACCGTGGTCGTCGCGCGCTGGGAAGGCGCGCTCGACCGCGACCAGCTGGCCGCCGCGCTCGACGGCAAGCCGCTGCCGGTCGCCGCTGCGCCCGATCCGGCCGCAGGCCCGGGCGACCGCAACGTGCTCGCGCTGGACTGAGGGCGCGCACGCGGCTTGAAACGATTCACGCAACGCCCTGGGAGGGGACCCATGACGACACGACACCGCTGGGCCGGCCTGATCGCCGGCCTCCTGCTAACCTGCACCGGCCTGGCACATGCCCAGGCCGGCACGCAGACCCTGCCGCTGTGGCCCGACGGCCATCTGCCGCAGATCGTCAGCGGCCCGGAACTGGTCGGCAACGAAGGTAGTTCGATGGGCGCGGTCACCCGTGTCTCGCAACCGCGCCTCGAGATCCACCGGCCGGCGAATCCCAACGGCACCGCCGTGCTGATCCTCGGCGGCGGTGGTTACTTCCGCATCCAGGTCGGCACCGCGGCGCGGCCGATGGCGCAGTGGCTGGCATCGATCGGCGTGACCTCGGCGGTGCTGTACTACCGCATGCCGGTCGACGGCTGGCCGGCGTCGGCACCGTTCGCCGACGGCCAGCGGGCGATGCGCCTGCTGCGCGCGAATGCGGATGCACTCGGCATCGATCCCACGAAGATCGGCGTCATGGGTTCCTCGGCCGGTGCGAATCTCGCCGGCATCCTGTCGACGCGCTTCGACCACGATTTCTATCCGGCGCTCGACGCCAGCGACCGCCTGCCGTCGCGTCCGGATTTCCTGGCGATGCTCTACCCGGTGGTCACGCTGAAGCCGCCGTACGACACCACGCGCAGTCGCCGCGAACTCGCCACGCAGCCCGACGCCGTCGAGGCGTATTCGGTCGAAGGTCACGTGCGCAGCGACATGCCGCCGGTGTTCCTCGCCCACGCGGCCGATGACCGCATCGCCGACGTCCAGCACAGCCTGCTGATGTTCCAGGCCGCGCGCGCGCAGAACGTGCCGGTGGAACTGCACGTCTTCGATCGCGGTGGTCACAGCTGGGGACTGGGGAAACCCGGCACGCAGGTCGCGCAGTGGCCGCGCCTGTTCGTCACCTGGGCGCGCGCGCACGGCTTCATGGCCGCGCCGCCGGTCAGCCTGCAGCCGCTGACCGGTGAGACCGCGCCGCTGGCACCGCCGCCGGTCGACGACGCCGACGCCGATCTCGAAGAAGACGGCGACTGAGCCGTCCACGCCTTTGCATCCGTTCCACGGGAGAGACCACCGAATGAATCGCACACCCCCCCGCGCGCTGGCTGCCGGCGCGCTGCTGGGCCTGGCCACGCTGCCCGCCCTCGCTGCCGACACCGCCACCGAAACCGAACTGCGTGAACTGATCCGCCTGCAGGCCGAACAGATCCAGCAGCAATCCGCGCAGCTTCAGGCGCTCCACCAGCGCCTCGACGCGATGGGCGCACCCGCCGTCGCCGCAGCCCCCGCCACCGCGTTCGTCGATGGCGTGCAGGCACAGATCGACGCCGCTGTTGCCGACACCCGCCAGGACGACATGGCGATCCTGCAGGCCCAGGTCGCGCAGCTCGCCGCGAGCGGCGGCACCGGCGGCGGTGGCGGCAACGTCAGCTGGCGCCGCGGCGGCCCCGAGTTCCGCAACAGCGACCGCAGCTTCACCTTCAATCCGCGCGGCCGCGTGCTGGTCGATTTCTCGTCCACCCACGGTTCGGACTTCGACACCCGCAACATCACCGGCACCAATCTGCGCCAGGCGCGACTGGGCGCGCAGGGCACCATCGGTGCGCTGGGCTACAAGATCGACGCCGAACTCTCGAACAACACCGTCAGCCTGTCGGATGCCTATCTGAGCTGGGACACGATGCTCGGCACGATCCCGACCGAGTTCTACGTCGGCAACAAGCTCAAGGACCGCGCCATCGATTCCAGCACCACGCTCACCCGCACGCCCTTCATGGAACGCAACGCGGTCGCCAGCGTCGGCATGCCGGCCAGCGGTTACTTCGGCCTCGGCGTGCAGATGAAGATGATCGGCCAGAACTGGCACACCACCTTCGGCATCACCGGCGACGACGTCGGCAACACCGGCACCGAGACCGATTCGCTGACCTATTCGTTCCGCGGCCACGTGAATCCGATCAAGCGCCCGTCCGGCTTCCTGCATGTCGGTGGCTGGTACGTGCACGAGGACTACGGCGTCGACACCAACCGCATCAACCGCACGCCGCGCGTGGCCTCGCGCTTCAACGACAACGTGCGCGTGTCGGCCAGCGCCATCAACGACGTCACCGGCGAGAAGGTCTGGGGCGCGGAGCTGGGCGGGACCTGGCGCAACCTCTGGGCCTTCGCCGAGACCAGCGAAACCACGCTGCGCTCCACCTCGGTCGGCGAGGTCGACCAGAAGGCGCATTCGGCCTACGCCGGCTGGCTGATCACCGGCGAGAAGCCCGGCTTCAGCGCCCGCTTGGGCGTCTGGGGCACCACCCGCGTCGCGCGCCCGGTGACCGACGGCGGCATCGGCGCCTGGGAACTGGCCACGCGCTGGGACAAGTACGACTTCACCGACGCCGCGCGCGGCGGCGAGGGCGATTCGTGGACGCTGGGCCTGAACTGGTACCTCAACAACTGGTCGCGCGTGATGTTCAACGTCGTGCGCTGGAACACCGACAACCAGGTCGGTGCCTACGCCGGCCGGGATTCGGGCCACACCTTCAACGTCCGCACCCAGGTGGTGTTCTGACCGGCCGTTCCGACCGGTCCTGAAGCGGACCACACGCCCCCGTCCAGGGGTTTGCGCGGGGCGGGGTTAGAATCCTGTCCCGCGTCATTTTTTCCCAGAGCAGATCCCCCGACGATGTCCAACGACGAATTCCGCCAGGCCGCCCTCGACTATCACCGCGCGTCGCCGCCCGGCAAGATCACGGTCAGCGCGACCAAGCCGATGCTGACCCAGCGCGATCTCGCCCTGGCGTACTCGCCGGGTGTCGCCTACGCCTGCGAGGAGATCGTCAAGGATCCCAACGCCGCCAGCGAACTCACCGCGCGCGGCAATCTGGTCGCGGTGATCTCCAACGGCACCGCGGTGCTGGGCCTGGGCAATATCGGCGCGTTGGCCGGCAAGCCGGTCATGGAAGGCAAGGGCGTGCTGTTCAAGAAGTTCGCCGGCATCGACGTGTTCGACATCGAAGTCGACGAGACCGATCCCGACAAGCTGGTCGAGATCATCGCCAGCCTCGAGCCGACCTTCGGCGGCATCAACCTCGAAGACATCAAGGCGCCGGAGTGCTTCATCGTCGAGCGCAAGCTGCGCGAGCGGATGAAGATCCCGGTGTTCCACGACGACCAGCACGGCACCGCGATCATCGTCGGCGCGGCGATCGTCAACGCGCTCGAGATCGCCGGCAAGCGCATCGAGGACGTCAAGTTCGCCACCACCGGCGCGGGCGCCGCGGGTATCGCGTGTCTGGACATGCTGGTCGCGCTGGGCCTCAAGCCCGAGAACATCCTCGCCTTCGACCGCGACGGCGTGATCCACACCGGCCGCGACAATCTCGATCCGGACAAGGCGCGTTACGCGCGCGACACCGACAAGCGCACGCTGGCCGAGATCCTCGTCGGCGCCGACGTGTTCCTGGGCCTGTCGGCCGGCGGCATCCTGAAGCCGGAAATGGTCGAGGCGATGGCCCCGAACCCGGTGATCCTCGCGCTGGCCAATCCGTACCCGGAAATCATGCCGGAGGACGCCAAGCGCGTGCGCCCGGACGCGATCATCGCGACCGGGCGCAGCGACTATCCCAACCAGGTCAACAACGCGGTCTGTTTCCCGTACATCTTCCGCGGCGCGCTCGACGTCGGCGCGACCGGCATCAACGAGGCGATGAAGCTTGCCTGCGTGCACGCGATCGCGCAGCTGGCGAAGGAAGAAGCGAGCGATCTGGGCAGCGCCTACGGCGAAGAGATTCCGAGCTTCGGCCGCGAGTACATCATTCCGCGCCCGTTCGACCCGCGCCTGCTGACCATCGTCGCCCCGGCCGTCGCCGAAGCCGCGATGGCGTCGGGCATCGCGCTGCGTCCGATGGAGGACATGCGCGCCTACCGCGAGAAGCTCGGCCAGTTCATCCACCGCACCGGTCTGGTGATGAAGCCGGTCTACGACCGTGCGCGCGGCGACCGCCAGCGCATCGTCTACGCCGAGGGCGAAGAGGAAGTGGTGCTGCGCGCGGTGCAGACCGTGGTCGACGAAGGCCTGGCGACGCCGATCCTGATCGGCCGTCCCGACGTCATCGACATGCGCATCAAGCGCCTCGGCCTGCGCCTGGTCGCGGGTCGCGATTTCGAACTGACCAACATCAACGACGATCCCCGCTTCAACGAGTACTGGCAGCACTATCACTCGTTGACCGCGCGTCGCGGCGTTACCCCGGATTCGGCGAAGAACCTGCTGCGTTCGCGCCCCACGCTGATCGCCGCGATCATGGTCGACCGCGGCGAAGCCGACGCGATGATCACCGGCATCGTCGGCCGCTATCACAAGAAGCTCGGTTACGTCCGCAGCGTGCTGGGTCTCGACCCGGGCCTGCAGAGCACCTCGGCGATGACCGGCGTGGTCAACGACCAGGGCCTGTGGTTCTTCGTCGATACCCACGTGCAGCCCGACCCGAGCGCCGAGCAGATCGCCGAGAGCACCATCCAGGCCGCGTTCCGTCTGAAGCTGTTCGGCATCGAGCCGAAGATCGCGCTGCTGTCGCACTCCAACTTCGGCAGCCACGACGACCCCAGCGCCCGCAAGATGCGCGAAGTTCACGACATCCTGCGCCGCCGCGCGCCGAAGCTGGAATTCGACGGCGAGATGATGGGCGACACCGCTTGGGACGAATCCCTGCGCCGCCGCATGCTGCCCGACACCACGCTCAGCGGGCGCGCGAACCTGTTCGTGTTCCCGAACATCGACGCCGCCAACATCACCTACAACATGATCCGCGTGATGACCGGCGGCGCCGCGCTCGGCCCGATCCTGATGGGCGTCAACAAGCCCGCCCACATCCTCACCCCGTCCGCCACCCCGCGCCGCGTCATCAACATGACCGCGATCGCCTCGGTGGACGCGCAGATCCGCAAGGCGCAGCTGGCGGAGGGTTGACCGTCGTTCGCGCGGGCTCTCTGACCTGCGTATGACCTGCTCCTTCCCCCGCATGCGGGGCATTGCGCCCTTTACGGGTGGAAGGCCGGGATGGGGGCAAACGGTCCGGTCGCGGCGGAGCTGATTCGGGCCGTTGCATCGATCTCGTTTCGATCGGCTGCTGCGACGCGCGCGCCCTCACCCCAACCCCTCTCCCAAGGGGAGAGGGGCTAGAGGCAGCACGCTCGCATGATCGAGCCCTTCTCCCTCTGGGGTGAAGAAGCACGCTTGCGAGCCACTGGTTCGCGTGCTGATGAACGCCCTCGCGATATCGCGAGGGCAGGGGCGCGGAGCGGGGGTTGGGGTGAGGGCCGACGCCCGCAGTGATCCCACTCGAACGAAGGCGCATCCCCGCCTTAATCCCCAGCGAACATCTCTCCGACCCCGCTCCGACGTGGCGCTGTCGATCCTGCGCCGCGACAAGCCGGGACGGATTCCCGGCAGAGCCTGCCGATGCGCAACCCTTCCTCCACCGGTGCCGGTCGCCTGCTGCGTGCGACCGGGCATTCCTGGCGTGGCCTGGTCGACACCTGGCGCAGTGAAGCCGCGTTCCGCCAGGAACTGCTGCTCGGTGCCCCGCTGCTGGTCCTCGTGTTCGCGCTCGATCTCGCGCCGCTGTCGCGCGCATTGCTGCTCGCCACGCTCGGCCTCGTGCTCGTCGTCGAACTGCTCAACACCGCGATCGAGGCGGTCGTCGATCGCGTCGGCGCCGACTGGCACGCGCTGAGCGGCAAGGCCAAGGACGCGGGGTCGGCGGCGGTCACGGTGAGCCTTGTGGTGCACGCCGCGGTCTGGATCTGCGTGCTGTGAGCGCCGACGCCCTCACGCGGACGCCGGCGCTGCTCGGCGTGATCGCGGGCGCGGTGGCGCTCACCTGTCTGCTGGCGGCAACGGGCGGCGACGCCTGGTGGGCCGATCATCTCTACGCCTGGCAGGGCGGCACCTGGGCCGCGCGCGATGCCTGGTGGAGCGCGGAACTCCTGCACGTCGGCGGCCGCCGTTTCAGCATCGGCTGCTGGATGCTGACCGCCGTCGCGTGGGGCCTGGCCTGGCGCGGGCGCGTGCCGGCGGCGTGGCGTCGACCGCTGGGCTACGTGCTGTTGACGGTTCCGCTCGCGAGCGCGCTGGTGGCGGTGCTCAAGATGCATACCGGCATCGATTGCCCCTGGGATCTGCAGCGCTACGGCGGCACGCATCCCTGGCTGTCGCCCTTCGATCCGCGCCCTGCAGCGCTCGGCCCGGCGGCGTGTTTTCCCGCGGCGCATGCCGCGGCCGGTTATGCGTGGCTGGCGCTGTACTTCGCCTGCGCGGCGGCCGGTCCTTCGCTGCGGACGTGGCGACGTCTGGGCCTCGCGTTCGGACTCGCGCTGGGTCTGGTCTTCGGCGCCGTGCAGCAGCTGCGCGGCGCGCATTTCCTGTCGCACGACCTGTGGGCGCTGACGCTGTGCTGGCTGGTCGCGGCGCTGTCGGCGCGCGTCTGGCTGCCGGCGCAGCTGCGCGATGCCGCGGCCGCGCGCATCACATCGCACCGCACGCCGATCGCACACGGGGCATTGCGATGAGTGCGCGTCCCTGGCGCGGGCCGCTGGTCCAGGCGCAGCGCAGCGGCTGGCTCACGCGCCCGCAGGTCGCGTCCGAATCCCTGCTCGCGGGCACGTGCCTGTACTTCGTCGCGATCTGCAACGTCGGCTTCTGGCAGGCGG
The DNA here is from genome assembly GCF_057657295.1 of Luteimonas sp. Soil_C_16. NCBI lineage: Bacteria > Pseudomonadati > Pseudomonadota > Gammaproteobacteria > Lysobacterales > Lysobacteraceae > Luteimonas > Luteimonas sp. Soil_C_16. The sequence continues at coordinate 257,269 of NZ_JBDGIS010000001.1, read as the reverse complement.
CCGTGCACGACGGCGCCTCACCCGGCCTGCTGGCCTCGCTGGGCGTGGCGATCTTCGCGTTGCACGCCTTCCTGTTCGGCCTGGTCGCGATCGGGCGTGCGCTGCGGCCGGTGCTGGCCACGCTGATCGTCGTCACCGCGTTCGCCACGTTCTACATGCGCCATTACGCGGTGCTGTTCGACGTGGAGATGATCCTCAACGTCCTGCACACCGATCCCGCCGAGAGCCGCGAATTGCTGTCCCCATGGCTGGTGCTGCACGTGCTGCTGCAGGCCGGACCACCGCTGTTCGTGCTGGCATGGGTGCGGGTGACACCACGCCCGTTGCGTCAGGCGATCGCCGCGCGCGCGGTGTTCCTCGGGGCGATGGCAGTGCTGGCGACGATCGCCGTGTTGCTGTCCTCGCAGGGGATGTTCGCGCTGATGCGCAGCGATCACGCACTGCGGTACCGCATCACGCCCGGCAATCTGGTGGTGTCCACGGTGCGCGCCCTGACCGAAGCACCCGAACCGCCGCCCGGACAACGGCTGACGATCGCCGCCGATGCCGCGCGCGTGTCGCGGCCGGCCGGCGAGAAGCCGCGACTGCTGGTGCTCGTCGTCGGCGAAACCGTGCGCGCGCAGAACTGGGGCCTCAACGGCTACGCGCGGCAGACCACGCCGCAGCTGGCGAAACGCGACGTGGTGAACTTCAGCGACGTGCAGTCCTGCGGCACCAGCACCGAAGTCTCGCTGCCGTGCATGTTCTCGCTGCAGGGCCGCGCGCATTACGACAAGGCCGCGATCCGTGCCCACGAGTCCCTGCTCGACGTCGTCGCGCGCAGCGGCGTGGACGTGCGCTGGCGCGACAACCAGTCCGGCTGCAAGGGCGTGTGCGACGGCACCGGCCTCGAGCACATGCAGGCCAGCGACGCCCCCGCGCTGTGCGAAGGCGACCGCTGCCTCGACGACATCCTGCTGACCCGGCTGCGCGAGCGCATCGACGCCACGCCCGGCGACCTGATGATCGTGCTGCACCAGCTCGGCAACCACGGACCGAACTATTTCGAGCGCTATCCGGCGGCGTACGAGACCTTCAAGCCCGCCTGCCACACCGCGGAGCTGAGCCGCTGCACGCCGGCGCAGATCGCCAACGCCTACGACAATGCGATCGGCTACACCGATGCCTTCCTCGCCCGCGCGCTGGATCTCGTGCAGCAGCAACAGGGCCACGATGCCGCGCTGCTGTACGTGTCCGACCACGGCGAATCGCTCGGCGAGTACGGCCTCTACCTGCACGGCGCGCCGTACGCGATCGCGCCCTCGCAGCAACTGCATGTGCCGATGATCGCGTGGGTGTCGTCAGGGCTCGCAGCTGACATGGATCTGGACATGCGCTGTCTGCGCGCACGGTCCGGCACGCCGCTGAGTCACGACAACCTGTTCCATTCGGTGCTGGGCGTGTTCGGCGTGCAGACGCGCGACTACGCGCCCGATCTGGATCTGTTCGCGCCGTGTCGTCACACCACCGCGTAGAGGCGAGCGTCGAGCCGGTCTGGTCCGCGCTTGCCCTCACCCAAACGCCCGCTCCGCGCCCCGGCCCTCGCGATATCGCGAGGGCGTTCATCAGCACGCGAGCCAGTGGCTCGCACGCGTGCTTCTTCACCCCAGTGGGAGGGGGCTTGAAGGCCGGAGCTCGCGATTGACCGAGCCCCTCTCCCCATGGGAGAGGGGTTGGGGTGAGGGCCAACGCTCGCACAAATCCAGCCGCAGCCATGCGCCAAGCCTTCCGTAGGATGGATCAAGCAAAGCGGACCCCATCGCCTCACCCGCGCCGCGAACACCCGGCAGCGCCACACACGTCAAGCGCGCAACCCACGCGCACGCCCCGCCCGCCACTTACGGCGCGACCAGTCCCCGCACCACGCCGGGCAGCAGTTCCAGCTCGTCCTTGAACACCAGACCGTCGCCCACCGGCAATTCCTCCCCCGGCGCACCGATCGCCGAACCCGTCAGAAACACCACCGGCACACCCGGCAGCATCGCGCGCGACAGGCCCATGGCCTCGGCGCCGGAGAAACCCGGCAGGTTCACGTCCGACAACACCATCTGCGGTTTGAACTCGCGCAGCAGATCGGTCAGGCCCGCCTCGCCATAAGCGCGGCGGACCTCCACCTCGATACCCGCGTCGCGCAGGGCCAGCTCGGTGAGCTCGGCATCGTCGCGCGAGTCGTCGACGATCAGCACCCGCAGCGGCGCGCTCACGACCGTCATTCTTCGTCGGGCGTTTCGTTGAGCACGGCCCAGAACTTGCCGAGCGTGCGCACGGCTTCGAAGAACTGGTCCACGTCCACCGGCTTGACCACGTAGGCGTTCACGCCGAGATCCCAGCTGCGCGCCAGATCGCTTTCCTCGCGCGAGGAGGACAGGATCACCACCGGCATGCGCTTGAGCGTCGGGTGCTCGCGCAGCTGCTTGAGCACTTCCAGGCCGTCCATGCGCGGCATCTTGATGTCGAGCAGCAGCACCGCCGGATCGCCTTCGGGGCGGTCGGCGAACTTGCCGCGACGCAGCAGATAGTCCAGCGTTTCCACGCCGTCTTCCACGTGCACGATGGGGTTGGCGAGGTGGGCGTCGCGCAGCGCGTCGATCGCCATCTCGGCGTCGTGCGGGCTGTCCTCGGCGAGAAGGATCGTGCGGATTTCACTCATGTCAGGCATGTCCAGAGGGTGTAGACGGACCCGCCTCGGCAACCGAAGCAGGCAGGGTGAAGTGGAACGTGGCGCCCTTGCCGGGCTCGGCTTCGGCCCAGATGCGGCCACCGTGACGGCCCAGCACGCGACGCACGCTGGCCAGGCCAACACCGGTGCCCGGGAATTCGGTCGCCGAATGCAGGCGCTGGAACACGCCGAACAGCTTGCCGGCGTACTGCATGTCGAAGCCGGCGCCATTGTCGCGCACGCTGAACTGGTAGCCGCCATCGGCGCCGCGGCGGCAGTCGACCTCGATCTGCGCCGGCTCGCTGCCGGTGCTGTACTTGACCGCGTTGCCCAGCAGGTTGAGCCACACCTGCCGCAGCATGTTCTCGTCGCCGACGATGATCGGCAGCGGCGTGATCGTCCATTCGATGCGGTGGCCGGGATGTTCGGAGGCCGCATTCGAATCGAGCATCGCGCGGGTGTCGGCCACCAGCGACTGCAGGTCCACGCTCTGCAGGCGCAGCGCGCTGCGGCCCAGGCGCGAATACACCAGCAGATCATCGATCAGCGCCGACATGCGCCGCGCCGAGCTGCCGATGACGCCCAGGTAATGCGTGGTCTTCTCGTCGACGTCGGTGCCCAAATGCCGGCCCAGCTTGTCGGCGAAGCCGGCGATGTGGCGCAGCGGCGCGCGCAGATCGTGGGAGACCGAATAGCTGAAGGCTTCCAGCTCGCGGTTGACGTCCGAGACCTGCTCCACCTTGCCTTCGAGCTGCTGGTTGAGCTCGCGGATCTGGCGTTCGCTGATCGTCTGCGCCGTCACGTCGGATGCGGTCACCAGCACCACCGCATCCTCGCGGTCGGGCAGCGGCATGCGCCGCGCGTTGAGCAGCATGGTGCGTTCGATGCCGTCGACCGTGCTCTGGTTGAGGCGGTGGTCCCACAGCTCGCGGTCGCGGGCCAGCACATCGTGCAGGCGGCGCAGCGTCTCGGCGTGATCCCACGCACCTTCGCCCACTTCCGCCAGCCGCTCGCCGCGGATTTCGTCGCCGATGCCGTACAACTCGGCGAACGCGGCGTTGTGCATCACCACGCGCTGGTCGCGGTCGATCAGCACGATCGGCTCGCGCACGCTGTCGAGCACCAGCGCCGAGCGGTTGCTGGCCCGCGCGGCCAGGCCCTCGGCCACGAGGCGTCCGCTCTGCTGGCGCACGGCGAAATAGGTGGCGCCCAGCAGCAGGCCCAGCTGCACCAGCATCGCCGTCCAGCTGGCGATGTCGGCATTGCGGTCCGCACGCGCGGCGCGGGCGGCGCGTTCGCCCAGCAGACGCTGTTCGTCGGCCACGATGTCCATGATCAACCGCTGGATCGGGTTGAGCACCACCATGTTGTCGATCTGGTCGTCGGTCGCCGATTCGGCCGCGCGGGTTACCTCGGCGATCCGCGCCAGGCGCTGTTCCAGGTTGCTGCGCAGCGCGCCGAGGCGGGCCTGCTGTTCCGGGTTGTCCCGGGTCAGCTGCAGCACTTCATCCACGTTCGGCAGGATGCGCGCGTTGGCCTCGTCGATGCGCTGGCGCAGCAGCGGGCTGTCGATGCCGCGCACGCGGGTCATCGCCGCCGCTTCCAGGCTGCGTGCGTCGGCGTTCACCGTCTGCATCAGCGATTCCACCTCGCGGGTGTGCAGCACCTTCTCCGTGGCGAAGTCCGCCTCGCTGATCGCCGACCGCATGATCAGGAACGGTCCCACCACGATGGCCGCGATCGCAATGCCCAGCGCGGGCAGGCGCCAGCGGCTCAGCAGGGAGGGGGCGGGGGCGGTGTGCGGCATCGGGGCGGGCGTCTCGCGCGGACGGAGCGGTCGCGCATGATGCCGCATCCACCCCTGAACACGGGATCATGGGGGTTGGCCCCGGCGCTGGCAACGCGGACCGTCCGCTGGCGTCCGGTGTCAGTCGCGTCCCCCTGTTAGAATTCAGGGTCCTAACGACCCCCATGAGACGCGGGCATGCGCGCCGCGCTGGAGCACAGAATGAACTGGCTGAACGACGTCCTGCAGAACGACCCCGATCCGACCGAAACCCGCGAATGGGTCGAGTCGCTCAAAGCGGTCATCGACGTCGGCGGCCCGGAACGCGCGCACCAGCTGCTCGAGAACATGGTCGAGCTGACGCGCCGCGCCGGTGCGCATCTGCCGTTCGCGCCGACCACCGAATACGTCAACACCATCCCCACGCATCTCGAGCCGAAGATGCCGGGCAATTCCGAGCTGGAATGGCGCATCCGCTCCATCATCCGCTGGAACGCGATGGCGATGGTCGTGCGCGCGAACCGCAAGCCGGGCGACCTCGGCGGCCACATCGCCAGCTTCGCCTCCAGCGCCACGCTGTACGACGTGGGCTTCAACCACTTCTTCCGCGCGCCGTCGGCCGATCACCCGGGCGACGTCATCGCCACGCAGGGCCACAGCTCGCCGGGCATCTACGCGCGCTCGTTCCTCGAAGGCCGCTTCACCGAGGCCCAGCTCGACCACTTCCGCATGGAAGTCGACGGCCAGGGCATCTCGTCCTATCCGCACCCCTGGCTGATGCCCGATTACTGGCAGGTGCCCACGGTCTCGATGGGCCTGGGCCCGATCGCCGCCATCTATCAGGCGCGCTACTGGAAGTACCTCGAAGCCCGCGGCCTGATGCCCAAGTCCGACCGCAAGGTGTGGTGCTTCATGGGCGACGGCGAGACGGACGAGCCGGAAAGCCTGGGCGCGATCTCGGTTGCGGGCCGCGAAGGCCTCGACAACCTGGTCTTCGTCATCAACTGCAACCTGCAGCGCCTCGACGGTCCGGTGCGCGGCAACGGCAAGATCATCCAGGAATTGGAAGGCGGCTTCCGCGGCGCCGGCTGGAACGTGGTCAAGACCATCTGGGGCAGCTACTGGGATCCGCTTCTTGCCAAGGACAAGGACGGCATGCTCAAGAAGCTGATGATGGAGACCGTCGACGGCGAGTACCAGAACTGCAAGGCGTTCGGCGGCGCGTACACGCGCGAGAACTTCTTCGGCAAGTACGACGAAACCGCGAACCTCGTCGCCAACCTCAGCGACGACGACATCTGGCGCCTCAACCGCGGCGGCCACGATCCGCACAAGGTCTTCGCCGCCTACCAGAACGCGATGGACACCAAGGGCCAGCCCACGGTCATCCTCGCCAAGACGGTCAAGGGCTATGGCCTCGGCAGCGCCGGTGAAGCGCTCAACCCGACCCACAACACCAAGAAGCTCGACGACGAAGCCGTGCGCACCTTCCGCGACCGCTTCAAGATTCCGGTCAGCGACGCGGCGCTCAAGGACGGCGAAATCCCGTTCTATCACCCGGGCAAGGATTCCGAGGAAGTGCAGTACATGCTCGAGCGCCGTCGGGCGCTGGGCGGCTTCCTGCCGCAGCGTCGCCGCAAGAGCACCGAAACGCTCAAGGCGCCGGAGCTCAAGGTGTTCGACCGCCTGATGCAGGACACCGGCGAGCGTTCCATCAGCACCACCATGGCGTTCGTGCAGTCGCTGTCCATCATCCTGCGCGACAAGCAGGTGGGCCCGCGCGTGGTGCCGATCGTCGCCGACGAAGCCCGCACCTTCGGCATGGAAGGCCTGTTCCGCCAACTGGGCATCTACGCCCCGCAGGGCCAGAAGTACAAGCCGGTCGACCGTGACCAGCTCTCGTACTACCGCGAAGACGCGGCCGGCCAGGTGCTGGAAGAAGGCATCACCGAGGCCGGCGCGTTCTCCAGCTGGATGGCGGCCGCGACCAGCTACAGCACCAACGACGTGCCGATGCTGCCGTTCTACATCTACTACTCGATGTTCGGCTTCCAGCGCATCGGCGACTCGGCCTGGCAGGCTGCCGACATGCGCGCCCGCGGCTTCCTGCTCGGCGCCACCGCCGGCCGCACCACGCTCAACGGCGAAGGCCTGCAGCACGAAGACGGCCACAGCCACCTGCTGGCCGGCGCCATCCCGAACTGCCGCGCCTACGACCCGACCTTCGCCGGCGAAGTGGCGGTGATCCTGCACTACGGCATGCAGCGCATGCTCGACCAGCAGGAAGACGAGTTCTTCTATCTCACCCTGATGAACGAGAACTACAGCCACCCGGCGCTGCCCGAAGGCGCGGCCGAGGGCGTCATCAAGGGCATGTACCTGCTCAAGGATGCCGGCAAGGCCAAGAAGGGCGAGCTGCGCGTGCAGCTGCTGGGCTCGGGCACCATCCTGCGCGAAGCCATCGCCGCCGCCGAGCTGCTGGACAAGGACTTCGGCGTCACTGCCGACATCTGGTCCTGCCCCAGCTTCACCGAGCTGCGTCGTGATGGCTGGGATGCCGAGCGCTGGAACCGCTTCAACCCCGAAGCCAAGACCCCGCGCAAGGCCTACGTCACCCAACTGCTCGAAGGCCGCCAGGGCCCGGTCATCGCCGCCACGGACTACGTCCGCGCGTTCGCTGACCAGATCCGCGCCTTCGTCCCGGCTACATACACCGTACTCGGCACCGACGGCTTCGGCCGCTCGGATACCCGCGCCAATTTGCGTCGTCACTTCGAAGTGGACCGTTACTACATCGCGCAGGCCGCCATCGAGGGGCTGATGAAGGACGGCAAGATGACCGGCAAGGATGTGGCCCGTGCGATCAAGCTGTACAAGATCGATCCGGAGAAGGCGAATCCGGTCGGGGTCTGATTCGAGCTTCTATGAAAGGGCGGCCACGTGGCCGCCCTTTTTTTGATCAGAAGCTACGCGTGCTATTTGGTTTCGTGACTTGTGAATGATCGAGTAAGGCAGCAGACTCAAAGTGGTTGCGTAGGACTCCAATAAATGAATGGTGAAGTTCAGCTGGGAGCGTTTGCAGAAACTCTTAAGCATCTCCGTGCCGCTGACTTCCTGAACGAGAATGGCCTTAGCACGCAACAGCACGATCCCAGGTCGGTGGTGTACGGCGTCTTGGATCGTGACGCTAGAAGACAGCAAGGTGTCTTTTTCTCCGGGGAAGACTGGGCGCTGAAGATGGCAGGCCTCGTCGAAGTGAGTCGTTGGAGCCGATTCATTGACCCCAGTGCTGGGATTGGCGATCTACTTCTTGCCTTGGCAAAAAAGTTACCCTTGATGGAGACCCCCCGTGAAACTCTGAGGAGCTGGTCTGAGATTCTGGTTGCAGTAGATCTTCGCTCCTCGTTTCTGGAAATCGCTTGGGCTCGGATCAAGGCGGTGGCATTGAGCAGGCACGCCGAGATGAATCCAGATCCAGCTGGATTTTCTGACTACGACAGTCCAGCTTCCCACCTGCCCGGGGCGTTTCAGGTATCAGACTTTCTGCTGCTGGATCTGGGCTTGCGGCGCGGCGATTGCGTGATCATGAATCCGCCATATCAGCGAGCGAAAGCCCCAAAGGGAAGTGCGGCAGGGGCCGGAATGCGCAGCGCCGCTGCGCTGCATATTGAACACGTCATTAGGAATGCACCAGAGGGCGTAGGTATTCTTGCTCTTGTTCCTGACGTGATAAGAAGCGGAAGCTCTTATCGCGCATTCCGTGACTGGCTGAATGAGAAGCTGGATATAAAGTCGCTCGCAGCGCAAGGGCACTTTGGAGAGAGTGCGGATGTGGATGTAACTATCCTCGCAGGAGTAACGAAAGAGAAAGCGGGAGCTTTCCTCCCAAGTAATGCGGGTATGGCCAACGCAATGACGACGTCGCTACAAGACATTGCCTCGGTTTCCGTCGGGCCTGTTGTTCCCCATCGCGCCACTGAAGATGGAATTTTCGCAGGATATGTCACGACTAAGAACGTTCCGGTTGACTCCGAGATTCTGAATCCTCCCGAATTCTCTAGGTTTAACGCTCGACTAGAAAAAGCTCCGTTTCTAGTAGTTCGTCGAACGTCGAGCCCAAGTGATCGTCGGCGCGCTAGGGCTAGCATTATTCGTGGAACCGATCAGTGGCTTGTGGAGAATCATCTCATAATAGTTCGGCCTAAAAAGCAGTCGCTAGAAGAGTGCAGGAGACTGCATAAATTGCTGTCTGACTCAAGAACAGACGCGTGGCTTAACGAGAGAATTCGCTGTCGCCACCTCACGGTTTCGTCGCTAAAAGGTATACCAGTTTGGGGGGAGTAATTTATGCGAGAGCAAGGAAAGGGGGAGGGGTCCGGCGGATTCCGATTTGCGCCGTCGATTCTTACAAGGCTGGGTGAGGAGCTAGTACCAAATCTGGATCAAGCGATATTAGAGCTCGTCCGAAATGCATATGACGCTGACGCTAGCGTGTGCGAAGTCGTTCTTGAGAACGTTTCGATGTCAGGCGGCAGCATCACCATCTCAGATGACGGCGTAGGAATGGGGCGCGCAGATGTAGTAGATGGCTGGCTCGTGCTCGGAGGCTCGCGCAAGCGCGGTGATCTTCCTACCCCTAAAAAAGGTAGACGAACAGTTGGCGACAAAGGTCTCGGTCGAATTGCTGCTCTTCGAGCAGGTAGCCATGTCGCGATGGTCACGATGAAGGAAGGTGACCAGTTTGCAACTGAGATCGAGATTGATTGGTCAAGATACGACGAAGCTAAAGTGGTTGAAGATGTAAATCTTGATATTAAGAGGACTCAAAAGGAGAGCCCGGGCACATCTATCATAATTTCGGGTTTGACAAAAGCAATAACTAAGGCTGAAGTCGATCGGTTAGGTCGAAGCATAGTGCTGCTAACAAGTCCCTTCGAAGAGGGAAGTGAGTTTAAAGTCGAACTTACCGCGAAAGAGTTCCCAGATCTTGAAAAAAGGGTGCGAAACTCTTATTTGGATGAGGCAGAATTCGTCCTTTCCGCAGATTTGAGTTCGGACGGTACAGCCAAGGCAGTCGTCAAAGACTGGAAAGGGCAGGAGCTTTACTCCGCCGACAGTGATGACTGGGGCGTCGTAGGAAAGCCGGAGTCCTCAAAGTTATACTTTGCTCCGCCTTCGAGATTCGAGCTGTACGTATATATATTAAGAAGAGAGAATTTCACCGGGCGTGGCGCGACGATCAGTGAAGTCAGATCTTGGCTAAACACCGTAGGCGGCGTCCATTTTTATCATAAGGATTTCCGAGTGGCTCCCTACGGGGATCCCGGTCACGACTGGCTGGACATGAATCTCTCCAGAGCTCGTAGCCCCGAAGAGCGTCCTTCGACCAATACAAGCGTGGGCCGAGTTATCGTTGCCGACCTCGAGGGAAGGCTGACGCAGAAGACTGACCGTGTCGGCTTTATCGAGTCGGACGAGTTTCAAGAGATTCGTAGATTTGCTAAGGACGCATTAGATTGGTTTGCTCGCCAGCGGCTTCGTTCTGCCGAAGCTAGGCGAGAAAGTGAGAAGCGGGCTGAGCAAGAGAGTTTCTCAGAACCTAAGAAGCAAATCGAAGACGTGATCCGAGAGGCTGTTCCAGAAGCGGATCAAAAGCGGGTCAAGCTCGCAATACAAATGCTGGAGAAACGCTTTGAAAGTACGCTTAAGGCGACAAGGGAGGATCTAGTTCTCTATCGTTCGTTGGCTACTGCTGGAACTACGGCGGCTGTTTTCGCGCATGAGATTGGGAAGCCAATCACCGCGATTGTTGGAAGCCAAAAATCTATTAGACGAAGATCGGAAAAGTTAAAACCTAAGCGAGACGTGGAAAAGCTGAAGTCTCCACTCGATATAATTTTGAGTTCGTCTGAGCGACTGATGCGGTTTGCGTCAATGCAAATTGAGTTCTTGAAAAGAGAGAAGCGCAGGCACGGCGCAGTGAATCTTAATGATGTAATTACTTCTATTCACGAGATATGGCAGCCCGTACTGGCTGATGCAAAGATTAAGCTTGAGCTAGAGCATCATGTTGAGGATGGAGCAGTCATATACGGCGCAGAGGCGCTGGTGGAGACGATTATAACAAACTGTATTACTAATTCAGTCAGTGCATTTGAGCAGGTTGGAGCTCGCCAAAGCGGAAGAAAAATCACGCTTAAAGCTATTGTCGAGGGGGCGACAGTTGCGATTGAAGTGCGTGACAACGGTCCGGGGATTTCTATGGATCTTAAGGATATATGGCTTCCCGGTAGAACAACGCGTAATGAAGGGACGGGCTTCGGTTTGACAATCGCCAGAGACTCTACGATCGATCTGGGCGGCGCCTACCGTGCAAGTACGTCTACTGACGGAGCAGTTTTCAGGTTTGTCTTTCCACTCGCATCAGGATGATTTGAGATGACGGCAAAAATAAAAAAAGTCGCCGTAGTCGACGATGGCGATGACACCGCCCAAACAATGATCAACGTGTTGGAGGACGGTGAATTCGACGCGTATCGACAGCAGCCATCTGCATCACTCGACTCGCTGGTCGAAGAAATACTTCAGAATTCAGACGCGGCCGTTTGCGATCATCGGCTCAGGTACGGCGGCTTTGGAGACTTGTCCGGCGCAGATTTGGCGGCAAGATTAACTAGGCGTAAGCACCCAACTATCTTGGTTACTCAGTACCTAGATCAAGAAGCAGACGTAGCAATTAGAAAGTTCAGGTCTGACTTGCCTGTGGTCTTGCGTAGAGGGCAAGCTGATGAGCCAGATGAGCTTAGGCACGCGTTTGCAGTATGCGTAGCAGAGATTGATAAGGGTCGCAGAAATGAACGCACCGCGCAGAGGACCTTGCTGCAGGTTCTGTCGATTAGCGCCGTGAACGGGGAAGAAGTTATAGATGCAATCGTTGATGGTTTCAGTTCTGACGACGCGGTTAGGTTTCCACTTCTACTGGTTTCCGAGGATCAAAGGCATAGAGTCAAAGAGGGGTGCTTGTTAGTTGCAGAGACGAACATCAGAGCATCAGAGAAAGTTGATTTGTATTTTGAGAACGTAGAGATCGCGGAGGCGCCTGATGCCGACGACGGTCTCGCCTGAGCTATTTATTCTCGATGTTGGCCACGGAAACTGCGCAATTCTTCGAACTGCCGAAGGAGCGGTAGTAATAGACGCGCCCAGTGATCCGGTAGTTGCGAAAATGCTTGACGAATTGGAGATCGAAAATATTACGAATCTAATTGTTTCGCATGCGGATAGTGATCACTTATCAGGAGCGATCTCGATTCTGATGGACGAAAGGCGGTCGGTTCAATCGGTGCATGTCAATCCGGATAAGCGAAATGCTGCAACTTGGTACCGATTTAGAGCTGCCGTAAGAGATGCAAGTCGGCGCGGCACCCGCGTCCACGCTGTCCTAAACAGTCAAGATCCGGGAACGATAGCGCTTCAGGACGTGGATGTCAGCGTGCTTCATCCGCTGAGCTGGGACTGTTTGGCGACCGTGGATGGAGTGGATTTGGACGGCGCGCAGCAAAACCCAAACTCTATGTCTGGCGTCGTGCTTGTTAAGTATCAAGGCGAGCCGGTCTGTCTTTTGGCAGGAGATGCCGAAAGGTCATCTCTTACCTCAATGCTAACCGAGGGTGCCGATCTAAGAGCAAGCGTTCTCGTTTTTCCTCACCATGGTGGACACAGCGGACGTGGTCGAGGTGCAGAGCAACGTAAGGCGAATCAAGACTTCGCGAAGTCCCTTACACAAGCGGTAGCTCCAGAGTACGTACTATTTTCTCTAGGTAGGGCTAAGCATAGAAATCCGCAAACAGAAATCGTCAACGGAATAAGGGGGGCGGCCGATCAAGTAGGTGCTGCAGCTCACATCGCTTGCACCCAGCTTTCTGTCAATTGCGCTGCGCATCTACCCGGTGTCTCCAGAGAAAATTTGGACAGAAGGTCATCCGGTGAGAAGAACAACTTCTGTTGTGCAGGGACGGTTGTAGTTCCTCTTGATCCTCATATTAGAGCTAGATTGATGGGGCGATTTAGAAGGAGCCATGAAAAATTCGTTTCCCAGCATGTGAAGGGCTCTCTATGCAAACGTGCGCTGGATCATGCGTAGACTCCGAGTTTCTGATCATTAGATTCCGAGGCTTGCGATTTAATTTTTCGGTTTATGTGAATTTGATTTTTAGGTAGCGCCGCGCTTGTTGTCTGGCTCGATGTCGACCACGCGCGCCATCGCGAAATGCGCCTGTCGACCTGTGGCACTGCTGGGCCCGGTCGCACGTCTAGGCTCGTAATAGATGATGCAGTCGCTCAGTGCGGCGCTGACCTGATTCAGATACGTCGAGGGGAAGTGGTAGCGAACTTCGATGTGATCGTCGTAAGCACTACTTTCCGAAGCCGTGAAAACGGCATTGCTCACGCCCTGCAGCTCCCGTGCTGTCCACTGCCAGGATAGCGTGACGTGTCCGCGCTAAAAACTTGCTGCCAATGCGTTCACTATTGGGGACGTCAGCGGTAGCTGACTTCAGTGCCGCGCGATTTTTCGTAAGCACAAGAATGAGGGCTGTTCCCGAGTAGTGGTGCCATGGTGTCGCTATGGCTTCGACAAGAAGCTCATCGCGCACGCCAGTTAGATAGGGACCTCAGCTAAGCCGGATCTCCCAATCGACACCCTGTGGCAGCACAAGGCGAACTTGCTCACCTTGCCGCAGCGCTTCTGCAGCCAATGCGTGGGCAGCGCAAACGGCCCCAAGTTGACCTTCAAATGCTTCGTGGTGACGGCCCGGCGCTTCAACCTCGAACCGCCCATCGCCTAGCCTTCTTACTTCGATTTCGATCATGACGCTCTCCTTACGGTCGTAAGGGGATGCTCAGATCTGCATGCGGTCGAGTCTGTAAGTGCTAGGAGTGGCAATTCGCAAGCGCAACGCCGATACGCTTGTAGGAAAACCTGCTGCCTTAAGAGCCGGCTACGCCAGCTTTCGCGGATCTTTGCTCCTTGGTGCCGGGCGCACTGCTACCCCACCCTGGAAACGGCCAACCTATGTGCTAACGCTTGCCTTTCGAACGTCCTTTGAAACTGGCGATCAGATGGGCAAGTTCGTCATCCTCCGCATAGAAGTAAGCTGTAGGAACTTTGAGCACTTTTGCGAGGCGCTGAAGGGTTTGAAGATCAGGTTGATGAACCCCAGTCTCGTAGCGATTCACTCTGGTGCTAGCGACAAACTCGTCCAGGCCTGCTTCGATGCCCAACGCGCGTTGAGAGATGCCATGAGCATCTCTAGCTTCTCGCAGTCTTCGGCTGTAAACGGGCAGAGCGCCTCGATCAGCCATGTTCGCCTACATCCGGTACTTCCATGCGTGGAAGCATCCGGATCCGCGTGACATGGCGATACTACGTTTAACGTAGTTGCTGCCTCATTTTGAGGTGGATCAACTCACTTCTTCTTAGGCTTTGTCTTGCCGGCCTTGCTGGTCTTCGCGGTCATGCTGTTCTTGCTGGTTTTTGCGGTCTTGCTGGTTTTTGCAGCCCTGCTCGCTTTTTTGGACTTGATCGCCTTGATTCGCCGCTGTCCTGGTTTGTCTCGACGTCCGAAGCTAGCGATCAAGCGCGCTAGTTCATCGTTGTCTGCATAGAAGTAGGCAAGCGGTAGATCCAAAGCTTCTGCGAAAAGCTGCTGCATCTGCAGCTTCGGCTGATGCTTTCCCGTTTCATAACGGCTAATCCTCGTGCTCACTCCAGACGCATCTAAGCCAATCGCCAGGCCTAGATCAGTCTGAGGTATGCCGCGGTCCTCACGTGCTTCACGAAGTCGACGCCCGTAGACGGCGGCGGGAGGTTTCTTTGCCATGTGTCCGTATCCGTTTCAGACACAACAAAGACTCTGCCGAGCCGCTTGACATCGATACTACGTAATACGTAGTGTCTTCATAGCTACGTTAAACGTAGTAGTTGGGGGTTTGCTCTTAGATAGCCGAGAAGAGAGCAGTACGCGTCTTCGCCCGCAGAGGCAGTACGCGAAGCCCTCTGAAACCTGTCCGGAAGCGAGAGGCGAAAGAGACCTATGGAAGGCACTGGAATGGGAAAGCACTTGACGGTAAGCGCAAACATCTCGTGTGCAGCTCTACTGCTCGCAGTCGGGCTAGGGGGCACAGCTACCGCTCAAGAGCTTGGGGAGTTGATCGTTGAGGAGAGTGACGGAGGAAGCAAGAGTAGGGCTCCCACTACGCCGGCACCGATCAGCGCCGCGCTGCCAGCAAGAAGCGATCAAGGAAACGATGCTACTGAGCTTGAAACGATCACCGTCACCGGCACCCGCATCCGCGGCGGCACCACGCCGTCGCCGGTGATCACCCTCGGCAGCGAACGCATCCGCGAAGAGGGCTTCGCCGATCTCGGCGAAGTGATCCGCAGCGTGCCGCAGAACTTCAGCGGTGGGCAGAACCCGGGCGTCGCGGTGGGCGCTACCGGGGGTGCAGGCGGACGGGCCAACCAGAACATCACCGGCGGTTCGTCGTTGAACCTCCGTGGCCTTGGGCCGGATGCCACGCTCACTTTGCTCAACGGAAGACGGCTGGCGTACGGAGGTTTCGTGCAGGCGGTCGACATCGGCGCCATTCCCGTCGAGGCGGTCGATCGCGTGGAGATCGTTCCCGATGGAGCGTCGGCCATCTACGGTTCCGATGCGGTTGGGGGCGTGGGTAACGTCATCCTCAAGCGCGACTACGAGGGCGTCACCGCGGGCCTGCGTCATGGTGGGGCCACCTCGGGCGGCCTGGACACGCGCGAATACGCAGTGACTGCGGGGGCTGTCTGGGACGACGGTGGCGTGATCGCCAGCTTCAAGGATGTGTCCACCGATCCGATTCACGCGCGTCAGCGCGACTACACCGCTCACATGCCCGAACCCAACACGCTGTATCCGGCCAGCGATCTGCGCAGTGGATTGGTCAGCCTGCATCACGAAGTGACGGATGCCGTAGAGCTTCGCCTCGATCTGCTGAGGAGCGAGAGGGCGCAGGACATCTATCAATGGAACACAGGGCTTCTGCCTTGGTACAACCGGATTGCATCCTCCACTACGACATCCTTGGTGTCCCCCGGCATCGAGGTCTCGCTTGCAGGTGACTGGCTGTTGTCGATCGGCGGCAGTTGGGGCAGGGACACCCATATCCAGCAACAGCGCCAGGTCACCGCGACATCGGGCGCTTCCACCACGGTGGTGCACGACTGCTACTGCAACGACATCCTGACCTACGAACTAGGCGCGGAAGGTCCGCTGTTTGAGTTGCCTGCAGGCCAGGCGCGGCTTGCGGTCGGCGCTGGTGAGCGGAAGAACGAGTACACGCAAAAGAACCTCATGACGGACGTCTTGACCGTCGAGGGCGATCAACGCAGCCGGTTCGCGTATGCGGAACTAAGCCTGCCGCTGGTTGGCCCCGCTTCGAACGTTCGGGGTGTCCGTCGGCTGGATCTGACGGCTGCGTTGCGCGGTGAGGACTACGACGCATTTGGCAGCGTCACCACACCGAAGCTCGGGTTGGTCTACGGACCGAACAGCGACCTCACCCTGCGTGCGTCGTGGGGCAGGTCGTTCAAGGCGCCGGCCTTGCTGGATCGCTACTACCGACGCGAGGGCGTGCTGCGGCCTGCAAGCTACTTCGGCGGTGCGGCGTATGGCCCCGAAGCCACGGTCCTGGCACTTGGAGGTGGCAATCCGAACCTTGGGCCCGAGCGTGCCACCACATGGTCCGCAACGCTCGCGCTGCACCCTGAGGCGTTGCCGGGCCTGGAGGCGGAGCTGTCCTGGTTCGACATCGACTACAGCGATCGTGTGATCCAGCCGATCACCAATCCACGCGGTGCGCTGGGCTTTCCCGGCTATGCGCAATTCATCGACTACGCGCCTACGATGCAGGCGAAAGAAGAGCTGCTTGCCACTGCGGACATCTTCTACAACCTGACGGGTGCGCCGTACGACCCCGATGACGTGGTGGCGGTCATCTATCAGCACTACGTCAATGTGGCACGACAGCGCATCAACGGTGTCGACCTGACCGCGTCGTATCGCTTCGACCTGGGGCCCGGCCGCTTGACCGTGCGAGGTGCAGGCAGCTGGCTGGATAGCACTCAGCAGATTAGTGCAGGGGCTGCGTCCTACGAGATCGCAGGCACGCTCTTTAACCCGGCCAAGCGCAACGGCCGCGTCGGTGCGGTCTGGACCCATGGCGGATTCCTCGCCTCGGCGTTTCTCAATTACACCTCTGGTGTCGAGAGCACCTCGAACGCCGGAAAGACCGCGTCGTTCACCACGATGGACACCTCGCTGCGCTACGCAACGGCTCGCAGTGCAGGTGCGCTGTCGGGTGTGGCGTTCGGGCTTTCCGTGCAGAACCTCACCAATCGGGAGCCGCCGCTGCACGTGGCCGCGACGCTCGACAGTCCGCCGTACGACTCCACGAACTACTCGGCGATCGGCCGGTTCGTGAGCGTTTCGGTGTCGAAGCACTGGTGAGGCGATGGCCGGGCGGGGTGGGGCCGCTGCGCGCGGCGCCGCCGCGTCGCGAATCGCACTGGAGGTCATCGTGTACAGAAGCATCGCCATGATGTGGCCGCGATCGGTTGTGCTGACTGGGCTGTTGGCTGTGTGCATCCATGTGCCGCAGGCAAAGCCTGCCACGCTGAGGCAGCTCGTGGAGGTAGTCGATATGGAAGTCGCCTCGATGTCGCCGGATGGCCGCCTCGTTGCATTCCGCACCGAACAGGCATCGATCGAGCGCAACGCCTACGACACGGTCTGGTATGTCCAGCCGTTGGATGGCGCATCGCCCCCGCGGCGGCTAGGGGAGGGCGGGGCGCCCTTGCGCGCGGGTGGGCTGGCCCTGCCTGCGAAAGCGGTGTGGTCGCCAGACGGACGCTGGATTTTCTATCGGGCTGCCTTGGACGGTCGGGTCGACGTCTGGAGGGCTGCGGCGGATGGTTCCCGCACGGAGGCGATCACGCATGATCCAGCGAACGTGCGCGACTTCACCCTGAGTGCTGATGGCTCGGTGCTCCTTTACAGCGTCGGAGCTTCACGCGAAGAGGTCGTGCGGGCAGAAGAGAGAGAGCGCGATCGCGGCATCCACATTGACCGAAGCGTTCCACTCGGCCAAAGCCTGTTCCGTGCGGCCCAATATGAGGGACGGCTGGCGACGCAGCGCTTGTACAACCGAGGCGGGCTGTACTACATGCCGCTGCTGTCGGATCGGGCCGATCTCTGGAAGACGATTGGACTGCCACCAAGAGAGAGCGCAGCCGTTGTCACCGACGAGCGCCCTATGCGTGGGCTGACCCCGTCGGATCTCAGCGCGGAGTTTGCTGGTGCGTGGAAGCTTGCCGAAGATGTCGAAGGCGGGCGTGTCGCCATGCTGACGCAGTCGGATCCGCACGATGGCCTCGGCGAGCGCCCTTGGGCCGAACTGGCAATGCTGCCTGCGCGCGACGCTCGAAAGGTAGTCCGATGTAATGCCGCGCCTTGCCGGGACAAGCGCATCACGGACATCGTGTGGCGGCCCGGGCGCGATGAAGTCGTCTTCACTGTGACGGATCGGGAGGCGGGCCATGGGCAATCGCTATTCCGCTGGAATGTGGTCAACGGTCAGGTGCGACCGGTCGCAGGACCGCAAGGTCAGCTCGGTGGCGGTGGCCGTTGGCTCACGGCACCTGGACCGTGTGCGGTATCGGAAGATGCGTTGGCTTGTGTTGCGGCGGACGCCCATCTGCCGCCGCGACTCGAAAGGGTCGACTTGGAATCCGGAAGCACGACGACGCTTTTTGATCCGAATCAAGCGCTGGCAACCGACCTAGCGGGTTCGACACGCGCAAGGCTGTTGAGCTGGGCGGATTCACGCGGAATGCAATACACCGGCCAGCTATTCCCCGCTATCACCGATGAAAAAGCGCCGCCGCCACTGTTCATCGTGTACTACGCATGCGCAGGCTTCTTGCGGGGCGGTGTGGGAGACGAGTGGCCGCTCGTGACGTTGGCCAGACATGGCATCTCGGCCTTGTGCATCAACGCGCCGCCTCACCAGATGGATGCCATCGAACGCTATGAAAATGGCCGACACGCTGTCGAAAGCATCGTGGAGCTGTTGGCGTCACGCGGCGAGGTGGACGCGGCGCGCGTCGGTATGGGCGGTCTCAGCATGGGCGCAGAGGTCAGCATGTGGACGGCGATGCATTCACGGGTGCTTGCCGCGGTCTCGGTGAGCAGCCCAGTGATGACGCCGGCCTTGTTCGATTGGTTCGGACTCTGGAGAGAGACGCACGTCTCGCGCATGCGTCGCAACTGGCAGCTGGGCACAATCGAGGAGACGCCTGATCGCTGGAGCGCAATCTCGCCAGCCTTCGAGCCTGATCGAGTGACTGCACCCGTGCTGATGCAGCTGCCGGAGGAAGAGTACGCCCTCGCACTGGGCTATCTCGTTGCGATGGTCAAGGCGCAGCAGGCAGACGCTTATGTGTTTCCGAACGAGTCACACGTGAAGTTCGAGCCGCGCCACAAGTTGGCCGTCTACGAGCGCAATCTCGATTGGTTCCGCTTCTGGCTTCAGGACTTCGAGGATGCCGACCCCGGCAAGTCGGCGCAATACGAACGGTGGCGCGGGATGCGTGACCAGCAGCTTTCACTGCAAAAACCTTAGGCGTCACGCTCTGAGTGGGAAGGCTGGCGCATCCAGTTCTCGAGGGTGCAGAGCTGTAACGCTCGAATGATGAACGCTCGCGAGTCTTCCTGCTCGCTGCGCGAGAGCCGTCGCAGCTCGTCGCGTGCCAGTAGATTGCGTGACTGCAGCTCGCCCTCGAGAAGAAAGTCGAAGATCGAGTTCCGATTCCGTCGAAACACTGCGCCCAGGTAGCCAGCAAAGGAGCCCTTGCTCTTTCTGGCGAGGATCGGGGGCGGGAGGACATCGGCAAACGCCCGCCTGGCAACCACGCGATTCTGGCCGCCGGTAAACCACATCCAGCTGGGAACGCGCAGGCAGGCTTCGATAACGGGTTGCGACAGCAGCGGCATCCGGAAACGGCGGTCGAGGTTGCGAGGGCAGCCGTCCTGATAGAAATGCGTTGCGCTGAGTTCGAAGACCCGCTGCGCATCGCCGACAAGCGGTACGAAAGGTGCAGACATCCAAGGATGGATCTCCGGTTCTGGTGCTTCCAAGTGCTTGGCAAGCAGCACACGGTCGATGTCGTATTGCCTCTGCTGCGGATGCAGGAGCTTCTGTACCGTGAGCCGGCCGGCCTTCCAGTAGGTGCACTGGTGAAACAGGGAGATGTCTCGGAGCGTCCGCATGCCCGTCGGGAAACCGGCGCTGCGGAATGCGTCTGCGGCAGGCGAGGCGTTGGTCAGGTAGCAGAAGGCGGTATCGCCACCGGCGCCTGAAAAAAAGCTGTTCGCACCGAGGCGTTTGGCAGTTCCGCGCATGATCACATCGATCGCATACTGCAGCGGCCCGATCACAGGGGTCGCGAGATGCGGCGCAAGCGGGCCGTCGAACCTGGCTTCGGCCTGCTGCAATTCCGTGGCGTGAAGTTCGACGCCCAGCATGTCCGCGATTAGACCGGCGTATTCGCGTTCGTCGGCGCCTCGGACGGCAGACCTCAGTGTTGCGCAAGCGACTTCGGCGGATGTGTCCTTGAGGCAGGCTCCGATGATTGAAGAATCCACGCCGCCGGACAGCTCAAGCAGCACGGATCTGTCCTGCTTAGCCCATGTGCTGATGACCATTCGCGTGCTGTCACGTACAGCAGAGATTGCATCCTGCCCATCGTGAAAGCGGGCATCCGAGCAGGCGAAATCCCATGGAGACCACTCTTGACTGACGTGTGTTACTCCGTCGCATACGCGCAGCGCACAACCGGGCAGAAGCTCGCAGACATCCTTTAGGCCGGTGCGACTCGTTTTCAGGTTGGGATAGGTCAATCGATGCACGATGTGTTCGGCGTCGAGCTCCCTGCGATACAGGCCGAGACGCGTTACGAGAGGGATGTCCGACGTGATAAATCCTTCGCCGCCATGTAATGAGTAGAGACATCGCAGGTCGCTACCTGGCGATGGGTTTCGCAGCAGACAGAACGTGCACCCGTCTGGATCGGGCAGTATCAGGATGTAGTCACCCCAGTAATCCTGGAGGACGCGACGCACGATCGTGGCCGCATCACTTGCGGGCTCGGCGACACGACTTCCGTCAAGAATTCGCACGCCGCTACGAGTGTAGAGATCGCCGATAACGATGCCACCGCCCGGCAGGTCAAGGGTCGGCGTGCCGCTGCCAGCGAAGACGCAGGCCGAACCGAAAGCTGATTTTCGCTGCATCCCCAACGCACTGAGATCGGGCAGTCCACGATCCGAAAAGTCTGCAGTGCCCATCGTGACCACGTAGCAGTAGGTCATCAGATCACCCGGATTGTTGAATAGGCTCGCGTGTTTCCGAGCGCGTCGTTGAGGATCAGGTTTCCGGCTTGCACCCAGCAGTGCGCGGAGAACGGGTTGTCCGCAACGCCAAAGACGATATGTGCGGCAAGGCGGCGTCGCGCCAAAAATTTAATCATCGAAAGCGAGTCAAGAAGGCAACACGTCTCAAGCGGTACGAACTTGCGTGCGCTCAGGAAGAGAAGTGCGGCGTCCGTGAGCTTCGAGTCGTCATTACGACGCGCAGGATCTGAACGCCGCGAACGATAGGAAGTGGCGGTGCCCAGAATCGTCTTGAGTGGGCGTGTCTTCAGCTGGAGCTGCATCCAGCTAACTATCAGAAGAGTCTCTACCACCGTCCCGGCATGCCGATGCGTGCCGGTGTCGACATGCTCCAAAGCGCTGTTCGTAGCGACGGCGACGTCTGCCTGCGGCCCTGTCGAGGCCACGGGTGCGTCAGTCAGGATTGCTCGATCGAGAAGACGTTTGATGTCTGCAGCCGGCGCATCCGCACCTTCTAGACATGCGTGGAGCGCCTGCTCCAGGTGGCTGGACAGGCGGAAATATCGATCTTCCCTCGTGTCTAGAAAGATGGACCGTCCATCAATGCGACAGAACGAAAGATCGTCTTGCAAGCGGTAGCTTTGTGAATTCACTTCTTTGCTCCCTGCAAGCTGAAAGAGGCGCACCTTGCGGCGCGCCTCCTTGGCCTCAACTACTCGGTGATACCGTGACCGAGGGTCTGGCCCACGCCTTCAAACTCTATCGGCGGCGCACCCTTGGTCTCGATGCTCGCAACGCCGAGTTCGATCACGTCGTCCCGCGCGTCGGCGGGGATGTTGTCGTTGGTCTTCATTGCAGTCTCCTACGGTTGTGTCATGGGGAAATCCCATGACGCACGCAGCGTAGGAACCGCAGTTTTGTGTTTTCAAATAGTTCTTGTTTGATCAATCGATAATCAAACGCAGACTGTGATGCGTGTCTTGCAGTCGCCGAATTCAGGTGTATGGCGGGACGGTGCTCGCCTGGCCGTATGCGCGCTCGCTCGCGCGAACTGCCCTGTCGGTAACGTTGCTGCCAGGCAGTGCGAGGCGTCCCTCAGTTGAAGCGTTTGCTGCTCTCGCTAAGGACTGCAACGATGCGCGCCACCAGGCGCTTACGCCGCTCGTGATACTCGCGTAAGCCGCATTTGAGTGCTGCCATGTCGCGCTGCAGCCAGTGCTCGCGTAACGTCGCCAGCTCCTCGTCGGTGCTTTCGAACATGCCGTGCTTGGCGCGCCTGATAGGTGCGAGCTGGTCGTTCGTCCGTTTCACCACGCTGTGCAACGCGCTTTGGCCGGTTGCATGGGCAATCGCGTCGAACAGTTGCCATGTCATCTTGACCGTGTCCCCGTTGACGGACATTGGGGGCCGCTCCTGACGTCGCCACACGGGTGGTGCAACGCCAATGTCGCAGGCCATCAACAGCAGGCGTTGCATCAGGTCGTAGAGATCTCGCATGGCCACTTCATTGAGCAGCGGCACGTGCAGCCCGCCGCGCGCATGGTCTTCCAGCAGGCCTTCACCCACGAGCCGATACAGGGCCAACCGAACAGGGGTCGTGCTGATCCTGAACTCCTTGGCCAGCGTGCCTGGATCAACGCGCTCACCAGGCAGGTATCGGCCCGACTGCAGTGCTCGCCTGATCTGCTGGTGCAGGAACGCGCTCTTGGAATAGCTCTCGTGCATAGCGGACTCCATGTCTGCTCTGCCTTCTTGCGCATTCAACGTAAATCGCAAGAAGCGATGAAGGTCATCGGACTGGATGCATTGGGAAGTAGGACAGCGACTTGATTCTGCCGCGACTCGCCAAAGATTGCACAGTCTGCGGAGGCGGGCGAAGTCCCCGTTGCTGTCTCCATTGCACCTCGCCAGCACACGCGCCAGTGCATTCCAGGCTGTGACTACCCACGCGTCGAGGGTCACAGCTTCGCGTCCGGGTGCTGTATTCATATTTTGGTATCGTTGAGCCGCACCAGAAGATCTGTGAGGCCCCACGTGTGAAGAACGCAGATGCTGTTCGAACAAGGGTTGCGGTAGTGGAAGACGACGATGAGTTGCGGGAGCAAGTACTGCTTCCTCTCTTGTACCGCGAAGGATTCGAGGCGGTCGGCCTGGAAAGCGCCCTGTCTCTCTACCGGGACATGGTCGCGACGTCGTTTGATTTGATCCTGCTGGATGTCGGCTTGCCGGACGACGATGGCTTCGCAATTGCACAGCATCTCCGTCAAGCGTCGTCGAAGATCGGGCTGATCATGTTGACCGGCTATGCATCCACGGCCAATCGTCTCCGGGGGCTTGAAGCTGGCGTCGATGCCTACTTGACCAAGCCGATCGACCCCGCCGAACTGGTTGCCACCTTGCGAAATTTAGAGCGCCGTCTTGAATCTGGCGGGACGTCTGCCCGGATCGGCTGGGAGCTCGACGAGCTCGGCTGGAACATCCTGCTGCCTGACGGTCGTTCAATTGAACTGAGCCTGCCGGAGCGGCGCCTCATGGCACAGCTCGTCGCGACGCCTAAGGAGCCGGTGACACGTGAGGCGCTGATGGGTGCGCTCGCCGAAGATTCCGGCGATTTCGATCCGCATCGGCTTGAAATGCTGATCCATCGGCTACGCAAGAAATGCCTGCAAGCGACAGGTCAGGAGCTGCCTGTTCGCACTGTCCGCGGTGTCGGTTACGTGCTGGCCTGGTAACGAAGTAGTGGGCCAATAGCCTTCGGCACTCGTTCTCGACGCTGCGGCGGCGCTTGGATGCACGCCGGATCGTGCTGCTTTTGAACGCCGCGATTGGGAAGCTTCCCCGTTGCAAGGTTTGGTGAGGAAGGGTGCGTGCCTCACCGCATTGTCTGCTGTCTAATTCCGCCCGTTGTTAGGGGTGCGCCGCGCTGTCGGCGCCTTATTTGTCTTCGCAGACGCTGCTTCAGGTGAGAGGTCTCTGACCCCTTGCCTGGAACGGTGCATGCGCGTGCTGCGTGGGCGATCGAGCAGCGCCGGGGACGACGGGAACGAGGAAGAAGCGGCATGAGTCAGCTGAGCGGACAGACACATCTTCAAGTCGCAACACGGATGCGCCGTGCACCCACGAGATGGGGGCGTTGGCTGATTTCCGTCTGCCTGCTGATGCTCGTGCAGGGTATGGCGTACGCACAGCTTGCTGAGCGCCACAGCTTCAACGTCCGCGGAGACGTGGAGATGATCGGCAACGCACTATTGACGTGTGCGAGCTGCGATCAGTCCAACAATGCGCTCAGCAACGGCTCGGCGATCGCGATGGCGTTCGTCAATGTCGACGCGGCACAGCTGCCGTCCGGCGTACCGCAGAACTCGTCCACCGCCACGCTCGCATTGCCCAGCGGCGCACGCGTACGTTCCGCCGGGCTCTACTGGGGCGGTCGCTCGGGTGAAAACAATCCGGCACGCGGCACGCTTCAGTTCCGCACGCCTACCGGCGGTTACCAGGCGATCAGTGCAAGCGATCTCAATACGTTCGCGGATCAGGGCGATGCAGGCAGCCGCCCCTATACGGCGTACCGCGATGTCACCGCGTTGGTCGGTGCGGCGGGCGCGGGCACCTATGCGGCCGGCGGACTGACATCCGACGTGAGCGGCAACAACAACGGCGGCGGTCTTGGCAACTATGGTGGCTGGGCACTGATCGTGCTCTACGAGCATGAAGGCAAGCCTTATCGGCGCCTGATGGTGTTCGATGGCGATGCCGGTTACGTCAACGGTACCAATCCGCAGTCGGTGACGATCAGCAACCTGCTCACCCCGGCTGCCGGGGAATTCAATGCGTACATGGGCGCACTCGTTTGGGAAGGCGACGGTGGCATCAGCGGGGATCAGTTCCGTCTGACGGGTGCAGGCGTGCTCAACCCCGGCGCGCTCAGCGACGCGCAGAGCCCGGCCAATAATTTCTGGAACAGCGGCATCAGCCGCCTCGGTCAGCGTTTCACGGCAAAAAATCCCGACTACGTCAACCAGTTTGCGGTGGATCTGAAGCTCGTCGACATTTCCAACATCGCCGCCAACGGATCACGCGCGCGACTCAACAACGGGGCAACTGGCGCAACGCTGCAGTTCACCAGCAGTCAGGACGCTTATTTCCCGCACGCGCTGGTCTTCGTGACCGACATCTTCTTCCCCGATGTCGTCACGTCGCTGTCGAAGCAGGCTCGTCGCGCCGCAACCGGTGAAGTGCTGGGACCGACGAGTGAAGTCCGGCATGGCGAGGAGATCGAGTACGTCGTCTCCTTCACCAACAACGGACAGGATGGCGCCACACGCGTTGTTGTGACCGATCCGATTCCGGCAAACACCAGTTATGTCCCGGGCTCGCTTGTTCTGCTCAGCAACGCCGACGGCGCGACCAGCGGCGGTATGACCGATGCATCCGGCGACGACCTTGCCGACTACGACGCCACCAACAATCGCGTCGTCTTCCGGATCGGCACAGATGCGGATCCGGCCACCGGCGGCATGCTCGCGCCGGGTCAGTCCGCGTCGATGTCGTTCCGCGTGCGCGTCAACACGACCGCCCCTGCCGGAGAATTCATCCGCAATGTGGTGTCGATGCGCCACAACGCGCAGACGGTGCCGTTGCCGCAGGACGTCGAGGGCGAGGCCGAAGCCAATGTGATCGGTCCGATTGTCGCCGCCGCCGATGACATCGGCTTTTGCCCGGTCGATGGTGGCTTCTTCAACATTGTCGACGGCGTTGGCATCTACCAGTACTCGCCTACCTCGCTGACAGACGGCCGCGTGGCCGGTCTGGATTTTCCGGTCGGCGGCAATCTCAACGGCCTGATGGTCGACCCGACCGGGCGCACCCGCCTGCTGTTCCATCAGGGAACGGGCGGCGCGGTCTGGGCCTACGACCCGACACACCCGGACACCCCGGGCTGGTACCGCACGGGCGCGACGATCAACGCGAATCTACCGCGCGCGGGCATGACCTCGGCTGGTGTGGGCTATCTGATCACCGCCGCCATACGTGCCGGCAGCGGTGCGACTGCACAGATGTATCGACTCGAACGTGACGGCGACTACGGGTATCGCGTTGGCGGGCAAAGCACGCTGACCTATGACGTGGCACCAAGCGACTTCGGCTCCGGCGATATCGCGTTCGACAGTCTCGGCGTTGGCTGGCTGGTGGCCGGCAATGATCTGTTCCGCGTCGACGTCAACGCAGGCACGGCAACCCGGCAGCAGAACTTTACTGGCGCACCAGTCGGCGTGAATTACGCCGGCGCGGCATTCGGCGGTGATGGGCGTTTGTACGTGGTCAACAACAGCGGCGGCGCGTACTACGCGATGGATCTGACGCAAGGCACGATGGAGGCCGTCGGCGCATCTTCCAGCAATGCGGGTCGTGATCTGGCCTCATGCAGCTTCCCCGCGATCACGCCGGCGCAGCTGCAGGTCTCCAAGACGCTGGCATCGATCATCCGTGATGGTGGCACCGTGCCGGCGGGCGAGTCCGCAGCACCTGGCGATCTCCTGACGTACGACATCGAAATCCGCCATGTCGGCGGCACCCAGGCGGCCACCGTGTTCGCCGGGGATGTCGTTGAAACCACGCCTGCCAACACCACACACGGAGCGGTCGCGGACGATTTCACCTGTACCGGCAGCACCTGCAGGAACACCGAAGCACGCAACATCCAGCCGGGCCAGAGCACCGCGTTCTCCTTCGTAGTCGAGATCGATGCCGCCCTGCCAGCTACCGTCAGCCAGATCGCCAATACGGTCTCGGTCAACGGCATCGACTGCGCGACGGCCGGAAACGATTGCGACGAGACCACCCCGGTCAACGTCGAGCCCGCGCTCACTTCGTCCAAGGCGCTGACCGCCGTCAACGGCGCCGCGCCTGCAGGCCCGGTGGCAGTGGGCGACGTGCTGACCTACACCGTCGTGGCCACCAACAGCGGCAACGTGACGCTGCCGACGGTCACCGTCACCGACGCACGCATCACGCCGGATGCCATTACCTGCGCGCCACTGCTGGCAGGCGCGAGTTGCACCTTGGTCGGCACGTACACGGTCACGCAGGCCGATGCGAATGCGGGCACCATCGCCAATACCGCGGTCATCACCACGCCTGACACGCCCGAGGTCTGTCCGGCCGGTTCGACTTCGGCGATCTGTCTGCCGACCGTCGAGGTTCCGACCGAGACGCCGGAACCGTCGCTGACGATCGTCAAGACCGCCGGCACGCCGAGCGGCAACGTCGCCGGCAGCACGATCGGCTACAGCTTCCTGGTCACCAACACCGGCAACGTCACGATCACCAACATCGCGATCGACGACAGCCAGCTCGACGCCGCGGCTGTCTGCCCGGTGACGACGCTGGCACCGGGCGCAAGCACCACCTGCACCGGCACGCACACGATCACCCAGGCTGAAGTCGACGCCGGCGAAGTCCTCAACACCGCGACCGCGACCGGCACCCCGCCGGGTGGCGGCACGACGACGAGCCCGCCGGACGAAGAAGACGTGACGCTCGATGTCGAGCCGTCGCTGACGATCGTGAAGACCGCCGGTACGCCGAGCGGCAACGTCGCTGGCAGCACGATCGGCTACAGCTTCCTGGTCACCAACACCGGCAACGTCACGATCGCCAACATCGCGATCGACGACAGCCAGCTCGACGCCGCGGCTGTCTGCCCGGTGACGACGCTGGCACCGGGCGCAAGCACCACCTGCACCGGCACGCACACGATCACCCAGGCTGAAGTCGACGCCGGCGAAGTGCTCAACACCGCGACCGCAACCGGCACCCCGCCGGGTGGTGGTACGACGACGAGCCCGCCGGACGAAGAAGACGTGACGCTCGATGTCGAGCCGTCGCTGACGATCGTGAAGACCGCCGGCACGCCGAGCGGCAACGTCGCCGGCAGCACGATCGGCTACAGCTTCCTGGTCACCAACACCGGCAACGTCACGATCGCCAACATCGCGATCGACGACAGCCAGCTCGACGCCGCGGCCGTGTGCCCGGTGACGACGCTCGCGCCGGGCGCAAGCACCACCTGCACCGGCACGCACACGATCACGCAGGCTGAAGTCGATGCCGGCGAAGTGCTCAACACTGCGACCGCGACCGGCACCCCGCCGGGTGGTGGTACGACGACGAGCCCGCCGGACGAAGAAGACGTCACGATCGAACGCACGCCGGGCATGTCGACCAACAAGGCGCTGGCTGGCAATGCGGACGAGGATGGCAGCGGCACCGTCACGCTTGGCGACACCCTGACCTACACGATCACCGCGACCAACACCGGCACGGTCACTCTGCCCGACGTCGAGATTCGCGACGATCGCATCACGCCGTCGAGCATCGTCTGCGCCAGCCTGGCGCCGGGTGCGGACTGCGTGCTGACCGGTACCTATGTGGTGGCCCAGGCGGACGTGAATGCCGGGCAGGTGATCAATACCGCGGCGATCAGCACAGGCGAACCGGATGTATGTCCGGCCGGCAGCACCTCTGCCGCGTGCCAGCCGACCGTCACGATCGGCGTGACCCCGTACGAGATCGTGGCCATCGACGACAGCTACGGCCCGGTCAACGGCGCCGATGGCGATCCAGCGGTCGGTAACCTGCTCGACAACGACACGCTCAACGGCGTGCCGGCAACGCCGGGCACGGTGACGATCACGGTGGGCACGCTGCCGCCGGGCATCGTGGCCGACCCGAGCACGGGCGTGGTGGGTGTCGAGCCGGGTACACCGGCGGGCACGTACACGTTCGAATACACGATCTGCGAAGTGCTGAACCCGTCGAACTGCGACACCGCGACGGTGACGGTGGTGGTCGAAGCCGCGGAGATCGTGGCGAACGACGACAGCTACGGCCCGGTCAACGGCGCTGATGGCGATCCGTCGGTCGGCAACCTGCTCGACAACGACACGCTCAACGGCGTGCCGGCAACGCCGGGCACGGTGACGATCACGGTGGGCACGCTGCCCCCGGGCATCGTCGTGGATCCGACCACGGGCGTGGTGGGTGTCGAACCGGGTACACCGGCCGGCACGTACACGTTCGAATACACGATCTGCGAAGCGCTGAACCCGTCGAACTGCGACACCGCGACGGTGACGGTGGTGGTCGAAGCCGCGGAGATCGTGGCGAACGACGACAGCTACGGCCCGGTGAACGGCGCCGACGGTGATCCGTCGGTCGGCAATCTGCTCGACAACGACACGCTCAACGGCGTGCCGGCAACGCCGGGCACGGTGACGATCACGGTGGGCACGCTGCCCCCGGGCATCGTGGCCGACCCGACCACGGGCGTGGTGGGTGTCGAGCCGGGTACACCGGCCGGCACGTACACGTTCGAATACACGATCTGCGAAGTGCTGAATCCGTCGAACTGCGATACCGCGACGGTGACAGTGGTGGTCGAAGCCGCGGAGATCGTGGCGAACGACGACAGCTACGGCCCGGTCAACGGCGCCGATGGTGATCCGTCGGTCGGCAACATTCTCGACAACGACACCCTCAATGGCGTGCCGGCAACCCCGGGCACGGTGACGATCACGTTGGGCACGCTGCCGCCCGGCATCGTGGCCGACCCGAGCACGGGCGTGGTGGGTGTCGAACCGGGTACGCCGGCCGGCAGCTATACGTTCGAGTACACGATCTGCGAAACGCTCAACCCCGAGAACTGCGACACCGCGACGGTCACGGTGGTGGTCGAAGCGCCGGACATCGTCGCTGTCGACGACAGCGCGACGACCGATCAGAACACCCCGGTCACGATTCCTGTACTGGACGACGACACGCTCAACGGCGTGCCGGTGGATGCCGGCGACATCACGGTTGTGGAAGTGACGCCGCCGTCCAACGGCAGCATCGTGATCCAGCCCGATGGCACGGTCGTCTATACGCCCAACCCCGGTTTCTCGGGTGATGACAGCTTCGAGTACCGGATCTGCGAAATCATCAATCCGGAGAACTGCGCGACGGCCACGGTGACGGTCACCGTGCGTCCGAACGTCGTCGAGGCGATCGACGACGACGCGGGTACCGCCGAGCCGGGTGTGCCGACA
Source organism: Luteimonas sp. Soil_C_16 (assembly GCF_057657295.1). Lineage (NCBI taxonomy): Bacteria > Pseudomonadati > Pseudomonadota > Gammaproteobacteria > Lysobacterales > Lysobacteraceae > Luteimonas > Luteimonas sp. Soil_C_16. The sequence goes on along the minus strand of NZ_JBDGIS010000001.1, from coordinate 227,209 downwards.
CCGGTGGTGGTAGTGGACAACGACAGCAGCACGGGTGCGCCGCTCGATCCGGGTTCGGTCACGGTGGTGACACCGCCCGCGCACGGCATCGTCAACTGCGCGAACGGCATCTGCACCTACACGCCCGAGTTCGGCTTCAGCGGTGAGGACAGCTTCGTGTACCGCGTCTGCGACACGTCCTACCCGACGCCGGTGTGCGACACCGCGACGGTGAAGGTCCGGGTCGAGGGCGATGCACCGCTGCGCATCACGAAGTCGGTGTCGGTGCGTGAGGTCAAGGTCGGCGACCTGGTCCGCTACACGCTGACGGTGGAGAACGTGGGCAACGCGATGGTCACCGGTGCGCAGGTGATCGATACCCCGCCGCAGGGCTTCAGCTACGTGGATGGTTCGATCGTGAGCAGCGACGGCCGGGTGCTGTCGGTGTCGGGCTACAACCCGATCCGCATCGCCAGCCTCGACCTTGCGCCGGGCGACACGATGTCCATCAGCTATCTGCTGCGTGTGGGCGCAGGCATCCGTGCCGGCACCCACATCAACCAGGCGATGGCGCAGACCGGCACGGGTGTGCCGCTGTCGAACATCGCCACTGCACAGGTGCAGACCGCGTTCGATCCGATGCTCGACGACAGCCTGGTGTTCGGCACCGTGTTCGACGATCGCAACGGCGATGGCTGGCAGGCAAACGCGGCATTGCGTGAGGTGCGCGTACAGGGCGGCTTTGCCCCGGACGCCTACGTCGCGGGTTCGACGACGATCGATCGTGGCGACGGCCCGCAGCCGTTGGCCGATGCCAGCGCACCGCTGCTGCACGGCGTCGCGCTCGGCACGATCGCCGGTCGCCAGTCGGTGGCCGATCCGGTCGAGTCGAACCAGATCGTGATCCGGCAGCGTCTGCGCAGTGCGGCATTCACCGGGGACTTCGTCCTCACCAGTGGCGATGGCGCGATGTTGCGCATGGCCGCTGACGGCAGCACGCGCATCGAGCGCAGTGGCGATGTGGCCAAGGGGCTGTCGGCCGCCGAGCCGATGGTGACGCGGCGTGTGTTGCAGGACGGCGAAGGCGTGCTGGTGGAGTACGTGATCGGCAATGCCGGTATCGATGAGCGCGGCATTCCGGGCGTGCGTATCGCGTCGGTGGAAGGTCTGCTGATCGAGACCGACCAGTACGGCCGCTACCACCTGGTCGATGTGCCGGGCGGGAATGCGATGCACGGCCGCAACTTCATCCTGAAGGTGGATCCGTCCACGCTGCCGCCGGGCACCGAGTTCACGACGGCCAACCCGCTCGTCCGGCGCGTGACGCCGGGTCTGCCGGTGCGGTTCGACTTCGGCGTGCGTCTGCCGGTGATCGAACTGCAGGGCGGCAGCGAAGTGGTCGAGCTGGAACTGGGCGAAGTGTTCTTCGCCCCGCAGAGCAGTGCCCTGCGCGAGGCGTATCTGCCGGCGATCGAGGCGATGGCCGGACAGATCGACCGCTATCGCGGTGGTCGCGTGGTGGTGACCGGTGATGGCGAACACGAAGCGCTGGCATTCGCCCGCGCGGCCGCGGTGCGGGATGCGCTGCAGACACGTGTCACGCCGACGGCGGCGGCTGCGCTGACCGTCGAACTGCGCACGCGGGTCAATGACCCGCACGCGCTGGTCGCGGGCGTCGACAACGGCGGCGTGCTGCTCGGCACGGTGCTGTTCGATACGGACCGCGCGGCCATCCGGCCCGAGTTCGAAGCGCTGCTCGATGCAGTGGCGCGTCGCCTCGAGGCCATGGGCGGCGGCATGGTCGGCATCGTGGGCCATACCGATGTGCGCGGTTCGCATGACTACAACGTCGAACTCGGCCTGCGCCGCGCGCAGTCGGTATTCGACGCGCTGTCCGGGCGATTGAGCCCACAGGTACGGGCCAAGACCCGGGTGGAAACAAGCAGGGATCCGGCGGCTTCTGTCGGGGAGACGCGGAAGTGAAAGGGAACCGGATCATGAAGAGGAAGCTGCTCGACGCAGCACTGCTGGCCGTCCTGGCCGGCATGGCATCGAACCACGCGATGGCGCAGGACGCCGTCGCTGCTGCAGCGCCGGCCGACGCGGGCGCTGATGACGCGGCCGCGGCCATGGACTGCGATGCCGACGGCTGTCGCAGCGCTGGCGATCTGCTGTTCCGGCTGCGTACGCGCAGCTACGACCAGCCGGTGACCCAGGGCACCAGCGAGGCGTCGTCGTCGCAGGCACTGCAGCCCGATCGTCGGGTCAGCGTGGCGCTGGAGCAGCCGGGACGGGCGACCGCACTGGGACAGTTCTCGGTGCAGCTGCCCGGCGGCGGTGCGATCTGGGCGACCGAAGATCCCAATCTCGGCCTGCCGGAACTCTCGGTGTCGGCACCGACGATGGTGCCGTTCGAGGACGGACGCATCCTCAAGCCGGTGCGCTTCTACGCGCGCAGCAACTACATCGATTTCGTCGACCGGTTCGAGGTGACGCTCTATCGCGCGGCCGACGTCGATCTGATCGAACCGATCGCGCAGTTCGCGCTGCCGCGTACCGCGGTCGCCGATGCGGAATGGGATGGTGCGCTGCCCGCCGGGCGGCAATACCGTCCGGGCGACGAACTGGTGTACGTGCTGCGCGCCTATGACGCCGCGGGCAACTTCGACGAAACCTTCGTCCAGCGCCTGCAGCTGGTCACGCCGGCCGAAGCCGAACGTGGCGCGCAGATCCTGCGCCAGAGCACCGAGCGTGGCCTGGGCATGGCACTGGGCGCCGAACAGGCCGCCGCGCAGGCACTGGTCGACAACGTGTTTTCCGGCAGTGGCCTGCGTCAGCAGAACATCCCGGTCTACGGCTCGCGCGTGCGCATCACCGGCCGCAATCTGCCCGAAGGGCAGGCGCTGCTGATCAACGGCGAACACTATCCGGTCGATCTGGAGCGCAAGTTCGTCGCCGAATACCTGATGCCGGTCGGCCAGCATCGCTTCGACATCGGCCTGCGTGGACGCGGTGGTGAAGTGTCGACGCACGCACTCGATGTCGACGTGAGCGGGCGATATTTCTTCGGTGTCGGCATCGCCGATGTCACCGTGTTCCAGAACAAGGCCAGTGGTCCGGGCCGCGAGATGGCGCTGGCGGGCCGCGAGAACGACATCCTCAGCGATGGCCGCCTGGCGTTCTACGGCAAGGCCAAGATCGGCGGCAAGTACCTGATCACCGCGCAGGCCGACACGCAGAACCGGCCGCTCAGCGATCTGTTCGACGGCTTCACCGCGGCCGATCCGCAGGACATCTTCCGCCGCGTCGATCCCGACCTGTACTACCCGACCTATGGTGACGACTCGACGACCTATCGCGACGTCGACACCATGGGCCGGTTCTACGTGCGCATGGACTGGGACAAGAACCAGGCGCTGTGGGGCAACTTCTCGACCGGCTTCACCGGCACCGAGTACGGCCAGTACCAGCGCGCCCTCTACGGCGCCGCGCTGGCATGGCGCTCGCGCATGGCCAATGCCTGGGGCGACCCGGGGACCGAACTGCGGGCCTTCGTGTCCGAAGCGCAGACCGCGCCCGGCCACAGCGAGTTCGTCGGCACCGGCACCAGCCTGTACTACCTGCGCCACACCGACGTGCTGCCGGGATCGGAGCAGGTCGTGGTGGAAGTCCGCGATCCGACCACTGGTCGTGTCGAGGCGCGGACCGTGCTGCTGCGCGGTGCCGATTACGAGATCAACGAATTGCAGGGCCGCATCACGCTGACGCGTGCGCTGACCCGGATCACCCGCGAGAATCTGCCGACGATCACCCGTGATGCGCCGCTCGATGGTTTCGAGCAGCGCCTGATCGTGGACTACGAGTGGGTGCCGAACGGCTTCGATCCAGACGAGATCACCGCCGGCGTGCGCGCCAAGCACTGGATCGGCGACCACATCGGCGTCGGCGCCACCTGGGTCGACGAAAGCCGGGCGGGCGAGGACTACACGATGATGTCGGCCGACGTCACGCTGCAGGCCGGCAAGGGCACCTACCTCAAGCTCGAACACAGCCGCACCGAGGCCACGAGTGCACCGGTGTTCTTCTCCGACAACGGCGGTTTCACCTTCACCCGGCTCAATCCGGTCGGTCCGCGCGAAGGCGAGGCGAGTGCGGTCGAACTGCGCGCGAACTTCCGCGAGCTCGGCTGGACCGCGCAGAACTGGAGCACGGGCGCATGGTGGCGCCGCGTCGACGCCGGCTTCTCGGTCGCGCGCTTCGATATCGGCGCCGACGTCGAGGAATACGGCGTCGAAGTGCTGGGCGAGTTCGGCCGCGATGTCGGCTTCTATGCACGCTACAGCCGCGCCGAACGTGGCGCCGAAGCACTGACCCAGGCGCAGGCGACCACCGAATGGCGGCTGTCCGACGTCAGTGCGCTGGCCGCGGAACTGCGCCGGGTGGAAGAAAGCCGCCTCGGCGGTGACGCCACCGGCACGCTCGGCGCGCTGCGCTACACGCATCGCTTCGGGACCGCGCTGGATGTCTACGGCGCCGCGCAGTGGACGCTCGACAACGACGGCGACTATGTCGACAACGATGCCTACACGCTGGGTGGCCGCTACAACTTCGCCAACCTGTCGAACGTCGGCGCCGAAGTCACCACCGGCGATCGCGGCGACGGCGCGCAGGTCAATGGCGAATACCGCCTGACCCCGCAGCACAGCTTCTACGGCGCCTACACCTATTCGACCGACACCACCGAATACGACCCGCTGTTCAATCGTGCGCAACAGAACGGCTGGACGCTGGGCCAGCGCTGGCGCCTGTCGAACCAGGTCAACGTGTTCAACGAGAGCCAGTTCCTCAAGTCGCGCAACGAGTCGGGACTGGCGCACACCTACGGCATGGATTTCTATCCGGCCGTCGGCTGGAATCTCGGTATGACGCTGTCCGATGGCGAGCTGAACAACCGCGATGGCGGCCAGGTCGACCGGCGCGCGATCAGCCTGTCGGGCGGTCGCACCTCCAGTGCAACCGACTGGCAGAGCAAGCTCGAATGGCGCGAGGACACCGGCGCGGAACGCCGCACGCAGTGGATCACCACCAACCGCGTGCAGCACCGCCTCAACGAAAGCTGGCGCGTCGCCGCGCGCTTCAACTACGCCGACACCCAGGACGATCTCGATCCGCGCGCCAGCGCGAAGTTCATCGAGAGCAACCTCGGCTTCGCGTATCGCCCGTGGGACGGATCGCGCTGGGGCCTGTTCGGCCGCTACACGTATCTGTACGACCTGGCGACGCTGGGCCAGCTGGGCGGCGCGGATTACGACCAGAAGTCGCAGGTGCTCTCGCTCGAAGGCGTGTACCGCATCGACGACCGCTGGGAAGTCGCCGGCAAGCTCGCACGCCGCGAAGGCGAAGCGCGTTACGGCCGCGGCACCGGCGCGTGGTTCGACTCGGCGACGACCTTCGCCGCCAGCCAGCTGCGCTACGAACTGCTGCACAAGTGGCACGCGCTGGCCGAGTACCGCTGGCTCGACGTCGACGACGGCGGCACCCGGCAGGGCTGGATGGCCGGCGTCGATCGCGACATCGGCCGCAACCTACGCGTCGGTGCGGGCTACAACTTCACCGATTTCAGTGACGACCTCACCGATCTCGATTACGACCACCGCGGTTTCTACGTCAACTTCGTCGGCAGCTACTGAGCCACGCCGACCGCCTGGACACGTCCGGGATATGGAACGTGGTGGCGATGTCCGGCGGGTGCCGGGCGTCGCCACTGCTGCACGCAGCTCCAGACCTCAGGCGGCGCGGTCTTCGCGTGCGGCGTCCTCCCACGCGAGGGGGAGGCGGAGCCGGAACGTCGTACCCGCGCCCGGCTGGCTGTCCACCGCGATCGTGCCGTGCGCGTCGGTCACAAGACCTGCGACGACGGCCAGACCCAGTCCGGTGCCCTGCCCGACAGGGCGTGTGGTGAAGAACGGTTCGAAGATCTTCTGATGGAGGTCGTCCGGTATGCCGTGGCCGGTGTCGCTGACCTCGATCAACAGATGATCGTCTGCGGACGGCGTCACGCGCAGCGTGAACCGGCCGCCTTCCGGCATCGCCTGGGCCGCGTTCGCAGTGAGATTGAGCAGTGCCAACGCGAACTGGGCCCGGTCGAACAGGATCGGGCAGGGCGCGTCGGCGATCTCGAGCGACAGCGGGATCCGCGGACCCAGTGTCTGTCGCAGCATCGGAACGATCTCCCGCGTGGCTTCGGCGGCATCGAACCGTTCGATCTGCCGGTCATCGTCGCGGGCGAAGTGCAGCAGTTTGTGGGTGATCGCCGTCGCGCGGCGGACGGCCATTTCCAGTCCACTGAGGACGGCGTCGAGTTCCCCCGGCGTGTCCGCATGCCGGCCGCGGTCGATGTAGCCCAGCATCAATGTCAGCAGATGATTGAAATCGTGGGCGACGCCGCTGGCCATGCGGCCGACGGCCTCGACCCGCTGCGCATGCAGAAGCTGTGCCTGCGCGCGCTCGCGCGCCTCGATCTCCTTGGTCAGGCGCAGGTTTGTTTCGGCGAGCGAAGTGGCTTGCCGCGTCGCCTCGCGCAGGCTCGCACGCAAGGCGGTCACCGTGCGGTCCACAACGATCGTGATCAAGAGAAACATGATCGCCCTGACACCGACATCGGCCAGCGCCTCCGAAAGCGGCTCTCCGGTCCGGCTGGCGTCGGTGTGGGCTCCCAGCGCCATTGCGAGGATCAGCACTCCATAGATTGACCATAACGCGCCCCGGCCGACCATCATGCCGGCGACAAGCAGCCACATGACTTGGATAGGCTGCTCGAATGTGTGCGACGCCAGACCCGCCATGGAATACGACACCAGCATCATTACGGCGACGACGAGCAGCATCTGTCGGACGGCCCACTGGAACTTCGCTCGACGAATCAGAACAAAGGACCAGATCGCCAACGCGCTGATGACAAGGCTGGTTGCCAGAGATGCGGTTTCGCCCGGACGCCAAGCCACATCGCTAAAGAAAACGCGATAGGCCCAGAGCATTGGCGGGAGACTGCCTAACAGTCCCAGAACAGCCTGCAGCATGGGGGCATTGCGGCGATCCACAGGATCGACGATGGCTGGTACATCGAACACGGCACGCGCGCGGCTGAGCATCAACGGTCTCCTCTCACAAGGTCTATTACCAAAAGCACTGGGATCCCAGTGGGACTTGCGCACCCTAATAATATGGTGTGCAAATGCGGGGAAAGCGATCGAAAAATCTCTGCCGGTCTCATTTACATCGAAGCATGAGGGAGGCATTTTTACTTTGGGCACGGTGCGCTGAAGGGAGTGACTTCTTCTCTTGCAATCCTTGTAGTTCTTCGGGCCCCAATCTTTATTTCTGAAGCACGTCGAATGAGAGGAAGGTAAGGACAAGGTGTCATGGGGGCGTCTCATTTATCGCCTCGCAATAGCGTTCGCACTGCAGAATCAGGCCCAAGGGGAGGGCGCATGGACAAGCCGTATTACCTGATCGATTTCGAGAACGTGCAGCCCAAGGCGCTCGATCGTCTCAAGCCAGGGACGTCGCGCGTCAAAGTGTTTCTGGGGGCGCAGCAGACCAAGGTGATGCTCGACCTGGTCCAGGCGTTGCAGCCGTTCGGTACGGACGCGGAGTACATCCAGATCACCGGCAGCGGACCGGATGCAGTGGATTTCCACATCGCCTACTACATCGGATGCCTGTCCGCGAAGGAGCCGAGCGCGAAGTTCCGGATCGTCTCGAAGGACACAGGTTTCGATCCGCTGGTGCGTCACCTCAAGGCAAAGGGCGTCGACTGCACGCGAATCCCGGAACTCGGTCCCGTCTCGAAACCGGTTGCGGTCGGGACAGAGCCCAAGAAGCCGAGCGCGGTAACGCCCGTTGCCAAAGCGCCGGAAGCTGTCGCTGCAAAGCCGGTCGTTGCGAAGCGCGCGAAGACGTCGCGGATCAGTTTCGTGGTCGATCCCCCGGCATCCACCTCGACATGCAAGACACCAGGACTCTCCAGCGCGGCCCACGCCAAAGCCGTGCTCGCGCTTCTGGCGAAGTCCACAAAGCCGGGCACACTGTCCGGGCTGCGGGCCTCCATCAAGTCATGGCTCAAGCCCGCCTTGGACGACAAGACGATCGACGCCGTGCTGCAGAGCCTCAAGGACGCCCGCCACATCGTGGTCGTTGGCACCAAGGTTACTTACCCGCCAAGCTGACCGGCGCTCTACGAAGTAACGGGTCAGGTTCACGTATTCTCGAGGTACGACATTGATGGCATCCGACGCGCTTCAGGGGCTCACGCGCCAGAGCAGTGAAACCATCGGCTTTGTTCTGGCGTCCCTCTTCAGCTCTGCCATCGTCCGGGACGAGTTGAGAGAGTGGTGCTTCAAAGTGGTTGGCGAGCTTGAGCTCGCGGAGGCGCCCTCCTACCTGTTCGACTTGGCGGACTGTGACGGCTCGCCTGTTGAGATCTACCGGGCTATCGGATTTGTACGGTCTTGGCGGAGCTCGGAGGTCGAGCGCGCCGCACTGTTGGGCATTGCGGTCCGCCGTGGGCATCAACGTGAGGATTGGCCTGTGCCGCCAGCGAAAGCGCTGGAGGCATTGATGCGGAGCCCCGAGATCGAAGGGCGCTTCCGCGAGACGTTTACGTTCATCGACATCTGAAGCGGGCCGACCGCTGAAGGTCGCGACCCAGGGCCGGATTTGTGGCTGCCCCGAATGCTCGCCACAATCGGATCCCCTGTTGGATCCAGACGGAGTGGGTCGAATGCGCTCACGTACTTTGATCATCGCAGCGCTGTTGATGATGTTCGCAGCCGCAGCCGCAGCGAAGCCACCCGCTGAGACAGCCTTCAACGAGTGGTTGGACGCATTCAACCGCAATGATCGTGCTGCGCTGACAGAGTTCAACGCACGACGATTCGGCGAGCCGGAGCACAACATCGAGTACCTGCTCGATAGCCGCGAAGAGACCGGCGGCCTGGATGTGGTCACGATCGAACGCAACGAGCCCTTGGAGTTCGTCGCGTTGACGCAGGAGCGCAGCTTTCCCGTCCAACGACGCATCACCGTGCAGGTCGAGGACGCAGCGTCGGGACGTCTCGAACACATCACACAAGCGCCGCTGCAGATTCCGCAGTCGAAAGCTTTGGAAGCGTTCGACGCGTTCGCCACGCAACTGACGGCAGCGGATCGCTTCTCGGGTGTGCTGGTCATCGAGCAGAACGGCCAGCGTCTCTACGCCAAGCCTTTTGGGCTCTCCAATCGCGAAGACGACATGCCGGTGCAGTTGGACACGCCGTTCCTGTTCGCATCGCAAGGCAAGATGTTCACCGCCGTGGCGGTGCTGCAGTTGGTCGATGCCGGGAAAGTCGGCCTTGACGATCCCATCGGTAAGTTCCTGCCGGACTACCCCAACAAGACGATGACGGCCGTCACCATCCGGCAGCTGCTGTCGCATCAGGGTGGCACCGGCGACATCGGCGTGCTGCAGCCGGACGAAGGCGCGAACCGCGCCTTGGTGCGTTCCATTGCCGATCTGATCAAGCTCAACGGCGACCGCGCACCGGCATTCCCGCCGGGATCGGACTTCGAGTACTCGAACTACGGCTTCCTGCTGCTCGGCGCCGTGGTCGAGGCGGTCAGCGGCCAGAGCTACTACGACTACGTCGCCGAACACATCTTCGCGCCGGCCGGCATGACGGCCACACGCTTCCCGACGCTGGAGCAGATGGGTGATGTCGCCCGTGGCTACACGCAGACCGACGACGGCACGCTGGTGCCGAGCGCCGATCAGTTGCCATGGCGCGGCACGCCTGCAGGCGGCGGCGTCACCACCGCCGATGATGAAGTGCGATTCGTCGAAGCGCTCAGGGCCGGCAAGCTGATCCCGCTGCCGCTGCTGGAGGAGGCGATCAAGCAGCAGACCGACTGGTACGGCTACGGCTTCATCTCGTCAGGCCCACCCGAGTTTCCGCACTGGGGCCACGGCGGCGGCGCACCCGGCAACAGCGCTGCCTTGTCGATCTATCCGACCAACGACATGACCATGGTCTGCCTCAGCAACCGCGACCCGCCGGTCTGCGACCGCCTGCTGACGCGGCTGCATTGGCATCTGTCGCCGCCGACGGTGTCAACCGAGGGAGCTGCGGAGTGATCCGCTCGCGACGCGGGTCGACAGGTCGCGTCTTCGCAAGCCGCCCAGGCAGGCGGATCTCACCAGGTCAGGGTGAAGTGGGCGATAAAGTCACACTCGCGCTCCCATATACCGGTGCAACCGACTCGTCCCATTGCATCCACCGCTTCGTGGAGCGCGTCGTCGCTCAGTCCACCGACGTTGATGCTCTAGGTCAGCTCGCGACGACCCATCGCCTTCTGCCTCCGCACGTGCGCCTTTAGTTCGGCGACGACGGAATGCATCGTGCGGCGAGGTAGCGTGGTGACAGCGAAATCGTGGGCATACGCGAGACGTGTCATCGCAACTCTCCAACTTGTGAGCAGTCGCCTGGAGAGATGGGTACGTGCGGGAAGCAGGGTGCAGATGCAGACTTCAGGGAACGTCTGCAGGCAACTTCTTGAAAGAGGGGCGGTGTCTCCAGATTTGAGTCCTGGTAAGCAGTCCTGCGTGGACACCAGCAGGCCGGCTTACGCCGCAAGGTGTTGATGCGGCTGGCAGTCGGCACTGTGCCTCGCACACGCTGGATCTCCTTCAGCTGAATAGGAGCAAATGGTTCGAGGAAGGTGCGACAACGTGTCGCGTAGAGGGGCTCCTGGACAGGTCTAAGATGCCGCCTGACGGCATGCACAACTGGATGCTGCTGAAGCCGCGATGTGAGGTGAACCGTGCACCTCACGATCGGTGGTATCGAGTGCCGGCCTGGATGAAATCGAAATGTACGATTGGTTCCCCATAGTCTTCATCGTGTTCAAGGTGGTCGTGCTCGGCACGGGCATGTTCTTCGCCATCAAGTGGCATCACGACCAGGCGAAGAAGGACGAACAGGACAAGACGGACGCCCAGGCGAGGCGGGGCGCGTGAAGACAGAAGACGAGACCAACGGGCCGTAAGTGCCGGCCGTACGTCCTGTGTTGAGTGGATCGATGCCCGCCGCGGGTCGTGTGACGCAGGTCGAACCTGTTTTCGATGCAGGCAGCGTGGTGGGTCTGTAGGCCCGCAAATCCACGCAGCGTGTGTCGATGGATCGAGCGGGCGCACCAGGCGCCCCCTCGATCCGCAGCATGGTGTGCAAGCGCCGACGCTTCTGAGGGCACCAGGGCAGCGCGGGGTCAGCCGCGCTGCTGCACGCGCCGTGTGCCGGCTTAGTCGGCCGAGGCGATCCGCACGTCGCCCGGCATGCCGTCGGCATTGAAGCTGATGGCCAGCAGCGCTTCGGCATACGCGGTGCCGTGGTTGCTGTTGGTCAGGGCTGCGAACACTTCGTCAGGCGTTTGTGCGACGGCGATCGCCTGCTCCGGCGACAGCGGGTTCGGCGACTGCACGCCACTGTCGAGCGCTTCGAGTACGCCCGGGTCCATCTGCGTGCCGACGTAGGTACGCGCCAGGTCCCGCAGCTGCATCAGCTCGGCGCTAGTCATCTGCAACTGGACGTGCTGGTTGTTGTCGGCGAAGTCGTTGGCCTGCGAGGGGTCGTAGGCACTCTCGATGTAGTTGGCCGAGGCGGGGTCGATATCGGCGTAGACGACGCGCCAGGTGGCGTCGTCGTGGTTGAGCGTGCCGTCGGCATTGACGGTCGCGGTCACCTCGCTGGTAATGCCGGTCGCCGAGGTATAGGTGTTGGTGTAATCCACGGTGCCGTCGGCCCAGCGGGTCTGGGTGATGGTGCCGTTGGATTCGCTCGAGAAGCCGACCGACAGCGGTCCCAGCTCCGCGCCGATGCTGCGCGCGAACTCGTGCGAGAACACTTCCGTCGTGCCCGACTGCTGCACACCCGGCGGCGCCCAGTCCGGAATGGTGCCGCCGCTGATGAAGGCCTGATACGCAGCCTGGCCTTCCGCGGTCGATAGGTCGAGGCGCGCGATCTGCATTTCGCGCGATTCCATGCTCAGCTCCGAACCGAAGCCCACCGCAACCGCGCCCTGTCGTCCGATGCCGAAGAACGAGGCGTTCTCCACGGTGTCCACCGGCCCGGAGTAGATCTCGACCATCGAGCCTTCCAGGCGCGTCACGCCGAAGCCCAGGCCCGACAGTTCCGCCGTCGTGCCGCCCATCGTGAACACTTTGTAGTTCGCTTCGAACGCGCTGCCGGTCAGCGCCTGGCCGCGCATCAGCACGGAGGTGCCGGCCGCCATGTTCATCGGGTCGAGGGGATTGGGCAGGCCGTCGACATTGCCGTCCGCCAGCTGCGTGCCCTGATCCGCGGTCACCGTGGCTTCGTAACTCAGCTGCGTGCCGGTGAACTCGGTGTAGGAGCCCGAGACCGGCAAGCCCTTCATGACCTGCCGCAGGACGGGGGAGTCGCCGATGAGCTGACGCGCGGCATCCGGCAGTTGGCCGAGACGGTCCGCCCAGCCGTAGAGACGCTGCAGCGGCGTCTTGCTCAGGTCCACGCCCACGCCGCCCTGCACGGTGACGGACGCTTCGAAGCGCTGGGTCTGCGCGAAGTCCACGCCGGTCGTGACATCGGACAACGAAATTTCCGCGCCGGCATCCAGCTGGTAGCCGGCGGACGGGCCCACCAGGTTCGGTGTGCCCAGTCCGGCGCCCTGGGTGAAGCTCACCTGGCTGCCGGGATTGATCGCAAGCGACAGGATGTCGTCGGGGAATGTCGCGAGCAGTTCGCGGGCGGCGTCCAGGGTTTCGCCACTGGCATCGGCCGGAATGTCGACGCCCACCGCGGCCAGCGCGCCGCGGATCTGTTCGGGTGTGAACTGCGCGGTGTCGGCCGTGCTCGCGCCGCTGTCGAGATAGGAGGGAATCGTCGTCGGCGATGCCGTCGCCTCGTCGACGATGCGCTGCAGCTCGTTCGCGTACGGATTCTGCGCCCACGCCTGCTGCGCCTGCTGGAATTCCATGTTGGCAGTGGCGGGCGGCAGCGCGTCGTAGTCGCTGCGCTGCGGCGCCAGACGATCGAGGGCTTGCTGGGCCGCATCGGCACGCGTGGCGTTGTAAACACTGTTGCGGCTCTCGACGATCGACTGGCGGTCCTCGGGCGGCAATCGCAGCTGCCCCAGGTCCGCATGGTTGGGCGTCGGCAGCGCATGCAATGCCGCGACGGCATCCTGCGCCGTGGTTGCCCCGGCCACCGTGGGCGCAGGCAAGGGTTCGACGGGCGGCGCGGCGGGCGCGGCCGGCGCCTGTTGCGACTGGAAGCTGGCGCGGACGGAAGCCTGATCCTCGGGTGGCAGGCGGTGGTAGGTCTGTGCGTTGATACCGTAGATCGAGCTCATGGGCAGGCCGAGAGAATCGGAGGAAGACCGCATGCTAGGTCGACGCGCGTGGCGCCGGCATTGGGGGCTGCCCTAGGCGATGGGCGTGGCTGGCACGCACGGTCATGAAGTGCCGGCGCGCGTGCTGAACGTCGCCCTCAGAGAATTAACGTGTCAGGTTTATTTCTCACGCGCGGTGGACGCGCGGCTGCTCAGTGCGCCCAAGCCACTCGTCCAGCATCGATTCCGACATGGGCCGCGCGAACAAATAACCCTGGAAGTGGTCGCAGCCCATCCCGATCAGCAGGTCGCGCTGTGCGACCGTTTCGACGCCTTCGGCCAATGCGCTCATGTGCATCACCTGGGAGATCTCGATGATCTTGGCCAGCAGGCGCTGCGCGCTGTCCTGCGTGGAGGCTTCCATGACGAACTGGCGGTCGATCTTGAGCTTGCGCACCGGTAGCTGGCGCAGCGTGGCCAGGGACGAATAGCCGGTGCCGAAGTCGTCCAGCGCCCAGGTGATGCCCAGCGCCTCGATGGCCCGCATCTTGTCGACGATGGCCGCGGTGTTGGTGGACAGCGCGGACTCGGTGAGTTCCAGCTCCAGCAGGGTCGGGTCGATGCCGGCTTGGCGGATGACGGCGGTGAGGGACGGCGTGAAGTGTTCGTCCATCAGCTGCATCGGGCTGACGTTGACCGCGATGCGGAGATGCCGGGTGTGCGCCGCGCCGGACCACGCCTCGAGCTTGTCGCAGGCCTGGCGCAGGACTTCCAGACCGATGTCGCTGATCAGCGTGCTTTCTTCGGCCACCGGGATGAAGACATCCGGTGACAGCAGGGTGCCAGATGGGTGGCGCCAACGCGCCAGCGCTTCCACGCCGGTGACCGCGCCGTCGCCGCGCACCTGCGGCTGGTAGTGCACTTCGATCTCGCCGTTGCGCACGGCGCGTCCCAGTTCGCGTTCGAGCTGCAGGCGCTTGCCGACATCCGCGCGGTAGATCCTGAAGATGGCCGCGAGCAGCGCGATGGCCACGAGAATGTTCGACCGTGCACCCCACTCCCGCACTTCGACTGGCGGCGAGATCTGTGGCGCCAGTGGATCGAGTGCGCCGGCCGCGAACGCGGCGAATGCTGCCAGGCAGATCAAGGGGAAGATCAGCGAGCCGTAGCGCTCGCGCGCTTCGAAGGTGAAGGCCGCGCCTGCCGCGAGCGGGAGCAGGAACATGTGCGCCGAGCGCGGCACCCATTCGATGGGCGCGTCGATCAGCGAGATGGCGCACGTCGCGATCAGGATGCCGTGGGCGACGAACAGGATCGACCTGCCGTCGCTGCGCCTGCTGCGGGCCAATGCCATTACGCCAACGACCATGACACCCACGAACAGGACCGAGAGGTCCGCGCGGTCGAAATACCAGTAGCACAGCGCCCACGCCAGCCCGAGCGACATGCACGCCAGGCCTGTCATCGTCAGGATGGCGGCCACCTTCTCGCGACGCGCGGTGGTCTGGAATTTCAGCATTCCGTGCTGCTCGCGCCGTTGATGTCCATCATGGTGTTGCTCGTTCTTTCAGCGCTGGCGCGACGTGGCTACATCAATTCGTCTTCCCGTGAAAAGGCTGATTGAGCAAGGTCAACTGGGGGGACGTTCTGGCGCATCCGACGCGGCGTCGAGGGCGGCGCCGATCTGGTCCGGATGATGCCTGTTCCGTATTCATCTTTGGGCCGCAACTTGCGGCCAGCGTCGTCAACTGCGAACGCTGTCACAGCGTTCGGCACTGATGTGTCGCTGTGTGCGCAGCGGATCCTCTGACCGCCATGCGCTCGCCAGCAAATCGTCGGGCGCACCGGAACGACAGTGGCGCCTCGCTTCTAGGAAGGCTGCCTGCGTGTGAGCAGTTGCACCTCGCCCGTATCGGCGGGACGGCCACCCGGGCGCTTCGTTCGAAGCGCAGCCATCGGCGCGTGCCGATGGGCCACGCGCTCGCAGAATGTGCAGCCCGCTTGGCGTTACCAGGTCAGCGTGTAATGGGCGACGAAGCCGTACTCGCGCTCCCACGCGCCATTGCAGCCGACACGCGCCATGGCGGCCAGGGCATCGTCGAGCGTCGCGTCGTCGAGTCCGCCGACGTTGACACTCCAGGCCAGCTCGCGCCGCCCCATCGCTTTCTGCCGTCGCACATGCGCCTTCAGTTCGGCAACGACGATGTGCATCGTGCGGCGGGGCTGGGCGGTGACGGTGAAAGCGTGTGCATTGTCGGGGCGCGCCATCGCAACTCTCCAATGTGTGAGCACGGGCTTGAACAGCGAGATACGGGCGGGCCGTGAATCGCGGATGCACCTGAGAACGCCAGTGGTGCGGAGATCGGAGATGCAGGGACCGCCGACCTTGCGCAATCGCGGCCATGCGCGACAGCTCGGTCACGGTCGCGATTGCGCGGGTAGCGTTGGGCAGCTCCAGGGCTGGGCGGTGCGACAAACGGTCGCGCGGGCGGGGCGTGGGAGAGGACTAAGATGCCACTCGACGGCACGCACACCTGGATGCTGCTGAAGCGGTGTCGTGAGGGCGAGCATGCGCCTCACGATCGGTGGTATCGCGTGCCGGCCCGGATGACATCGAAATGTACGATTGGTTCCCGATAGTGTTCATCGTGTTCAAGGTGGTCGTGCTCGGCGTGGGCATGTTCTTCGCCATCAAATGGCATCACGATCAAGCCAAGAAGGATGCGCAGGACGAGAAGGACGCGCAGGCGAAAAAGGCGCAGCATGCGAAACAGAGCGAGACCGACGCACCCTGAGTGCGCCTTCAGGCCTCGCGCGGAACCGCCGCCGCCGATCGGGCCCGCAGGCGCAGTGCCACGTGCACCAGCAGGATCAGCACCGGCACTTCCACCAGGGGGCCGATCACGGCTGCGAACGCCACCGGTGACGCCAGACCGAACGCGGCGATGGCAACGGCGATCGCCAGCTCGAAATTATTGCCCGCGGCGGTGAACGCGATGGCCGTCGTGCGTGGATAGTCCTTGGCGATCAGCTTGCCCATCCAGAAACTGATGCCGAACTGGATCAGGAAGTAGAGCGTCAGCGGCACCGCGATTCGCACCACGTCCATCGGAATCCGCACCACGTCGGCGCCCTTGAGGCTGAACATCGCAACGATGGTGAAGAGCAGGGCGGCCAGCGTGATCGGGCTGATCTTCGGCAGGAAGCGCGTCTCGTACCAGCGCTCACCCTTGGCCCGGACCAGCCAGCGGCGTGTCAGGTAGCCGGCAAGAAACGGAATGCCCAGATACACCAGCACCGCCTGCGCAATGGTCCAGGTGCTGACGTCGACGACGCTGCCTTCCAGCCCGAACACCGGCGGCAGCCAGCTGAGGAAGAACCAGGCATAGACACTGAAGAACAGGATCTGGAACACGGAATTGAACGCGACCAGCCCGGCGACGTACTGGCTGTCGCCGCGGGCCAGCTGGTTCCACACCAGCACCATCGCGATGCAACGCGCCAGGCCGATCAGGATCAGGCCGGTCATGTAGTCCGGGTGGTCGCGCAAGAACAGCACCGCCAGCCCGAACATCAGGAACGGCCCGATCAGCCAGTTCTGCACCAGCGACAACGCGAGCACGCGCTTGTCGCGGAAGACGTTGGGCAGCTCGGCGTAGCGCACCTTGGCCAAGGGTGGATACATCATCAGGATCAGGCCGATCGCGATGGGCACGTTGGTGCTGCCCCAGCTGAGCGCATCGAGCGCGGCCGGCAGGCCGTCGAACAGCGTGCCGAGCGCGATGCCCAGGGCCATCGCCGCGAAGATCCACAGGGTGAGCCAGCGATCGAGGAACGACAGGCGACCGGGCGCAGGCGCGAGCGTGCTCATCCGACGTCGGCGATCGGTTCGAGCAGCACCTTGACCGCGGCCTTGTCGACCCAGACGTCATCGCGGATATCGAGAAACGCGCGCATGCGTTTCTGGATGATCGCGTGCGCCTGCGCGAATGCGGCGCGCTTGTCGGCGTCGCTGCCGGTCACCGCGGCGGGATCGAACAGGCCCCAGTGCACGCGCACGAAGTCGCCATGGACGATCGGGCAGCTCTCGTTGGCCGCGCTGTCGCAGACAGTGACGATCAGGTCCATCGGCGCGGCGGTCTCGGCCGAGAACGCGTCCCAGGACTTGCTGCGCAGGTTGTCGGTGGGAAAGCCCTCGCGCTCGAGCTGCGCGATCGCGAACGGGTTCACCTGGCCGGCCGGCTGGCTGCCGGCGCTGTAGGCCTCGTAACGGCCCACGCCCCAGGCGCGAAGCGTGGCTTCGGCCAGCACGCTGCGGGCAGAGTTGCCTGTGCACAGGAACAGGACGCGTCGGGTCATGGGTCGGCTCTCGGGTGGATTGCGTAACGGAACGGGTCAGGGCCCGCAGGCAGCGGACGGCGCGCAGTCGCCTGCGTCGTCGGCGCAGCAGTTCTCGGTGAGGTAGCCGACCAGTGCGTTCATCGCATCGAAATCGGCGCGGTAGCGGATGGTCCGGCCGCTCTGCGCGCCGCTCACCAGTCCGGCGGCGGTCAGCGCCTTGAGATGGAAGGACAGGGTGGCGCCGGGCAGGGCCAGCGCTTCGGCGATGTCGCCGGCCAGCTTGCCGGCGCGACCGGCCCGCACCAGCAGCCGGAAGACCGACAGGCGCGTGTCCTGGCCGAGGGCGGCGAGTGCGGAGGTTGCGGCTTTATGTTCCATGTTTCTAGAATAGTCGAACAATTATGACGGTCACAAGTCACCCGATGGCATCCGATCTGCCCAATCTCGATACCGACGCGTTCAAGCCCATCGACCCGGCTGCACTCGGCGTGCCGGCCGGCGGCCATCCGCCGCGCATCCTGATCCTCTACGGCTCGCTGCGCCCCGAGTCCTACAGCCGGAAGCTGGCGCTGGAGGCCCAGCGCCTGCTCGAACTGTTCGGCGCCGACACCCGGCTGTTCGATCCACACGACCTGCCGATGCTCGATTCGGTGCCGGCCACCCATCCGAAGGTGGAGGCGTTGCGCGCACTGTCGCTGTGGTCTGAGGGCCAGGTCTGGGTGAGCCCGGAGCGGATTTCCCGCTGCTGTCTCGCTGGCGCGTGACACGTCGGCGCTTCTGGAATACGCAGGCGGAAATGCGGAGGCGCTGCCTCACATTCGATTCCGGTCAATCGCGGCGCGCTCGATGCCGGCTCGGGAGCAGCCCGATCGCCGGTCTTCAAAAGGCGTGCCGGGATTATGGAAAGCGGATGTCAGGTCCCATCTTTCTGTGCGCCCTCGCAAGAAACAAAAGCTGAATAGAGCGTAAGGTGCAGCTGGGCCGCATGTCCGGCCGGAATGACGTAATCCAGATGGCCAGTGTCACCGCGCCTCCAGTCAGCCGAAATGCGCCTTCTTTCGACTGGATTTCCGATCTCTCCTGTTGGGAGGTGTCGGCCACGCATGAATCCTGCGAATTCGCGCTCTCGGATTTTCTCGAGCGAAGCAATCTCTCGCTCGCGCAGGCGTGGTACGTCTATTTCCGGCGTTGGTGCCGCGTTCGCCGGCTGGAGGCACTTGAGCTCTACGATGCCCGCGCGCTGCCAGCGTTCTGCGGCATCGAGATGGTGCTGCTGATGCGGCGGCGGGCGAGTAACGATTCCAACTGAAGACCGATCCCGGGCAGCTCTGCGTTCGAGGCCAAGGTCGAGATCACGGACGTTGACGACGCGCGATCCGCACACGCGAGGCCGGCGACCGCTCTGAAACGTGCGGGACACCCAGGACCACCAGACCGATATGGATGCAACGCCGCGCAGCCACCGTATCGGCGTCGGCAGCGCGACCGTCGTGCGCACCTCGTGCGCAGTGGGCGGGGTCAAGCCGGAAGCGACGCCGAGTCGGGTGGGTCTTCGGGTAAGACGTTCGCCAGCGGCGCCGCGATCAGTTCGACGAGTTCACACGTGACCGGTTCGTCACCCTTGTCTTCGATCCCGGTCTGGCGCATGGGCCCGCAGAATTTATCGGCCACCTCTGCAAGACGTTCCTCGAGCCAAGGTTTCGAATCGGACGAGATCAGAGACCGCATGGCATCGGCGGATCGGTCGAAGGTGGTTTGCAGGGTCTCGGGCGACGCGCTCAGGCGCGCCAGACGTTCGAGCTCTTCGTCCAGCTCGGCCAGCGACGCGGTTGCATAGTCTCGCGATTCCACGATGCCTCCCGATCTGGCTGCGCCAAGCCGCGCATTGGCGCACGCGCACTGCATCCGTGTCGTGACGCCATCTTCCCGGTGGGACGCTTGCGCGGCGCCAGGAAGCGTGAGCGGGCCCGCTACCTTGCGTGCCGCGTGTCGGCATTGTGCGCGAAGCCGGTTTGGGGCGCGCACCGAGTTCGATCCGCAAACGCGCTCGGCGTGCGGTTGTTCATGAACACGCCCGAGCCGGATTATCCGAAGTTGGACCCGCTGTCGGACTCGATTTCCACCGACTCGCCTTCGAAGTAGACCATGACACCCATAATGTGCAGCGGCATTTCGTCATCGCGACGGGCCGATTGCGAGCGGCGCATGGAGAATTCGAGTTCCGGGCGCAGGCGCAGCGGAACCTGGATGCGTCGCGGGCGTTTGCCCTGGGAATGCATGAAGAGGATCTGGCCTTCGATGTCGGTGAGCAGGCTCAAATCGAATCCTTGCCGCAGTTCCAAAAGGGGCGCGAATGATGGCGTCGCGTCGGGCCCGGGCGGCGCCAGACTGCCCAGGGCGAGCAGTGTCCGGATGTACGTCTCAGAAGCTGAGACGCGACTGGCCGTCCGATGGCGAGCGATCCGGCACGCGCGTGATCAGCGCTTCGGCAACGCGCCGTAGCGCGTCAGGTCGGGCGTCTTCGGCTTGGACGCGAACACGCGCGAGAACAGTTTGATCAAGGCCGGCCGGGTCGCCACCGCCAGCACGCGATGTAGCACCGTGATGCCGGCGCGCGTGCGGGGATGCAGCAGGCGGGGCCCGAACTTCGGAATGCCCTGGGCCTGGTCCACCATCGGACGCATGGCGCGTTCGTAAGCGTCGTAGGCGGCCCGCGCATCGTCTTGCAGGGCCAGCTCGCCGGCCAGCACGTACGCGCCCGTGACCGCGAGCGTGGCGCCGACACCGCCGAGCGGGGTCACGCACCAGGCGGCGTCGCCGAGCAGCACCACGCGTCCTTTTGACCAGCGCGGCATGCGCACCTGGCGCAGCACGTCGAAGTAGAAGTCGTCGGTGGTCGCCACATGCGCGAGCACGCGCGGCGTCTGCCAGCCGGCATCGGCGAAGCGTTCGCGCAGCCAGGCCTGCTGGCGTTCGCGCGGCCAGTCCTGCTCGCCGCCCGGCGGTTGCAGGGCGGTGAGTGTCGCGCGCGCGGTGCCGTAGGGATCTGGCCGCAGGCTCACGCTGCGCCGCTCGGTCGCGGTGTACCAGCGCCACAGCCGGTCGTCATCGGCCTGCCCGGGAATCGTGAAGTAGGCGCACAGCATGTCCATCCAGCGCGGGTCGTTCTCGCCCGGAAACACCAGCTCGCGCGTCGCCGAGCCGACGCCCTCGGCGATGAGCACGTGATCGAACCGTTCGGTGGTGCCGCTGTGGAAGGTCACGCGTACGCCCTCGGCGCTGTCGTCGAGGGCGGTGATCCAGTCGTCGAAACGGAAAGTGGCGTGCTGCTGCGCCGGCGCGTGAATCAGTTTCGCCAGATCGCCGCGCAGGATTTCCATTTCCGCCGTCGGGCCGTCTTCGCCGGGCGGTGCGACGACCTTGGCGACGATCCGGCCCTGTGCATCCACCCACGCCGTGCCGGTCTCGCCGGTGCCAGCATCGAGCGCGGCCTGTTCCAGATCCATGCGGCGCAGCACCTCACGACCGACGCCGCGGATGTCGACGTTCTGCCCGCCATCGCGGAAGGCCGGTGCACGCTCGACCACGGTGACGTCGAAGCCGGACCGGCCCAGCCACCACGCCGCGGTATTGCCGGCGATGCTGGCGCCGGTGATCAGGATGCGTCGCGTCATGGGGGTGCGTATCCGAGGCGGGAGGCGCCAGCATCCGCGGTGCTTCGGCTAGGCCCGGTGAGGGCGTGACCGGCGGCCTGGAACCGTCTGGCAATCGCCGGTCGCCGCGCTGCATCGCTGCAACGCCCTGTCCCCGGAAGTCGCCATGACCGATGGCAGGCGCTGCGCGCCGGGCGCGCGGCTAGCCTGCGCGTCGTTCCAAGGGGATCGAGGGAGAGGGGTGTGGGTCGAGGGTTCATCCGCCGCGTAACGGCCGCGCTCGCGCTCGCGTGCGCGCCTGCGTTCGCGGTCGAGATCGACGGGCGGATCGACCCCGACGAATGGACGGGCGCGCAGCACATCGTCGACTTCCGCAAGGTGCAGCCGCTGACCGGCGAACCCGGCTCGCTGCCCACCGAAGCCTGGGTGCTGGCGACGCCGGACGGCCTGGCCGTGGCGTTCCGCAACGTGCAGCCGCCCGAGGTGGCGCGCTCGCGGCAGAAGGTGCAGCGGGATTTCGACGAGCAGGTGGACCGGGTCAACGTCTTCGTCGATTTCGACGGCGACGGGCGCACCGGGTACGCGTTCACCGTGAGTGCGAGCGGTGGCATTGCCGACGAGATCATCACCAACCAGAACGATTTCAACAGCGACTGGGACGGACAGTGGCGCCACGCCGTGGCCGAGGACGACGACGGCTGGTCGGTCGAGCTGCTGATTCCCTGGCATACCGCGCCGATGCGCGACGGCGCGGACGGGCAGCGCACGCTCAAGGTGTTTCTCGCGCGCGTGATCGGCTCCACCGGCGAACGCATGGCCTGGCCGGTGGCGAGCTTCGAGCGCCCGCGCTTCCTGTCCGACTTCGCGCCGATCACCGTGCAGCAGTACAGCCAGTCGCTGCTCGCGGTCACGCCGTATGCGTCGGGCCTGTACGACAACGTGCGCAAGGGCCGGGACTTCAATGCCGGCATGGACGTGTTCTGGAAACCGAGCAGCCGCTTCCAGCTCGCCGCCACCGTGCATCCGGATTTCGGCCAGGTCGAGAGCGACGATCTGGTGGTGAACTTCAGCGCCACCGAAACCTTCATCAGCGACAAGCGGCCGTTCTTCACAGAAAACCAGGGCATCTTCGAGCTGACCACGCCGTCCGATTTCAGCCAGCAGCTCTACACCCGGCGCGTGGGCAGCACCGGCGACATCCAGGCGGCGGTCAAGTTCAACGGCAGCCTGGGTCGCGCGAATTACGGCGTGTTCGTGGCCGAGGAAGACGGCCCGACCGGACGCGCCTACCAGGCGCTGCGGCTGGTGCGCGATTTCAAATCGCAGAACCTGGGCGCGATGCTGACCCGCGTCGACGATCCGTTCCGCGCACGCGAAGCGACCGTGCTCGGCGTCGATCACAACTGGCGCCCGACCGCGCGCTGGAACGTGCGCACACGCCTGCTCGGCAGCCGCATCGAGCAGGCCGGTGACACCGAGCAGGATGTCGGCGCGACGCTGTGGGCCGACTACGAGATGGACGACGGTTGGCGCCAGCAGTGGATCGCCATGCACTTCGGCGACGCGCTGGAGATCAACGATTTCGGCTATCTGTCGCGCAACAGCACCAACTACCTGCACTGGGAAGTCCGCAAGCGCTTCACCGATCTGCCCGAGACCGCGCGCAATGCGTCCGTCGACTGGCGCTGGCGCATCAGCACCAGTCACAACGACCGCGGCGACAAGCTCAACGACCAGTTCCGCATGCGCCGCCAGAGCCAGCTGCGCAATGGCGGCACCGGCGACGCCCAGCTCGAAATCGAAAGCGCCGGCGTCAACGATCTGCTGCTGCGCGGCAACGGGCTGGTGAAGCTGCCGGAGAGCTTCAGCGCGACCTACGAGTACGAGCGCCCGCGCGAAGGCAACTGGGCGCCCGGGTACGGCGCCGAAGTCTTCAGCGGTGGCCTCGCCGGCAACGACGCGATCGGCTATGCGGGCTGGCTGGGCGGCACGTATTTCGTCAGCGATGCGTTCCGCCTGAACGCGGAAGTCGTCGCGATCCGGCGGCCGGACTGGCTGATCTGGCAGGGGCCGGTCGAACCCGGACTGGTCGGTGCGTTCGACGGTCGCGAAACACGGTTGAGCGCCGGCTTGGACTGGACGGTCGATGCCCGCCAGGAACTGCGCGTGAAGCTGCAGGCCATCGGCATCGGCGCGCGCGCCACCGGCGCGTGGCGTTTCGATCCGGCCGGCAACGCCATCGCGGGCACCGAGGCCATCGACGATTTCAACGTCCGCAATCTCGGCTTCCAGGTGCGCTACCGCTACGAACTGGCGCCGCTGTCGTATCTGTACGTGGTCTACGCGCGCGGCGGCTTCGCGCGCCAGCCGGGCAGCGACGGCGTCGGCGACGCTCTGTTCGACAGCCTGTCGCTGCGCGACGACGAACAGCTGGCGGTGAAGCTGAGCTACCGCTTCGAGCTGTAGCGCGCATCGCGAGCCGGGCGCGCCGCGTCTCAGCCGCTGAGGCGGCCACCGGCCACGCTGCGGCCATGGAATGGCAGACCAACCCCTTGCTGCGGGAAGAGATCGGCGTGGCGCGGCGCGTGCCGCGCTCGATTCCGCTGCTCTACGACTGGCGCGAGTGCGCCGGCGTCACGATGCTGATGTGGAAGGGCAAAACGGTGGGCGCGGTGTATCCGGGCGGGCGCTACTGGCTCAGGTGGCGGCGCAGGGAATACGTCGGCACCGCGGCGTCGCCGGCGCAGGCCAAGCGGTTCATGGCCCGCTGGATCGGCGCACGTCGCCACACCGCGCCGCTGCTGGACGAAGACCTGCCGCCGAAGGCGCTGGTGCCGCTGGAGGTGTTCCTGCGCGAGTACGAGGCGAGCGGGTATTGAGCGCGCACGGGCCGGCGCGCCGCCTCAACCCGCGGATGCGACCAGCGGTGCCTCGGATTTCGTCGGGTAACTCAGCAGCCACAGCAGCACGAGCAGGCCGCCGACCGGCGCCAGGCTGATGAGTTGCCACCACGGGCTGAAACCGGCATCGCGCAGGCGCCGGGTGCAGGCCGCGATCCAGGGCAGCAGCACGACCAGCGATGCGAGCTGCAACGGCAGCGGGCCGGTCGCCTCGCCGAGCAGACCGGCGAGCGCCAGCACCATCGTCACCGCGAGCGCGAACCACCAGAAGTCCGCGCGCCCGGTGGTGCCGGTGAACTCCAGGCCGCGCAGCACGCCGTCGCGCATCGCCGCGATCGCGGGTTGGCCGGGTGCGGGCGTGCCCAGCAACAGGCGCTCGGCTGGCACTTCGAACACGGCTGCGAGGGCGCGCAGGGATTCGGTCGACACCTTCGCCCCGGATTCGAGCCGCTGGATGGTCCGCAGGTTCAGGCCGCTGAGCTCGGCCAGTTGCTCTTGCGACCAGCGGCGGCCGGTCCGCAGCTCGCGGAGGTAAACGCTGTCGATCTGCATGGCTGCCTCGCTCGTGGATCCCGGATGGCGCCCATCATCCCGCCGCCGCGCGGCATCGCGCTACGACCCGGAGGCGACACGGGGCCGACATTCGGCCGCCACGGGGCCAGGGCGCTGTGGAGTCCGGGCGTCATCCAGGCGGGGCCCAGGGCGGCGGTGTCGTGGGAACGGGCATCGCGCAGATCGGTACGCCGCGCGCGCGGGACTATGCGCCTGCTTTAGGCGTACTGTGCTGAATGAGCGCTCGGGGCATCCGCCGGATGGACTCGTTGCGCCTCGACCCGCGGGGGTGGTCCAGTGACATTGCAGATGTTCAAGCCCGTCCCCTCGTCGGCGCTGCAACCCGATGCAGAGAATGCGAGCGAGCGGTTCACGCGCGCGCTGGTTGCCCTCACGCGCCAGGTCTGGAGCCCCGAGTGCACGTTCGAGACGGCCATCGGCGCGATCTGCCAGACCGCGGCCAGCGCGCTGCAGATCGAGCGGGTGAGCGTGTGGAACTACGAGGCCACCGCGTCCTGCCTGCGCTGCCTGCACGTCTACGACGCGAAGTCGGGCCTCAGCGCCCCGTTCGACGCGCTGGAAACGCTGCCGCTCGACGAGGACGATTACATCGCGCCGTTCAAGGATGTACGGACACTGGAAGTAGACGAATTGCAGCGCGATGCCGAGATGGCGCGTTCGCATCTCGCGCTGCGCGATTACCTGCAACGCCACCGCATCCATGGTGTGCTCGACGCGCCGGCCTTCGTCGGTGGCGAGCTGCAGGGCGTCATCTGCCATGAAAGTCTGGAGGGCGCACGCACCTGGTCGCCCGAAGAAACCACGTTCGCCGCGAGCATGGGCGATTACGTGGCGATGGCGTTCGAGATCGCCCGGCGCCGACGGGCCGAGGCCGAGGTGGAGCATCTGCGGCTCCATGACGGCGCGACCGGTCTGCCGAACCGCGACTACATGACCGAGCTGATCCGGCAGCGCTTTCTGGGTGGCCCGCTTCGCAAGAACGAGATCCTCGCCATCGTGCACGTGCAGATGGACGTGAGCCGAGGGGTGGCCTGGTCGCCAGGTGCGCCGAGTGTGGACGAGGTGATGGGGCGCGTCGCGCAGATCCTGCGTTCCTTGATGGGCAACGACACCGAGCTCGCGCGGACCAGCGCCGAGGGATTCAGTTTCCTGGTCAGCACCCACCCGGCGAAGCGGACCGTGATCCGTCTGGCCGAGTCCATCCTCACGACGCTCGAGTCGATGGACTGGCACCACGCCGATGTCGATCCGGGTGCGAGCATCGGCATCGCGGTGGCCGAGCAGGCCGTTGCCGAGGATGCCCTGCTGCTGTTGCAGCAGGGCGAAGAGGCCGCCGCGCAGGCGCGCGCAGCCGGTCGGTTCGGCTACGCGATCTACGACACCGAACACCATGCCTCGCTGGTGGAGGCGTTGCGCTTCGAGCGCGCCTTGCGTGACGGATTCGCCAACGGCGAGTTCGAGCTGCACTACCAGCCCGAATACGACGCAGGACACGGCCGGTGGGTGGCGGCCGAAGCGCTGTTGCGCTGGCGCTCGGGAGAGCAGCTGCGTGTGGCAGGCGAATTCATCGGGGTCCTGGAGCCGTCCCGCCTGATGGTGAACGTCGGACGCTGGGTGTTGCGTCAGGCCTGTCAGGATGCGACGACCTGGCCGGCCAACACGGCAGGCGCCGCGCCGAGCGTGCGGGTGAATGTGTCGGCACGACAGTTCGACGAATCCGGTCTGCTGGAGGACGTGCAGGCCGCGTTGGACGCGTCGGGGCTTGATCCCGCACGACTGAGTCTGGAACTCACCGAAACCACGCTCATGCGCGACATCGACCATGCACTCGACATCCTGCGGCCTTTGCGAGAGATGGGCGTGCAGGTGGCGATCGACGATTTCGGGACGGGGTATGCCTCGCTGGTCTACCTCAAGCGCCTGCCCGTGGATGCGCTGAAGATCGACCGCAGCTTCGTGGAAGGCATGCCCGACAGCGCGGCGGATCTGGCCATCGTGCGGGCGGTGGTCGGCCTCGCCGCCGCGTTCGAAATCGAGGTCATCGCGGAAGGTGTCGAGACCCAGGCGCAGGCCGCTTCGCTGGCGGCCGCCGGGGTGCATCGCCTGCAGGGCTGGCTGTACGGCAAGGCGATGCCGAATGCGGCGCTGTGTCAGGTGCTGAAGGCCCCCGTGGAATCGGAGTCGCTGCCGTCCCGGTGAGGCGGCCGCGGACCGGCGCGCAGAAATTCGTAACGAAAGCCAGGCGTCAATGAACCCATGATCGACGCGCGTCGGACGAACCGTGTGCAGGCAGTCCGGCGCCTATCCATTGCGCAATGTGGAACACCAGGCAGACGAAGCCGACGGTAAGGCGGTGTTCTCCGTAGCGGCCACGACGGCCGCTCTACGATGCCGGGCGCCTCGAGCGCCCGGCTGGAAGCAACGGGTGATGACGTGCCTGATACATACAACTGGCTGCTGGACATCCCGTTCTGGGAAGCGAGCCCCATGGGCCGCGAGTCGAAGACGTTCGCACTGGAGGACTTTCTGGCGCGGAGCAATCGGCCCCCGGGTCGGGCCTGGGCGGCGCATTTCAGGCGCTGGTGTTGTCTGCGACGCGCCGACACCCTGGAACTTTACGAGGCACGCTCGATCGGCCGGGTGCATGGGGTGGAGATGCTGATCGTCACGCGCTACCGGGCGAACCACACGCCCAGCCCGGGGCAGTCGATCAACTGAGGTCGGAGATCAGACAACACCTGATCGCAACGCCTGCGCGTTTACGGTGGCGCCCTCTGCGAGCCCCGCTCGCGATCGCAGGATCCCGCCATGCCAGAGCCGACCATGACCGCCATCGCCATCCGGGGTGGCACGGGGGACGCCGCCGCGTTGCATCCGGTGCGGCGGCCACGGCCGGTGCCCGCAGACGGCGAAGTGCTCATCCGCGTGCGCGCGGCAGGCGTCAATCGCCCGGACATCGCCCAGCGCGGCGGCACCTATCCGCCCCCACCCGGCGCACCCGACACGCTGGGGCTGGAAGTCTCGGGTGAAATCGTGCGTGGCGCTGGGCGTTGGCAGGAAGGCGATCGCGTCTGCGCGCTGCTGGGCGGGGGCGGCTATGCCGAGTACGCCGTGGCCGATGCGCGCCACGTGCTGCCGATCCCGGACGGCCTCGACTGGGCGCATGCCGCGGCGCTGCCGGAAACGGTGTTCACCGTCTACGCCAACGTGTTCGAACACGGCGCGCTGCAGCCGGGCGAATGGCTGCTGGTGCATGGCGCGACCTCGGGCATCGGCGTGGCCGCGATCCAGATGGCCAAGGCCGCCGGCGCACACGTGCTGGCGAGCAGCCGCGGCGCCGACAAGGCGGCGCGGACCCGTGCACTCGGCGCGGACGTGTCCGTCGATACCTCGACGATGGAGTTCGGTGCGATCGCGAAGGAGCACGGCGGCATCGACGTGGCGCTGGACATGGTCGGCGCGCCGACGTTCGACGCCACGCTGGACGCGCTGAATCCGAAAGGCCGCATCGTCTACATCGCGGCGCTCGGCGGTCCCGTGCTGCAGGTGCCGGTGATGAAGATCATGCAGAAGCAGGCCGTGCTCACCGGCTCCACCTTGCGTCCGCGCAGCGCCGACGAGAAAGCGCGCCTGGCCGTCGCCGTCGAGCGCATCGTCTGGCCGTGGATCGCCGACGGACGCGTCAATGCGATCATCGATCGCAGGTTCCCGCTGACCGAAGCTGCCGCCGCGCACGCGTATCTCGAAAGCGGCGAGCACTTCGGCAAGGTCGTGCTGGAGGTCGCATGAGCGCGACGCTCGCCGGGTTTCCCGTCGGCGCGATCGACGCGCACTGGGTCACGCTCGACGACGACGTGATGGGCGGCCACTCCCGCAGCCGCGTCGAGGTACGTGCGGGCGTGCTGCACTTCAGCGGCGCCACGTCGCTGGAGGACAACGGCGGCTTCGCCTCGACCCGCGCCCGCGGCGCGTTCGATCTCCACGGCGCGACCGCGATGCGGCTGCGCGTCCGCGGCGATGGCCGCGCCTACCAGCTGCGCATCGCCACCGATGCACGCCATCGCGGTTCGAACGTGTCCTGGCGTGGCGACTTCGAGACCCGCGCCGGCGACTGGATCGAAGCGGACGTCGCGTTCGCCGACATGCAGCCGACGTATCGCGGCACCGTGCTCGACGGTCCGACGCTGGATCTGTCGAAGGTCGAAGAAATCGGATTGCTGATCGGCGATGGCCAGGCCGGTGACTTCGCGCTGGACGTCGCGTGGATCAGGCCGGTGGCCGGATAGCAGAGCAGCGCTGGCAACGGTGGCGCAGCATTGATGCTGACGATCGTCACGTTCGTCGGGCGCACCCGGAAGGTTTCGTGCCTGCCGTGCAGAGAATGACGACGCGCATGACGCGATCGACATCGATGCGGTCCAGCTGAAATTTCGGTGGCTTTAGAGCTGCAGATGTTCCGCGCCAGCACCGGACGCCATCGCAAGCGTCCGAGGCGGTCGCGTGATGCACGACCGGGGCACGAATAGCCCTCCGTGACCTTCGGCACTGCATGATGACTACATCTGTAGTCAACATGCGCGTCGTTGATCGGACAGGAAATTCGAATGCGCATCCTTCTTGCGACCGCGATTCTGTGTTTTGCCGCCTCGGGCATCCCTGCAGCGAATGCGGCGCAGGTCTCCGATGCGCTCGCGACCATCGAATCGAAAGCGGCGGCCTCGCACTCGGACGCGGTTCTGGTCCTGCGTGGCGATACGGTGCTGTTCGAAGCATCCGCGGCCGCAGAACCGGTGGCACTGATGTCCGCCACGAAATCGATCGTCGCACTGGCGATCGGGCTGCTGATCGAGGATGGAAAGCTGGGCTCCATCGACCAGCCGGTCAGCACCGTGTATCCCGAATGGGCGCAGGGCCGAAAGCGTGGGATCACGATCCGGATGCTGCTCGACCACACGTCTGGCCTGCAGAACGTGCCGAACGCGGGTGTCGAGCTCGAAGGTGCACCGGATCTCGTGCAGCTCGCGTTGGCAGCGGAGCTGACGAGCGCGCCCGGCACGACCTTCGCCTACAACAACAAGGCGACGAATCTGCTGACAGGCATCGTCGGCGCGCTGGCTGGTGAGCCGATCGACCGCTACGTCGACGCGCGGATGTTCGCACCAATGGGCATCACCGATTACACCTGGATGCGCGATGCCGCGGGCACACCGATGGGCATGGCCGGGCTCGCCCTGTCGGCCCGCGATCTCGCCAGACTCGGGCGTCTGATTCTGGACAAGGGCATCGCGCCTGATGGCCGACGCATTCTGGGCGAGGATTTCATCGCGATGCTGACAGCGGAAAGCGCGCGTTCACCTGAGGTCGGCCTGCTGTGGTGGCGACATGCCGCGTGGGAGCGCTACACGCTGAACGACGAGGCGCGCGCCTTCCTGGCGGACAAGGCCGTCGCGCCGGATGTGCGCGATGCACTGCTCGCCACCGCCGGCATGCAGTTCGGCAGTCGGATCGCGCTGACGGATTTCCTGGCGCAGCGACTCGGGCCGACGTGGCCGGCGCGATACGGCGAAGAGATCACCGGACGCGGCATTCGCCTCACCGACATGTTCACGCAAGCCCGTGGGCCGGTACGTGCCTACGCCGCGAACGGCTATCTGGGCCAGCACCTGGTGATCGTGCCTGCCCAGGACATCGTGGCGGTGCGGCTCATCCATCGACGGGAGACGCATGCGTTTCCCGGCGACGACTACGCGGATTTCGTCGGCGATATCCTGCGTCTCGCGGATGCCGTGGAGGCGGACATGCCTGAAGCCTGAGGGCGCACGATCAGCCGGACGCGTCCGTGTGCGCACTGCGTTCTGCGTACCAGTCCGCATACGGCGAATTCTTGGCCAGATGCCGGTTGTAGTCCGGCGTGCCATCGCGCCACCACACGGGGCCGCGTTCGCCGAGTGCGTGCTTCGCGACGTCCACGTCGCGACGCGCCTGCGTCAGGGCAGTGGCGTCATCCGCCTGCTTCGCGTCTTTCACCGCACGCCGCGCATCCATCAGCGCATCGACCAGGCGCTGGCGTTCCGCCTCCGGCAGCCCGGGATTGCTCGCGCGCCACAGCCGACCGCGCACGATGAGATAGCGGCCGTCAGGTGTGAGCAGTTGCGGCATGCGATGTGTGCGTGATGCGGTGACGCGCGAGTCTAGACACAGGTCGCGTGTGCGCTGCGCATGTGCGCTTCACGGCATGCGAAGGTCTGCGCCGCGAGGATCGGTGTTCCGGGCCGCCGATGTGCGCGGCCGTCATGTACGAGGTCTGCATGTCCCAGCCGACACCCGCTGCGCTTCCACCCGCCGCCATCGCGAAGGCGCTGGCCATCGCCATCGCCATCGTCTCGACCGCATTGCTCGTCGCGTGCTCGCCGGCCGACGACGCAGCCGAACCGGCGGCCGATGTGC
Source organism: Luteimonas sp. Soil_C_16 (assembly GCF_057657295.1). Classification (NCBI taxonomy): domain Bacteria; kingdom Pseudomonadati; phylum Pseudomonadota; class Gammaproteobacteria; order Lysobacterales; family Lysobacteraceae; genus Luteimonas; species Luteimonas sp. Soil_C_16. The sequence goes on along the minus strand of NZ_JBDGIS010000001.1, from coordinate 195,915 downwards.
CTGCAGTTGCGCCGACGCCGACGGCTGCCGACGAGGTCGCACCCGAGCCTGCCGCACCTGCGCCCGTGGCCCCGGGCGGCACCGTGGGCGGCGATGGATCGGAGATCGTGCTCGACACCTTGACCGAAGCCGACGTGACCGGCGCGAATCTCCAGGGTGAGCTCGCCTGCAGTTTCTCCGAAGACGGCCAGCCGCCGCTGCTGCACGCGGTGGGCGTCGTCGGGTCGCAGGATCCCGCGCAGGGCGTCGTGAAAGTTGCCGGCTATGTCGAACCGGTGCGTGCGCCTGGCGGCTTCGACGGGATGACGCAGAACCCGACGTTCACCGGTCAGGGCAAGACGATCCGCATCGAAGAAACCGGCGCGGCGATCGGCGGTGGCGAATCGCCGCCGCGTCCGGCCACGCTGACCTATCTGCGCGCCGATGGCGCGAGCCGCACCCTCGAAGGTCGCTGGCAGTGCGGGCCCTGATGCCGCGGTGATAGCACCGCGAATGTCATGCAGCACATCCGGGCAGCTTCGGCTGCCCGGATGGCGTCAATGATTGTGACGCAGGCAGAACGCGAGGATCAGTGCGGAGGCATCAGGGCCCTTGGCATCGGTGTGGCTGCCTGACGGATCGCCGCCGCTCCACGCATGACCGGCGCCCGTGATCAGCACATGCTCGACGCGGACGTGGCCTTCGGCGTCGACGAACGCGGTGTGCGTGCATTCGCGGCCGTTGATCTTCGTGGTGTCCGACACCTCCGCGCGCAGCGGTGGAACCGTCGCGGTGCCGGCGGTCGCATCGGCCACGATCGCGCTGCCGTTGTCGGGCCGCACGGTGTGGTCGGCCGTGCCGTGGATGACGATGGTCGGCACGCGCCGCGCATCTGCCCCGGTCCGCGTTTCGGGCCGCGTGCTGCGGCCCTGCATCGCGGCGAATGCGCCGGGCACGTCGGTCGCCGCGGCAAAAGGCAGACCCGAATGCGCGCCGACGGCGGCGAACTTTTCGGGATACGTGCGACCGAGAATCACCGCCATGGCCGCGCCGGCGGACAGTCCGGCGACGTAGACGCGGCGCATGTCCACGCGGTGACGGCTGGCGATGTCGTCGACGATGCCGGCCAGGATGGACGGTTCGCCGGCATCACGCGCCTGGTCTTCGCTGCGGAACCAGTTCCAGCATTTCTGTCCGTTGTCGCGCGCGGTCTGCGCCGGGTACGCCACGATCACACCGTGCGCATCGGCAAGGGCGTTCATACGCGTGCCGGCCGCGAAGTCCGCGGGTGTCTGCGTGCAGCCGTGCAGCATCATCATCAGCGGCGCGGCGGCAGCATCGGCCGCAGCGAGCGCCGGCGGCACATACAGGGTGTAGCTGCGCGTGCCGGCGTGGTTGCTGTAACTGTGCTCGGTGGTCGTGCCGCGCGCGGTGCGTGTCGTCGGCTCGGCGCCATGCAGGCGCGTGTTCGGCCGATCGGGGCCCGAGGTCTCGTCGTGCGCAGGTGATGCCTGCGCGGAAGCGGCTTCCGGCGACAGGAGGCCGGCCTGCTGCAGGGCGTCCTGGATCGTCTTCTGCACGCCGGTCGCATTGCCATCGGCGCGGATACCCGCCGATGACAGCGCATCCTGGATCGTGGTCTGGATCTGCTGCGCACCGGCAGTGCCGCGGTCGAGCACGGATTTCGGGACCAGTGTGGCCATCGCCGGCGCATGCCGACGGAACAGGGAGCTGAAGGATTTCAAGAGAGGCGCCAGGCGGAGAGGGGGAGTCCGCCTGCGCAGCGTACGGCCGGGCGTGTGAGCGCGATGGTGTAGCGCGGTGCACGTCCTGAATCGGGGTTGCGGCGTTCAGTCGCCAGCGCGACGGAGCGGGGCTGGACCCCGCTCCGTGCTCGGCGGTCAGGGCGAGACGCGGCCTTCGATCGAATCGTCGAGCGTCTTGCCGATCGCGGCACCAACGACCATCTTCGACGCGGCGACGAAATCGCCGTGCTTGTTGTCCCAGTAGTAGCCACCGGTCGGCTTGACCTGGATCACGGTGATGCGCGGGTCGTCCTTGCCCTCGGTGAACCAGGTTTTCATGATCGGATTCCACAGGTCCTCGATGCGCTGACGATCACGACTGATCGTCGCGTGGCCGTCGAGGGCGAGAAAGCCCGAATGCTTCGAGGCCTGGAAGTACAGGCGCACGGCGGGGTCGGCCTCGATCTCGGCGTTCTTGTGGCTGTCGGACGCGCTGAGAAACCACAGTGCACCGGATGCGTCGGCCTCTTCGATCGCCATCGGCCGCGTGCCGCCGGTTTCGCTGCCGGACAACGGCGTGGTGCAGAAGAAGCACGACTCTGCGTCCTTGGTCATGTCGCGGATGCGCGCAGCGGCATCGGTGCCGGCGAGGTCTTCGCGGTTGTGTTCGGGCTGGTTGCGGTTGATCGAATCCATTGATGTCTCCGGAAGATGAAGTGCGAGTCACGCGTCGCCGTGGAGGGCGCGGCGCGTGGCAGATGGACGCGTCAGTGCGCGCTGACGCCCGGCGTGGCCGTCGCGTTGTCGTAGGACGCGCATTTGGCGTCGTCGGAGACATCAGTGACCAGCGGACGGTCCGTGCGCACCGGCGCCTCGTCTTCGATCCCGGGCGCGGCGGATGCGCGGCGCTGCCAGGCCTGGTAGGCGAAGTAACCGAGTGCGCCGGCGGCGGCGATTCTGAGAAGTCCCATGGGGGTGTCCTGTATCGAGTGGTGAGGGAAGGGCAGCGTCTGTGGCATCAGACACGCAGACGTCCGGATCCGGCGGACTGCGTGGAACCGGGACGCTGCACCCGCTGCCGTGAATCCCGAGCGACGCAACAGCATTCATGCGCTGCGAGGCGATGCAGCGACAGGCAGGCTTCATGTCGCCGGTGTGCTTACGCATTGGCGGCGCGGTCGCGAAGCAAGCGGCTCGTAGAGCACCGCGCGAGGGGCGACGGGCGCGGCGTCGTTGCGCAGTGCGGTGGGACATGGCCCGGCACGCAGGCGACTGGCCGGTTCCGACCGGATGCGCCGTGTCTGTAGAGAACGACGCGCGTGCGTCGCATTGCCATGTGCTGCCGTTTCGAGGCCGCACGTCCTGCGGCGGACTCCGCCGTCTCCACGTTTTCACATCGATCGATCGCGTCGGCGCTCTAATGGACGCGACTCACCGTTCGTGCGTCCCGCAAGCGCAGATCCAGATGTTCAACTGGAGGCCCCGATGCAGAACGACTTGCAGATCGAAGTGCGTCGTCAGCCGCAATCGCTTCTCCACGTGCACGTGCGCGGCGACGCGACGTTCGCCCACACGATGGCGTACTGGCATGCGATCGCCGAGGCGGTCGAGCAGCAACCCGCGCACGCCCTGCTGCTGGTGGACGAACTGATCGGGCCCGCGCTGACCGCGGGGGAGTGGGTGCGGCTCGTGAGCGAAGTCGGTCCGCGACTCGGACGCCTGCGGATCGCACACGTGAAGCCGCACGGCCTCGACACCGTCGAGTACTGCGTGCTGTCGGCGATGGGCGCGGGTCTGGATGCGCGCGTGTTCGAGGACGCGCGCATGGCCAGCCTTTGGCTGCGCTACGGGCCCGTCGACGCGTAGGGATCAATCGCGCGTATCCGGTGCGTCGGCACCGGCGGCCTCAGCCGTAACGCGCGAGGAACATGTCGACCGCGCCTTCGGCGACCTGACGCTGCTGCGCGGCATCGAGCGCCGGTTGGCCCATCGACATCTGCGGCCAGAACGCGAAGCCCTTCACCAGCGACTGCAGCTGGTGCGAAGCGAACAGGGGATCGTCGATCTTCAGACGTGCATCGGCAGCGGCGGCGCGTACCCAGGTGGTGATGCCTTCCTCGCGATCGCCGAGGCGTTCGAGCATCTGCCGCGCGAGTTCGGGCGAATGCAGGCCGGCCGCGATGGCGACACGGGCGAGATCGACGAAATGCGGGTCGTCGAGCAGGCGCAGCTTCTGGTCGACCAGTTCGAACAGCTGCGCGCGCAGTGGCCGGTCGGCGCGATAGGCGAGATCGGGGCCGCCGACGCCACGCGCGAACATCTCTTCGAGGATGCGCAGGAACAACGCGTCCTTGCTCGGGAAGTGGTTGTAGACGGTGCGCTTGGACACGCCGGCGGCCGCGGCGATGCGGTCCATCGTGGTCGCCTCGAAACCGGCGGCGCGGAATTCGGCCACGGCGGCATCGAGGATCGCCGCGTGCTTGCGGTCGGTCAGGCGGGTCGGGGTGTCGTTGGATCCGGACATTACGCAAGTTTACACCGGGGGGTTTACTTTTCCGACCCGATAACTACACTGCACGGTGTAGTTCCTACCCATGGATCCCGAATGCCCGCGTCCTCCCCCGCCAAGCCACGCGGCCGGATCCTGCGTCGCCTAGCCCTGTCGATCCTGTTCGTCTCTGGAGTTCTCACCGTGAGCGCCTGCACCCTGTCGTTCGTCCGTACCAGCCAGCCCGTCCCCGATCACGCGGCCTCGCCGCAGTCGGCCGAGGGGCGCTTCCGCAATCCGTCGCCACGCCCGCCGATGGGCGTCGCGAATGGCGCGAAGCTGTGGTGGGACTTCATGTTCAACAAGCCGCGCGGCACCACGCCGCCGCTGCCCACGCCGGTGTTGCCGATGACGCGCGCCGCGCTCGATGCCGCACCGGACCGCAGCCTGTATCGCCTCGGCCATTCGACGCTGCTGATCAAGTTGCGCGGCGGGTTCTGGATCACCGATCCGGTGTTCGCCGAACGCGCCTCGCCGGTGTCGTTCGCCGGGCCGAAGCGCTGGCACGCACCGCCGATCGCGCTTGAGGATCTGCCGCCGCTGCGGGGCGTGGTGCTGTCGCACGATCACTACGACCATCTCGATCGCGAAACCGTCGTCGCCCTGGCGCAGCGCACCGAGGTCTTCCTCGCCCCGCTCGGCGTCGGCGACCGCCTCGTCGCATGGGGCGTGCCGCAGGCCAAGGTGCGGCAGTTCGACTGGTGGCAGTCGGCGGAGATCGACGGCCTGCGCTTCACCGCAACGCCCGCGCAGCATTTCTCCGGCCGCGGCCTGTTCGATTCCGATCGCACGCTGTGGGCGTCCTGGGTCATCGAGGATCCGTCGAACGCTGCGGACGACGCCGGCCTGAAATTCTTCTTCAGCGGCGACACCGGCTACTTCGACGGCTTCGCCGAGATCGGCCGCCGCTTCGGGCCGTTCGATGTCGCGGCGCTGGAAACCGGTGCCTACGACCGTCGCTGGGCCTTCGTGCACATGCAGCCCGAGCAGACCGTGCAGGCGCATCTCGACCTGCAGGCACGCGTGTTGCTGCCGGTGCACAACGGCACCTTCGACCTGGCAATGCATGCCTGGGACGACCCGTTCGAACGCGTCAGCGCGATCGCGGCCGAGCAGGGCGTGCGCCTCGCGACCCCGCGCATGGGCGAACGCGTCGACCTGACCGCGCCGCAGCCGGGCAGCGCCTGGTGGCGGGAGATGCGGCGCGAGTGATGCCGCATCGATAGGTGCAAAGCGCCAGGCCGATGCCACCGACACGGATTTCGGAGTTATCGGCTTGAGTGACGCGCGCGCGGGGTAGAGGATCGAGCGCATGGAACGGGCGCTCCGCCCGCGGGAGTCGCAGGGATGCATCGACCCAACCGGACGGCCCGTGTCGTCGCCTTCGCACTCATCGCGTTGCTGGCTGCATGCGGCAACGTGGATGCACCGGTCGCGCCTTCGACGGCCGCGACTGTGGATGCGCCGCTGTCATCGGAGGCGAACGTCGAGGCGGTCGTCGCCCATCTGCACGCGGGCATGGGTTACGCCGATTTCCGCGAACGCGTGCTCGCGCACGGCTGGACGCCCCGCGCCAGCGCGACGTGCCGGGCGGACATGGTCGGCGACGATGCCGCCGCCGTGTGCGCGCGCAACCCGCAGCTCATCGCGTGTCGCATCTGCGACGCGCTTCCGGAGCTGCAGTCCTGCAGCGGCGACGCACGCTGCCTGGTGCGCTTCGGCCACGCGGGCAGCGCGCAGGATCTCGAAGCGCGCGCATATGGGGAGGTCGACGCCTGGCGGGATGCAGGCGATGACGCCGGTCTGCAGATCACGGCATGGGACTTCGTGCCTGCGCCCACGCCGTGACATCGCACGCGATCACACGCACGGCCAGGACGGCCGGAACTTTCCACGGACGGGAGTACGACGATGGGCAATCCGATCCATGCGCTGATGTACCGCGGCGAATCCGGCGCCGCCGGTTACAACGCCTTCAACCGAGGGGCCTATGTCGATGCCGGCGGGCGTGAGCGCATCCGCCCCGGCGAACCGCCGACCGACTTCGCCAGGCTCACGGTGGGCGAGCTGCAGGACCTGCAGCATCTGCCGCGACACGATCCGGACCGCGTGTTCGCGGTCGGCAAATACCAGATCATTCCCTCGACGATGGATGCCGCCGTGGCTCGCCTCGGCATCACGCGCGATACGCCGTTCACACCCGAACTGCAGGACCGCATCTTCACCGACTACCTGCTGCGCGAGAAGCAGCCTGCAGTACGCGACTACATCATGGGCGCATCGAACGTGACACGTGAGCAGGCGCAGCTCGGCCTGGCGCGCGAATGGGCCAGCTTCGGCGATCCGTTCAAGGACGGGCGCAGCCACTACGGCGGCGCCAACCGGGCGCACATCACGCTCGAACAGAGTGCCGACGCACTCGACCGGATGCGTGAGGCCTATGCACGTGCGCAGGCGCAGGGTCTGTCGCGCGATGCGGACTGGCGGGCGGCGACGATGATCGATTCCGAGACCCGGATCCACGCCACGGCAGCGCCTGCGCGAACAGACGGCGAACGCCTGCGGTCGAACGGGCTGCTCCGCGAGGGCGCAACAGGGGAGGCCGTTCGCGCACTGCAGGCGGATCTCGCACGCCTCGACTACGTCGGGCAGGACGGTCGGCCGCTCGCGGTCGACGGCCGCCTCGGACCGGACACCGCGCACGCGGTGCGCATGTATCAGCGCGACGAGGGGCTCGATGTCGACGGTATCGCCGGGCCGAAGACGCTGGCGTCCATCGCACTGCAGCTGGAGGCCCGCACCGGGGAAACGCCGCGTGCACCGGTCGAGGCGCTGCTGGATGCGTTGCACACCGGTGGCGATTCGCTTCGCGAGGCGCTGGCGCGCCTGCAGCAATCGAAGGTGGGTCAGCAGTGGCAGCGGCAGATGGACGACGCGTCGGGCCGCGCGACGGCGCAGCTGCATTGCGGTCCCGAGCAGACGCCGGAGGGCGGCGCCCGCGGGCTGTGACAGCGCCCCGCGTCCCGGTGTGCGGGCCATGGAAAACGCCGCAGCGTTGATCTAGGATTCCGGCCAGGCACCACACGGAACACGTCGGTGCGAATGGCGTCCCGCGGGACGCACACTGGATCTTCGAAAGGACTCGAACGTGATCAGAATCCTGTTGCTGGGCATGGCCCTGGTCGTCGGTGGCGTGCTGGCGTACGAGCACGGTCATCGCATTTCCGAATCGGACGTGCGTGCGCACGTGCAATCACAGCTGGAGGCGACGCGCCGGTTCGATGGCGATGCGCTCTGCGATTCCATGGCCAAGGACTATCGCCTGCAGGGCGTGTACTACGTCGCCGGCACCCACGAGCGGCGGGACACCCGGCGCGACGAGACGTGCCGCAATGCACGGGACGGTCTGGCGGCCCTGCAGTCGGTGTCGGCGCATACCGGCGGACTGCTGGCGGTGGACATCACCTACGAGATCACCCGGATCGAACTGGCGCCGGGTGGTCGCCGGGCGTTGGTCGAGGCGACATCGACCGCGAAGATCGGCGGTCGACTGCTGTCACGCACGCGTGCGAAAGGCCATCTCTCTCGCGCGTTCTGGCGGGTCCGCGATCACGGCGGCGAGGCGCAGAACTGGATCTACCTGCCCTGACGCCACTGCACGCGCGCACCCGCGGCTCAGGGCGCGCCGAAGCCCGGGCTCGAATGTGAGGTGCTGCGCGGCAGGGACGTATCGAGATCTTCTTCGGCGATCAGTGGATCGCCGTGCGGGGCAGTGCGTGCACCGTCGTCGGGCAACGACCGCACCTCCTGCCGCGGCAGGGCGGTCTGCGCGTCACGCTTGCGCTTCCACGCGCGGAATGCGAAATAGCTCGCCGCGCCAGCGGCAACGATCCTCAACATCTTCATGGCGGCTCCATCGATCGGGTAGGGATCGACAGGGTGGCGAGGCTGCGGTGAGCCGCACGTGACCTGCCGCATGCCGCGGGAACACGCGGTGCGCACCGCGCGATGCCGCCGTTGCGCAGCGGCGACGCGTCAGTCGACGTGCCGCAAGGCATCGATCAGCGCCCGCAACGCCGGTGGCGTCTGGCGACGGCTCGGGTGGTAGAGGTGGTAGCCGGGAAACGTCGGGCACCAGGCATCGAGCACCTGCACCAGGCGCCCGGCGGCGAGATCGTCGGCGACCTCATGGTCCATCACGTACCCCAGGCCCACGCCGGCGCGCACCGCGGCCAGCGTCAGCGGGACTTCGTCGACGACCAGCGGGCCCTGGGTGCGCACGTTGTAGTCGCGTCCGTCGCGTGCGAACTCCCAGGGCAACAGGCCGCCGGTGCTCTTGAGCCGGTAGCCGATGCAGGCGTGGCGATCGAGATCCCCGGGCGAGACCGGCGGCGCATGACGGGCGAAGTAGTCCGGCGTGCCGACGACGATCGTGCGCAGGTCGGGACCGACGCGCACGGCGATCATGTCGCGGTCGACGTGTTCGCCGAAGCGGATGCCCGCGTCGAAGCTTTCGCCGACGAGATCGGTCAGGCCGTTGTCGATGCTCACTTCCACGCGCACGTCAGGATTGGCCAGCAGGAATGCCGGCAGTTTCGGTTCGAGCACCATCTGCGCGGCGTAGGCGAACGTCGTGATGCGGACCGTGCCCGAAGGCGCATCGCGCCAGTCGCCCAGCGCCAGCAGTCCGTGCTCGATCTCCGCGAGCGCCGGGGTCAGCGAACGCAGCAGGCGCTCGCCGGCCTCGGTCGGCGCGACGCTGCGCGTGGTGCGCGCGAGCAGGCGCACGCCGAGCCGGGTCTCCAGGCCGCGCATCGCATGGCTCAGCGCCGACGGCGACATGCCCAGCGTGCCGGCCGCCTTCGTGAAGCTGCGCGCGCGGGCCACGGCCGCAAAGGCCAGCAGATCGTTGAGTTCGCCTCGTTGCATTGCTGCAGTGTGCTCACAAGCCCATGCGGCCGGCAACGGCTAATCCTGCGCGGCCATCGCGCCTAGCCTGTATGCAGAGCGCCACCCCCGCGGCGACACGACTGGAGACCGCCATGGACCTGACCCATTACCGCAGCCTCGGCCGCTCCGGCCTGCTGGTGAGCCCGCTCGCGCTGGGCGCGATGACCTTCGGGACCGAGCGCTGGGGCACCGATGCCACCGCGTCGCGCGCCGTGTTCGACGCCTACGTCGAGGCCGGCGGCAATTTCGTCGACACCGCGGATCTGTATTCGGCCGGGCGCAGCGAGGAGATGCTGGGCGGCTTCGTCGCCGATGCCGGCCTGCGCGACCGGATCGTGCTGGCGACCAAGTCCGGTTTCCCGCGCGTGCAGGGCAACGCACACGGCGGCGGCAACGGCGCGAAGAACATCCGGACCGCGCTCGACAGTTCGCTGACGCGTTTGCGCACCGATTACATCGACCTGTACTGGATGCACGTCTGGGACCGGCTGACGCCGCCCGAGGAAGTACTGCAGACGATGACCGATGCGGTGCGGTCCGGCCGCATCCTGCATTACGGTTTCTCGAACACACCCGCCTGGTACGTCGCGCGTGTGGCGACGCTGGCGCAGGCCCATGGCCTGCCGGTGCCGATCGGCCTGCAGTACCAGTATTCGCTGCTCGATCGCGGCGTCGAACTCGAGATCCTGCCGGCCGGCAATGCGCTCGGCCTCGGTCTGGTGCCGTGGAGCCCGCTCGGTGGCGGACTGCTGACCGGCAAATACGGTCGCGACAAGCTCGCCGATGCCGCGCGTGCCTCCCGGTTGCCGGGTGATGCGAGCGGCGACGGCGGTCAACGCAGCGAGGACGACGGCCGCCTCGACGGTGACAATCCGTTTGGCGGGATGCTGTTCACCAAACGCAACTTCGACATCGTCGATGTGGTGCGCGACGTCGCCGAGGAGATCGGCCGATCGATGGCCGAGGTCGCACTCGCGTGGACGGCGCGCCGGCCTGGCGTCTCGTCGGTGCTGGTCGGTGCGAGCCGCGTCGAACAGCTGCACCAGAACATCGCATCGCTGGATATCGAGTTCACCGCGGCGCAGCAGGCGCGGCTGGACGCTGCGAGCGTGCCGCCGTCGATCAATCCCTACTTCATCTTCCAGTTGCCACCGCAGATGCTGTTCGGTGTCGAGCACGCGAGCGGGTGGGCCGCGCGCTGACGTTCGATCGCAGCGTCAATGCGCGCCCTGCGCCGCCTTGCGGTCGAGCAGGTCGGCTTCGGCGCGCAGGAACACCATGCCGGTGTGCTCGCTCGCCGCGCCCTGCGTGGTGCCGGTAAGGAAACGCAGGCCGTGCGCAGCGGTGCGCGTGGCGATCTCGGTCTGCAGGCGTTCGAGCGTGCGTGCGGCATCGGCACCGTGCAGCACCGCGACATATTCGCCGCTGCCGCTGCTGCGGTTTACCGCATCGGCACCGCCGGATGGCAGGCCCGATTCGAGCGCAGCGTCGAGTTCCTGCAACAGTTTCTCGGTGCCGCGTTCGCCGACGCGCGCGACGGTGCCGGCGAGGTCCTGCAGCTCGATCAGCGCCAGCGTGTAGCCGGGATCTTCCACGGCAACGCCTGTCTCGGCGGGTGCAGGCGCAGGTGCGGCGGTCGCGACGAAAGATTCGACTTCGAGCGTGCGTTCGCGGGCGCGGGCATCGAGCAGCGTCATCGTCAGCCGCGCGAGCGACTGCAACGCCGCGCGCTGCGCATCGGTCAGATGGCGCGGCATGTCGTCGAGCACGCAGACCGTGCCGATCGCCGCGCCGTCCGGCGTGACCAGCGGCATGCCGGCGTAGAAGCGTGCATCGCCCTGTTCGCCGTTGACGAACGGATTCGCGGCGAAGCGCGCATCGCGTGCGAGGTCCGGAATCTCCATCAGCGTGTCCGGCGCACGGATGGCGTGATCGCAGACGGCGGCGCTGCGGTCGGTCTGGGTCTCGTCGAATCCCGTGCGCGCCTTGAACCATTGACGATCGCGATCGATCAGCGTGATCAGCGCGGTCGGTGTGCCGCACAGCGTGGCGGCCAGTTGCACGATGTCGTCGAAAGCGCCGTCGGGCAGGCTGTCGAGGACGTGATAGCCATCGAGCGCGCGCTGGCGCGTGGCTTCGTCGAGGGGCGGCGTGGCGATGGCCGTCATGGTCGCGCGTCGTAGGTGCGGGACAAAATGCCTAGGCAGATGCACGTTAAAAATGAGCATCGAAAAGCATCACGCGACGACGCGCCCTTACACTGCGACGCCCTGCTCACGGAACGCCGCATGCCGCCTCGTCCGTTGTCCACCACCGGTCGCATCTTCGCCGCCGCGGCGTTCTTCGAAGCGCTCACCTGGGCCGGCCTGTTGATCGGCATGCTGCTCAAGTACGGCACGCAGACCACCGACCTTGGTGTGTGGTTCTTCGGCCGACTGCACGGCGTTGCGTTCCTGGTCTACCTCGCGGTCAGCCTGTTCGCGTGGATCCGGCTGCGCTGGCCGCTGTGGGCGGTGCTGGTCGCGCTGCTCGCCGCGATCCCGCCGCTGGTGACCATTCCGGTGGAGATGTGGTTCCGGCGCCGCGGACTGCTGTCGGCGTCACGCGACTGAGCGTGGCCAGCCTCAGCGCTTGACCGCCAGCACGCCGTCGAGCGCGCGTTCGGTTTTCAAACCCGATTTCTCCAGGCGCCGCGCGACTTCGCGCGGGACGTCGCGGCCGCTGGTCAGGCGGTTCGGTGCGCCGGTGTAATGGAACAGGCGGCCGCCGCGGCGCAGGACGCGGGCGAGGTGGTCGTAAAACACCTGCGAATAGAGTTCGCCGGCGATACCGAAACGCGGCGGGTCGTGCAGCACCGCGTCGACGCTCGCGTCGGGGATGTCGACGATCGCCTGCGAGACATCAGCGTGCGCGAGGTGCAGGCGGCCGCCCGTTTCCGGCGCGTCTGGATCGGGCGACCACGGATTGAGCGTGCGCAACCACAGCACGTCCTCGTTCTTCTCGAACGAGAGAATCTTGGCGACGCCCGATTCGAGACAGCATGCGGCGAAGTAGCCGAGGCCGCCGCAGGTGTCGAGCACGGTCTTGCCGCGCGGCGCGACCAGCGCGACCTTCTGCCGCGCGTCCTCGATCGGCGAGATGCGCGCTGACACCAGCATCTTGATGCCGTCGATCTCGAACGTCGGCGGACCCCAGTCGGTCGGCACGAGCTTGATCAACGCGCGCCCGTAGCGCGACACCGCGGTCCAGTCGTCGCCGTCCAGTACATAGAGCGTGCGGTCCTTCAACGGGCCCGGCCACGGATACGCGCGGCCGCGCCACGACCAGTGATCGCCTTCGAAGGTCACCGTGTCGACGTTGCGGCCCAGATCGAGCGAGCCCGTCCAGTCGTCCGCGCCAGCGCGTTGCGCGGCCCGCATCGCGTCGGCGGTGTCGCGGGTCAGCAGGGGGCCGGTGACGTGGGGCATCGCGGGATCGGGTGACGGATCGGGCCGGCATCGTAACCGGTCCGCGTTGCGCCGCTGTCCGATTGGCCGCGCTTCGACGAGAATCGCGACTCCGGACGGATCTCGTCCCCTCATCGGAAGTCGTCGCATGCGCGTTGCCGCTTTGAGCCTGGCCGTCTCGGCCGGATTGCTGCTGTCGGGGTGTGGATTCAACGTGTCGGGAAGCGGCGATGGCGGCGGCGCCGCGTCGACCGCAAGGGCGGACGACAGCGCAACCGCGCTGGCGCTCGACGGCGAGGTGGCCGGCGAGATCACCTCGTCGAGTGGCATCAACTACAGCGACGGCAGCCGCTACCAGCGCTTCTCGTTGCCGCTGACCGAAGGTCAGGCCGTGTCGCTGACGCTGGAAGGCGCGCTGGCCGGCACGCTGGCGGTGTTCGACGGCGATCAGCTGATCGCGCAGGGCGAAGGTCCGGGTCTCGCGTTCCGTGCGAAGTCGGCAGGCGACTATCTGGTCGCGGTCAGCGGCCGCGGCGCCGAGGCGTTCGGCCCGTTCCGTCTGGGCGCGAAGACCATTGCCGCTTACGACGGCAAGCCGCTGGCGGGCGAGGGCGAAGTCATCGACTGGCTGACCGGCAGTGCGCAGGATTACACGTTGCAGGTCGAGCGCCCGGGGCTGTACACGATCACCCTCGCGTCGAGCGCGTTCGATCCGGTGCTGCGCGTGCGTGGCCCGAACGTCGAGGCCGAGAACGACGACAGCGGTGGCGGCACCGATTCGATGCTGCGCCTGTTCCTGGAGCCGGGCACCTACACCTTGAATGCCGCTGCGCTCGAAGACGCAGGTCGCGGTGATTTCAATCTCGCCGTGCGCTATGCACCGCTGCCCGGCGGCATGGTCACGCGTGACGGCACGGCGCTGGTCTCGGGCCAGGTCGCGGTCGCGCGCGTCGAGGGCGGCAGCGGACGTCGCTTCGTGCTCGACGTGCCGAATGCGGCGCAGGTGAGCTTCGAAGCGCGTTCCGACGAGTTCGACACCGTGCTGCACGTCGACGGTCCGGGCGGCACGTTCGAAGACGACGATGGCGGTTCGGGCACGAATTCACGCCTGTCGACGCAGCTCGCTGCGGGACGCTACGAGGTGCGTGTCGAAAGCCTGGGCGGCGGATCGGGCATGTTCGAAGTCGAAGCGCGCATCGACGGCGTCGACGCGCCGGTCGTGGAAGCGGTGACTGCACCCTGAATTTCCGCAATGTGTCGGTGACGCGGCATGTGGACCCGCATGCCGCGACCGTTTTGACGGCGTCGGGTTCCTCATTGCCGTAAACGGAACTTGAACGCGCCGGTGCCGAATGCGTGCAGGACGTGTGAAGGTTTGTGTGCGCTTCAGCCTTGAAGGTCTTTACTGCGGCCCGCGACGCCCCCTTGGCGTTGCGGAATTTCCCCCGCAGACGCGCGATCGAGTCATCGATCGAGCGCGTCCAAGACCAAGAAAGGATGGCTCCGATGAAGAAGCTCCTGATTCCCGCCGCAATCGCGGCTGCGCTGTGCGCTCCCACTGCCTTCGCCCAGAGCACCGGCGGCGACACCTACCGTCCCGACCTGCAGGTCGGCCAGGGCAATGCCTTCGTGGCCGGTAACGTCGGCCGCACTGACGGCGGCACCGCCGGCCGTTTCGGCACCGGTGATTTCAACGTGTTCGAAAGCCGCGACGGTCGCAAGACCGGCTATGGCCTGGTCGGCGGCTACCGCTGGAAGCTGTCGCAGAACTTCGGCCTCGGCGTCGAGGGTGGCTACGCGGACCTCGGCAACATCGAAGTGCGCAACATCAACAACGGCGACGACGTGAACCAGCGCGCCGACCGCAATGCACTGCGTGGCTGGCAGGTCGGCGGCAATGCGCGTCTGAACGTCACCCCGGCCTGGTACGTCAGCGGCCGCGGCGGCTTCTTCCGCGCCTCCGACAACAACGTCGACTACTACAACTCGGTCGGCCAGGATCTCGGCCTCGAGAGCGGTGGCAGCGATGGCCGCAACAGCTGGTACGCCGGCGTCGGCACCGGCTGGAACGCCACCGAGAACTTCAGCGTCGGCGTGCATTACGACTACTACCGCGCGAAGGCCGGCGACGTGCGTGATCCGGTCTCGGGCGCGCGCTTCGAAGGTCCGAAGCGCTCGACCGCGTTGCTGGGCCTGCAGGCCGAGTACACGTTCTGATCCAGCGGTCCTGATCTGCTGCAATGAGAACGGGCGCCCCAAGGGCGCCCGTTTTTTTGCGTCGCGTTCGTAGATTGGGTAGAGCGCGGCCATCTCTCGAAAAATCAGCAACGATGGGTTTCGCTGCGCTCTACCCGTCCTACAGATGTGGTCCGTCGGCTCAGAACACGTAGTTGATGCTGACCAGCGCGGTGCGCGGCGCGCCGGGCATGCTGGTCGAACGCCAGTAGTCGGTGTCGGTGAGGTTGGTCACCGCCAGCGTCACCGTCCACGGCATCACGCGCCAGCCGAGCGAGGCGTCCCAGCGCGTGTAGCCGGCGCGCTCGCTGGTGTTGGCGGCGTTGTTGAACACCGGGCCGTGATACGTCACGCCCACCTCGCCGTAGAACGCGCCGTCCGGTGCGTAACGGATGAACGCATTGCCGGTCCTGCGCGCCACGCCGATGCGGTACTTGTCCTCGTTCGCCGGCGTCATCTTGTCTTCGACCACCTTGGCTTCCTGCAGGCCGAACCCGCTGCGCAGATACCAGTCGCGTGCAAGGCGGCCGGTCAGGCTCGCTTCGACGCCGCGCGAGCGCTCGCTGCCGCGCACCGCGAAGGTGAAGGGATCGTTCTCGGGATCCGGCCGGTAGCGCACGTTGTAGAGCTCGAGCTCGTACACCGCGAGTTGCGACGACAGACGTCCATCGAACCAGTCGCTCTTGAGGCCGGTTTCGAGCTGGCGCGAGTACTGCGGTTCTTCGTCGAACACCGCGTTCTCGGCGACGGCCACGCTCATCAGGCCGCGGCCGCCGTAGGGCGCGAAGTTCTTGCTGTAGGACGCGTAGACGCTGTGCGCGTCGACCGGTTGCCAGATCAGGCCGACGCGCGGGCTCAGGGTGGTGCCGTCGTAACTGCGCGTCTGATTGGTGATGCGGTTGGTCGTGCGGAAGTCGAAGCGGTCGAAGCGCGCGCCGGCCAGCACCTTCCAGTGATCACCGAACGCCATCAGGTCCTGCACGTACAGCGCCTGCGATTCCGCGCGGTGACGGTTGGACGTGCGCGCCGCGCCGCGCGGCGTCTTCGGTGCGACCCACTGCGGATTGTAGGGATCGACGCCGAACGGATACGCCAGCGACGGATCGGAGGTGGCCGCGGATGTCGACAGATCCGGATTGCGCTGCTCGCGGCTGTCCTCGATGCCGACCAGCAGGTCGTGTTCGATCGCGCCGGTGCGCAGGCGGCCGGTCAGATCGACGGTGTTGCTCAGCGTGCGGTTTTCGGTGTCCTGCCAGGCGCGGGTGAAGGTCATCAGGCCGCGCGTGTTGCAGGCGCGGCCCGTGCTCAGCAGACGGCCGTCGAGACCGCAGTAGGTGCCGGCATAGAGATGGTCGAAGTCCTGGCTGACCTCGCTCAGCGCGGCGGTCCACTTCACCGACCAGTCGTCGGCGATGCGGTAGTCGAGCACCGAGCGCGCCATGCGCATCGTGTCTTCGACGAAGTCGTCCGGATGCGCATAGGCGATGCGGTGCGACACGTCTGCCGGTAGCGCGTCGTAGGCCGGTGCGCGGTCGGGAATGCGATGGATCTTGTCGTAGGTGTACTGGCCCAGCCAGGTCAGGCCGTTGCCGTTGTCGAACAGCACGCTCGGCGAAATCATGCGGTTGTCGTTGGCGATGCCGCGACGGAAGCTGTCGGCCTCCTCGTAATCGGCCGTCAGGCGCACGGCCCACTGCGGCGACAGCACTTCGTTGATGTCGAGCGTGCCGCCCTGGTTGTTCCAGCTGCCGAAGCGGATGTTGGCGCTGCTCACGCCATCGAAGCGCGCCTGCTTGCTGACCAGGTTCACCATGCCGCCGCCGAGGCCGCGACCGTACAGCACCGACGCCGGGCCTTTGACGATCTCGATGCGCTCGACGTTCGCGGTGCTGCGACGCACCTGGCCGGCGGAGCGCACGCCATCGCGGTAGATGTCGTTGGAATCGGCCTCGAACCCGCGCAGCAGGATGCCATCGCCGCGCATGTCGTAACTGGTGTCCACGCCGGGCGTACCGTCGAGCAGCACGCTGAGGTCGTTGAGGCCGTAGACCTTGGACTTGCTCATCTCCAGCGTGTTGATCGTCTGCGGCACGTCCTTGGGATCTAGCGCGGTCTTGGTCGCGGTCGACACGGTGCCCGGACGGCTGTCGTCGCGGTCGAGCACGTCGGCGGTCACCACGAGGGTATCGAGGGTGGTGGCGGACGGCGGCGGCACCTGCGCGGCGGCCGGCAGCATCGCCAGCGACAGGCAAACGGACAGCACGCGACGTGCGGGGCGCGGTGCGCCCCCGGAGAGATCGGTCACTTGGATTCCTGGATGAATACGGCCGACGGCCGGATTGGCGCGCATGCTAATGCGAATCATTCTCGAAAACAAGAACCGCGCCGAAGGGGCGTGCGCGATATAGGAAATGCCGTGTCGTCACGTCGTGACTTCGCCTCCACGTGTCAGCACGGGGGCTGACCGGACGCCTGCCTGTCCCGGGCGGTTTCACGGCTGCGCCATGGCGCGCCGGGCCTGATGGCCGCCCAACCCCCGCACTGGAATCACCATGTCTTCAGTCAACGCCACGCCCCGCGTCCGCCTGCACATCGACGACACCGGAGGCGATGGTCGCCCGGTCGTGCTGATCCACGGCTGGCCGCTGTCCGCCGAATCCTGGAAGGCGCAGACCGGTCCCTTGCGCGATGCCGGCTATCGCGTCGTGGCGTATGACCGCCGTGGTTTCGGTCGCTCGGAAAAGCCGCCGACCGGGTATGAGTACGACACGCTCGCCGCCGATCTCGCCGGCGTGCTCGAGGATCTCGACCTGCGCGATGTCACCCTCGTGGGCTTCTCGATGGGCGGCGGCGAAGTCGCGCGCTACATCGCCAACCATGGCGAAGACCGCCTGCACAGCGTCGTGTTCGCCGCCGCGGTGCCGCCGTACATGCTCAAGACGTCCGACAATCCGGACGGTCCGCTGACCGAAGACAAGGCCAAGGAAATGGAAGACGGCCTCAAGCAGGACCGCGACACCTTCTTCGACGGCTTCACCCAGGACTTCTTCAGCGCCAACGGCGAACTGAAGGTCGACGAGAAGACGCGCCAGGAAGCGATCGCGCTGTGCAAGCAGTCCGACCAGACCGCTGCACTCGGCTGCATGAAAGCGTTCGGCACCACCGATTTCCGCCAGGATCTCGAGAAGGTCACCGTGCCGACGCTGGTGCTGCACGGCGACAGCGACGGCACTGTGCCGTACGAAGGTTCGGGCAAGCGCACGCACGCGGCGATCGCCGGCAGCGAGGCCGTCGTGGTGCCGGATGCGCCGCACGGCTTCAACGCCAGTCACGCCGATGCGTTCAATCGTGCATTGATCGCGTTCCTGCAGAAGTAAGGGTTCAACACCGAGACGACTTCGAAGGCCGCGTCCATCCCGACGCGGCCTTCGTCTGTCCGGCTCACTGAATCGTCGCTCGCCAGCGGGCCCATGGCCGGCCGCGTCGACGACCGCGTCATGCCAACGCACGCACTTTGCACCCAGCCCCCGAACCGGAAGCCACGCCATGTCCGTTCCGACCCCCGACACCTTCGCCCGTTACGACGAGCGCCTCGCCACCCCCGGCCCCGAGGAAGCGGCGCTGGCGGCCGATCTGGTCGAGGTGCTGCAGTCGATCCAGCAGATCACCCTGGAGGACGAAGGCCATGGCCTGCGCGCCGTTCATGCCAAGAGCCACGGCCTGCTGCAGGCCACGCTGCACGTCGACGACGGCCTGGCGCCGGAACTCGCGCAGGGCCTGTTCGCGCAACCCGGGCGTTACGACACGGTGCTGCGCCTGTCGACGACGCCCGGCGATCTGCTGTCGGATCGCGTGTCCACGCCGCGCGGGGTCGCGATGCGGATCTGCGGCGTCGAAGGTGCGCGTCTGGAAGGCAGCGAAGACATGGCCGTGCAGGAATTCATCCTGGTCAACGGGCCGACCTTCAACGCGCCCAACGGCAAGGCCTTCCTGCGCAATCTCAAGCTGCTGGCCAGGACCACCGATCGCATGGACCGCACCAAACGCGTGATCTCGGCGATCCTGCGCGGCACCGAGCGCGGCCTCGAAGCGATGGGCGGCGAAAGCACTACGCTCAAGGCGATGGGCGGCGAGCCGCCGCACCACATTCTCGGCGAGACCTTCTTCACCCAGCTGCCGATCCGGCATGGCGACTACATCGCCAAATACCAGCTGGTGCCGGTATCCACGTCGCTGCGCGCGCTGACCGACGTGCGCCTCGACCTCAAGGACGACGACGCGATCCGCGATGCGGTGGTCGCGTTCTTCGGCGCCAACACCGCCGAGTGGGAACTGCGCGCGCAGCTGTCGACGTCGCTGGCCGACATGCCGGTCGACGATGCATCGGCGGAATGGGACGAGGCGCGCAGCCCGTTCCGCACCGTGGCGCGTCTGGTGGCCGGACCGCAGGCGGCCTGGACGCAGGCCCTGAGCCGCGAGATCGACGATGGCGTGGGCTTCAGTCCGTGGCACGGCTTGGCCGCGCATCGTCCGCTGGGCGAGATCATGCGTCTGCGCAAGCCGGCGTACGAGGCCTCGCACCGGTTCCGCGCGCAGCACAACGGACAGCCGCTGCAGCGCGGATGTCCGTTCGCCGGCGCGGGTTCGCGGGCGTGACGTGTCGGTGTGGCGCCTGAGCGACATCGCATTCTGTTCCGTATGACCCGATGTCGATGCCGGCCGCCCGCTGGCATCATGCGGCGATGCCGCCGCTGACGATCGACCATCTGCGCCACCACGCGGTGGCGCGTTCGCTGTTCAAGCCGACCACGCTGATGCGCGCGGTCGCACGGCTCGGCTTCGTGCAGGCCGATCCGATCCGCGCACCGGCGCGCGCGCAGGATCTGACGCTGCGCCATCGCGTCATCGACTATCGCGCCGGTGATCTGGAGCGCCGCTATCCGCGACTGGCGCTGGAAGAGGATTTCTTCGTCAACTACGGCTTCCTGCCGCGCGAGACACAGGCGCTGATGCATCCGCGCATCGCGCGTGAGAGCTGGACGCCTGCGCGCTGGCGACAGGCGCAGGCCGTGCGCGATTTCATCGCCGAACGCGGCGCCGTGCATCCGCGCGAGGTCGACGCGCATTTCGCCCACGGCAAGGTCACCAACTGGTTCGGCGGCTCGTCGAATGCCAGCACCCAGCTGCTCGACGGCATGCACTATCGCGGCCTGCTGCGGGTCGCACGACGCGATGGCGGCACGCGGGTGTATGCGCTGCGCGAGCCGGACGCCGCGACACCGGATGCCGACGAAATCGACCGCCGCCTGGATCGCATGCTCGATCTGCTGGTGCACAAGTACGCGCCATTGCCCGACGCCAGCCTGCGCCAGTTGATGTCGTATCTCGGACGCGGCGTGCCGCAATGGCATGCCGAGCGCGCGGCGACGCTCGCACGTGCGCGGACACGCCTCGGTGGCGCGCGCATCGAGGGTGTCGACTGGATCTGGCCCGCCGACGAATCGCCGCAGAGCCGACGCTGGCGTCCCGATGCCGGTGTCCGGCTGCTGACACCGTTCGATCCCGTGGTCTGGGACCGGCGCCGTTTCGAACTGCTGTGGCACTGGCGCTACCGCTTCGAGGCCTACACACCGGCGCCGAAACGCCAGCTCGGCTATTACGCGTTGCCGCTGCTGTGGGGCGATCGCGTGATCGGCTGGGGCAATGTGTCGGTGGTCGGTGGCGCCTTGCACGCGCGCTTCGGCTACGTCGACGGCACGGCGCCGCGCGACGCGGCGTTCCGCGAAGGACTCGACGCCGAACTCGAACGCATGCGGGTGTTTCTCGGTCTGGCGTGACGCGTGCGACGCAGCCCGTGGCGCGTCGCACGCACGCAACGGTTTACTGGATCAGGTTCACCTGCAGCACTGCGGTGTCGGTCAGCAGGCCGAAGTGTCCGGTCGCGAGGGTGTGGCTCCCGGTCTCGCCCGGCAGCGTCGAGCTGTGCACGCCGGCGACGGTGCAGACGCCGCCGTAGCAGACGATCTGGTCGATCCAGGATTTGATCGAGTACGTCTTCATGCCCAGCGGCTTGCCGGCCAGCGATGCCAGCAGCGGACTGTTGATCGACAGACCCTGCGCGCCGCAGGTCGAGGTGACGACATTCCACGGATACGTGCCGCAGCTCCACAGGCCGCGATACGCACCGGCGATGCCGACGAAGGTCGCGACATCGTTGGCGAGGCCGTAGTTGACGATCTGCTTGGCCGCCAGGGTGACGCCCATCGAGTGGCCGATGACGTCGATCCTGCCGGTGCACGAGCGCGCGATCGCCTCGACCAGCGCGTCGAGGACCGGCGTCTCCTCGCTGCCGCTGTGGTCGTTGCACGCGGCGCAGGTCTTGCTGCCCCAGTTCGGACGCAGGATTTCGAAATCGGTCCACCCGCGGGCGCGCAGTTCCACGTAGGTGTTGTCGAAATGCGGGGGCGTGCCGGCATTGCCGTGCACCAGCACCACGGCGTCGCGGCATGCGGCTTGCGCGGCCGAGGCGAAGAAGGCGACCAACAGGATCAGCAGCAGTCGCAGCAGCCGCGTGTCGCGGCGATCGGAGGATCGGAGCATCGGACATTTCCCACGGCCCGCAGGCCGCACTCGGGTGGCGCGGCCGACGGCGCCGGTCGCGCACCGGCCGTGTGGGGGAGAGGGCCAGTGGCCGGATGTCAGCACGCACGCGCCACGCGCGGCATTGGACCTTCGGCCAGTCGTGACGGCGTGCGCGTTTGCGGCGTCAGGGCTTCTCGCCGACCCAGACCTGCATCTCGACCGTCTGCAGCAGGCCGTAGTTGGTCAGGAACGCCACATCGGCCGCGTCGCGTCCGTAGGCGACGACGATGCGTCCGCCGCGCGGCGCCGACTGCGTCGCGTCGAAGGTGTACCAGCGGCCGTCGAGATAGGCCTCGAACCAGGCGTGCAGGTCCATCGGTTCCAGACCATGCAGATAGCCGACCACCATGCGCGCGGGAATCCGCAGGCTGCGACACAGGGTGATGCCCACGTGCGCGTAGTCGCGGCAGACGCCGGCGCCGTGCCCCATCGTGTCGAGCGCATCGGTGGTCGCATCGCTGACGCCGTAGCGGTATTCGATATGGCGCCGGATCCACGCGACGATCGCGCCGACCTGACCGGCACGCGGGCCCGCCTCGTCGACGATCTCCAGCGCACGCTCGAATGTGCGGTCGCTCGGGCAGTAACGGCTCGGCAGCAGATATTGCAGCGTGTGGTCGGGCAGGGCGGCCGGTGGCATCGGTGCGGTCCACGGCGCGACCGCGATGTCGCGTTCGGTCTCCACTTCCAGTTCGGTGCGGATGCGCATGCGTCCGCTGTGCACGACGAAGCGCTGGCACAGATTGCCGAAGGAATCGACGAATTCCGTGGGCCGCACATCGGGATCGAACGCGTAGTGCTCGCTGACCAGCCACTGGGCCTCGCCGCTGCGGGGACGGAGCATGGCCACGACCGCGCAGTCCACCTCCGCTTCGACGACGAGTTCGCAACCGGCCAGCAGGCGCATCGTGCATCCAGGAGAGGGAAAGACGCAGCGTGGGCGTCGCGGCGTGTAGCGGGTGTCGCGGCGGACCTGCGCGCTGGCGGCCCCCGGCCCATGGGCGTAGGCTGACGCGCATTCCAGTCGGCTACATGCGTCCATGCACGATTCGAACCAGGCGCAGCGTGACGTCGAAGCCGTCGCCTGCATCGCCGCGGTCCCCAAGATCCTCGAGGTCATCACCCGCACCACCGGCCTGCGTTTCGCCGCCGTCGCGCGCGTGACCGATAACCGGTGGACGGCCTGCGCGGTACGCGACGAGATCGCATTCGGTCTGCAGCCGGGCGGCGAACTGGAACTGCGCACGACCATCTGCAACGAGGTCCGTCAGCACCGCCAGCCGGTCGTGTTCGGTCATGCCAGCGAAAATCCGCAGTTCGCCGATCACCAGACGCCCCGGCTTTACGGGCTGGAGAGTTACATCTCGGTGCCGATCCATCGGTCCAGCGGCGAGTTCTTCGGCACGCTGTGTGCGATCGATCCCCTGCCGTCGCGGGTCGAATCGCCGGAAACGCTGCAGATGATGGAGCTGTTCGCCGAACTCATCGGCGCCCAGCTCGAAAGCGACGAACGCCACGCGCTGAGCCAGGCTGCGCTGCACACCGCGCTGAACGTCGCCAAGATGCGCGAGCGTTTCATCAACGAGGTCAGCGACGATCTCAAGGAACCGATCCAGGCGCTGGTCATGGACGCCTATCTCATTAAGACGACACCGGGGCTCGACGCCCAGACCCGTGCGCGCGTCGCCGACATGGAAACCAATCTCTGGCGCATGGCGGCGCTGGTCGGCGGCATCGTGGATTTCGCCCACGACAAGCTGGTCACGGGTGCGCCGCTGGCGCGCACCCCGGCCGCCACCCTGGCCGGCGAACTGCAGCGCGTGCTGACGCAGGTCGTGAGTGCATATCCGCAACGCGCACTGGTGACGCACGTACGGATCGACGCCGATGTCGATTGCGACCCGGCGCGCCTCGGCCAACTGATGGTGAACCTGGCGATCAACGTGCTGCGGCACGTGGCGTCGGACGTGACGATATCGCTGGACGCCTCGACGACGGCCGGCGAGCTGCGGCTCGCCGTCGAAGCGCCCGGTCTGGCGCTGCCGGATGACGCGCTCGACAGCGTCGCGGGCCCCATCACGCGCCGCCCCGGCATGGTGCGCGAGCCGCGTGCGTGGGATTTCTTCATCGCCGGCGAGATCGCGCGCGCGCATTCGGGCGGTATCTCGGTCGTCCCGGCGCCGGGCGGCACCCGGCTGTCGTTCGCGATGCCTTTGCAGGCGTTGCAGGACGTGATGCCTGTCGCGACGTCGAACGCCATCGCGGCGGTTTGAAAGCCAGCATCGCGCGTCGCGCGTAAGCAGGCATTAGCCGAATGCGGCGTCGGCGTCGGCGTCGGCGCGAGAGAATCGGCCGGACGGCATCACGCATCCCAGCGAGGTCCATGGATTCACGGCCGGGCGACGATGCAGGCGCGAGCGTGGAGCTCCCCCGCACACAGGAAGATCCCGATGAGCCAGCCCGCGCAGCAGCAGGACGTCCCCGGCGTCGAGACGAAACTCGATCCGCCCGCCGACCACGGTGAACACAGCTATCGCGGCAGTGGCCGACTGCAGGGCAAGGTCGCGATCATCACCGGTGGCGACAGTGGCATCGGCCGCGCGGTCGCACTCGCCTACGCGCGCGAAGGCGCCGACGTGCTGGTGAGTTATCTCAACGAAGACGAGGACGCGCGCGAGACGCAGCGCCTGGTCGAAGACGCTGGACAGCGCTGCACCCTGATGCCCGGCGACATCGCCGATCCCGCGCATTGCCGCGCGATCGTGCAGAAGACCGTCGACGTGTTCGGCCGCATCGACATCCTCGTCAACAATGCCGCCTACCAGATGAGCTACGACGCGCTCGACGAGATTCCCGACGACATGTGGGACTACACCTTCCAGGTCAACGTGAGCGCGATGTTCCATCTGTGCAAGGCTGCGGTGCCGCACATGCGGCCCGGCGCCTCGATCATCAACACCAGCTCGATCAATTCCGACAAGCCCAAGGCGACGCTGCTGCCGTATGCGGCGACGAAGGGCGCGATCGCGAACTTCAGCGCGGGCCTCGCGCAGCTGCTGGCCGACAAGGGCATCCGGGTGAACTCGGTCGCGCCCGGTCCGATCTGGACGCCGCTGATTCCATCGACGATGCCGCCGGACGACGTGGCATCGTTCGGATCGCAGGTGCCGCTCCAGCGTCCCGGTCAGCCGGCCGAATGCGCGCCGATCTACGTGCTGCTCGCATCGGACGAGGCGAGCTACATGAGCGGCGGCCGCTATGCAGTGACGGGTGGCGCGCCGATCCTCTGATCCAGCTGAGCGTTTCCGAAACGGCGCCGCGCCACGCGCGATTTCTTCACCCGGGCATTGCGGATTGCGGTGCATATCGTTCCCACCCTGCAATCCAGCAGGCCGGAGACATCACGTGGACAAGAATCGCAGCGAAGGCATCAAGAACCAGGTCAAGGGCACCGCGAAGGAAGTCGTCGGCAAGGTCACGGGCAACACCTCCAAGGAAGTGGCCGGCAAGGCACAGAAGACCGCCGGCAAGGTCCAGAGCGCAGTCGGCAAGGCCAACGACGACGCCCGCAAGGGCCGTTGAAGCACCGGCAGGTGCCACGGACGGGCGGCTTCGGCCGCCCTTTTCGTGTGTGCGGTCTGGAGTGCCGCTGTTTCGGGATGACCAACCACCGCTCGATACGGGCGTCACTGTTCAGATCGCGAGATTTGAGCACCTCTCCCTGAGGAAGAGAGCCTGCCCCGGACCTGATCCGGGGTCGACGCGCGAAGCGCGTCGGGTGAGGGTCCGTCAACCGTGCAAAACGATCCCGAGAAAGCGTGTGCGTCGTTAGACGTGCCTGTCCGCGCTCAAGGCGCCGTCACCCGCTCGAGTTCTTCCAGCATCGCGAACGCCGCAACGCGCGAACGCCCGCACATCTCGATCGCAGGCCGCAGCGATCCGCAGAACGCTGGCCGCTCCGGTCGCCCGAATAGACGACACCGCAGACGATCATCGAGCTGCACGCATGCCACGCCGGCCGGCTTGCCATCGGGCATGCCCGGAATCGGCGAGGTGATCGAAGGCGCGATGCAGCAGGCCGCGCAGCCGTCCCGGCATTCCACGAGGGATCAACGCGCGCCGCGCACGATCGCGATCGCCAGCAGCACCAGGCCCGCCGCATCCAGCAGCGCCAGCGGCACCGTCAGCAGCGCGAAGGTCATCTGCGCCTGCGCCGCCGACATCGCGGCGTTGACGACGTGCATCTGCAACAACGGCCAGCCGAACATGCCCAGAAGATTGGAGAGCAGCAGCAACGTGAAGCGGAGCAGGCCCGCGCGGCGCGATGCGGGCGACAGCGTGCGGCGCTGCGCGATCAGCACCAGACCGACGGCCAGCGCGATCAGGATCGGCAGTCGGCCCGGCAGTTGGCTGACGAGCATCATCAGGAGTTCGCGAAGGTCCATGACCCGACTCAGTCCGCGTTGACCAGCAGTGCGCTGCGCGACTGCAGCGCCTCGAACACCGCGTCGGTCTCGGGGCGCACGCCGTGCCACAGCGCGAAACTTTCGGCCGCCTGTTCGACGAGCATGCCGAGCCCGTCGATCGTGTCGCGACATCCGTGCGCGCGCGCCCAGGCCAGGAACGGCACCGAGGCTTCGCCGTAGCTGAGATCGACGGCCGCGGTGCGCATGCCGACCAGCGAGCGTGGCAAGGCGAGCATCGCGCCGCCGCGGCCGGCCGAGGTCGCGTTGACGATCAGTTCGAACTCGCCCAGCTCGCCGAGCTGCTCGAGATAGCGCGGATGTACGCGTCCCGGTTCGCCGAGCGCATCGGCCAGCGCGTCGGTCCGGGTCGCCGTGCGGTTGACCACGTAGAGCTCGCTGATGCCCGCATCGAGCAGTGCCGGTGCCACGCCGCGCGCCGCGCCGCCGGCGCCGACCAGCAGGGTCCGACGCCCGCGCAGGTCGAGCCCGTGGCGTTCGGTGAGATCGCGGACCAGTCCCGCGCCGTCGGTGTTGTCGCCATGCCAGGTTTCACCCTGCCGCACCAGCGTATTGACCGCGCCCGCGCGTGCCGCGCGCTCGCTGCGCGTCGATGCCAGCCCGTGCGCGAGTTCCTTCAAGGGCAGCGTGACGTTCGCGCCGGTGCCACCTGCGGCGGCGAATGCCGCGAGTGCCTCCGCGAACGCATCGGGCGCCGTATCGATGGCGTCGTAGGCGATCGTGATCCCGGTCTGGGCGCCGAACGCGGCATGGATGCGGGGCGACAGTGAATGCGCGACCGGGTGACCGAACACGGCGAGACGGGCAGGCGACATGGAAGCCTCTGAATGCGACACGCCGGGCTGGCGTCGGCGCAGTCTAGCGGCGCGATGCGGTGCCGGCGTCACGAAGCGGCGTGTCCACCCGACGCCCCGGTACGGAAAAAAAGTGACCGGGGCATGCGCTGTGCGGGGAAAAAAGTTGTATACAACGTCACAGAACCGATGGCGTGGCACGGCAGGGGGCTCGCCTGTCATCGGAGGGAAGGATGTCGATGCAGTCGGCAGTCGGACGGCATCGTCGTTTGGGTCTGGCAGGTTCCATCACTAGGGGATACATCCGCATGTCACGCATTCGAAAGGCCGGGGTGGCGTCTGCCCTGCTCGGCCTCGCCGTCGTCGCGGTCGCGAGTACCGCACTTCCGTCCCGTGTCCCGGCCATCGGGAACGCGGTCGATTCCGCCAAGGCCAGCGTCGGTTCGCTGTTCGGCGCTGCGTCGTCCGATACGAGCGTCGCGACCGCAGGCGGGGGCCGCGCGGCCACACCCGCTGCGCCGGCCGCACTGTCGTCCGGCACGCCCGAGCGCTATATCGTGGTCTTCGAAGAGCCTGCGCTCGCCGGCTACAAGGGCGAGATCAGCGGCCTCGCAGCGCCCGCCCGGCGCACCGATGCGCGCGGCAAGTCGCGCCTCGACGTGAAGAGCGCGACCGCGCGCAATTACGTCAACTATCTGCAGGGTCGCCAGTCCGACCTCGTCGGCGCCATGGCGCTGCGCGTCGGCCGTCCGATCGACGTCGAATACCGCATGCAGCACGCGCTCAACGGTGTCGTGGTCGAGCTGACCACAGCCGAAGCCGCGCGCGTCGAGCAGCTGCCCGACGTGCAGCTGGTCGAGGCCTATCGCGAGTACGTGCTCGACACCGACACCGGTCCGAGACTGATCGGCTCCGAAGCCGTGTGGGACGGTACGTGGGCCGGCGCGACCGGCCAGTTCCAGGGCGAAGGCATCGTCTACGGCATCCTCGATTCGGGCATCAACTTCGGCGCGCCGTCGTTCACGGCAGTCGATCCGATCGACGGCTACCAGCACGTCAATCCGCTGGGTGCCGGCAATTATCTCGGCACCTGTGCGCCGGGCGGCGTCGACGCCGGTCGCTGTAACGACAAGCTGATCGGTGGTTACAACTTCGTCTGCGGCGCGCCGGGCAACCAGTGCGGCGTTGCCAATGTCCGCGAAGAGCCGGGCTTCGGTGACACGAACGGCCACGGCAGCCACGTGGCATCGACCGTCGCCGGCAACCGCCGTGACGCGCTGTTCCGTGGCAATACGCGCCGCATCTCCGGCGTCGCACCGCGCGGCAATATCGTCGCCTACGACATTTGCTACACCGAGATCTCGACCGCGCGTGGCCTGTGCCCGAACAACTCCGCAGTGGCCGCTGTCAATCAGGCGATCGCCGACGGCGTCATCGACGTGCTGAACTATTCCATCGGCGGCGGCGCGGCACCGTGGAGCGAAGCGGTGTCGCTGGCGTTCCTCAACGCCGTCGATGCCGGCATCTTCGTGGCCTCCTCGGCCGGCAACAGCGGTCCCGGCCCGAACACCATGGGTCATCTGGAACCGTGGGTGTCGTCGACGGCCGCCGCACAGCACGGCCGCGGTTCGTTCGCGCTCGCGCTCAACGTGACCGGTCCGGGCACCGTGCCCGAGCCGCTGCGTCCGGTCCTGATCGAGGAAGGCAACACCGGCACGCCGTTCACCACCTCGATTCCCGGCACCACGCCCGTGCGGGTCAGCGCGACGATCGACACCGCGAACGACGGTTGCGCAGCCTTCCCGGCGAACGCGTTCCAGGGCGCGATCGCGGTGGTCCGCCGCGGCACCTGCGGCTTCATCGACAAGGCCAACAACGCACGCAACGCGGGTGCAGTGGCCGTGGTGATCGCCAACAACGCGGCCGGCGGCATCATCCCGACCGCTACGGGTTCCACGGTCCCCGTGTTCGGCATGCCGCAGGCGGATGCGAACCTGCTGCGAGACTTCGTCGCGGCCAATCCGACCGCGACGGCCAGCGTGCTCTACCCGCCGCTGGTGCTGCCGAATACCGCCGACGCACTCGGTGCCTTCAGCTCGCGCGGTCCGGCGGGCACGTTCGATCTGGTCAAGCCCGACGTCACCGCGCCCGGCGTGAGCATCCTCGCCGTCATCGCGGGCACCACGATCACCGGGTTCGAGAACGCGGTCGATCTGTACAACGGCACCTCGATGGCATCGCCGCACCAGGCCGGTGCTGCGGGCCTGATTCGCCAGGCGCGGCCGACGTGGACGGTGCCGGAGATCAAGTCGGCGCTCGCGCTGACCGCCAAGACCGAAGTCTTCAAGGAAGACCAGGTCACGGTGGGCACGCCGTTCGACAAGGGCAGCGGTCGTATCCAAGTGGATCGCGCGATCAATGCCGGTCTGGTGATGAACGAGACCAAGGCGAACTACCTCGCGGCCGATCCGGCGCAGGGTGGTGACGTGTCGGCGCTCAACCAGCCGAGCATGGCGAACCGCAACTGCTACCAGAGCTGCAGCTTCGTGCGCACGTTCCGCAATCCGCACGGCAGCGCGTCGAGCTGGCGCATCAGCTTCACGGGCGTCAACGCAACGGCCGTGCCGTCCACGCTGAAGGTACCGGCCGGTGGTTCCGCATCGGTAAGGATCACCGTCAACTCCCGTGCACAGGCGGCCAACGGCACCTTCAGCTTCGGCGAAATGCGTCTGGAGTCGACGGGCCCGATCCTGGGTGTGCAGCGCGCACCGCTGACGCTGCCGATCGCGATCGCGATCCAGGCGCCGGTGGTCAAGCTGCCCGAATCGATTTCGCTGGCACTCGCTGCAGGTCGCAGCGGCACGGCGGTCGGTTCCGTCGGCAACGCCGGTGGGTCGCCGCTGATGTACTCGGTCGACAATGCAGGCAACGGCGCTCTGCCGCTCGCCGATCGTCTGCGCGGTACGTTGACCAACGGGTATCGCGGCATCCATCGCACCGATGCAGGCACGCCCGTGGCGCAGATGGTGGCCGATGACTTCGTCATCGAGTCACCGACGCGCCTGACCTCGATCTTCAATGAAGGCTTCGCGGTCGGTGGCACCTTCACTGCAACGCAGGTGGGCTGGGCGATCTTCCCGGATGTCAACGGACTGCCGGCCGGCAATCCGGTGACGACCCCGAATGCTGCGGTGTGGCGTTTCGTGGGTGCGACCAATGCCCCGGGCGTCCAGGTCTCGGGCACCAATCTCGGCTTCAACTTCAACGCAGCGGGTCAGAACAATGTCGTGCTGCAGCCGGGTCGCTACTGGCTCGTGGCGTACACGCGTGGCGCGTATGCCTCCACCTGGGCGTGGTACGCGTCGCCGGCGGGTAACGGCTCGTTCGCGTTCATCGAGGTGGCATCCTCGGGTGCGGGCAGCTGGTCGCTGCTGAACAACTACGCAGGTCTGTCGATGCAGGTGCGCGGCGAAGTGAGCTGCGGCGCGCCGTGGCTGGGTGCGGTCACGCCGGCTTCGGGCACGGTGCAGGCAGGCGCGAGCCAGGCCAACCGTCTGGCGGTCAACGCGGCCGGTCTGGGCGCGGGTCGCCATGTCGGCCACCTGTGCGTAAGCAGCAATGATCCGGCGACGCCGAAGGCCGCCGCTCCGGTGGTGCTGACGGTCAACTGATCGATCGGTTCAAGTGTGACGAGAACGCCCGGGCTTGCCCGGGCGTTTTCTTTGGTGACGTCGAACCGGATTGACGCAGTACGCGGTACGCGCGGCGACGATGCAGACGTCGCGCACCCGTGTGCGGCTGGAAAGCAGAACGCCCGGCAATGCCGGGCGTTCGTCGTTGTCTCGAGACGTAGCGCGCAGTGCGCGGGGCCGGGCTCAGCCCGCGCGCAACCAGCGTGCGGCGTCGAGTGCGAAGTAGGTCAGCACACCGTCGGCACCGGCGCGCTTGAAGCCGAGCAGGGCCTCGAGCGCGCATTTGCGCTCGTCGAGCCAGCCGTTGGCGGCGGCGGCCTTGAGCATCGCGTACTCTCCGCTGACCTGGTAGGCGAACACCGGCACGCCGAATTCGTCTTTCGCGCGGCGCACGATGTCCAGATACGGCATGCCCGGCTTGACCATGACCATGTCGGCGCCTTCGTCGAGGTCCTGCGCGATCTCGCGCATCGCTTCGTCCGAATTGCCCGGATCCATCTGGTAGGTCGACTTGTCGGCCTTGCCGAGCGCGCCGGACGAGCCCACCGCATCGCGGAACGGGCCGTAGAACGCGCTGGCGTACTTGGCGGCATAGGCGAGGATGCGCGTGTGCACGTGGCCGTCGGCTTCGAGCGCATCGCGGATCGCGCCGATGCGCCCGTCCATCATGTCGCTCGGCGCGACCACGTCGGCGCCGGCGCGCGCGTGACTCAGCGCCTGCTGCACGAGCGCGTCGACGGTGATGTCGTTGAGCACGTAGCCGCCGGCATCGGTGATGCCGTCCTGGCCATGCGAGGTGTAGGGATCGAGCGCGACGTCGGTGATGACGCCGAGGTCAGGGAAGCGCGACTTCAGGGCGCGGATCGCGCGCTGGCACAGGCCGTCGTCGTCCCACGCGGCCACCGCATCCAGCGACTTGGCCTCGGGCGCGGTGACCGGGAACAGGGCGAGTGCCGGAATGCGCAGTTCGCTGGCGGTCTCGGCGACGCGCAGGAGTTCGTCGATCGACAGGCGCTCGACGCCCGGCATCGACGGAATCGCGACGCGGCCGTCGGCCTCGTGCACGAACACCGGATAGATCAGATCGTCGGCGGTGAGCGTGGATTCGCGCATCAGCCGGCGCGAGAAGTCGTCGCGGCGCATCCGCCGCATGCGGGTATCGAGTCGGGCCATGGGGCGGATTCTACGCCTGCACACTTGACGAACCCCTGCGACGGCGGGTCGCAGGGGGTGTCGGCCGGTATGGGAGCGGCCGTGGTCGCGATTCCGGTACGGCGTCGGCGCCGGTCGTTCCGATCAGGCTGTGTCTCCACCGCTTGTCGCGCGCGAGCGCGCTCCCACGCAGCGCGATCAGCCGATGTCGTGCACGCCGTCGATTTCCAGCGCCAGTTCGCGACGGCAGATCGCCGCGTGCAGCACCACGCGCGGCAGACGGTCGCCGAAACGCGCGTCGAAGGCGTCGGCCACGGCGGGCAGGTCGGCGGCGTCGCGCACGTAGACCTTCAGACGCGAACCCGGGCCGAAGGCGGCCGGCAGTTCGGGGCGGTGCGTGCGTGCCGAGGCGATCAGCGCGTCGAAATTCGCGAACGTCTCGTCGAGCTGGGCCAGCAGTTCGCCTTCGTGCTGCGAGGCATGGCCGACGACGCTGGCCGTGCCCGAGAGCATCAGCGGAATCGCGCTGCCGGCCGGCGGCAGCATCGCGCGGGCGAAGCTCGGTGCCTGCGGGCCGTACTGGCGCGGGTACCGGTAGGCGCTGACCTGACGCGGATTCTCGACCGGAATGCCGGGCACGCGCGCAGCGAGCCAGTAGACCTGGATCGTGCGCGCGTCGTCACAGCGGCCGATCGCGGTCGCGGCCGGCAGCTGGGAAGTATCGAAGCTGCCGAGGCCGCGTGCGCGGCCCACGCAGAACTGGCGGTAGCGCTCGGTGTCGCCGTCGCCGTGGGTGATCGCGTCGAGGTAGTTCCAGATCCGCAGCAGGTGCGGAAACTCGCTCTTGCCGATGAAGCGGGTCAGTTCTCGGTAGGCGTGTTCGGCGGCGAGCAGGATGCCGCTGTGATCGCCCGCGCCGGTGTGGCCTTCGGGCTCGTCGACTTCGATCGCGCCGAACATCAGATGGCCGTCGGTCGACCACGCGATCTCGCCATCGCGGCCTGCGTGCACCGGCGCGCGGCCACGCCAGACTTCCAGCGGCGCCGCGCCATAGGGCTGCAGCGGCACGCGCAGCCAGCGCGGGTCGTCGAGTGCGGGCACGGCGTCGCCGAAGCCGAGCACGGCGAGCACATCAGACTGCGCGAGCAGGTCGGCCGGCGCGGCGCCGTCGACGTAATCCACGCGCAGGCGCGGCAGCGATTCGGGATGCAACGGTACCGCTCGGCTCATGGATTGCCCTCGTGCAGGGTGTCGCCGCGGAACTGTTCGCGGACCTGGCGGCGGCGCGCGAACCAGCCGCGCAGCGCGGCGGGTGCGATCGCGATCGCGTTCACCGCATAGACCAGTCGGAACAGACGCAGGCGGCGCAACACCGCGGGATTGTCGAACACATCGCCGGCGAGCATCGAGATCACCGCCTGCTCGAGCTGCCAGTCGTTGCGCGGCGCGGCGAACAGGCGTTGCATCACCGGCGTGGTGAAGCGGTGGATGAACCAGCTGAAATGGCGCAGCCCACGGCGCAAGCGCCGTTCCATCGCGCGCTGCAGTGCGCGCTCGGACGACGGATCGCGCAAGGCGCCGTCGACGACGTCGGCTGCGTGCTCGGCGCTGTTCATGCCCAGATACACGCCCGACGAGAACACCGGATCGATGAATGCATAGGCGTCGCCGGCCATGACCCAGCCGGGTCCGGTCATGCGTGTACACGCATAGGAATAGTTGCCGGTGGCGTGCACCGGAGCGACGCGTTCGGCGCCGGCCATGCGCGAGGCGACCGATGGCGTGCGCAACAGCGTGCGCATCAGGAACGCCTCGTTGTCGAGACCCTGGCGCTGCTTGAGATATTCGGGGAAACACACCGCGCCGACGCTCATGACGTCGTCGCCGAGCGGAATCAGCCAGTACCAGCCGTATTCGAAGCGGTCGACGGTGATGTTGCCGGCGTCGTCGCCGTCCCGGCGCTGCACGCCGCGGAAGTGGCTGAAGATCGCCGCCGACTGGTGCTTCGCGCTCTTGCGCTTGAGCTCGAGCTTGCTGCCCAGGAACGTGTCGCGGCCGCTGGCGTCGACGAGGTAGCGCATCGCCACATCGAGCCGGCCGCCTTCGGCATCGCGCGCGACCGCGCCGGTCGGACGTCCGTCGGCATCGTGGACCAGCGATTCGACCTTGACCCGCATGCGCGCGTCGACGCCGTTGGCGCGCGCGTTGTCGAACAGCATCGCGTCGAACTCGGAGCGGCGCACCTGGAAGGCGTAGCCGAACTTCGGATCGAGCGCGCGATCGAAGCGGAACACGTGAGTGGTGTCGTCGGCATCGTGCACCGGGAAATCGGCACCCAGCTTGAGCGTGCCGATCGCGCGCACCTGCTCCAGCACGCCGAGGCGTTCGAGGATCGGCAGGTTCATCGGCAGCAGCGATTCGCCGATGTGGAAGCGCGGGTGCACGTCCTTCTCCAGCAGCAGCACCTTCCACCCGCGCCGCGCGAGCGTCGTGGCCGCGGTGGTGCCCGCCGGGCCGCCGCCGATGACCAGCACGTCGACGTCGAGCCGGGCGGACTCGGAAGTGGCAACGGCGGTCGCGATCGGGCTCATTCTGGATCTGGGGGTGGTGCGGGCAGTCGCGCATCATAACGGGAAGCCTCCACGGCGGCCCGGAGTGCTTGCGCGCGCGGGTCCGATGCCGGATCGTGGCAGCCCTGTCATTCCACGGAAGCCCCGATGTCCGCCCAAACCGAAGCCGAACGCGCGCTCGCCGACCTGCTGGTCGAGAGCCTGAACCTGGAGGACGTGCAGGCGGCCGACATCGATCCCGAGGCGCCGCTGTTCAACGCCGGCCTGGGGCTGGATTCGATCGACGCGCTGGAACTCGCGCTGGCCGTGAGCAAGCGCTACGGCTTCCAGCTGCGTTCGGACAACGACGAGAATCGGCAGATCTTCGCC
Source organism: Luteimonas sp. Soil_C_16 (assembly GCF_057657295.1). Lineage (NCBI taxonomy): Bacteria > Pseudomonadati > Pseudomonadota > Gammaproteobacteria > Lysobacterales > Lysobacteraceae > Luteimonas > Luteimonas sp. Soil_C_16. Next base: position 161,309 of record NZ_JBDGIS010000001.1, on the reverse strand, counting down.
TCGCTGCGCGCGCTGTCGGCGCACATCGAGCAGCACCGCACCACTTGATCCTGCTGCTGCAATTGCTGCTGGGGCTCGGTTACACGGCCCTGGCGCATCTCGCCAGCCGCTGGCACCACGACGGCCTCGCGCTGGGCGCGCTGGCGCTGCTGATCGCGATGGTGGTCATCGAACCGCTGCTGGCCCGGCGCCCGTGGGCGTTCATCGCCACACCGCTGCTGGCCTGGGGCGCGTGGGCGCTGTACGCCGCCGGGCATGCCGCGCTGCCGCTGCTGCTGGTGCCGGTGGTGTTCGTGGTCGCGATCGCGTGGCTGTTCGCACGCACGCTGCGCGCCGGCTCGGTGCCGCTGATCACCCGCATCGTGCTGGGCATCGAGGGCGGCGACGGTCCCGAGGCGCTGGAGCCGGATCTGCGCCGCTACACGCGCACGCTGACCGCCGCCTGGGCGGGTGTGCTGCTGCTGATGGCCGGCGCGAACCTGCTGCTCGCGCTGATCGCGAGCCCCGCGGGCCTGCTGGAAAGCGTCGGCGTGGCGTCGCCGCTGCCGATCACCCAGGAGCAGTGGTCGCTGTGGGCGAACCTGCTGAACTACACCGTGATCGGCGGTTTCTTCGTCATCGAGTTCGCATTCCGCAAACGGCGCTTCCCGGGCCGCTACAGCGGATTCTTCGATTTCCTGCGCAAACTGGCGGGTCTGGGCCCGATGTTCTGGCGCGATCTGCTGCGCTGACGCGGCATTTGCTGAACGCATCGAGCGCGATGTGCGGCGGCCACACGGGATATCCTATCCGCTCATGGAATACCGACAGACCCGTGCCGCACCCGGGGCCGCGGCGTTCGCCGCCGTATATGCGCGCGCGATCAACGTCCTGGAGTGCCTGTACACCCTGCTATGGACAGCGGGCTGGATCAGCGTGTCGCTGCTCCACCAGGCGCTGACCGGCCGGCCCGAGCTGGCGCTGGACATGGCGCGGACGCAATGGGCGCCGGGTCTGGTCGGTCCCGCCGGTGGATTGACGGTCGAAGGCGCGGAGGCGATCGACTGGAACCGTCCGTATCTGGTGGTCGCCAACCACGAATCCCTGCTCGACATCTGCGTGCTGTTCATGGCCGTGCCGGTGCCGCTGCGCTTCCTGCTGAAACAGGAAATGTGCCGCGTGCCGTTCCTGTGCAGCTATGCGCGTGCGACCGGCATGCTCTTCATCAGCCGCGAAGACCGCCGCGCCGGCCCGCTGTTGCGGCGCCAGATCGCCGGACTGTTGGGGGCGGGCCAGTCGCTGTGCCTGTTTCCCGAAGGCACGCGTTCGCGCGATGGCCGCATGGGCGAATTCAAGTCGGGCTCGTTCCAGGCCGCGATCGATGCCGGTGTCGAGGTGCTGCCGATCGCGCTGCACGGCACCGGCAAGGTTTTGCCGCCGACCGGGTTCTTCCGCACCTGCCGCGGCCCGATGCGGGCCACCGTCGGCACGCCGATTCCTGTCGAAGGCCGCATCGGCGCCACTGGCCGCCAGGCGGTCGCCCGCGAAGCGCAGGACGCCGTGGCCGCGATGCTCGGCAGGCGCTGAGCGATGGCGCCGCACACGTTCGTCATCGAGGCCGCGCATCCCTGCCTGCCGGGGCACTTCCCGGGCCAGCCGCTGGTGCCGGGCGTGGTGATCCTCGATCGCGTGGTCGCGGCGGTCGAGGCCGTGCACGGTCCGCTCGGCGCGTTGCGGTTGCCGCAGGTGAAGTTCGTGCAGCCGCTGCTGCCGGACGAGCAGGCCGAAATCGCGCTCGAGGATGCCAGCCGCGACGGCGTCGCGCGCTGGCGCTTCCGGGTCGAGCGTGCGGGCATGCTGCTCGCCAGTGGTGAAGTCGTCGCCGACGGCCCCGCGCAGGCATGAGCAGCGCGTGGAAAGCGCGCCGCGAGGGCGGCGGGCGGCTCGCGCTGCGCTCGCTGCTGGTGTTCGCATCGAACTTCGGACGCGCCCCGGCGCGCGCGCTGCTGCATCCGATCGCGCTGTATTTCATGCTCCGCCGCGGGCCCGAGCGCCGCGATTCGCGGCGCTATCTGGCGCGCATGTTCGGCCGGCCGGCCACGCTGCGCGAGGTCGCGCGGCATTTCCGCACCTTCGCCGCGACGATTCTCGACCGGCTGTTCCTGCTCAGCGAGAACACCCGCCGCTTCGACGTGCACGCGCAGGGGCTCGACGTGCTGCACGGGCATCTCGATGCCGGGCGCGGCGTGCTGCTGTTCGGCTCGCACCTGGGCAGTTTCGAAGTGCTGCGCGTGCTCGCGACCCAGCGGCCCGAGTACAAGATCCGCGTGGTGCTCGATCGCGCGCACGGCCAGGCGATGACCGAACTGCTCGAAGCGCTGAACCCCGCGGTCGCGGCCACGGTGATCGACGCCGGCGAAAGCGGTCCCGCGGTCGCGCTGGCGATCCAGGAAGGTCTGGCGCAGGGCGCGATGGTCGCGTTGCTGGTCGATCGCAGCCAGGAAGGCGGGGCGACGATGCCGGTGCCGTTCCTCGGCGCGCCGGCGCAGTTTCCGGTCGCGCCGTGGCTGCTGGCCTCGGTGCTCAAGGCGCCGGTGATGCTGGCCTTCGGCCTGTACCGTGGCGGCAACCGCTACGACCTGGTGTTCGAGCCCTTCAGCGACGGCATCGACCTGCCGCGCCGCGAACGCCAGGCTGGCGTGGCCGCGCTCATCCACCGTTACGCCGCGCGGCTGGAACATCACGCACGCAGCGCTCCCTACAACTGGTTCAATTTCTATGACTTCTGGACAGGCGCCGATGACACGTGCGACGAACTTCCGCCCGCGGCCGGCGCTCTGCCTGCTGCTGGCGACGCTGCTCGCAGCGCCGATGTGGGCGGCGGCGCAGACCGCTGAAACGCCGCGCGCGAACCAGTCGCGCGATCGCGTGCCCGCGCCGGTCACCGCGACCGGCCGCAGCGTCGATGCCGACTGGATCCTGCAGCGCCTGACCCAGCACGGCGCCACCGCGACGCCGTTCGTCGAACTGCGCACGTCCTCGATGCTCAAGCGCCCGCTGCTGCTGTCGGGCGAGTACCGCCGCCCCGATGTCGACACGCTGGTGCGCGAGGTCCGCGTGCCCTACGCCGAAACCACGACGATCCGCGCCGGTGAGGCGACCATCGCCCGCGAAGGCCGCAACCCGCGCACGTTCTCGCTGTCGCGCGTGCCCGAGCTCGCCGCGCTGCAGGGCAGCTTCGGCGCGCTGCTGGCCGGTGACCGCAAGGCGCTGGAGACGGTGTACGCGCTCGAAGCCGACGGTGTGCCGGCCGACTGGACACTGACCCTGACGCCGCGCGATCCACGCGTCGCCGGTCGGGTCACCGGCATCGTGCTGCGCGGCCGCGACGCCGAACTGCGCTGCATCGAAACGCGACCGAAACAGGGCGACGCGCAGCCGACCCTGCTCGGCAGCGCCGCCACCGCCGCGGCCGCCGTGGATTCGCTCGAAGCCGCGCAGCGGCTGTGCCACGACGTCCCGCGTTGAGCGGGCGCCCGGGATTCCGCGAGACGCTGCTGCAGCGTCCCGGCCTGCGGCTGACGCTGGCCGTCGCGTGGCTGCTGGCATTGCTCGCGCTGGGCTGGATGGCCTCGGCGAAGCTGGAATTCAGTGGCGACCTGCGCCGCTTCCTGCCGGATGCCCGCACGCCCGAGCAGCGGCTGCTGATGGAGGAACTCGGCGACGGGCCCGGGTCGCGCCTGTTGATGCTGGCGATCTCCGGCGACACACCCGAAGTACTCGCCGAACGCTCGCGCGCCCTGCACGACGCCCTCGCGGGCGATCCGCGCTTCACCCTGGTCACCAATGGCGGTGAGGCCGGACTCGACGCGTTTCCGCAAGACCTGCTGCCCTACCGCTATCTGCTGACGTCGTCGTTCGACGCCGCGCCACTCGATGCCGACACCCTGCGCGACGCACTCGACGCACGTCTGCAGGATCTCGGCTCACCGGCCGCCGGCATGGTGGAACCGCTGATTCCGTCCGATCCCACGCTGGAAGTGCTCGCACTCGCCGAAGCCTGGCAGCCGGCCGGTGCGCCGCAGCGGCTGCACGACGTGTGGTTCGACCAGGCCGGCACGCAGGCATTGCTGCTGGTGGAAACGCGCGCGGCGGGCTTCGATCCGACCGGCCAGCTCGACGCCGTCGGCACCATCCGCGACACCTTCGCGCGGCAGGTGGGCGAGGGCAGCGCCACGCTCGACGTCGTGGGGCCCGGCGCGTTCTCGGTCGACATCGGCGGGCGCACGCAGGCCGAGGCGCAGCGCATCGGCATGGTCGACACGATCGGCCTGATCCTGTTGCTGCTGGTCGCGTATCGCAGCTGGAAGATGCCGCTGCTCGGCGTGCTGCCGCTCGCGAGTGCTGGCATCGCCGGACTCACGGCGGTGGCGCTGCTGTTTCCCGGCGGCGTGCACGGCATCACGATTGCGTTCGGCTTCACCCTGATCGGTGTGGTGCAGGATTATCCGATCCACTTCTTCAGCCACCAGCGCGCCGGCCTGTCGCCGTGGAAGAACGTGCGCGGCTTGTGGCCGGCGCTGTCGACCGGCGTCGTCGCGACCTGCATCGCGTATGCGACCTTCCTGTTCTCGGGCGTCGATGGCCTGCGCCAGCTCGCGGTGTTCACGATCTTCGCGCTCGGTGTCGCCGCGCTGACCACGCGTTATCTGCTGCCGGGTCTGGTCGATCCCTCGCCGCCGGATCTCGCCGAGTCGCCGCGTCTGCAGCGCCTGTGGCACCGGATCGAAGCGCTGCCGCGGCCGAAGTGGTCGCTGGCCGTGCTGGCGCTCGCCGCCGTTGCCGCGATTGGTTTCAGTCCCGGGGCGTTCTGGCAGAACGATCTGTCGAAGCTGACGCCGGTCGATCCCGAATCGATGCAGCGCGACACCGAGTTGCGCGCAGAACTCGGTGCGCCCGACGTGCGCTACGTGCTGGTCGCGCAGGCCACCGACAGCGACGCCGCGCTCGGCGCGACCGCAGCGCTGCAGCCCGCGCTCGATGCGCTGGTCGCCGACGGCCAGCTCGACGGCTACGACATGGCCTCGCGCTATCTTCCGGGCACCGATACGCAACGCGCGCGTCAGGCCGCGCTGCCCGACACCCCTGCGCTGCGCGCGATGCTCGCCGACGCGCTGACCGACTCCGCGTTCAACGACGACGCGTTCGAACCCTTCGTCGAAGACATCGCCCGCGCCAAGGCCGCCGCGCCGCTGACGCGCCCCGATCTCGAAGGCTCGCCGCTGGCGACCGCGGTGTCCGGCCTGCTGCTGGAACACGAGGACCGTTCGACCGCGCTGGTCTCGCTCAGCGGTCTCGACGATCCGGCCGACGTCATCGCGCTCGCCTCGCAGGCCAGTGCACCCGGCGTCGACGTGCGCCTGCTCGACATGAAGGACGCGTCCGAATCGCTGGTCGTCGAATACCGCGGCCGCGTGCTCGCGGCGATGGCGGTCGCGCTGGTGCTGCTCATCGGCACCGTGTGGATCGCGTTGCGCAGCCCGCGCCGTGTCTGGCGCGTGCTACTGCCGACGTTGCTGACCTTGCTGGTGGTCGTCGCAGTGCTGCGACTGGTCGGCGTCGAACTGACCCTGTTCCATCTCGTCGCGCTGATCCTTGCCGCCGGTCTCGGGCTCGATTACGCGCTGTTCTTCGAACATGCCGGCGACGAACGCCAGGACCAGATCCGCACCCTGCACGCGATCCTTGTCTGCAGCCTGATGACGCTGCTGGTCTTCAGCCTGCTCGCGCTGTCGTCGATTCCGGTGCTGCGTGCGATCGGCAGCACGGTCGCGCTCGGCGTGGTCTTCAACTTCGTGCTGTCGCTGCTGGTCGCGCGTCAGCGCGCGGCGATCATCGCGGCACGCGCCGAACCGGAGCCGGTGGCATGATCCTCGTCGATCGCGACGCCATCGCGTCGATGATTCCGCATCAGGGCGCGATGTGCCTGTGGGATGCGGTCACCGCGTGGGACGACGCCAGCGTGACCCTGCGCAGCGCCAGCCATCGCGATCCGGCGAACCCGCTGCGCAGCGACGACCAGCTGCGCGCGCTGCACCTGTGCGAATACGGCGCGCAGGCGATGGCGGTGCACGGTGGCCTGCGTGCACGCGGGAGCGGCGCACCCGTGCGCCCCGGCATGCTGGTCGCATTGCGCGGCGTGCAGCTGCATGCTGCGCGCATCGACGACCTCGCCGGCGATCTCGAATGCGTCGCCGAAGTGCTGGTCGAAGCCGGCGACAGCCAGCAATACGCGTTCCGCATCCAGTGCGATGGCGTGCTGCTCGCTGAAGGGCGCGCGGCGGTGATGCTCGGCGCCGCGCGCTGATCCGCGTTACCAGCGTTTCGTCAGCGTGATCCGCGCGGTGCGCGGCGCCTGCGGATAGATCTGCGAGAAACCGCCGGTGATGAAATAGCGCCGGTCGGTCACGTTGTCGACGTTGAGCAGTACCTCCAGACCGTCGCCGAATGCATAACGCGCATTGAGATCGAGCCGGGTGTAGCCGGGCAGCACGAAGGTGTTCGCGGTGGTCGCCGCCTGGTCGCTCGCATGGAATACGCCGCCGCCGAGCGTCAGCCCCGACAGCACGCCATCGAAGGCCCACGAGGTCCACACGCTGGCCTGGTGTTCCGGCACGCCGGCAAGGCGGTTGCCGATCAGGAACGGACTCGTGTCCCGGGTGATCGTCGCGTCGGAATAGGCATACGAGGCGACGAGCGTCCACGGATCGACGGGCCGCGCCGAGACTTCCGCTTCCACGCCACGCACGCGCAGTTCGCCGGTCTGGACGACCAGATTCCAGTCGACCGGATCGGCGGCCACGGCGTCGCGCTTGCGCAGATCGAATACCGCGAACGTCGCTTCCATGCGCCCGTCGAGCAGCAGTGACTTCACGCCCGCCTCGATCTGGTCGCCACGCGTGGGCTTCGGCGTGATGCCGCTTTCCAGCAGGCCGGCATCGGCCTCGTTGCGGAACGAGCGCGCCCAGCTCGCGTAGAGCGACAGGTCGGGCGTCACGAGGAAGGTCAGACCTGCGCGTGGCGAGAACGGCGAATCCTTGCGCAGGATCGCCGGGTCGATGCCGCCGGTGTAAAAGGACTCGGTTTCCGTGTGTTCCAGGCGCCCGCCCAGCAGCAGGCGCCAGCGCTGCCAGGCGATTTCGTCCTGCAGATAGAGCGCGCGGGTGCGATAGGTGTAGCGGCTGTCGCCGGTCGGCACGTAGGTGTCCGGGCGGCCGGTCGGCACGGGGTCGAACAGATCGATCGGCTGGCCGTAGGCGATCCGTCCGTCGAGGAACTGCAGGCGGTCGTCGACGTGTTCCGCGCCGGCCAGCATCTGATGGCGGAATGCACCGGTGTCGAATGTGCCGTAGAGCTCGGCCTGCAGCGTCGCGTCACGCTGCCGCTCGTGATAGCTGACGAAGTTGCGGTTCACGGTGTCGCCGGCGAGCGCCGGGAAACCGTAGTTGAAGAATTCCTCGCGCGGCACGTCCACGTCGGAGACGAAGCCGCCGATGCGTAGACGCCAGTCGCGGGCGAACTGCCGGTTGAACTCGGCGCCGATGCTCCACTGCTGCTTTTCGATGCGCATGAACTCTTCGCCGAAATTGCGGCCCAGTGGCAGGTCGAGGAAACGCGCGCTGTTGCCCAGACCGCGGTCGAACGCGGCATCGCGATCGAGATACTCCGCGCGCAGCAGCACGCTGGTGTCGGCATCGGGGCGCCAGTCGATCACCGGGGCGACATAGAGCTGCCGGTTGTCGATGCCTTCGCGGAAGGAGCCCGCATCCTCGTAGCCCAGATTGAAGCGCCCGAGCAGGGTGCCGTCGGCGCGCAGCGGCGCGTTGAGATCGAGACCGGCGCGCGCGTAGTTGTAGGCGCCCGCGGTGAACGACGCGGCATGCGCAGCAGCTTCCTGCGGACGTTTGGACACGAAGTTGATCACGCCGCCGGGCTCGAAGCGGCCGTACAGCGCCGACGCGGGTCCCTTCAGGACTTCGATGCTGTCCACGCCCTGCAGGTCGATCTCCGGCTGCGAAACGCTCTGGCGAAAGCCGTCCCGCAACGTGCTGACGGCCTGGAATCCGCGGATGCGGAAGCGCTGGTTGCCCGAGAAGCCGATCGTGCGTTGCACACCGCTGACCGTTTCGGCCGCCTCGCCGATGTTGGAGACGTTGCGCAGGTCCAGCAATTCGCGCGGGACGACGTTCACTGCGAACGGCGTCTCCAGCACCGGCGCACCGGTCTTGGTGGCGGTCTCGCCGGGGATCCGGCCGATGCGGCGGCCGTAGACGGTCACCGTGTCGAGATCGGTGGCCGAGGGCGCCTGCGGGGCGGCGGCATCCGCCGGGTCGCGCGCTGCGAGCGGTGCGGCGGTGGCGGTGCAGACGAGCGCGCACGCGAGCGCGATGGAGCGTGGATGACGCACTTCGATTCCCCTGTTATGAATTGATATAACATAACAACACGAATCGACGGGATTGACGAGATGGCGTGCGGGCGACGGTGTGCAACGCGGTGCGGCGGGTGCCGATCGGGATGGACCATAACGGGGCTGCTGATGGCGGCCGTCGCCCTCGCAGCGGTGCTCGCCGCCTGTGGGCCGGGCGCGGTGGACACCGGGAGCACCACGGCACAGGCGGAGACCGGCACGCCTATCCCGTTGCGGCACGCGCGGTACCTGACGCTCCAGCAGCACGATGGCTACGTCGTCGCCCAGCTGCGCGCGCCGGTCGCCGACCAGGGCGGCGCGCGTGAGACCCGCAGCGACACGCTGGTGCTGCTGTCCGACGGCATCGATGCGCCGCCGCTGACCGGCGCGCTGCGCAATGCGACCGTCGTGCGGGTGCCGGTCGCGACGATCGCCGCCAACAACGGCGTCGACGAAGCGTTCCTGTCGACCCTCGGTGTCGCCAACCGTCTGGTGGCGGTCGGCGGCCTGCGCTCCTACGACGCTGCGACGCGCGAGCGCGTGCAGCGCGGCGAGGTCGCCCAGATCGGCTACAACTGGCACGCCCCGCCGAATCTCGACGTGCTGATCGCGCGGCAGCCGGACGTGTTCCTGATGCGCCTGTCCGATCTGGCGCAGACGCCCGTGCTGACCCGCGCGCGCGCACTCGGGTTGACCGTCGTGCCGACATTCGCGGAAGAAGAGCCGACCTCTCTCGGGCGCGCCGAGTGGATCCGCCTGTTCGGCCTGCTCACCGGCACCGACGCTGCCGCGTCGCGACTGTTCGACGGGATCGAGACGGGCGTCGATGCGTTGAAGGCGCGGGTCGCCGGGCGCCCGAAGCCGGGCGTGCTGTGGGCGTATCCCAATGGCGCCGACCGCTGGGTGGCCACGGTGCGCGGCGCGGAGGCGGCGTTCATTACCGACGCCGGCGGCACCAACCTGATGGCGCGCGCGGAGGATCCGGCGCGCTGGTCGTCGGAGACGGTGTCGAGCGAAGCGCTGCTGCCCTTGGCCGAGCGCACCGACCTGTGGCTGATCGGCGACATCCATGCGGTGCCGCCGCGTGGACGCGCGGTGCTGGACGGGTTTCCTGCATGGCGCGCGGGCCGGCTCTATGGCAACACCGGGCGCAGCCTGCCCGGCGAGGACGTGCACGACTGGTACCAGACCGCGGTCGTGCGGCCGGACTGGGTGCTGGCCGATTTCGTAAAGATGCTGCATCCCGAGTTGCAGCCTGAGCCGTTCCGCTTCCTCAAACCGCTGCCGCGGGATGCGTACCAGTGAGCGCGGTGACGCTTCCCGGCACCCGCGTCGCGACGCGGCCGCTGTTCGCGTTGCTGGCGGTTCTCCTGCTGCTCGCGGGTGTCGCGCTCGCGAGCCTGTCGATCGGTCACGAACCGCTCTCGCTGGCGCGCGTGCTGCACGGTCTGGCCGGCCTCGACCCCGCATCCGCCGAACACCGCATCATCCACGGCTTGCGGTTGCCGCGCGTGCTCGCCGCAGTCGCCGGTGGCGGCGCGCTCGGTGTCGCCGGTCTGCTGATGCAGACGCTGTTCCGCAATCCGCTCGCCGATGCGTGGTCGCTGGGTCTGATGGCGGGCGGACAGTTCGGCGCTGCGCTGGTGGTGGTTGCCGGGGCGGTCGTCGGTCCAGCCGCGCTGCAGGCATTGGGCGTGTTCTCGAGCGTGGGCATCGTGGCCGGCTCGGCGCTCGGCACGCTGGGCGTCGCACTGGCGATGGGCGCGATGGCGCGGCGCGTCGGCACGGTGACGTTGCTGGTGCTGGGGCTGATGCTCGGCTTCCTCGCCCAAGGCCTGATCGGCGTACTGCTGCATTTCACCAACCGCACGCAGTCGCGGATCTTCGCGTCGTGGAACGACGCCACGTTCGCGTCCGTGGTGTGGCCGGATTTCGCGATCTGGGCGCCGCCGCTGCTGGTGGGCCTGGCGCTGGCCGTGTGGCTGGGCAAACCGCTGACCGCGCTGTTGCTCGGCGACACCTATGCGGCGAGTCTCGGTGTCGACGTCGCGCGTCTGCGACGACGCGTCCTCGCGGCGACGATTCTGCTCGCGGCACCGGTCACCGCGTTCTGCGGACCGGTCGCCTTCGTCGGTTTGATCACGCCGCATCTGGCGCGCGGCCTGCTGGGGTCTGCGCGGATCGGCGCGCTGCTGCCCGCCACGTTCGCACTCGGCGCACTGCTCGCGCTGGTCGCCGATCTCGTCGTACACCTGCCGTGGCGACAGCATTTCCTGCACCTCAACGCGATCCTGGCGATCATCGGCGCGCCGGTGGTGATCGGATTGCTGCTGACCGCGCGCAGCCTGCGCGCGGCGGAGCGCTGAGATGCTGGCGCTCCGCGGACTGGCCATCGGCTACGGCACGCACGCCCTCGCGCAGCTGCCGGACATCGACGTGCGCGCCGGCGATTTCGTCTGCGTGCTCGGCCGCAACGGACAAGGCAAGTCCACGCTGCTGCGCACGCTCGGCGGCTTTCTCGCGCCGGTCGCGGGCACGGTCGCACTCGATGGCGTCGCGCTGCGCGCGCTGTCGCCGATCGAACGCGCGCGGCGGGTCGCGGTGGTGCTGACCGAGCGTCCACAGCTGGGCGCGCTCGACGTCCTCGAACTCGTGGAGATGGGCCGGCAACCCCACACAGGCTGGGTCGGCGTTCTGTCGGCGGAGGATCGCCGCATCGCGGCCGATGCGCTCGACCGTGTGGGCGGCGGTCATCTCGCGCGGCGTGCGGTCGACAGCCTCAGCGACGGCGAGCGGCAACGGGTGATGATCGCGCGGGCGCTCACGCAGCAGCCGCGGCTGCTGCTGCTCGACGAGATCACCGCGTTTCTCGATCTGCCGAGCCGCGTGACGATCATCGATCTGCTGCGACGCATCGCGCGCGAGCAGGGCGTGGCCATCGTGCTGTCGAGTCACGATCTGGAACTGTCGCTGGAAACCGCCGATCGCCTCTGGCTGCTGCCCGGCGACGGACGCTTCATCGAAGGCGCGCCCGAAGACGTCGCGCTCTCGGGTGCGATCGGCGATGCCTTCGACCAGCACAACCTGCGCTTCTCGCTGGGGTCGGGTCGCTTCGAGACACCGGTCGGCTCGGGCGTGGCCGTCCACGTCGCGGCGACGGGGCGCGACGCGATGTGGCTGTCACGCGCGCTGCGTCGGCGCGGCTTCGCGATCGCGGATGCGGACAACGCCGTGCATCGCATCACCCGCACGAAGACGGGCTGGCGCGTCGACGACGGTCGACCGCTCGCCTCCATCGACGCGGTGCTCGGCGCACTCGCGCACGCGCAGACCTGAGCCGCGCGCGTCGCCCGCTACAATCGCCGCATGACCAATTCCGCATCCACCACCCCTGCGCGGCGCGCGCTCGTCACCGGCGGCAGCGGCGACATCGGCGGCGCGATCTGCCGTCGTCTCGCGGCCGATGGACTGCATGTGATCGTCCATGCCAACGGCAATCTCGCGCGCGCGGAATCCGTCGTCGCCGAGATCGTCGCCGCAGGCGGCAGCGCCGAAGCGATCGCGTTCGATGTCGCCGACGGTTCGGTCACGCGGCGCGCGCTCGACGGGCTGCTCGAAGCAGGGCCGATCCAGGTGATCGTCAACAACGCCGGCATCCACGATGACGCGCCGATGGCCGGCATGTCGGAGGCGCAATGGAAGCGCGTCATCGACGTATCGCTGCATGGCTTCTTCCACGTGACCCAACCATTGCTGTTGCCGATGGCGCGCAAGCGCTGGGGCCGTATCGTCAGCGTGTCGTCGGTCGCCGCGGTGACCGGCAATCGCGGGCAGACCAACTACGCGGCGGCGAAGGCGGCGTTGCACGGCGCATCGAAATCGCTGGCCCGCGAGATGGCGAGCCGTGGCATCAGCGTCAACGTGGTCGCGCCCGGCGTGATCGCCGGCAGCATGGCGCAGGATGCGTTTCCGGACGAGATGATCAAGCAGATCGTTCCGGCCGCACGCGCGGGCACGCCGGACGAGGTCGCGGCGCTGGTCGCGTTCCTGTGTTCGGAGCCGGCCGGCTACATCAATGGCCAGGTCATCGGCATCAACGGCGGCATGGGCTGAGCCCGAACTTTCCCTGAAACAGGACGTCCCGATGCGCATGCTTCTTCTGAGTGCTGTATTGGCTGCGGGCTGCACGCTCGCCACCAGTGCCGCCGCAGCAGACAAGATTCGGCTGCAAGTACCGGTGCCCGTCGTCGAAGGCGCCGACATCGATGCCGAAATCCTCAAGAACTGCGACGTCGCCAGCAACTTCAACACCGCACTGATCCGCGAACTGCGCAAGGTCGCCGAGCCGGCGCAGGCGCCGCTGGCCGACATGCACGGGCGGGTGCTCAAGGTCGAGATCGTCGATGCGATCTGGGGCGGCAACTGGTTCATCGAACACACCCAGACGCTGCGCGTGCGCTGCGCGCTGTACGAGGACGGCACACGTGTCGCCGGTTTCAACGGCGTCATGCAGGGCCGTGGCGGCGGGCTGACCAGCGGCTGTTTCCAGATGAATTCGAACTTCCGCGCGCTGACTTGGCACATCAAGCGCTGGCTGCGAAATCCGGTAGACGGCGCGCGGATCGGGCAGGGCGGCTGACCCGGTTCCGGGCGCGCGGGATCCCGGATGCAGCACGGGCGGCGCCCATCCAGTTGCCCTTCAGCGCCATGAATCCGGATTCACGCCGCCGGTCGCATCATCCCTGCACCCGCCACGAGGATGCCCCGATGCGCGTTTCCCGCCTGCTCCCGTTGTTGCTCGGCGTCGGCCTGCTCGCCGGCTGCGCCAGTTCCCATGTGCTGACCGGCACGCCGCGTGCGCCGATCGATCCGTCGCAGGTGCGCATTTATCACGGCCCGCCGCCGGGCCAGTACGAGGAGATCGCGATCCTCAACACCAGCAGTGGCGCGCTGACCTACGGCGAGCAGAACAAGGTGAACTCGGTGCTGCAGAAACTGCGCAACGAGGCCGCCAAGCTCGGTGCGAACGGCGTGCTGTTCCAGGGCACGGCCGATGGCTACCGCAGCGGCGGCGTCAGTGTCGGCGGCGGTCTGGGACGCGGCGGCGGCCGTTCGTTCTCGTCTGCCGGCGTGGGTGTCGACATCAGCCCGCAGCAGAAGTACGCCAGCGGCGTCGCGATCTGGGTGGCGAATCCGCCGCCGGTGGAGTCCATGCCCGCGCCTGCACCGGCCGTACCGCCGGCGCGCTGAGTCAGCCGGTGCCGAAGACGACGCCGGCCGCGAGAGCGGCCGGCGTTTTCGTATGAGTCGATGACGCGGTCAGCGTGCGCGCTCGTGCTCGAGCGCGTCGGCACCCGCCAAGCGCCGGTTCCACAGCGACAGCAGCGGCGAGGTCATGACCGTCGTGACCAGGGTCATGCCGAACATCAGGGTGAAGAGTTCCTGCCCGATCAGGCCAGCATCGAGGCCGATCTTCAGCACCACCAGTTCCATCAGGCCGCGGGCGTTGATCAGCGAACCCACCGACAGGCTGTCGCGCCAGTCGTAGCCCGACAGCCGCGCGCCGATCGTGCCGCCGAGCATCTTGCCGGCGATCGCCACCAGCAGGATCAGGCCGAACGCGCCGATGCCCGCGCCGACGAAGGCTTCGGACGTGGTGTTGAGGCCGGCGAGCGCAAACACGATCGGCATCAACAGCAGCATCGATACCGGCTCGAACGCCTTGGCCAGATGGTGCAGCAGGCGATTGTCGCGCGGCAGGCAGACGCCGAATACGAACGCGCCGAACACCGCGTGCAGGCTGATCGCCTCGGCGAACGCCGCGCAGCAGACCAGACCGATCAGGATCGCGATCAGCGTGCCGCGGGTCGGCGCGCCGTCGGCATCACAGCCGCGTTTCAGGATCCACGCATACAGCGGCTTGAGCACCAGGAACGCGACCGCGACCAGCACCACCGCGCCCGCGGCCACCATGCCGACACCCGGGCCGCGATGCGCGCCGCCGATGGTCAGCACCAGCGCGAGGAAGATCCAGACGAAGCCGTCGTCGATGATCGCCGCGCTCAGCGCGAGACGGCCGGCGCGGGTCTGGGTGAGGTTGCGATCCTTGAGGATGCGCGCGAGCACCGGGAACGCGGTCACCGACATCGCCGCGGCGATGAACAGCGCGAACGGCCAGAAACCCAGTCCCTCGGGTGCGAAGCGCGGATACAGCCACGGGGAGATCGCCAGGCCCAGCGCCAGCGGCAGCGAGATGCCGAGCACGCCGACCAGACTCGCGGCGCGCACCTGCGCGCGCGTGCCTTCGACCGAACGCAGTTCGGCGCCGATGATGAACATGAAGAGCACCAGGCCCACGGTCGCCAGCGCCGACAGGGGCGGCAGCGATGCGGCCGGAAACAGCGCGGCGTGCAAATCCGGCAGCATCGCGCCGAACACCACCGGCCCGAGCAGCAGGCCGGCAGTCATCTCGCCGATCACCGGCGGCTGTCCGAAATACTTCAGCACCCAGCCGCAGGCGCGTGCGGCGATGAGGATCACGGCCAACTGGAGCAGCAGGAGGGTCGTCATCGCGGCACAGGTTCCCGGGTCTTCAATGCGGCCTTCCAGCCCGCGCAGCCGCAATCATCGACGGCTCAGGCGGCTTCGGCAACCGGTACGAACCACTGCGCCGGCAGCATCGACGCGTGTGCGCTGCTGTCGTGTTTCGCCAGCAATGCATCGAGGCCGTGATCGCCGATGTCCGGAATCGCGGCGCGCGCGAGTGCCAGCACTTCGGACGCCAGCTGGCGCATCGCAGCCATCGAGCGCTGGGTGCGCGCGATGTACGCGGCGTCGTCGAGTTCGTCGGTCAGTCCACCGTTCATCTCGCGGCACCAGTCGACTTCGTACTGGTCGTAGGCACGCGCTTCGCGGAGCTCGGGCGACGCATCGCGGGTGCCCCATTCGCGCATCAGCGCCTGCATCGCCAGATTCAGTGCACGGCCCTCGGCGAAGGCGGGCTTGAGCTTGGCGAGGATCGACAGGTCGGCCTGGCGGCGGCTGAAGAACAGCGGTGCCAGCAGCGCCCAGTAGTACACGTAATCCCACAGCACCTTGATCGGCATGACCTGCGGGTGGCCGAAGATCGGGTACTGGTCTTGGTAGAGCGTCAGCGTGTTCTCGTAGAACGAGAAGTACAGCTGCTGGTAGATGTCGGCATACGGCGCGATGTCTTCGCCCGCGCGGTCCTTGCCGATCAGTTCGCAGACGTAGGTGTTGCTGATCGCGATAAAGTCGCTGCCCGGCGAATAGAACGGATCGAGGAACAGGCCGGCCTCGCCGGTCAACGCCCAGCGGTGCTTCGAATACACCTGTTTGCAGCCGTGCGAGAAGTGGCGCAGGAACAGGAAGTCCTGCAGCGTGTACTCGGGCTTGTCGAGCGCTTCGTGCACGCGCGGCTGGTGCGTGCGCAGCCAGTCCATCGCCTTGTCGAAGGTATTCATGGTCTCGAGCGGATGCATCTTCGCGTCGCAGACGATGCCCAGCGAATGCGAGCCCGAGGCCAGCGGGATCAGCCAGAACCAGTAGCCCGGGCCGCACATGTGGTTGGTCGAGTTCACCCGGCGCGCAGGCGTGAAGCGGTCGCGCCACTGCGGATCGTCCGACCACTGGTCGAGATCCGACTGGCCGTCGATCCGCCACCACACCGCATTGCAGTCGTGGTCGTTGGCCATCGCCAGACCGAGCTTGCGCTTGATCAGGCCGGCGCGGCCCGAGGCGTCGACGACCCAGCGCGCTTCCAGCGTCCGGCGCTCGCCGGCGTGATCGAAGGCGACTGTATGCGGCGCATCGGTCTCCGACAGCTCCAGCGTGCGCACGACCGCTTCGTCACGAAAATCGACGCCCATTTCGCGCGCGCGATCGCCGAGGAAGTTCTCGAAACGACCCCGGTCGAGCTGCCACGACGGCGTGGGCAGCAGCTTGCTGACGCCCATCTCGCTGCAGGCCTGCACGTCGTACTCGCGATCGGTGAAGAAGTAGCGCAGGCCGTACTTGCGCACCTGCTCGGCTTCCAGATGGTCGCGCAGCCCCAGCACGTCGGCGAAGTAATGCGCGCCGATCTCGACCGTCGACTCGCCGACCTTGTGCGCCGCTTCGCGGACCGGATGCGCGCGACGTTCGATCACCGTCACCGACAGCGTGGGTTCGCGCTGGCGCAGCTGGAGGGCGAGTGTGAGCCCTGCGAGACCACCGCCGAGGATGACGACATCGGTGCGGGCATCGCCGCCGGAAATGTGCGCAGTGCCTGGATTCATGCGGTGACGGTGCCTTGTGCGGATGGAAGGTGTTCGATTGTGCCCGCTCAGGCCGCGTCGGCGTACCAGAGCGTGGACAGCGATGCCGGCGTGGCCGGTGCATCGCCGAGCAACGTGGTCAGGCCGAAGTCGTCGATATCCGCATGGGCGCCGCGTGCGTGCTGCAGGATCTCGGCCGCCAGCCAGCGCATGCGCGCCACGTTGTCCTCGATGCGCGCGACCAGTGCGTCGTCATCGAGTACGTCGTCGAGCGCGGCGTTCATCGCGCGGAACCAGCCGATGTCGGACTGGTCGAGCAGACGCGCGCCGGACGCGGCCCCGTCGCCGTTGCGGCGGCCCCATTCGCGCAGCAGCTGCTGCAGAGCGAGATTGAGCGCGCTCGCTTCGGTGAATGCCGGGCGCAGGCGGCTGAGCACCGCCATGCTGGTCAGGCGGTCGGCGAAGAACAGCGGCGTCAGCAGCGACCAGTAATACGTGTAATCCCAGATCACCTTGACCGGCATGACCTGCTCGTCGCCGAACAGCGGGTACTGGTCCTGGTAGAGCGTCAGCGTGTTCTCGTAGAACGAGAAATAGAGCTGCTGGTACAGCGCGACGTAGGGCCTGAAATCGGTGCCCGCGCGGTCCTTGCCGATCAGATCGCAGATGTAGGTGTTGCCGATCGCGATGAAGTCGGTGCCCGGCGAATAGAACGGATCGAGGAACAGCCCGGCCTCGCCGGTCAGCGCCCAGCGCTCGCGCGAGAACACCTGCTTGCAGCCGTAGGAGAAGTGCCGCAGGAACAGGAAATCCTGCAGCGTGTGCTCGCTGCGGTCGAGCGTGGCGGCGACCTGCGGCTGATGCGTGCGCAGCCAGTCCATCGCTTTCGCGTGGGTGTTCATCGTCTCGAGCGGATGCATCTTCGCGTCGCAGACGATGCCGAGCGAATGCGACCCCGAGGCCAGCGGAATCAGCCAGAACCAGTAGCCCGGGCCGCACATGTGGTTGGTCGAGCGCCAGCGGTCGGGTGGATCGCAGCGCTGCAGCCAGCCCGCGTCCTGCGACCAGGCATTGGGATCGATGGTGCCGTCCACGCGCCACCACACCGCATTGGCGTCGTGGTCGTTGGGCAGGGCGAGGTCGAGCTTGCGCTTGAGCAGACCGGCGCGGCCGCTGGCATCGATCAGCCAGCGGCTGTGCAAGGTGTGCGTCGCGCCATCGCGCTCGAACGCGACGACGTGATCGTCTGCGCCGTCGCCGGCCATCGTCAGCTCGCGTACCACGGCGGCATCCTCGAACTGCACACCGAGTGCGCGCGCGCGTTCACCGAGGAAGTTCTCGAACCGGCCGCGGTCGATCTGCCATGACGGCGTCGGCAGCAACCGGCTCACGCCGAGCTCGGTGCACTGGTCGATCGCGTGGCTGCCTTCGGAGAAGAAGAAGCGGAAGCCGAACTTGCGGATCTGCTCGCTCTCCAGATGCGCTTCCAGACCCAGCACCTTGGCCAGGTAATGCGCGCCGATCTCGACCGTGGACTCGCCCACCTTGTGCGCGGCTTCGCGCACCGGGTGCGCGCGGCGTTCGATGACGGTGACCGCGCAGTCGGGGTCGCGCTGGCGCAACTGCAATGCGAGGGTGAGCCCGGCGAGCCCGCCGCCGAGAATCGCGACATCGGTACGGGTCGTGGTCTGCATCAGCCGGCGCCTTGCATGGGTTCGGAAGCGAGCATCGCGTCGGGCGTCGCGCCGGGATCGAAGATCACCGGCGGATTCGCCCGCTTGGCTCGCCAGGTGCGCAGCAGATCGCCGCGCGTCAGCACCTGCCCGAGCACGTGCAGGGTGATGAGTTTCAGGTCGCGGTAGAGGCGGAAATGGCTCTTGCGGAACTGTTCGTCGGAATCCGCGCAGTGGTAGCGCGTCTCCACCGGCACCGACACCACGCCGCAGCCGAGCTGGCGCGCGGCACTGATCAGCACCTGCGCTTCGAACACGAAGCCTTCGCCGGGAATGTCGTCGAGCGCGAGCACCGAGGCCGGATACAGCCGCTGCCCGCTCTGCGTGTCGACCATGCGGAAGCCGCAGGCCCAGGCGATGCCCCAGTCGCCGAAGTCGTTGCCGATCCGTCGGTACCAGGGCTGGGTGCCGCGCTTCTTCAGGCGCGCGCCGTTGACGATGCAGTTCGGGTGGTGGTTTGCGGCTTCGATCATTCGCGGAATGTCGCTCGCGCGATGCTGGCCGTCGCCGTCCATCGTGACCACCGCGGCGAAGCCGCGGCGTCGCGCTTCGGCGAACCCGTCGCGCAGGGCCTGGCCCTTGCCCATGCGTCGCGGGTGGCGCAGCAGTGTGACCGGCAGCGCGGCGACGATGTCGGGCGTGGCGTCGTCGGAGCCGTCGTCGACGACGATCACGTGCTCGCTGTACGCCAGCGCTTCGCTGACGACCTCGTCGATGCGCAGCGCTTCGTTGAGCGCCGGAATCACCACCGCGACATTGCCGCGATGCAGGTGCGCATGCTCAGCCATGCGCCGGCTCCGGCTGCGTGGTGTCGTCGATCTCGAGCGACAGCGAACGGTGCGGACCGGCGCGCAGCACGGCGCGCGATCCCCCGGTGGCGAGCGCGTCGAACAGCGGCAGCATCTGCGCCATCGCATTGCGTTCGCCGTGCGTGCCGAGCGGGCCGGGTGATTCGAGATCGGCGCCGTCGCGCAGGCTCGCGCGGATGCGTGGTCCGGTGCCGTCACGCACCAGTACCAGCGCGGCGCCGAGCAGGCCTTCGCTGTGCGTCACCGTGCCGAGCAGACCCGCCGAGGCGGTGTCGTAGGCGACCAGCAGCACCGCCGGGGTGCCGGTGGCGAGCTGCATCATCGCTTCCAGCAGCCCCTGGGCGAACGTGGCGTCGTAGGCGCTGAGTGCAGTCGTCGCTTCCGTGCAGCCGGCGCCAATGGTCCAGTAACCCGCAGCGGCGTTGTGCACGGAGTTGTGGAACTTCGTCGGCGAGATCGCAGTGGGATCGGTCGCCAGCGTGTCGCACATGTAATCGGTGATGCCCAGATCGCCGTGCGTCGAGGCGAACACCGACGGCAGCGTCTCCGGTGCGATGCCGGCATCGCGGCACGCGGCCATCGCGACTTCGAGCGCGACCGCGACCGAGCCCGGCGCGCGCCGGCGTTCGTTCGGCGCCAGCAGCTGCGGCGACGGGCGCGACGGTGCCGATTCCGGACGCGTGCCGTCTATCGCGAATGCGCGTGCGGCGGCCCAGTCCGGCAGGCCGTCGGTCCAGAAGCCGATGCCGGCGATCGTCGCGGTCAGCGCGCTCGACATGCCCGACGTGCTCATGCGGCCACCTTGCCGAACACCAGCGAGCAGTTGTTGCCGCCGAAGCCGAACGAGTTGTTCATCGCGAATCGGATGTCCGCCTCCGCGTTGTCGAAGCGGATCTGCGGCCCGCACGCGGGATCGCGCACGGTGCTGTCGAGAATGCCCGGCAGCAGGCCGTGCTCCAGCGCGAGCAGGGCGAACACCGATTCGACGATGCCCGCCGCGCCCAGCGTGTGACCGGTCCAGCCCTTGGTCGAACTGGCGTGCAGCGTGCCCGGGAACAGCGCATCGACCGCGCGCGCCTCGACCGAATCGTTGGCCGGCGTCGACGTTCCATGCAGGTTCAGATAGCCGACGTCCGCCGGTTCGACACCGGCGCGGTCCAGCGCGCCGCGCATCGCCAGCGTCGCGCCGAGGCCTTCGGGATGCGGCGCCGACATGTGGTGCGCATCGCTGGATTCGCCGTAACCGCGCAACTGCAGGCCGGTATCGCCGGTGGCCGCGCGTTCGAGCACGGCGAATCCGCCGGCCTCGCCCAGCGACAGGCCATCGCGCGTCGCGTCGAACGGACGGCACCGCTCGGTCGACACCAGGCCGAGCGCGTTGAAGCCGAACAGCACGCTGCCACACAGGGTGTCGACGCCGCCGACCAGGGCCGCATCGACGAGGCCGGCTTCGATCATGCGCGCCGCCTGCGCGAACACCTTCGCGCTCGACGAGCAGGCGGTGGCGACGGTGATGCAGGGGCCGCGCAGGCCGATGGCGTGCTGCAGGAAATCGCCCAGCGAATGCGGGGTGTGCACGATCGGTCGGGCGAGATCGTCGGGAAAATGCCGGACGCCGTCGGCATCGGCATCGGCGCGCGCATAGGCCTCCTCGCTCGCGCCGATGCTCGAGGTGGACGTGCCGACGACCAGCGCGACGCGGTCCGCACCGTACTTCGCGACCATCGTATCGAGCGCGTTGAGCACGCCGTCGTGCTGCAGCGCCAGCCAGGCGAGGCGATTGTTGCGGCATTCCCAGCGCGACAGTGCGGACGGCAGCGGCGCGTCTTCCACACCCTCGACGCGGCCGATCCAGGTCGGCAGCGGGGTCGGGCCGAAATCATTGCGGCGCAGGCCACCGCGTCGTTCACGCAGCGCCGTGGCCTGAGCGGCGGTGCCGCGTCCGAGGGCGGTGGTCGCGGTGAACGCGCGGATGGCAAGTGCCGGCATCGGCGACGGGGACAGCGGTTCAGGCACGCAACGGATCCGGGGGACAATCAGGCGGCCGAGTATAGCCACAGCATCGTGAGGCTAGACTCCCGGGTCAGCCCCAGTTCCAGAGCGTCGACACCACCGCTTCACGATGGCACGTACCCGCCTGCTGCACCGTTTGAAACGCCTGTCCGACCGCGACGCGCTGCACACGCTCGCGGTCGCTGCGGTGGCCTGCGCGCTGAGTTTCGGGCTGGTCTACGTGGGCTATCTGGTGCACGTGCTGCGGGTCGCACGCAACGCGCCCTGCGTGCCGGTCAGTGGCGAGTGCGTGCTGGTGTTCGGCAAGCACTCGCCGCAGGGCCGGCTGGATGCGGATTTCCAGGCGCGGCTGTCGCGCGCGGCGACGTTGTGGAGTTCGCATGCGCCCGGCCGCGTGCTGCTCCTGGGGGGCGGTCCGATGGGCGCGCCGACCGAGGCCGCCTTGGCGCGCGATGCCCTGCATGCGCTGGGCGTGCCCGACGACGCCCCGCTGGTGCTCGAAGACGCCTCGCGCGACACGCTGCAGAACCTGCGCAACGCGCGCAGCCTGCTGGCCGCGGCGGCCGTCGATCCCGACGCGCCCACGCGCCGGGTCACCCTGCTCAGCAGCCGCTATCACCTCGCGCGCTGCGCCCTGTTCGCACGCGGACTGGGCCTGCACTGGGAACTGTGCGCGGCCGAACCGGCGCTGTCGTGGCGCCCCGGCATGCTGTGGCGCATCGCCGGCGAGGCGGCGTATGTCTGCTGGCTCGACATCGGCGTGCGCTGGGCGCGGCTGATCGGGCATCGACGGTTGATCGAGCGCATCAGCTGAGCATCGACGGTGCGCCGGCATGCGCCCCACCCGCCCGGGCAGGGCGCACAGGCGCGATCAACGGCGCTGCTGCGCCGGGATGAACACCGTCTCCACCGCCTCGGCCAGCTGGTCGGGCGGCAGCAGGCCCTGGTCGAGCAGGAAGTTGTTGAACGCGCGGCGGTCGAACTTCTCGCCCAGCGCCAGCTCGGTGCGCATGCGCAGTTCGAGGATGCGGGTGTAGCCGTAGAAGTAGCTCGTCGCCTGGCCCGGTGCGTTGAACGTGTAGCGGTCCAGTTCCTGGCGCGCCATCGCCGGCGACAGCATCACCTCTTCGGTCAGCACGCGGCCGGCGCGTTCGCGGTCGATCGTGCCGAGATTGAGCATCGGGTCGAGCATCGCGCGCGCGGCGCGCAGCAGGCGGAACTGCAGCGCGATCAGCTGGCCGTCGAGCGGTTCGTAGGGCACCATTTCGGCTTCGGCGTACAGCGCCCAGCCTTCGACGTTGACCGAGTTGAACGCGAACATCGAGCGCGCCAGCGACACGCCGCGTTCGACCATCGCGGTGAACTGCAGCTCGTGGCCGGGACGGCCTTCGTGCGCCGACAGCGTCCAGCGCACGGCGTCGAAGTTGAAGTCGTCGTAGGCCGCGTCGTCGCCGGTGCCGCCGGGGTTGCCGACCGGCAACACGAACGTGCCCTGCTGGCCGGTGTTGCCGACCAGCGGCGCCGGGCGGAAATGCGGCGCCGGCTGCGCGGCCGATTCGGCATCCGAGCCCAGGCGCATCTGCATCTCGCGCTGCGGCACGTCGACGATGTTCTCGCGCTCGATGATCGGATCGATCGCGTCGATCACTTCGCGATAGCTCGCTTCCAGACGCGCGTTGGGAATCGTGTCGCGCTTGAGTGCGGCGATGACCGCGCGGTAGTCGGTCGCGTCGATGCCCTTGTCCTTGGCGACCAGCGGCGCGAGCTGCTGCATCTGCGCGCGGATCTCCATGAAGGCCAGCTGCGCGCGCTGCATCAGCAGCTGCGGATCGACATCGGTGCCGTACTGCTTGAGCCCGAAGGCATACAGTTCCGGCGGCAGGCGCGTGTCTTCGCGCGCTTTCGGCAGCACGGTGGTGCGGGTCCAGTCGGCGTAGGCCGTGATCTCCTTCGCGATCGCGTCGAGCGCGGGCTCGGCGCCTTCGATTTTGTATTCCTCGAACAGCTTGCGGATGCCGGCGATGTAGGTGTCGGCGCTGTCGAGCGCGCGCTGCACTTCCAGTCGGGTCGGCTGCAGCAGTTCGGGATTCGACAGGCGTTCTTCGTAACGCTGGCGGGCGAGCGTGGTGATCGGCGTGCTGCCTTCCGTGAGCCCGGCATAACGCTGCAGGCGCGCGAGTGCGTGCGCACGGCGCTCGGGCGGCGTCTGCGCCGACAGCAGTCCATTGATGCCGCCGAAGACCAGCTGCGGCGCGTCGGTCCACGGCAGCAGATAGCGCTCGTTGAGCGTGCTGCCCTCGACGCTGTCGTCGATGCTCTTGAGCAGGATCTGCAGGTCCTGGCGCACGTTGGCGTCGCGCTCGAGTTCGAGCTGGGTCTGCAGCTTCGCGCGTGCACCGGCCATGGCCGTGCGATAGCGGGCGGCGTTGTCGGGGCCGAAGTCGGCAACCTGGTCGTCGTAGCCGGGCACGCCGAAGAAGCCGGCGGATTCGGGCTGGAACGGCGCCTGGGCGTCGATCAGGATCTGCGCGAGCGCGTTGCTGCGCGTGACCCAGGCCGGCGATGCGGCCTGCGACGCGGTCACGGCCGCCTTGGCGTCATCGGTGTGGGCGAGGGCCGTGAGCGGCGCGGCGAGGGACAGGGCGATCGCGAGGACGAGCGGTTTCATGGCAGCACCAGCGGCAAGGACGAACGCCGACCGTAGGCGCTCGCGTGCGTGCCGGCAATGGCCGGAGGTCACGGCGCCGGCAGTGCGTGGTGTTCGACCGGCGTGTCCGCCTCGGCGATGGTGATGATCTGCCCGGGGTCGTGGTCGCCCGGCATGTACAGCAGCGATTCCCAGGTCCACGCACCGAGTCGACGCTCTGCGCTCGCGACCAGGTGACCCGCACCGCACGGGCCTTCGATGCCGATCACCAGGTCCGCGCGGCCCGAGCCGCCGTCGTCGGTCGAGGTGCTGACCGAGCCCATCGGCATGAAGCCGGGCGTGATCGGCGTGCCGATCGTCGCGACGAGCTCGGGATGCGCGCGGGCGCGTGCCAGTGCGTCGACGTAGACGTCCGAGCGCATCATCGAGCCGCGGATCGCGAACAGCATGATCGCGACGAACGCCGCCACCAGTGCGACGAAGGTGACCACGACGACCGGCAATGCCCACTTCCAGTTGCGCTGCCACCAGCCGCGCGGCGGCGCGGGCGCTTGTGCGGGACGTGGCGGCAACGGGGGCGGCAGCGTGGACATGCGCGGGCGTCCGGCGGGCGTGGTCAGGGCGTCAGGCAACGCGCGAGGAAGGCCTCGCTCGTGCGGTAGCGATGCAGCGCGTCTTTCCCGCGCAGCCCGTGCTTGGCGCCCGGATAGGTCATCAGTTCGAACGGCGTGCCGGCCTGCTGCAGCTGGCTCATCAGCTGCGTGGCATTGGTGAACAGCACGTTGTCGTCGGCCATGCCGTGGATCAGCAGCAGCGCGTTCGGCTTGATGTGGTCGGCGTGGGTGAACACGCTGGCCTCGCGGTAGCCGTCGACGTTGGCCTTGGGCAGGTTCATGTAGCGCTCGGTGTAGTGCGTGTCGTAGAGCGCCCAGTCGGCGACCGGCGCGCCGGCGATGCCGCAGGCGTAGGCGTCGGGCGCCTTGGCCAGCAGCATCAGTGTCATGTAGCCGCCGTTCGACCAGCCGTTGACCGCGATGCGGTCGCCGTCGACCCACGGCTGCGACTTCAGCCACTCGACGCCGCGCAGCTGGTCCTCGACCTCGACCGTGCCCTGGCGCTCGTACAGCGCACCGACGAAGTCGCGGCCGCGACGCGGGGTGCCGCGGTTGTCGAGCGAGAACACCACGTAGCCCTGCTGCGCAAGGTACTGGTGGAAGCTCGCGTCGGCGCGGCCGGGCCAGGTGTCGAGCACGGTCTGCGCGGCCGGGCCGCCGTAGACGAACACGACGACCGAATGCGGCTTGGTTTCGTCGAAATTCGCCGGCTTGATCAGCGAGTAGTGCAGCGGCGTGCGGCCGTCGGCGGCGGTCAGCGTGCCGAACTCGGTCGGACGGTGCGCGGCCAGAAACGGCGCGTAGGGATGATCGGCCGCGGCGAGATCGTTCTCGACCAGCGTCGCGAGCTGCGTGCCGTCGGCGCGGTGCAGTGCGATCTGCGGCGGCGTGATCGTGTTCGACCAGCTGTCGACGTAGACCGACGCATTGCGCGCGAAGCTGGCGCCGTGCATGCCGGGCTCTCGCGACAGCGCGGTGTAGGCGCGCTCGCCGTCGAGACCGACGCTGTAGATCCGTGATTCCGTCGCGCGCGGCAGCGCCTTGCCGTCTTCGAGCGCCATGCCGGCGCGGAAATAGACGAGGCCCGCGGTGGCATCGACCGCCAGCAGTTCGTCGACCGGCCAGTCGCCCTGCGTGAGCTGGGTCATGCGACGGCCGTCTTCGGACGCGAGATACAGATGCTGGAAGCCGTCGCGCTCGGACGACCACACGAAGCGGCCGTCATCGAGGAAGCGCAGGCTGTCGTGAAGCGGTACCCAGGTGCGGCCACGCTCGGTGACCAGCGTGCGTCGCGCACCGGTGGCGAGCGTGGTCTCGATCAGTTCGAGCGTCTGCTGGTCGCGCGACTGGCGCTGGAAGGTCAGGCGCTGCGCATCGCGCCACTGCACGCGAGCGAGATAGATGTCGGTGTTGTTGCCGAGATCGACGTCCGTCACCGTGCCGCCCTGCGGCGCGACGACATGCAGGGTGACGCGCACGTTGTCGTCGCCGGCGGCGGGATAGCGCTGCTCAACGACTTCGGTGCGATCGGGATACACCTCGTAGCGCTTTTGCACCGGCACCGGCGATTCGTCGATGCGCGCATACGCGATGCCGCTGTCGTCGGGCGCCCACCAGTAGCCGGTGTGGCGGTTCATTTCCTCGTCGGCGACAAACTCGGCGACACCGTTGCCGATCACCTCGCTGCCGTCAGTCGTCAACTGGCGCTCGGCGCCGCTGGCCAGATCGATGACCCACAGATTGCGCGCGCGCACGAAGCTGACGAAGCCGCCGCCCGGCGACACCTTCGGATCGGTCGCGAAGCCGCCACCGTCGGTGAGCTTGCGGACCGCCTCGGAACCCGATTTCGACAGGTCGTAGAGATACAGCTCGCCGCCGAGCGGAAACAGCAGGCGCTGCGCATCCGGCGCCCACTGGTAATCGACGATGCCCGACTGGCCGGCGATGCGCTGGCGCTCGCGGCGCGCCTTCTCGGCATCGCTGAGCGTTTCCTCGCCCGGCAGCACGACCTTGGAATCGACCAGCATCCGCGTCTGCCCGCTGGCGATGTCGTATTCCCACAGGTCCAGCTGGTTGCGGTTCTCGTCCTTGCCGCGCAGGAAGGTCACGCGCGAGCCGTCCGGCGCGACCTGCGGCTTCATCAGCGTCGGTCCCGACAGCGGCGCATCGCCGGTGATCGCTTCGAGCGTGAGACCGCCAGTGGCGGGCGGTGTGGTGGCGAGGGCGGTGGACGTGGCGATCATCAGGGCGGCAGCGGCAAGTACGGAGCGCATGGCGGGTCCATGGGAGCGAGGCGCCCAGTGTATCGGGTGGGTCAATCGCGCCCCGGTGACGCTAGTCCGCGCAGGCCTCGCGGCGCGTCTTGCCCTCCGACCATCCCCACAAGCGGTGCGCCTGCGCAATAGGTGTGCTGATCCAGCCGTGGCGGTGCAGACCGCCACGGGTGTCGATGCTTCAGGGCAACGCTGGAAAAGCCGTCATCCCCGCCTTCGCGGGAATGACGAGCAAAAGCAGCCTTGATCAGCGATGCCTCAGCGACGACCCTGCCCGAACAGCAGCTTCTTTTCCTCGTCGCTCATGGTCTTGCCGGCGTCGGGATTCACGTCCTTCGCCCTGGCGTACGCGCGCTCCGTGGCCGGGCGTGCCTTAATGGCGGCGTGCCAGCGCTGGACTTCGGGGTAGGGCGTCATGTCGATCGGCGCCTTGTCGTAGACGCCGATCCACGGATACGTCGCCATGTCGGCGATCGAATACGCGTCGCCGGCGATGAAGTCGCGGCCCTTCAGATGCGTGTCGAGCACCTGCAGCAGGCGGTTGGCCTCGTTGGTGTAGCGCTCGATCGCGTACGGAATCTTCTCCGGCGCATAGACATTGAAGTGGCCGTACTGGCCGGTCATGGGGCCCAGGCCGGCCATCTGCCAGAACAGCCATTCCAGCGTCTCGATGCGCACGCGCGGATCGGTCGACAGGAACTGGCCGGACTTCTCCGCCAGATACAGCAGGATCGCGCCGGATTCGAACACGGTTTGCGGCGCACCGCCGTCGGCGGGCGCGCGGTCGACGATCGCCGGCATCTTGTTGTTCGGCGAGAACGCGAGGTATTCGGGCTTGAACTGGTCGCCCTTGCCGATGTTGACCGGATGGATCGTGTAGTCGAGACCGGCTTCCTCGAGGAACAGCGTGACCTTGTGGCCGTTGGGGGTGGGCCAGTAGTGGAACTCGATCATGGGGACGCTCCGCGGACAGGTGCAACGAGTCTAGGTGCGCGTCCGGAGCGTGGCGTGGATACAGGGCGCACGCTGCGTTGCGGTGGTGGGTCTTGGGGTGCGGACATGACGACGCCGCCTGTCGGGGCGGCGTCGATCCGTTGTTCTGCGGGCGTCGGCCCTCACCGCAGCCCCTCTCCCTGGGGGCGAGGGGCGAGAGGCGATGCGTGCTGCGCTTACTGCGTCTTGCAGTCGAGCCTGTGCGTCGCTTCGGTGCCGATGCGGATGTCGGCCAGGCCCAGCGTCAGGCCGGCCGGCGCGCTGATCGCGAACGGCGTGCTGACGCGGGTCGCGTCGAGGCCGGCGACGGTCAGGCACTTCAGCGGAACGCCGGCGGTGATCCACTCGCCGCGCGGCAGCGTGGCCAGCCACGGGCCGATCGGCAGTTCGGCCTTGCAGCCTGCGCCGCAGTCCGCGTACAGCACGGTGTCACCCGACGCCGGCAGCGCATCGATGCGCAGTGTCGCCAGCAGCAGCGAATCGCCGTTGGTCTCGCGGCTCAGATCGGACGGCGAGTGCGACAGCAGTTCGGCGGTCGCGTTGCCGGTCCAGGTCAGAAGACGCGCGCCTTCCTGGGTCTGGTAATCGACGGCGGCGAGCGTGAGCGTGCCGTCCGGCGTGGCGACACGCGGATGCAGTACGTCGGCGCCGCGACCATCGGCGCCGGTCACGACGAGGCGCAGGCCCGGGCCGGGCACGCCGCGGGCGAAGTAGCCCGCATCCTTGCCGTCCTCGGCACTGACGCCGGCGTCTTCCGGCAGCGCGGCGAGGTTGCCGTCATCGGCGTAGGTCAGACCGTGCCCGAACGCGAACAGCGGGTCATAGCCCTCCATGCCGACGTTGTTGACGTACTGGTTGCCGCGACGCGGCCACGAGAAGCTCAGCTTGCCCTTGAAGTCGTGCTGCGGCTTGCCGTCCGCGCTCTGCAGCAGCACGTCGGCAACGCCTGCACCTTCGGAGCCCGGCAGCCAGGCGGCGACGAAGGCATTGGATGCGTTGATCTCGCGATTCACCCACAGCGGGCGGCCACTGAGGAACACCGACACCACCGGAATGCCCTCGGCGCGCAGGCGCTTGACCAGTTCGAGGTCGGCATCGTCGCCGGGCTTGTACAGCAGGTTCGGCAGGTCGCCGAGGAACTCGGCATACGGGTCCTCGCCGAACACGACGATCGCCACGTCCGGCTTCTGGCGGTACGCGCCGTCGATCGCGAGCTGCGCGGTGCCGCCGGCCGCGGTGACCTGGGTGCGGATCCCGTCCCAGATGGTGTCGGCGTTCGGATAGTCCGCGCGCTTGGTGCCGGTGCCCTGCCAGTTGAGCGTCCAGCCGCCGGACTGCTTGCCCATGTCGTCGGCACCGTCGCCGGCGACGAGCACGCGCTGCTTCGGCGCGAGCGGCAGTACGCCGTCGTTCTTCAGCAGCACCAGCGATTCGCGCACCGCGCGACGCGCGACTTCGCGATGCTCGGGCGCGCCGAGCAGTTCGAACTTGCCGCCCAGCGCACGCTCGGACGGCCTGGGCGCATCGAACAGACCCATGCGGAACTTGACGCGCAGGATGCGGCGCACCGCATCGTCGAGACGCGCCATCGGCAGTTCGCCCGACTGCACGTGCTTGACCGTGCTGTCGTACAGGCCGCGCCAGCTGTCGGGCGCCATTGCCATGTCGAGACCGGCGTTGAACGTCGACGCGCAATCGGTCGTGGTGCAGCCCGGCAGCTGGCCGTGGCCGTTCCAGTCGCCGACGACGAAGCCACCGAAGTTCATGCGGTCCTTGAGCACGTCGGTCAGCAGCGCCTTGTGCCCGTGCATGCGCTGGCCATGCACGCTGTTGAACGAGGCCATGACCGCCTGCGCACCCGCGGCGATCGCCGGCGGATAGCCCGCACCGTGGATGTCGCGCAACTGCGCTTCGGTCACCGCGGTTTCGCCCTGGTCCTTGCCGCCCGTAGTGCCGCCGTCGCCGAGGTAGTGCTTCACCGACACCATGACGTGGTGATCGTTGAGGAACTCCGGCGAGCCGGCCTTGCCCTGCATGCCCTCGACGACGGCCGGCGCGAACGCGGCGACGATGTCGGGCGATTCGGAATAGCCCTCGTAGGTGCGGCCCCAGCGGTCGTCCTGCGGCACTGCAACGGTCGGCGCGAACGCCCACTCCATGCCGGTGGTGCGGGTTTCGATCGCGGTGACGCGACCGATCTCGCGCATCAGTTCGGCATTGCGCGTCGCGCCCAGGCCGATGTTGTGCGGAAACAGCGTCGCGCCGACGATGTTGCTCTGGCCGTGCACGGCGTCGATGCCGAAGATCACCGGAATCGCCTTGCCGCCGCCCGACGTGTCCATCGAGGCTTCCCAGAACGCGTCGGCCAGTTTCAGCCACTCGGCCGGCGCGGCGTCGTAGCGGCCGCCCGGATCGGAGTTGCCGCCGGCGAGGATCGAGCCGAGCCGGTACTTGCGCAGGTCTTCGGGCGTGATGTCGGCGATGTCGCCCTGCACGATCTGGCCGACCTTTTCCTCGACGGTCATCGTCGCCATCAGGTCGGTGATCTTCTGCTCGAGCGCGGGATCCTCGGCCAGCGGCCATGTGGTCTCGGGCCAGTTGGCCGGATCGATCGCGCCGGCATCGGCGGTATTCGCCGGGGCAGATGCGGGCGCGGCCACGGGGGCAGGCGCGTCGTCGCGCGCGCAGGCGCCGAGGACGAGCGCGGCGAGCATCGCCGGCAGCAGGGCGCGACGGAACGAGCGGTATGCGGGGCGATGCGACTGGATCATCGAAGGGCTCCGGATCAGGAGGGTGCGACCGGAGCCGCGGTGGGGACGGGCGCCATGCTGCACGGCAGCGATGACAGCGTTGTCAGGCGGGCGCCAGCATACCGGCGCACGCCCGCCGAAGCTTGCTGCAGGGCGTCATCGACGCGTACGGCACCGCACGTGCTGCACTGTGGGCTCTGGCAGAATGCGCCACCGGGAAGACGATGGCCGGATTGAACAGCATGCGTGTGCGGATCGAGGATGTCGCGGAAGCGGCGGGCGTGTCGATGAAGACGGTGTCGCGCGTGCTCAACAACGAGCCGAACGTCTCCGAGCGCACGCGCGTGGCCGTGGAGGCCGCGGTCGAGAAGCTGCAGTACCGGCCGCTGGCTTCGGCGCGGCTGCTCGCCGGGCGCCGCTCGTATCTCGTCGCGATGCTCTACGACAATCCGTCGAGCAACTACCTCATGGAAGTCGAGCTCGGCGTGCTCGATGCCTGCCAGTCGCAGCACTACAACCTGATGCTTGCGCCGGTGGATTACACCGCCAAGGACATCGTCGCCAAGGTCGAGTCGATGATCGTGCAGTCGCAGCTCGACGGCGTGGTGCTGACGCCGCCGATCACCGACGACGCCAGGCTGCTCGCACGGCTCGACGAGATGGGCATCCCGTTCGCCAGCGTGTCGGCGCAGGAACAGAACCGGCGCATCGGCGCCGTCGTCGACGAACGCAGCGCGGCGCGCGATGTCGTGCTGCATCTCGCCGGTCTCGGCCATCGCCGCATCGCCCACATCAAGGGCCACCCCGCGCACGGCGCCAGCCGCTGGCGTCTGGCGGGTTATCGCGACGGTCTCAAGCAGGCGGGCCTCGCCTACGACGCCGCGCTGGTCGTCGCCGGCAAGTTCTTCTACGAATCCGGTTTCGACGCGACCAACACCCTGCTCGATCTGCCGGATCCGCCGACCGCGGTCTTCGCCGCCAACGACGACATGGCGGCGGGCGCGATCTGCGCGATCTGCGAGCGCGGCCTGTCGGTGCCGAAGGACGTGTCGGTCTGCGGGTTCGACGACATGCCGATCGCGCGCCATATCTATCCCTCGCTGACCACCGTGCGTCAGCCCAGCCGCGAGATGGGTCGACTGGCCGGTCTCGAACTGCTCAAGGCGATCCGCGACAGCAGCGCCGGCGAAACGCTGGAACTGCCGTACGCGCTGCAGGTGCGCAAGTCGACCGGACCCGTGCGCGCCTGACCCGATCCCGCCGTTTCAGACGGGCGGCGCACCACCGGGCGCGTAACTGCGCATGTAATCCATGTGCGTCGGCAGCTGGCGCACCGTGCGCTCGACGTCGGTGCTGATCTGGCCGAGGAAATGCGACAGCTCGGCGTCGCCCATCAGATCCGCAGACGGGTGGAAATGCTTCGGGTAGATGCCCTGACCCATCATCACCTGGATCCACGAGTTCTCCGCGAACAGCTCGGTCGGCACGTGGAAGACGCGGCCGGTTTCGCGGAACAGATCGATGCGGTGCTTCAGCGTCGCGGGGATCGTCATCTCGCGGTAGTCGATCCAGTACGGCGTGTCGGTGCGGTTGTTGAGATGGAAATGCAGGATCACGAAGTCGCGCGTGTGCTGGATTTCTTCCGAAAGGCGCGCGTTGTACTGGTCGATGTCCGGCTGCGAGACCACGCGCGGGAAGGTCTGCATCAGATGGATGATGCCGCGCTGGATCAGGTGGATCGTGGTCGATTCCAGCGGCTCGATGAAGCTGCCCGCCAGCCCCAGTGCCACACAGTTCTTGTGCCAGCACTGCTCGCGCTGGCCGGGACGGAAGCGCACCGGCCACGGATCCTTGATGACTTCGCCTTCGATGCTCGACAGGAAGCGTGCCTTCGCCTCGTCGTCGCCCATGTAGCGGCTCGAATAGACGATGCCGTTGCCCACGCGGTGCTGCAGCGGAATCCGCCACTGCCAGCCGGCCGTGTCGGCGATCGCGCGCGTATAGGGCACCGCGTCGCGAACCGCCGTGGTCTGCGTCGCAAGAGCACTGTCGTTGAACAGCCAGTGCGACCAGTCGGTGAACCCGACGCCGAGCGCTTTTTCGATCAGCAGGGCACGGAAGCCCGTGCAGTCGATGAAGAAGTCGCCCTCGATCTCGTCGCCGTTCGCGAGCACCAGCGAAGTGATGAACCCCGACGCGTCGTCGGTCTTCACTTCGGTGATCTTGCCTTCGACACGCTTCGCGCCGTTGCTTTCGCTGAAGGTCCGCAGGAAGCGCGCGTAGAGGCTCGCGTCCATGTGGTAGGCGTAGTTGAGGCGGCGCTTGGGCAGATGCGCGAAACGGCCCTGTTCGGCGGCCTTGAGCTCGACGCAGTAGTCGCCGTAATCACCGGCGAGGCCGCGCTCGCGGCCCTTCATCCAGAAATGCTGGAAGCCCGCCGTCCAGTGGTCGGTGCCGGTCAGGCCGAAGGAATGGATGTAGTCGACGCCCTGGTCCAGCCAGTTCTCGAAGCTGATGCCCAGCTTGATTGTGCCCTGGGTGGCGGCCATGAAATCCTGCTCCTTGATGTCGAGCAGGCGGTGGAAGGTCATCAGCGTCGGAATCGTGGCCTCGCCGACGCCGACGGTGCCGATCTCCTCCGATTCGATCAGGGTGATGTCGAGCACCTTGCCGAGCGTGCGCGAAATCGCAGCGGCGGCCATCCAGCCGGCGGTGCCGCCGCCGGCGATGACCACGCGCTTGACCGGACGCCCGGCGATGTCGGAATGGGTGTGCATGACGAGTGCGATCCTCAGCGGTTCAGGCGTTTGAGCAGACGCGCGCGGATTTCGCGCGCGCGTGTTTCGTCGAGCGGTGCCAGGCTGCGACGGGCGGGCGCGGGCACGTGGCCGGCGACGGTGTCCTCGTCGTAGTCGAAGACGTAATGACGGAAGACGTCGCCCCAGATCGCGCGCTCGGCGGTCGGCAGATCACGGATGCTCATGATCGCGAGCATCAGCGTGTCCATCGGCGTATTCGCCCACGCCGGCGCCTGCCGCCACCAGTAGTTCACCAGCACGTTGAACGGCGTCTGCGCTTCCATGTGGTGCCACCACATGCTCGGAATGAACAGCGCGTCACCCGGCGCGAGATCGGCGCACTGCGCCTGCGCCTGGGCCTGCGCGAAGCGCGGAAAGCGGGCGTGGTCCACGTCGGCGAAATCGACCAGGCTCACCGCCTGGCCGGCCGGGGTGAAGTCGAGCGGTCCGATGTAGAGATTCTCGAGCTGCTGCGGCGGAAACAGCGTCGCGCGCCGCGTGCCGGCGACCACGCAGGCGAGATTGTCGGGCAGGTCCTGATGCGCGGCGATGCGCGTGCGGTTGCCGATCCAGATGCTGGCCAGCGCATCGCGCCCGCCCAGCGGCAGGTCGTTCTCGGCGCGGAAGCCCGGCAGCCAGGTGTCGATGGTCGTCGAGCCGACGTAGATCGCCGGCGCCGCCGGATCGACCGCGTACTTGAGCAGTGTCTTGAGCGCGACGCAGAGCGGTACGTTCTCGCGGCGGAAGTTGAAGCCCTGCAAAGTGTCGTCGTAGAAGAAGCGGCCGTCGATCTCCGGCGGCCCGACGGTCGCGACCACGGGCGGCCCGTCGACGCGTTCGAAGCGGTGCAGGTACTGCGCCACCGCATCGGGCGATTGCTGCGCCGCCTGCACGACCGGCCAGTCGGCCAGCAGGCCGCGCAGCACCAGCGGTGTTTCCGAACGCAGCACG
The DNA here is from genome assembly GCF_057657295.1 of Luteimonas sp. Soil_C_16. Lineage (NCBI taxonomy): Bacteria > Pseudomonadati > Pseudomonadota > Gammaproteobacteria > Lysobacterales > Lysobacteraceae > Luteimonas > Luteimonas sp. Soil_C_16. Next base: position 127,003 of record NZ_JBDGIS010000001.1, on the reverse strand, counting down.
GCCTCGGGAATCGCGCGGGGATCGACCCCGGCGATCTCCGGAATGCGCTTATCGACCTGCAGCGCCGGCACGGTTCACCCGGTCGATCAGGTCGCGAAAGCGGGCGACCGAGGCCAGCATCATGTAGATCGGCTCCAGATGGCCGGCGCGGCCCAGCGATGCGAACGCATCGCCGTCGAGCTGGCGCAGCCGGTCCTCGTCGATCGCGTAATAGCCCGACAGCCGGTTGTCCGAGCCGTCGTCGAGTCGGATGTCGAGCACGAAGGGTTCGAGCAGCTGGTGCTGCAGCAGCGCGGCGACGAACGGCGCATTGGTCTGCAGGCCCTGGTGGATGGTGTTGAGCATCGAGCTCGCGCGTTCGAGATAGTCGCTGGTGCCGCCGTGCGGCAGGAACAGCGCTTCGCCGCGCGCGCTGCCGACGCGCGGATGGTCGAGATCGATGTGCACCAGCATCTCGTCGGCGGACCGGCCGATCAGGAACGGCTGGCGCTCGATGGTCAGCGGGATGTAGGTCGCGTCCCAGCGCTCGCCGTCGAGGAACAGGTTCTGTCCATCGGTGAAGCCGAACAGCGCCAGCGGCTGGAACTCGCCGTCGGCGGACTTGCCGAACACGATCGGATAGTTCGCCTGCACGTTGCGGAACTCGGCGGGAAACGTGATCGCCCACATCACGGCGTCGCCGAGCGCGGCGCCATGGCCGGTGTCGACGCGCAGATCCTTGTGGTCGACGTTGTTGAGTTGCACGGTCCTGGACATCACGCTCGCCTAGACAGGGGACAGGCCCCGGGTGTGGATGTGGTCGATCAGTTCGCGGTGGCTGGGCAGCGCCGGAATCATTTTGCGCGCGAGATCGGACGCTTCGCGGAACGCCGCTTCGGCGCGTCCCGCATCGGCGGCGCGACGTGTGGTGGCGCGCAAGTCCGGCCGGAATCCCATGCCGTAGAGAATGTACTGCCAGCTCGCCGAGGGGAACACCTCGTCCACGCGCGGCAGGTCGTAGCGCGACGGCGCCTGGTGGCGCCACAGCGCCAGCAGTTCGGTCAGACGCGCCGGCATGCGCGCAGCATCGCGATGATCGCGCCAGTACGCGCTGTCGTCGCGGTGCGACAGCACGTAGTGCAGCTTCAGGAATTCGACGACGCGCTCCCAGCGGTAGGCGAACGTGTCGTTGAAGCGCGCCGCGACGGTGTCCATCGTCTCGCGCGTGGCCGGCAGCTGATCGCTGAGCATCGTCGCGGCCAGTTCGACCAGCACCAGCGAGGACGCCTCCAGCGGTTCGACGAAGCCGCTCGACAGGCCGATCGCCACGCAGTTGCGGTGCCAGCTGCGGCGCCGGTAGCCGGGCTCGAACGACAGCGACTGGCGCGCGATGACCTCGCAGTCCGCGCCGCCGGTGTCGGCGATGTAGCGCTGCAGCGTGGCCTCGACGGCGTCGGCATCCGTGTGCGCGCTGGAATACACGTGGCCGACGCCGCGTCGCGCCGACAGGCCGATGTCCCAGATCCAGCCGTTGGCCTGCGCGGTGGAGATGGTCTGGCAGGCGATCGGGGTGTCGGCATCCGGATAACGCACCTGCAGCGCCAGTGCGCGGTCGTTGAACAGCACGTCGCCGCAGGCGGTCTTCTCGACGCCGTAGTGCTGGCCGATCAGCAGCCCACGCAGGCCGGTGCAGTCGACGAACAGATCGCCGTCGATCGCGCCGTGCGCGCGGGTACGCAGCGCGGCGATGTCGCCGCTGTCGTGCACGTCCACGCCTTCGACATGATCCGACACCAGCCGCACGCCCAGGCGCTGCGTGCAGTGCGCGCGCAGGAACAGGCCGAGCTTCGCCGCATCCAGGTGGTAGGCGTAGTTGGCGACCGCGGCGTATTCCGGCGTGCCGAACTGTTTGGGCGCGCGGCCGGCATCGCAGAGCTGCGGCTGGAAACTCACCAGCCGGTCGAAGGGCACATCGCCATGCCGCATCCAGCCGGCGACGAGATCCGCATCGTGGTAGCCCTGTGGCAGCACGAAGGGATGGTGGTAGTGATCGTCGGCGCGATCGTGGGTCCAGCGTGCGAACTTCGAGCCCTGCTTGAAGGTCGCATCGCAGGCGCGCACGAAGTCGGTCTCCGACACGCCCACGCGGCGCAGCGTGTCGCGCATCGTCGGCCAGGTGCCTTCGCCGACGCCGATGGTCGGCACGTCCGGCGATTCGATCAGGGTCACGCGCAGGCCGGTGGGCGATGCGCTGTCGTGATCGGCGGCCAGCAAGGCCGCGGTCAGCCAGCCGGCGGAACCGCCGCCGAGGATGACGACGTGACGCAGCGGGCGGCTCAACGGGGCATGTCCGTACAGGCAGCCCGCGGATCGCGACGGGCGCCGTGGAAAAACAGCGCCGCGGCACGAAGCCGCGGCGCATGGGCGCTCACCGGAATCAGAACGTGTACCTGACGCCGAACATGTAGCGCGGACCGGTCTGGGTGCCGTACAGCAGCTGGCGTGCGTTGCGTCCGTGCGTGCGCTGGGTCTCGTCGGTCACGTTGATCGCCTCGGCCTGCAGGGTGAGGTTGTCGGTGACCTTGTAGCCCACGCTGACGTCGAGCTGGCCGTATTCCTCGACGTACACCGGGTTGGGACGTTCGCTGTCGAAGCCGCTGGACAGGAACTTGTCGCGCCAGTTGTAGGCCGCACGCGCCTGCCACGACCCCTTGTCGTAGAACGCCACCAGGTTGGCCGAATCGCTCAGGCCCACCAGCGCGAACTGGCCGCCGAGGTTGTAGTTGTCGTAGTTCAGATCAGGACTGTCGACGTAGGTGTAGTTCGCCGCCAGACCGAAGCCGCTGTTGCCGAACACGTGCTGCAGATTGAGTTCGACACCGTCGAGCTTCGACGAGCCGGTGTTGGCCGGCGTGGTGATGCGGAAGTTCGCGATCGGATCGCCCGGCTGGCCGGTGATCGTGCCCGTCGCATTGCCGCCCGCGTCGTTCGGCCCACGGACCACGCCCGGCTGGCCGTTGAAGTTGGTGAAGATGTAGTTGCGGATACAGGTCAGATCGGTCGTCGGACACGCGTTGGCGACCGCGGCATTCCAGTACGCGCCACCGATCGGCGTCGTCAGGTCGAACGGCGTCGCCTGGATGATCGTCGTGCCGATGTAGTTGTCGATATTCTTCTGGAAGTAGCCGAACGACAGGTAGCTCGCCTCGGCGTAGTACCACTCCAGCGACAGGTCGAAGTTGTCGGCCTTGAGCGGCTCCAGCCCCGGGTTGCCCTGCTGGCCGGTGCCGCCGTCGATGCGCACCGGTTCGTTGAGCGTCTGTCCGCCCTGGATGTCGCCCCAGCCCGGTCGACCGATCGTGCGGCTGTAGCTGCTGCGCAGGATCAGGCTGTCGGTCAGCTCGGCGCTGAGGTCGATGCTGGGCAGCCAGTGCGCGTAATCGCCGTAGAGCGTGGTGAAGTCGGAGCCGTCACGCTGGATGCCGATCTCGTTGTTGGATTCCCACAGCAGCGCGGTGGCGACCGGCACGAGCGCCGACGAGGTGACGTCGGTCTTCTCGTAGCGCACGCCGGCGGCGGCGTTCAACTGGATGCCGATGTCCCAGGTCGAACTCACCTGGATGTAGGCGCTCTTCGACTTCTCGGTGACGCGGCGATCGGTGTTGTAGGTCGCAGGCGCGAGATACAGCGCTTCGTCGCCGGCGAACTGCGCCGCGAGATCGCGCACGGTCTTGAAGTCGAACATGAAGAAGCCGTCGGTGAACGCCGGATTGCCGCTGCCCGGAAACGCGTCGAAGTAGTCGCCCATGTTGCCGGGGATCCAGATGTTGTCCGGATAGTCCTCGGCGCTGCCTTCCGCGCCGCCCCAGGTGTTGTCGCGCTGCACGTTGCCGTAGGCGGTGCGGTTGTTGGCTTCCGTTGCCGCCACGCCGAAGTCGAGGCGCGAGTAGTCGCCGAACTTGAAGTGGCCGCGGGCCTGGACCTGTTCGATCTCCGACTTCATGTAGCTGCGGTGGAACACCGAGCCGGTGACCAGCATGTCGGACGCGCGTGGGCCGGTGTAACCCGGCGGGTACTGCACGGTCAGGATCGGGAAGTCGCCGCTGAAATCGGCGGTGGTGTTGCCGCGGATGAAGGCCGCCGTACCGAGCGTGCCGCCGGAACCGTAGGGGCTGTCCGGGCTCGTCTCCGCGGTCGACTTGTGCACGTCGAGCTCGAAGCCGAGATTGTCGGTCGCTTCCCACTCGACGTTGAAGCCGAGCGACTTGTTCTCGTTCCGGTTGGCGATGTCCGCGCCGCCCATCGCCAGATCGGCGCCGCGGCAGACGCCCGAATCAGGCGCGCAGGTGAAGGGCAGAATTTCGGTGTAGAGCAGCGGCGCGGCGACCGGGCCATCGGTCCACGACGACGACGACGGGCCGTAGTTGAACCACACCGACATGTCGTTGCGCTGCTGCTGGATCTTGTTCTCGGAGTACGTGTAATCGAGCGTCGTGGTGATGCTGTCGGTCGGCGCCCACTGCAGGACGACCTGGCCGTTGGTGCGCTGACGCTGCACGCCGGTGACCGAATAGTTGAGGTTCTGCGGCACCGAATAGACATCGTCCGGGCCGGGCCGGTTGACGATGTTCTCCGAACCCGGCGCGCCGGGCTGCGGGATCGTGCCCCAGTTTTCCTCGTCGCCGCGGAAGCCGCGCCAGCCGCCCGGCACCGAGACCTGGTTGTAGCCCAGATCGCGTTCCTGGTAGCTGCCGGTCACCGCGATGCCGAAGCGGCCATCGGCGCTGGTGGTGCTGAAGATGCCCGAGACTTCCGGCGTGACCGAGCTGCCCTTGAACTGGTCGGGCAGGTTGTCGAGCGAGGTGTCGTGCACGCCCTTGATGCCGACATTGGCCCGGAAACCCGGGTTGTCGAGCGGACGCGCGGTCTTGATGTTGATCGTCGCGCCGATGCCGCCGGTCGGGGTCTCCGCGCGGCCGCTCTTGTAGACCTCGACCGCGGAAATGGCTTCGGAGGCGATGTTGGCGAAGTCGTACGCGCGCGAGTTGGACACGGTGCTTCCGTCGCCGTTGCTCGACGCCGGCATCTGGCGGCCGTTGAGCAGCACCAGATTGAAGTCCGGACCCACGCCGCGCACCGTCACGCGCGAACCTTCACCAATCGCACTGCGGTCGATCGACACGCCGGAGATGCGCTGCAGCGATTCGGCGAGGTTGGTGTCGGGGAACTTGCCGATGTCCTCGGCGATGATGCCGTCGACGATGCCGCGGGCATCGCGCTTGAGGTTCATCGACGATTCGAGACTGCCGCGGATACCGGTCACGGTGACCGCATCGAGCGTGGTGGCGTCGGGACCGTCGGTAGCCGGCTCGGCGACCTGCGCCGCCAGCGGTGGCGCGAGCGCGAACAACAACGCAGACGTGAGAAGCCGCTTCTTCGGCGCGGCGTGCAATCGCTTCATGGATCTCCCCTCCCAAGGATTCGCATGCAGTTCGGTTGTGTACCCGCGCGTCCGGGGGAATGCGGGCGGTGTATTTCAGCGCGGATTGGATGTCAGGTTGACAGCGTTGTCAACGGGCATGGGTCGATGGGTCGAAAACGCATTCGTAACGGGTCGAAACAGGGAATTCGTGCTGCGACGCAGCAGCCGACTGCGACATCAGCGCTGCGCCGCGACGGGCTGGAGCGGATGCGCTTCCGTGGTCAGAACTGTCGTCGCCGGATCGAGCGTCGCCGGGTCGGCGTAAAGCAGATAGAAGTACTTGAAGGTCTCGGCCAGCACGAAGCTCTCCATGTCGTCCTTCTTCTCCTTGGTCACCACGTTCGCCAGTGCGGCGAAGCCGCTGTCGGTGCGCGTATGGCGGACGAAGTCGTCGAACATCGCGCGGCCCATGTCGCGCCAGGCGTCGTCGCCGGTCAGGCGATACAGGTACCAGGCGGATTCGACGATCTCCGGCCGCAGCGGGTAGCCGGGCGAGACGACCTTTCGGGTGCGGTAATCCCAGACTTCCGGTTCGATGCCGTGTGCCTGCCACATCGAGAACGCCGAGCGCTGCAGGCGGGCGGCGCGGTCGAGATCACCGGAGACCGCGAGCAGACCCGGGAAGAACGCATCCAGCGCGCCGAAGCGGGGCGCGATGCGCGCACCGCTCGCCATGTCGATGTGGCCGTACCACAGCGCGCCGTCGACCTCGTCGGCCACATGCGTGTTGAGCGCGGCGATGTGGGTGTCCCACATGGTCTTGCAGCGCGGTTCGGCGAACAGCTGCCAGCACTTCCACAGGTATTCGTAATAGGAGTCGATGCGCGCGCCGACGTGGGTGCGGGTCTGCGTCCACTGGCCGGTCTCGACATCGAAGCGTTCGCCGACCAGGCCGATCGGCGAGCGCATTGCGTACGTCGCTTCGAGCGCGCGCCAGGCCTTGTCCCAGTACACCTGCTTGCCGGTCAGCCGCGCGAGCGTGCCGTATTCGAGCAACAGCGTGCCGGACTCGGCCGGGTTGCTTTCGGTGCCGCCGGTCGCGCCGGTGCGCAGGTTGACGGTGACGTACGGCAGGCCGGTCGGCGAATCGAACGCCGGCAGCAGCCGCGTGCCCAGATCGTCGGCCAGCGCGAGCAGGCGCGCGTCGCCGGTCATCTGGTAACCGGACAGCAGGCCACCGAGCAGGCGGATCACGATCTCGAAATGCTTGACGTCGAGATCCTTGTCGAACGAGAGCTGCGTCGCGATCAGCTCGCGCGCGGCGTCGGCCTCTTCGGTCAGGCCCATGACCAGCAGCGTGTCGAGCGCGTCGACCGGCGTCATCAGCAGCGATTCGCCGTACCAGTCGCTGCCGGTGCTCGACAGCGGCTTGAGGGCATCGCGCCCCCAGGCGTACTGGCGGTAGCCACGCCAGCCGTGCAGGAACTCGGCCTTGACGCGCGCGGCCATCACCGCGTCCGCGCCGTTGGCATCGAGGCGGCGTTGCGCGTCCGGTGCGACGTGCACGACGCTGTGGTTGGTGGCGGTGCGCGCAGCCGGCGCCATCGATGCGCAGCCGGCGAGCAGCGCGGCGCAGGCGGCGAATGCGATGGCGGGGGCGCGCCGGCGGAACCGGTATCGCGGAAGTCTCATGCGTCGATGCTCCGGGTGTGTGCGCCGCGCATCACCGCGAGCACGTCGTGGCAGGCGCCCATCGTGTGGTAGTCGGTCTTGCCCGCGGGGCTCTTGAGGTCGTCGTACTTGCGGTTGCGGCGGTCGAGGATGCGGAACCACGCGCCGTGGGTGTGGTCGACGAAGTGCCGCCACGCGTAGTCCCACAGACGCAGGTAGTCGTCGCGGTACCGCGCGTCGCCGGTCGCGTCGAACAGCCGCCAGGCCGCGGCGATCGCTTCGGCCTGCACCCAGAAATACTTGTCGTCGTCGCACCAGAACATCGGCACCTGTGCGAGGTCCGGCGGCGCCGCGCCGCGCGCGGGCGACGCCTCGCGCAGCGATACCGGCGCGAAGCCGTAGACGATGCCGCCGTGCTCGGCGTCCCAGCCGTGCGCGAGCGCGGTGTCGTAGAGATGGCGCGCGGTCGGCAGCAACCACGCCGGCGCGGCATCGCCCAGATGCGCGCGCAGCGACAGCAGCAGCTTCGCCCATTCGATCTGGTGGCCGGGCTGGAAGCCCCAGGGCCGGAACAGGTGCCTGGGATCGTCCCGGTGGTAGTCCCAGTCGACCGACCAGTCCGCGTGCCAGTGCTCCCAGACCAGGCCGCCCGACAGCGCCGCCTGGCGGCGCGTCATGTGATCGGCAAGCTGCAGCGCGCGTTGCAGATAGCGCGCGTCGCCGCCGGCCTCGTGTGCAGCGATCAGCGCTTCGCACAGATGCATGTTCGCGTTCTGGCCGCGATAGCCGCTGTAGCGCCACTGCGCATCGGCCTCGTCCCGATACAGGCCCGCATCCGCATCCCAGGCGTGGCGCTCGAGCAGATCCCAGGTCTCGTCCATCCACGCCTGCGTCGGCAGCCCGGCCTTGCGCGCGCTGGCGCAGGCGAGCAGCACGAAGGCCATGCCGTAGCTGTGGCGGTTATCGTCCTCGATCGCACCGTCCTGCAATGTCCAGACGTAGCCGCCGCGCTCGGTATCGCGATGCGCCTCGCGCAGGAAGCGCAGCCCGTGCATCGCGGCGGCGCGCCAGTCGTCGGCATGACGCGAATCGGCGAACTCGACCGCGGCCATCGCGTAGTCGTAGACGAAGCGCGTGCTGCTGACGAGGTGGCGATGGCCGCGGTCGTAGACGCTGCCGTCGTCGCGGAAATAGTGGAAGAAGCCGCCGTCGGGATCGATCGCACGCGGGTGGTAGAACGCCATCGTGTCGGCGATGTGCGCGCGCAACGTGGCCTGCGCGGTGAAATCGGGCAGCGGCGAAGCGGGCAGGCTCATCGTGCGGTCTCCAGCAGGGCGCGCACGGCAGCCGCGTCGGGCATCGCGTCGAACGCGCCGTGACGTGTGGTCGCGAGTGCACCGGCGGCCGCCGCATGGCGCAGCAGATCCTCGCGCACCGCGTCGTCCTCGAACGCGGCTGCGAGTCCGTCGGCATCGATGCCGCGTGCGACCAGGCGCTGCAGCAGGCCGGCGACGCAGGCATCGCCGGCAGCGGTGGTGTCGATCGCATCGACCGTGAACGTGCCGGCAGTACCGGCACGCGTGCGCGTCCACCAGCGCATCTGGGCGGCGCCGTCGGTGACCAGCACCACCGCGGCATCACCGGCAAACAGCCGCGCGATCGTGCCGGCGAGATCGCCGTTGCCGGTCAGGAATGCGAACTCCTCGGCGCTGAGCTTGATCAGCCGCGCCGCCGCAAGCGCCTGCCACAGGGTCGGCGCGGGATCGACGTCGCGCGGCCACAGCGCGGGCCGCAGATTGAGATCCAGACTCACCAGTGCGCCGGCGTGCGCGGCGCGCGCCATCGCCTGCAGCGTGGTGGCCGCGATCGCGGGCGCGGTCATGCTGTTCGAGCACACGTGCAGCACGGCGACGTCGTCGAAGGCGTGTTCGACGAAATCGCCGTCCTGGAACAGCAGATCCGCAGCCGGCGGCCGGTAGAAACTGAAGCTGCGTTCGCCGTCCGCGGCCAGGGCGACGAAGGCCAGTGCCGTCGGCGCCTCGCCGGTACGTCGTACCTGCGAGACATCGACGCCGCGCGTGGCGAGCGCGGCATGCAGCGCGTCGCCGAACATGTCCTGGGCGAGCATGCCGATGAAACGCGCACGACCGCCGAGCGCCGCCACGCCGACGGCGACGTTGGCCGGCGCGCCGCCGGGCTGTTCGATGAAGCGGCGCGTGCCGTCGCCGCCGTGCTCGGCGCGGAAATCGATCAGCGCCTCGCCGAAGCAGGCGACGATGTCGCGCGTGGCTGCAATCGTTGCCTGCACCCTCAATGCATCGCACCGGGACGCGGCGCCGGCACATCGGCCGTGGTCAGCGCGGCGCCACTCAGGCGCGAGCCGCGCAGGCCGTACCAGATGATGTAGACGTAGCAGACCAGCGGCACGACGAACGCATGCTGGATGCCGATGTTGTCGGCCAGCGCGCCCTGCGCGAGCGGGATCAGTGCGCCGCCGACGATCGCCATCACCAGCAGGCTCGAGGCCTTGCTGGTCAGCGTGCCGAGACGCTCGATCGCCGTCGTGAAGATGGTCGGGAACATGATCGAGTTGAACAGGCCGATCGCCAGTGCGCTCCACATCGCCACGTGACCGGTCGTGCTCATCGTGACCACCAGCAGCAGGCAGACCATGCCGGCGGCGAAACCGAGCAGCTTGCGCGCGTCGATGAAGGTCATCAGCGCCGCGCCGAGGAAGCGGCCGACCATCGCACCGCCCCAGTAGAACGCGAGGAACTGCGAGGCGCGCGCTTCGGTCAGTCCACCGATCTCGGGCTCGGCCATGTAGTTGATCAGGAAGCTGCCGATCGCGACCTCCGCGCCGACGTAGCAGAAGATGCCCAGCACGCCCCAGCGCAGATGCGGGGTGCGCAGCGCTTCGAGATAGGTGTGGTGCACCGCCGGGCTGGCCTCGGTGGATTCGCGCAGCGACGGAATGCGCATCAGCAGCACGAACACCGCCATCAACAGCAGGCCGCCTGCGAGCAGCAGGTAAGGCATTTCGACCGAGCGTGCTTCGGCCGCGCGGTAGGCGATCTGTTCGGCCGCGCCCATCGCGGCGATCTCGTCGGCGCCGAGCACCGCGCCGACCAGGATCAGCGGACCGATCAGCAGCGGAAACACCGTCGTACCCAGCGAGTTCAGCGCCTGCGCCAGATTGAGGCGGCTGTGCGAGGTCTCCGGCCGGCCGAGCAGGCTGATGTACGGATTGGCCGCGACCTGCAGCAACGTGATGCCGCTGGCCAGCACGAACAGCGCGGTCAGGAACACCGGATACGACGGCAGGCGCGCGGCCGGGTAGAACAGCGCCGCACCGATCGCCGCGATCACCAGGCCGATGACGATGCCCGCCTTGTAGCCCACCCGAGCGACGACGGCGCCGGCCGGCATCGACATCAGGAAATACGCACCGAAGAACGTGAACTGGATCAGCATCGTCTGCGTGTAGTTCATCGAGAACACGGCTTTGAGATGCGGGATCAGCACGTCGTTGAGACTGGTCAGGCCGCCCCAGGTGAAGAAGATCAGGCTGACCACCGCGATCGCGGCGGGATTGGACATCGTGCGGCTGGACGGATTCATGCGGCGCTACCTCGGGCCCGGGCGGGCGATGGGAATGCGGTGTCGGGCGCGGCGGCCGTGCTGGCACGGATCTGCAGCGCAACGGGGGCGATGGTGGTGTGGGGCGAGTCGGGCAGCGCACCGCGCAATCGCGCGAGTACGAGTCGTGCGGCCTGCAGGCCACGGGCACGTGGATCGGTGGCGATGGTGGTCAGCGTCGGCGAGGCGAACGCGGCTTCGGCGATGTCGTCGAAACCGGTCACGGCGAAGTCGTGGCCGGCGCGGCGGCCGCAACTCGCGAGGCCGGCGATCAGGCCCAGCGCGACGGCGTCGTTGTAGCAGACCGCCGCGGTCGGCGCGGGATCGCGCGCGAACAGCGCCGGCGTCTGCCGCGCGGCCTCGAGGCGCGTGGGCGCGCACTCGATCAGCCACGCGGGATCGGGCGCGATGCCCGCGTCGGCCAGCGCTTCACGATAGCCGGCGCGACGCTCGCCGCAGGAACTCGACTCGCGATGACCGCCGAAGAACGCGATCGCGCGATGGCCCTGCGCGAGCAGGTGTTCCGTCGCCAGACGCGCACCGGCGCGGTTGTCGAGCGCCAGATAATCCCAGTCGCCGGTGCCGCCGTCGTCGAGCGTGCGGTTGAACAGCAGCACCGGCAGGCGCGGCCCGCAGACTTTCCGCAGGCGCGCCGCGCTGCTGTGTTCGGCGGGCGAGAGGATCAGCGCGGCCGGCGCGTGCTCGACCAGCGAGGCCAGCACGGCCTGCTGGCGCTCGACCGACTCGCCGGTGCTGCCGAGCAGCATCACATGACCGGCTTCGGCCAGCGCCGCATCGACGCCCGCGGCGAACTCGGCGAAGAACGGATTCGCCAGATCGTTGACGACCAGCGCCACCGCATTCGACGCGCCGCCGTGGCGCAGGCTGGCGGCGCCGCGGTGATAGACGTAGCCCTGCCGTTCCAGTTCGGCGCGGACCCGCGCGCGGGTGTCGGGATGCACCTGCGGGTTGTCCCGCAGCACCATCGACACCGTCGCCTTGGACAGTCCGCAGGCGGCCGCGATGTCGGCCAGGGTCACGCGTCGGGTCGGAGACATGCCAGGAATTTGAACCGGTTCAGACGCGCGCATGGTGACCATTGCGGCGGTCGACGGCATCCTGCGGCGCAGCATGCGGCGCCGGCGCGCCGGTGCTAGGTTCGCCGCCATTGAACCGATCCAATCGAGGGCGCGATGGCGAAGCTGGGAGCGGCGATGGCACAGGCGGTATTCGCGATGGGTGCGCTGCTGGGCGCGGGCACGGCGCCGGCGGATGCGCGCGACGTGGGCGAGCAGGCCTACGCGTCGGTCGATCCCTTCATCGGCACTGGCGGCGAGGGCCATACCTATCCCGGTGCGACGGTGCCCTTCGGCATGGTCCAGCTGAGCCCGGACACGCGCATCCAGCCGCGCGCGCAGGCCTACGACTGGGCGGCCGGCTACCGCTACGACGACACCAGCATCGTCGGCTTCTCGCACACGCACTTCTCCGGCACCGGCCATTCCGATCTCGGCGACGTGCTGTTGATGCCGGTCACCGGCCCCGAGAAGCTCGAACGCGGTGATCCCGAAGTGCCCGGCAGCGGCTACGCGTCGCGCTTCCGCCACGACGACGAGATCGCCCAGCCCGGTTACTACGCCGTCACCCTCGACGATGCGCGGGTGCGCGCCGAACTCACCGCGAGCGCGCGCGCCGGCGTGCACCGTTACACCTTCCCGGAGGACACCGATGCGCGCGTGCTGCTCGACCTGCGCACGTCGATGTACGACTACCCCGGCAAGGTCCTGTGGTCGCGACTGCGGCAGATGCCCGACGGCACGATCACCGGTTTCCGCGAGACCCGCGGCTGGGCGCCGGGCCGGCAGCTGTACTTCGCGATGCGTTTCTCGCGTCCGCTGACCGGACACGCCTTCCACAACACCGAGACCGACATCGCCTACAAGGGCTTCGCGCCGCCGGGTGACCGCAGCCCGGGCGAACGCGCGCAGATCGAAGGCCGGCAACTGGTCGGCACCTTCGATTTCGGCAAGCTGGATGCGCCGCTCGTGGTCAAGGTCGCGATCTCGTCGGTCGACGAGGCCGGCGCGATCGCCAATCTCGACGCCGAAGTGCCGGACTTCGATTTCGACCGCGTGCGCAGCGCGGCCAAGGCCGAATGGACCGAGGCGCTGTCGGTGCTCGACATCGACGCGCCCGAGCCGGACCGCCGCAGCGCCTACACCGCGCTGTATCACACGCTGCTCGGCCCCACGCTTTTCATGGATGTCGACGGCCGCTATCGCGGGCCGGACCAGGCCGTGCACACGGCCGACGGTTTCGTCCACTACTCGACGTTCTCGCTGTGGGACACCTATCGCGCGCTGCATCCGCTGCTGACGATCGTGCAGCCAGAAAAGCGCAACGCCGACTTCGTCGACTCGCTGCTCGCGCACCGGCGACGCAGTCCCTACGGCATCCTGCCGGTCTGGTCGTTCCACGGGCAGGAGACGTGGACGATGATCGGCTACCACTCGGTGCCGGTGATCGCCGATGCGTATCTGAAGGGCATCCGCGGTTTCGATGCCGACGCCGCGCTCGACGCGATGGTCGCCAGCGCGTCCTACGGCCCCTACGACGGCCTGCGGCAGTACATGGAACTGGGCTGGGTGCCGATCGACGAGGAGGGCGAGGCCGCGTCGAAGACGCTCGAATACGCCTATGGCGACTGGACGATCGCGCGCATGGCGCAGGCGATGGGCCGCACCGACATCGCGCGCCGCTTCGATACGCGCGCCGCGAACTGGCGCAACGCCTTCGATCCCGGCACCGGCTTCATGCGCGCGAAGAACCGCGACGGCAGTTTCCGCACGCCGTTCGATCCGACCGCCAGCGGCTACGGCACCGATTACACCGAAGGCAACGCCTGGCAGTACTCGTGGTACGTGCCGCACGACGTCGCCGGCCTGGCCGCCGCGCACGGCGGCGCCGACGCGCTGCTCGGCAAGCTCGATGCGGCCTTCGAGGCCGAGGTCGATCCGTCGATCTTCGAGCACATGGAAGACATCACCGGTCTGATCGGCTGGTACGCCCACGGCAACGAACCCAGCCATCACGTCGCGTATCTCTACGCCTACGCCGGCCAGCCCTGGCGCACGCAGGCGCGGCTGAAGACGATCATGGACACGCAGTACGCCGACCGGCCCGATGGCCTGGCTGGCAATGACGACCTCGGCCAGATGTCGGCCTGGTATCTGTTCACCGCGCTGGGCTTCTATCCGGTCGCGCCGGGCAGCGGCGAGTACGTGATCGGCCGGCCGTTCCTGCCGCGTGCCACGCTGAAGCTGCCGAACGGCAGGCAGTTCACCGTCGTCGCCGACGGACTCGCACAGGGCCACGGCTACATCGGCAGCGTCACGCTCGACGGCAAGCCGCTGCAGCGCGCGTTCCTGCGTCACGCCGAGATTCTCGCCGGCGGCGAACTGCGCTTCACGATGCAGGCCGAGCCGTCGCAGGCGTGGCCGGGCGCAGGAGCCGAGGCGCCGTATTCGATGACGCCGGCCGCCGCCGCGCGCTGAGCGCGGATGGCGGTCCACCGGTGAGCGGGCGGCGCGGCATGGGCCGCGTCCGCCCTTCGCGCCAGGCGCGTCGACGACATTCCCCGACCCTCCCAGATCCGGACGCGTTGCCGGACGGCACCGCGGGATGCGTTGTACCCAGCGCATGACAACGCTGTCAATCTCAAACGATGCGTGCGCCGTTCGCTGCCCGCGCCGAGCGGGTCCGTGATCCCGGGGCCACGCCGGAGCGCTGCGCTGCAGCATTCCCGGCAAAGCCCGCCATGACGGCGTTCGACGGCCTGCGCGAACGGCCAGACCCGGCGATTGGCAAAGTCACGGGCCCTCGCTACGCTCCGCGCACCCCACCCCCGGCCACACCCCCGCCATGTCGATCCAGCCCGCCGCGCCGACGCGCATGAACCCGCTCACCTACGTCATCTTCGGATCGCGTTGGCTGCAGCTCCCGCTGTACCTGGGCCTGATCGTCGCGCAGTGCGTCTACGTGTTCCTGTTCCTCAAGGAACTGACCCACCTGGTGACCGACGCCAACACCCTGACCGAGCAGGGGATCATGCTGCTGGTGCTGGGCCTGATCGACGTGGTGATGATCTCCAACCTGCTGGTGATGGTGATCGTCGGCGGCTACGAGACCTTCGTCTCGCGTCTGGGCCTGCAGAACCACCCCGACCAGCCGGAATGGCTGAGCCACGTCAATGCGAGCGTGCTCAAGGTCAAGCTGGCGATGGCGATCATCGGCATCTCGTCGATCCACCTGCTCAAGACCTTCATCGCCGCCGGTGACGTGGGCCTGCCGGTCTGCGGTTCGGCCGACTTCATCACCGCCGCCACCGCCCACGCGCAGGCGCTCGCCGCGGGCCTGTCGCTGGCCGCGCCGGTCTGCACCAAGGTCACCCAGGCCGGTGTGATGTGGCAGACGATCATCCACGGCGGTTTCATCCTCTCGGCGATCGGCATCGCCTACACCGACCGGCTGATGACCAACAGCACCGCCAAGCGCGAACACGTCGTGCACTGAGCGCCGCGCGGGCGCGGCCATCTGTGGCAGCATCGATGACGCCGTGACAGGGGGACGTCGGGCTGCGATGCAGGACCAGTGGGACAGCGATGGAGACCGATCCGACGGCGCGCCCGCGCGTCGCCGGCGCAACCGTGCGCTGCTGATCGGCGGGCTGCTGGTCGCCAGCGTCTGCGCGGCGGCCTCGGTCGTGGCCTGGAACGATCTGCGCGTACGCCACGAGGCCGGCGAGCGCTACGTGCGCGACATGTCGGCCGGGCTCGCGCGCAATCTCGAACTGACCCTCGGCAATCTCGATCGGGCCTTCACCGGCATCGGCGCGGATCTGGACGCGATCCGGCAGCGCGGGCCCGACACGACGGATGCGCGGGTCGATGCGACGGTGCAGGGCGTGCTGTCGCGTCATCCGGACCTGCAGGATCTCGCCCTGGTCGATGTCCGGCCCGGATTCGCGACGCCAGCCGGCCCCGACGGCGCGCGGCTGCAGGCGGGCGAACCGCTGCCGGCCAGCGACGGTGCGGGGTGGGTCCTGCCGCTCGCGCTGGCCGTCTCCGACGCGCCCGACGGCTCGCCGCGCTGGCTGCTCGGCCACCTGCGGGTGCGGCCGCTGCATGCGTTGCTGCGCGAACTCGATCTCGGGCGTAGCGGCACCGCGACCTTCGTGCATCGCAACGGCCGGATCGTCACCCGCTCGGACCCGGCGGATGCCTTCGTCGGCACCGATGTCCGCCAGTCGATCCTGTTCACCCAGGGCGTCAATCTGCGTGAGGCCGGACTGCTGGAAGGGCGCAGCGATCTCGACGGCACGCGGCGCCTGATCGGCTACCACGCCCTGTCGCGGTATCCGCTGATCGCCACCGTCGGCGTGGGGCGCGACGATCTGCTTGCAGGCTGGTGGACGTTCGTCATCGCACTCGCGACCGGCGCCGGCCTGTTGTTGCTGGCGTGGCTGTTCGGCCTGCGCATGCTGGTGGTCGGCGCACGTCGCGAACGCGCATTGAGCGCCGACATCGCGCGCTCGGCCGGGGCGATCACCGATCTCACCGCGCGCATGCGCGACGTCGAGGCGCAGTACCGCTACCTCTACGAACATCATCCGCTGCCGTCGCTGGTCTACGATCGCGACACGCTGCAGATGCTCGCCGTCAACGCGGCGGCCATCGCCGAGTACGGGTATGCGCTCGAGCAGTTCCTCGCGCTGACGGCCGACGCGATCGTCGTCGACATGGACGGCGATGCCATCCGCCGCGAGGTCGCCCGCGAACCCGCGCCGCACATCGGCCGCCGCTTCCGCCACCGGCGCCGCGACGGCAGCACCTTCGCGGTGACGGTGTACTCGAGCAGCCTGCAGTTCCTCGGCCGTCCCGCGCGGCTGGTGCTGGTGCTCGACACCAGCGACCGCGAGCGCGTCGAGGCCGAACGCGAGCGCAGCGACGCGCGCTTCCAGATGGTCGCGCGGGCGACCAGCGATGCAATCTGGGACTGGGACATCGCCACCGGCCGCCTGTGGTGGAACGAAGGCTTCACCGCGCAGTACGGCTGGGACTGGCGTACGCACGCGGCGACGATCGACCAGTGGTCGGCGCTGCTGCATCCCGACGACGAGGCGCGCGTCGGGCGCGATCTGGACGCCGCACTGGCAAGCGGCGCGACCGAATGGCACGCGCAGTACCGCCTGCGCTGCGAGAACGGCGACTACGCCTCGGTCGAGGACCGCGGCATGATCCTGCGCGATGCCGGCGGCCAGCCGGTGCGCGCGGTGGGCGGCATGCTCGACGTCACCCGCCGTCGCCGCGACGAGGCCGACCTGCGCCTGCTGCGGCGCGCGGTGGAAGCCACCGAGAACGGCATCATCATTGCCGATGCCTGCGCGGACGATCAGCCGATCGTCTACGTGAATCCGGCGTTCTCGCGCATCACCGGGTATTCGGCCGAGGACAGCATCGGCCGCAACTGCCGCTTCCTGCAGGGCGCCGAACGCGACCAGCCGGCGCTGCCCGCGATCCGCGACGCCATCGCGCAGGCGCACGAAGTCCGCGTGCAGCTGCGCAACTACCGGCGCGACGGCTCGCCGTTCTGGAACGAACTGCGCATGGCGCCGGTGCGCGACCAGGACGGCACGCTCACGCATTTTGTCGGCATCCTCAACGACATCACCGAACGGCGCCGCGCGGAAGACACGCTCGCGCATCGCGCCACCCACGACGAACTCACCGGCCTGCCGAACCGCGAGCTGGTGATGGAATGCCTGGCCGAGGCGGTGGCCCGCGCCGACGCCGGCAGCGGCTGTGTCGGACTGGTGTTCGTGGATCTCGACGATTTCAAGCTGATCAACGACAGCCTCGGCCACGCCAGCGGCGACGAGGTGCTCCGCACCGTGGGCCGTCGCCTGCGTGCGGCGCTGCAGCCGGGCGATACGGTCGGCCGCTTCGGCGGCGACGAGTTCGTGCTGGTGATGAACGCCGTCGATCGCGACGCCGTCGCCCGCGCGACCGAACGTGTGTTCGCGGCGCTGTCGCAGCCGATGGAGATCGGTGACGCGTCGCTGCAGATCACGCCCAGCATCGGCTACTGCCGCCACCCGGGCGACGGCGACGATCCCGCATTGCTGCTGCGCCACGCCGACCAGGCGATGTACCAGGCCAAGCAGCAGGGCCGGAACTGCGTGGTCGCGTATCGCGACGAATTCGGCACCCAGGCCAGCGAACGCCTCGCGCTGGTGTCGCAATTGCGCGACGCCGTGCAGACGGGGCAGTTCGCGCTCGCGTTCCAGCTGCAGTTCGACCAGCAGCGCCGGCCGGTGGGCATGGAAGCGCTGCTGCGCTGGCAGCACCCCGAACGCGGCCTGCTGACGCCCGATGCGTTCATCGCGGTCTGCGAGGACAGCGGGCTGATCGTGCCGATCGGGCGCTGGGTGCTGCGCGAGGCCGCTCGGCATCACCGGATCCTCGTCGCGCACGGCTGGGGCCATCTGCGGATCGCGGTCAACGTATCGGCCGCGCAGTTCCAGCAGGGACTGGTCGACGACGTGCTGTCGGTGCTGCGCGACTTCGAGCTGCCGGCCGGCATCCTCGAACTCGAGCTCACCGAGAGCGTGGTCATGGCCAGCCCGGACAACGTGATCCGCGACATGGCGACGCTGCGCGACGCCGGCGTGTGCATCGCGATCGACGATTTCGGCACCGGCTATTCCAGCCTCGCCTACCTCAAGCGTCTGCCGCTGCACCGGGTGAAGCTGGACCGTTCGTTCGTGCAGGATCTCGGCCGCGATCCCGACGACGAGGCGATCTGCGACGCGATCATCCGCATGGCGCAGCGGCTGGGCCTGTGCACGACGGCCGAGGGCGTGGAAACCGACGTGCAGTGGAACTGGCTGGCCGCGCACGGCTGCGAGGAACTGCAGGGCTATCTGTTCGCCCGCCCCGCGCCGTTCGAGGACGTACTGGCGCTGCTGGATCGCCCGGGCGGGGCCTGAGCCGTCGCAGAGCCGGCGACGGCGACCGCGTAGAATGCGGCGATGGATGTGTCACACCTCATCGACGGCCTCAATGCCGCCCAGCGTCAGGCTGTCTCCGCGCCCGATGCCCACTATCTCGTCCTCGCCGGCGCCGGCAGCGGCAAGACCCGCGTGCTCACCCACCGGATCGCGTGGCTGAACGAGGTCGTCGGCGTGCCCGCGCACGGGATCTTCGCCGTCACCTTCACCAACAAGGCCGCAGCCGAGATGCGCCATCGCGTCGATGCGCAGCTGCGCAGCGGCGCACGCGGCATGTGGATCGGCACGTTCCACGGCCTGGCCCATCGCCTGCTGCGCCTGCACTGGCAGGATGCGAAGCTGCCCGAGAGCTTCCAGATCCTCGACAGCGACGACCAGCTGCGTCTGGTCAAGCGCGTCGTGCAGCAGCTCGAACTCGACGATGCGCGCTTCCCGCCGCGTCAGATCGCCTGGTGGATCAACGCGCAGAAGGACGAGGGCCGCCGCCCGCAGCACATCCAGGACGGCGCCGACGAATGGTCGGACGTCATGCGCAAGGCCTACGCGCTCTACCAGGAACGCTGCGACCGCGCAGGCCTGGTCGACTTCGCCGAGATCCTGCTGCGCGCGCATGAACTGCTGCGCGATACGCCGGCGCTGCTCGCGCACTACCGGCAGCGCTTCGGCCATCTGCTGGTCGACGAATTCCAGGACACCAATGTCATCCAGTACGCCTTCGTGCGCGTGCTCGCCGGCGACACCGGCAAGGTGTTCGTGGTTGGCGACGACGACCAGGCGATCTACGGCTGGCGCGGCGCCCAGGTCGAGAACGTGCAGCGCTTCCTGCGCGACTATCCGGGCGCGGAGACGATCCGTCTCGAACAGAACTACCGCTCGAGCGCCAACATTCTCGGCGCCGCCAACGCGGTGATCGCGCACAACCCCGAGCGCCTCGGCAAGCAGCTGTGGACCGACAGCGGCGAGGGCGATCCGATCGATCTGTACGCGGCCTACAACGAGATCGACGAGGCGCGTTACGTTGTCGAGCGCGCGCTGCAGTGGGTGCGCGATGGCGGTTCGCACGGCGACATCGCGATCCTCTACCGCAGCAATGCGCAGTCGCGCGCGATGGAAGAACAGCTTGTCGCCGAACAGGTGCCCTACCGCGTCTACGGCGGCGTGCGCTTCTTCGAACGCGCCGAGATCAAGGACACGCTGGCCTATCTGCGTCTGGTCGCCAACCGCGACGACGACGCGGCGTTCGAGCGTGCGGTCAACACGCCGCCGCGCGGCATCGGCGAGCGCACGCTCGACGAGGTGCGTCAGCAGGCGCGCGCGCAAGGCATTCCGTTGTGGGAATCGGCGATCCGCAGCGCGCAGGGCAATGTGCTCGCCGGCCGCGCGCGCAACGCGCTGGCCGGGTTCGCGCAGCTGATCGATCAGCTGTCGGTCGAGCTGGCCGAGCTGACGTTGAAGGACAAGATCGACCACGTGCTGGCGCGCTCGAACCTGCGCGTGCACTACGCCAACGAATCGAAGGGCAGCGCGGATTCGCGGGTCGAGAATCTCGACGAACTCGTGTCGGTGGCCTCGCGCTTCGTGCGCGGCGACGACGAAGAGAGCGCGCAGCTGACCGAGATGGTCGCGTTCCTCGCCTACGCCTCGCTGGAAGCCGGCGAAAGCCAGGCCCAGGCCGGCGAGGACGGGGTGCAGCTGATGACGCTGCACAGCGCCAAGGGGCTCGAATTTCCGCTGGTGTTCCTGGTCGGTCTGGAGGAGGGCCTGTTCCCGAGCGCGCGTACCGCCGAGGAAAGCGGGCGCCTGGAGGAAGAGCGCCGGCTCGCCTATGTGGGCATCACCCGCGCGCGGCAGAAACTGGTGCTGACCTACGCCGAAGCGCGGCGTCTGCACGGCCAGGACATGTTCGGCGTGCCGTCACGCTTCCTGCGCGAGATCCCGCCGGTGCTGCTGCACGAAGTGCGGCCGAAGGCGCAGCCCACGCGCGCCTCGTTCCCGCAGCGCCAGCGCGATTTCGGCCACGCCAGCCTCGCACCGTCGGTCGGCGTGCGTCTGGGCCAGAACGTCACCCACGTGAAGTTCGGCAGCGGCACCGTCACCGACATCGAAGGCGACGGCGCGCATGCACGCGTGCAGGTCAATTTCGACGATGCCGGCAGCAAGTGGCTGGTGCTGGCCTACGCGAACCTGCAGCCGGCTTGACGCCGCCGCCCGTCGATCAGGCGGACGGCGGATCCGGACGCCGCGTGCGCGAGACCGCCTTCACGATGCCCAGGCCCAGCAGCACGATGACGCCGACGGCGATCCATTGCGGCGCGAGGCCGGCGAGGTGGGCGCCGTAGGCAAGTCCGCCGATCAGCACGGCCATGCCCACGAGGTAGATGGAAAACGAAGACATCGGCCGCTCCTGTCGTGGAAGACGGCCGGATGCTAGCGGTCCTGTCGTGACGGTCGTGCGCATTCAGCTGAACCGCCGGCAGCGTCGGCCGGCGGGCGTCAGTCGCGGATTTCGAAGCTCTGGCTTTCGTCGAGCGTGCCGTCGCCATCGACGACGATCCAGCGGCTGCCGTTCTTCTCGAACAGCACCGGCACCGGGTCGCGGAACAGCGGACGGCGCACGAAGCGCAGGGTCCAGCCGAACTGTTCGAGTGTCGCGATCGCGCTGGTCTGCGCAGGCGTGAGCCCGGCGCGGAGTGCGGCGGCGTCCGGATGATCGGGTTTGCGGCGGTCGGGGTGGTGCATCGGGCTCCTCGGAGGACTGGCGACAGCCCTCCGTGTGTCGCGCGCGCACCGATCGTACGTGAATGCGGCGTGTAGACCAAACCGGCATGCCTGACCATGACCTTCCGGACACGCCCGACGGGACGCGTGCGCGTACGCTGGGCGGCCTTCGGCCGCGACGCGGCCGCTTCGACTGGAGATTCCATGGCGTCCGCCGCTTCCACGCCCGTCCCATTCCGCCCCCGGACACGCACGCGCCTCGTCGCGACGGTCGGCGGGTTGTTCGCCCTTGCAGGGGTGCCCGCCGCATTCGCCGCCGAAGGCATGTGGACGCTCGACAATCTGCCCAAGGCCCAGTTGCAGGCGCAGTACCAGTTCACGCCCGACCAGGCGTGGGTGGACCACGCGATGCAGTCCTCGGTGCGCCTCGCCGGTGGCTGTTCGGGTTCGTTCGTGTCGCCCGACGGTCTGGTGCTGACCAATGCGCATTGCGTCGTCGGCTGCGTGCAGGGTCTGTCCTCGCCGCAGCGCGATCTGCAGAACGACGGTTTCGTCGCCGATGCACGCGGCGAGGAACTGCAGTGCCCGGCCGAGGAACTCAACGTGCTGCGCGCGATCACCGACGTCAGCGGACGGCTGGCCAGCGCGGCCGAAGGCAAGCAGGGCCAGGCCTACGTGGATGCGCGCAATGCCGAGAAGAGCCGCATCGAATCGGAATGCGTCGGCGACGATGAAGCGAAGACGCGTTGCGACGTCGTCGAGCTCTACAACGGCGGCCAGCAGCATCTCTACCGCTACCACCGCTATTCCGACGTGCGCCTGGTGTTCACGCCCGAGTATTCGGTCGGCTTCTTCGGCGGCGATCCCGACAATTTCAATTTCCCGCGCTACAACCTCGACGCCGCGCTGCTGCGCGCCTACGAGGACGGCAAGCCGGCGAACGTCGAACACCACTTCACGCTCAAGCCCGAAGGCGCCGAGCCGGGCGAACTGGTCATGGTCACCGGCCACCCGGGCCGCACCCAGCGCCAGCTCACCGTCGCGCAGCTGGAAACCGTGCGTGACGTCAGCCTGATCAACAACCTGCTGTGGCTGGCCGAGCGCCGCGCGATGCTCGGCCAGTACGGCCGCGTCAACGAGGAAGCCACGCGCCAGGCGCAGTCGGACCTGACCTTCACCGACAACAGCTACAAGGTGTTCCGCGGCCAGCTGCAGGCGCTGCTCGACCCGCAGGTGTTCGCCGGCAAGCGTGCCGGGGAAGCGCGTCTGCGCGAGGGCGTGGACGCGGCGCCGTGGAACGAGGTGGAAGCGGCGCAGGTCGTCGCGCGGCAGCTCGCCGTGCCGTACATGCTGCTCGAGCAGGGCCGTGGTTTCGACTCGCGCCTGTTCGGTATCGCCCGCACGCTGGTGCGCGGCGGCACCGAGCGCGCGAAGGCCAACGACGCACGCCTGCCCGAGTTCCAGGACGCCGGCCAGGGCCGCCTGCGCCAGACCCTGCTGAGCAAGGCGCCGGTGTATCCCGAGTTCGAGATCGCCAAGCTGACCTGGTCGCTGACCAAGTTCCGCGAACTGCTGGGTACCGATGATCCGCTGGTGAAGGCCGTGCTCGGCACGCAGTCGCCGGCGCAGGTCGCCAAGGCGCTCGTCGAAGGCTCGAAGCTCGCCGACGTCGCCGAGCGCGAGCGTCTGTGGAACGGCGGCGCCGCGGCGATCGAAGCCTCGGACGATCCCTTCATCCGCCTGGCCCGCGCGGTGGATGCGCCGGCGCGCACGGTGCGCCAGCGGCAGGAGTCGGAGGTGGCGTCGATCGAATCGCGCGCCGCCATGCAGATCGCCAAGGTGCGCTTCGAGAAGCTCGGCACCACGGTGTATCCGGATGCGACCTTCACTCTGCGCCTGTCCTACGGCGACGTGGCCGGCTGGGAAGAGAACGGCAAGGCGATCGAACCGTTCACGACGATGGGCGGCGTGTTCGCGCGCAACACCGGCGCCGAGCCGTACGCGTTGCCGAAGCGCTGGCTGGACGCGGAAGGCCGCATCGCCCGGGACACGCGTTTCAACTTCGTCAGCACCAACGACATCATCGGCGGCAACTCCGGCAGCCCGGTGATCAACCGCGACGCGCAGGTCATCGGCCTCGCATTCGACGGCAACATCCATTCGCTGGGCGGCAGCTTCTGGTACGACCCCAAGCTCAACCGCACGGTGTCGGTGCACAGCGCGGCGATCATCGAGTCGCTGAAATCGGTCTACGGCGCCGACGCGCTGGTGGGTGAGCTGCTGCAGAACTGATCGCGTTCCGCGCGTGCGTCACACGGACGGCGTCCCGGATTCGGGGCGCCGTTCGCATATGTGTCTACGTCAGTGCCACGACGTGCCCGTTCGCCGCGCTGTCGATGCCCGCCTGCAGCACGCGCATGACATCGAGTGCTTCGTCGAGCGTGACCGGCGGCGGGGCACCGTCGCGGATCGCATCGCGGATGCCGGCATAGAACGCGCGGTAATCGCCCGCAGGTGCCGGCGATGGTGCATCGCGCAGCGCGCCGTCGGCGTCCACGCGCAGCAGCCGGCCGGGTGCTGGATCGACGCCCCAGTGCTCCCCGCCCGGCACGCCGCCTGCGCGCAACGCGGCTTCCTGCGGATCGAGCCCGTGCTTGAACCAGCTGCCGCCCGTGCCGTGCACGGCGAAGCGCATG
The DNA here is from genome assembly GCF_057657295.1 of Luteimonas sp. Soil_C_16. NCBI lineage: Bacteria > Pseudomonadati > Pseudomonadota > Gammaproteobacteria > Lysobacterales > Lysobacteraceae > Luteimonas > Luteimonas sp. Soil_C_16. Next base: position 102,810 of record NZ_JBDGIS010000001.1, on the reverse strand, counting down.
CCCGCGCCTGGCACCAGCGCGCCGGCATGCAGGATCACCCGCAGCCGCGGATAGCGCAGGACCACATGGACGTAGTCATCGACCTCCGCACCGCTGCGCTGGATCGCGATGTCGGCCTGCACCGCTTCCGGCACGCCGAACAACTGCAGGGCCTGATCGACCAGATGCGGGCCCAGATCCAGCCACAGTCCGGCGCCCGGGCCTGCGCGTTCACGCCATCGGTCGGGCACGGTGGGGCGGAACCGGTCGAAATGCGAATGCACTTCGGCAATCTCGCCGAGCGTGCCGGCTTCGAGCAGCGCGCGCAGCGCGAGGAAATCGGCATCCCAGCGACGGTTGTGGAACACGGCGAGCAGCCGGTCACTCGGCTTGGCCGCCGCGGCGACCGTCCGCGCCTGCGCCAGATCGATCGCGAACGGCTTGTCGACGACCACATGCCTGCCGGCCTGCAGCGCCGCGATGGCCAGCGGCGCGTGCGTGACATTGGGCGAAGCGATGACGACCAGATCGATCGCGGGGTCGGCGAAGGCGCGCTGCGGATCACCGACCACGCGCACGTCGGGCAGGTCCGCGTGGACCTTGCCCGTGTCACTGGACACGACGGTGTGCAGCGCGAGTCCGGGCGTCGCCCGGATCAGCGGCGCATGGAACACGCGGCCGGCGAGTCCGTAGCCGACCAGCGCGACGCGCAGCGCCTCGCCCACGGACTTACCAGCCGAACAGCTTGAAATAGGTCTGCGGCACGTCGTCGCGGTCACCGTCGATGCTGCCGTCGCCGTCGCGGTCGTAGAGGAAGTACGCCGGACCGCGCGAAGGCACGACCTGCACCGCGCGCAGTTGGCCGGCGATGCGGTACTCGGTGATCTGGTCGCCGTTGGACTCGGTGCGGGTCACCTGCTCGGCATCGGCGGGCACGCCTTCGGGCAGGCCGGAACCGCCACTGGTCGCACAGGCGGACAGGCCCAGCAGGGCGGTGGCGAGCAGGGCGGTGCGGAACCTGTGCATGGCGAACTCCGGCGCGGACGAAGGGCGGCCAGTATGCGGGGCGGGGGATCGCCACGGGGTGATGCGTCTCACGGGCTGCGCGGGGCGCGGCGGTAGAATCGACGGCATGAAACGCCTCATCCTGATCGACGGGTCCTCGTACCTGTATCGCGCGTTCCACGCGCTGCCGCCGCTGAGCAATGCCGACGGTGAACCCACCGGCGCGCTGTTCGGCATCGTCAACATGCTGCGCGCGACGCTGAAGGAAGCGCCGGACTTCGCGGCGTTCGTCGTCGATGCGCCCGGCAGGACCTTCCGCGACGATCTCTACGACCAGTACAAGGCCAACCGTCCGCCGATGCCCGACGAACTGCAGGCGCAGGTCGAACCGATGTGCACGATCGTCGAGGCGCTGGGCTTTCCGATCCTGCGCGTTGCGGGCGTCGAGGCCGACGACGTGATCGGCACGCTGGCGCTGCAGGCCGCTGACGCCGGCATCGAGGTGACGATCTCCACCGGCGACAAGGATTTCGCCCAGCTGGTGCGCCCGCGCGTGACCCTGGTCAACACGATGAGCGGCAGCCGCATGGACAGCGACGCGGCCGTGGTCGAGAAGTTCGGCGTCCGCGCCGACCAGATCGTCGACCTGCTCGCGCTGATGGGCGACAGCATCGACAACATTCCCGGCGTGCCGAAGTGCGGACCCAAGACCGCGGCGAAGTGGCTGACCGAGTACGAATCGCTCGATGGCGTGATCGCGAACGCCGACAACATCAAGGGCAAGATCGGCGAGAACCTGCGTGAGGCGCTGCACCAGCTGCCGCTAAGCCGCGAGCTGGCGACGATCAAGACCGATGTCGCGCTCGACGGCGGGCCCGAGACCCTGATCCTGCGCCCGCGCGCGGTGGATGCGCTGCGCGTGCTGTACGCGCGTTACGGCTTCGGCCAGGCCTTGAAGGATCTCGACGCCGCCGCTGGCGAGACGGGTGCGGCGCCCGCAGGCACTGCCGCGGTCACGATGCCCGCGCCGCCGTCGACGCTCGATCCCGCGCTGTCGGTGCCGGGCGAGTACGAGACGGTCACGACGCGCGAACAGCTCGATGCCTGGGTTGCGCAGCTGCAGGCCGCCGACGCGTTCGCGTTCGACACCGAGACCGACGCGCTGGACGCGATGCGCTCGGGCCTGGTCGGTCTGAGCTTCGCGATCGAGCCCGGCCGCGCCGCCTACATTCCCGTCGGCCACGACTATCCCGGCGCACCGGCGCAGCTGGATCGCGCGCTGGTGCTCGATGCATTGCGCGGCGTCCTCGAAGACCCGGCGAAGCGCAAGCTCGGCCAGCACGGCAAGTACGACATCCACGTGCTGCGCCGACACGGCGTCGAGGTGCGCGGCTACGCCGACGACACGCTGCTCGAAAGTTTCGTGCTCGACGCCGGCATCGCCCGCCACGATCTCGACTCGCTTGCCAAGCGTCATCTGGGCATGGAGACGATCAAGTTCGAGGACGTCGCCGGCAAGGGCGCCAAGCAGATCTCGTTCTCGCAGGTCGCCATCGACGATGCGTCGAAATACGCCGCCGAGGATGCCGACATCACCCTGCGGCTGCATCGGGTCATGAAGCCGCGGATCGAGGCCGATGCGGGTCTGGCACGCGTGTACGCCGACATCGAGATGCCGCTGGTGCCGGTGCTCGCGCGCATCGAGGCCAACGGCGTGCGCGTCGATGCCGACGAATTGCGCCGGCAGAGCGCGGACCTGTCCAAGCGCATGCTCGCCGCGCAGCAGAAGGCGACCGAACTCGCCGGCCGCACCTTCAACCTCGATTCGCCCAAGCAGCTCGGCGCCTTGCTGTTCGACGAGCTGAAGCTGCCGGCGGTCGTCAAGACGCCCAAGGGCCAGCCGAGCACCAACGAGGAAGCGCTGGAGGCGATCGCCGACCAGCACGAACTGCCGCGGGTGATCCTGGAATACCGCGGACTCGCGAAGCTGCGCAGCACCTATACCGACAAGCTGCCGGAGATGATCAATCCCGACACAGGTCGCGTGCACACCAGCTATCACCAGGCGGGCGCGGCGACCGGGCGGTTGTCGTCGTCGGATCCGAACCTGCAGAACATTCCGATCCGCACCGACGACGGCCGCCGCATCCGCCGCGCCTTCGTCGCGCCGCCGGGCCGCAAGCTGATCGCCTGCGACTACTCGCAGATCGAGCTGCGGATCATGGCGCATCTGTCGGAGGATCCGGGTCTGGTGCGTGCGTTCGAATCCGGCGTCGACATCCACCGCGCGACCGCGGCCGAAGTCTTCGCCCGCCCGCTGGACGAGGTCACGGGCAACGAGCGCCGCGCGGCCAAGGCGATCAACTTCGGCCTGATGTACGGAATGAGTGCCTTCGGTCTGGCGCGCAATCTCGGCATCGGCCGCGGCGAGGCGCAGGATTACATCGCGCTGTACTTCTCGCGGTATCCGGGCGTGCGCGACTTCATGGACCGCACCCGGCTGCAGGCGCGCGAGACCGGTTACGTCGGGACGGTGTTCGGCCGGCGGCTGACGCTGGATTTCATCCAGAAGGGCAATCCCTCGCAGCGCGCCGGCGCCGAGCGCGCCGCGATCAACGCGCCGATGCAGGGCACCGCGGCCGACATCATCAAGCGCGCGATGATCACGATCGACAGCTGGATCGCCGATCACGCGGACCGCGCGAAGATGATTCTGCAGGTGCACGATGAACTGGTGTTCGAAGCGGATCTGGATTTCGTCGACACGCTGTTGTCGGAGGTCGTGACCCGGATGACCCGCGCAGGCGAACTGCGGGTGCCGCTGGTCGTCGACAGCGGCATCGGCGACAACTGGGACGAGGCGCATTGATCCGCGTTTCGTCGGCGAAATGTGCCGTGTGTGGCGACGCCGCAATCTGCGCGACATGCGAGTAAATGCGGCCTGAATCCAACAGAAAATTAACCGGAATCTTCACGATCCATCCATCCACGGAATGGTCTTATGTCCCTCGACAGATGCAAGGTCTGTCGCCAGATCGCTTCCTTCCCCTGGAGTGATCGACCGGAACCATCAGGCGTCTCCCCGCGCCCGGTTCCCCGAGCCCCGTAGGCCCCCCCTGCCTGCGGGGCTTTTTTATGTCCGGAATTCGTCGCGCGGATGTCGTATCGGCTTCGCGGGCGAAGCCCATCGTCAGAACGGCGCCGGGCAGTCGATGTGCAGCGATGCGCCGGTCGCCGGATGCTCGAGCGTCAGCGATTCCGCGTGCAGCAACAGGCGCGTCGCGCGCGCCTGCACCTCGGCTGTGGCGTACAGCGCATCGCCGAGGATCGGATGACCGATCGCCTGCAGATGCACGCGCAGCTGGTGCGTACGACCGGTTTCGGGCATCAGCGCCAGGCGGGTGCAGGGCGCGCCCTCTGCAGTCTGCGTACGCGACAGGACCTGCCAGCCGGTCAGCGCGGGCTTGCCGCTGATGCGGTCGACCTGTTGCCGCGGCCGGTTCGGCCAGTCGGCCTGCAGGGGCAGATCGATCGTGCCGGCATCGGCGTCGGGCCAGCCATCGACGATGGCGACGTAGCGTTTGTCGACGCGACGTTCGGCGAAGGCATCGCCGAGCGCGCGCTGCATCTCTGCGTTCCGCGCCAGCACGATGACGCCCGAGGTCGGCTGATCCAGTCGATGCACGACGCGCACATCCGGCCACTGCGCCAGGGCGCGGGTCGCGAGGCAGTCCTGTTTGTCCGCGCCGCGGCCAGGCACCGACAGCAGGCCGCTGGGCTTGTCGAATGCCAAGAGGGCGTCATCGACATGCAGCAGGCGCAGGCCGCCCAATTCGGGAACTGGCTGCGTGGCGTCATCGAATGCGGTCACCGGCTCGATCCGGCGTGTTCAGGCCAGCTCGGCGAGCCAGTCGCGCGGGTGCAGGTAGCCGGCCAGACGCGATTCGTCACTGCCGGCCGCCGGGGTGAAGCCGTATTCCCAGCGCACGCGCGGCGGCAGGCTCATCAGGATCGATTCGGCGCGTCCGCCCGACTGCAGGCCGAACAGCGTGCCGCGGTCGTAGACCAGGTTGAACTCGACGTAGCGCCCGCGGCGATACAGCTGGAACTCGCGCTCCGCCTCGCTGTACGGCGTGTGCGTGCGGCGCTCGACGATCGGCAGATAGGCATCGAGGAAGCCGTCGCCGACTGCGCGCATGTAGGCGAAGTCGGTGTCGAAATCGCCATGCAGATCGTCGAAGAACAAGCCGCCGACGCCGCGCGTCTCGTTGCGGTGCCTGAGGAAGAAATAGTCGTCGCACCATCGCTTGTGCGCGTCGTAGCGCGCCTGTCCGCCGAAGGGTTCGCACAGATCGCGCGCGGTGCGGTGCCAGTGCAGCACGTCCTCGTCGACCGGGTAGAACGGCGTCAGATCGAAGCCGCCGCCGAACCACCAGGCCACGGTCTCGCCGTCGCGCACGGCGCGGAAGTGGCGCACGTTGGCGTGCGTGGTCGGCAGGTGCGGATTGTGGGGATGGAACACCAGCGACACGCCGCAGGCGCGCCACGAGGCGCCGGCGAGTTCCGGACGGTTGGCACTGGCCGACGGGGGCAGGGCCGTGCCGGAGACATCGGAAAAGCCGATGCCGGCCTGCTCGAACACCGCGCCGTCGCGCAGGATGCGGGTGCGACCCCCGCCGCCTTCTGCGCGCTGCCACAGGTCTTCGACGAAACGGGCGCGGCCGTCGGCGCCTTCGATCGCATGGCAGATCCGGTCCTGCAGGCCGGTCAGGTAATCGCGGACGGTGTCGAAATCATTCATGGCCCGCATTGTAGGCGGCCCCGATGTGGCGGCATGGATCCCGGTCGATGCGGCGCTGTGCTCAGGCGTGTGCCTGGCGCCAGGTTTCCAGCTTCGCCGCGAGGACGGACGCCTTGTGTCCGAACGTGTCGGGCAGGGCGCCATCGAAGCCGGTCAGTCCGCGATTGACGCGGCGCAGGCGTGCCGCGGCATCCACGTGGTCGGCGAAATCGATGCCGACCATCGTGTGCAGGCCGACGCGTGTCGGGCCGAAACGCACGACGTCGCGCCAGCCCCAGCGGGTGACCCGGAACAGCGAGCGCAGTTCGATGCCATCGGCATCGAGCCGCAGGTGGTTCGCGCCGGGCAACAGCGACACCAGTGCGACCAGCGCGCACAGCCCGAAGAATCCACCGCACAGCCACGCGATCAGCAGATGGCGCTCGCCGATGACGACCGCCATCCACACGAACCCGGCGCAAATCGCCAGCAGCGCGAGCATCTTCCACGGCGACGGCCGCAGCAGCTCGACCGCCGGCAACGGGCCGGGCGCGGTCATTTCAGCGTGCGCTCGAAGAGCTCGTAGATGCGGCGGTACTGGTCGTACCACGAGGCCGGGTGCTGGTAGGCGTGGCGCTCGAGCGGGTAGCTCGCCAGTTCCCACTTGTCCTTGCGCAGCTCGATCAGGCGTTGGGCCATCATCACCGAGTCCTTGTAGAACACGTTGTCGTCGATCATGCCGTGCGCGATCAGCAGGTTGTCCTGCAGGCGGTCGGCATATTCCATCGGCGAGGACTTCAGGTACGCCTCGGGATCGATGTCCGGCGTATTGAGGATATTGGCGGTGTAGGCGTGGTTGTACTGCGACCAGTCGGTGACCGGGCGCAGCGCGGCGCCGGCCTTGAATACGCCGGGTTCGCGGAACAGCGCCATGAAGGTCATGAAGCCGCCGTAGCTGCCGCCGTAGATGCCGACGCGGTCGCGGTCGGCCTGGTGGTTGTCGACCAGCCAGTCGATGCCGTCGAGGTAATCCTCGAGTTCCGGGTGGCCCATCTGCCGGTAGATCGCCGTGCGCCAGTCGCGGCCGTAGCCGGCGGACGCGCGGAAATCGAGATCCAGCACGATGTAACCCTGCTGCACCAGCAGGTTGTGGAACATCTGTTCGCGGAAGTAGTTCGGGTAGCGGTCGCTGACGTTCTGCAGGTAGCCGGCGCCGTGCACGAACAGCACGACCGGATACTTGCGGCCCGGCTCGTAATTCTCCGGCGCATAGAACTTGCCCCAGACCGTGCCGGCGCCGTGCTTGGATGGAATCTGCACGTACTCGGGCTGCAGCCAGTCGTGGGCCTTGAACTCGGCCGTGCGGGTGTCGGTAAGCACGCGCACTTCGCCACCGGCGACATCGGCGACGGCGAGCTGCGCCGGCGTGTAGCTGCTGGAGGTGCGCAGCAGCAGGCGGGTCTCGTCGGGCGACAGCGCGAAGTCCTCGATGCCGCCGGTCTTCGTGAGTTCGCTGACGGTGCCGCCATTCGCGCTGCACACCTCGTAACGACCCGGCCACTGTTGGTTGCACAGGAAGAAGAAGCGGCTGCCGTCGCGCGACATCACCGGCGAAGACACTTCCCACTGGCCCGAGGTCAGCGCGCGCGAGCGGCCGCCGTCGTTGAGATACAGATGCGAGTAGCCGGAGGTTTCCGACAGAAACCATAGCGTGCGGTTGTCGGGCAGCCAGCCGAACTCGTTGAAATCCCAGTTGATCCACGCGGCGTCGGTCAGGCGGTCGCGATTCTGCAGCGTCGCGCCGGACAGATCGACAGTGGCGAGCCAGCGGTCCTTGTTGTCAACCGAGTGGATCGACAGCGCGACGCTGCGACCGTCGTCGCTCCAGCGGATCGCACCGCCGCCACCGCCGCGGCCGTCGAGTTCCAGACGCACGGGGCGATTGCCCTTGAGTGCGTCCTTGCCGGCCGCGCGGCGCAGATCGGCCAGCGGATCGGTGCCGATGCTGGGCAGGGTGTCGGTCTTGAGCTCGCGCGCCTGGCCGCTGGCCACGTCCACCAGCCACAGCGTGTGCGGCAGCGGATCGTTGCGGCCGACGCGCGTGCGCACGTCCTCGAATTCCTCGTAGCCCGATTCGGTGACGTAGCGCGGCATCTTGCCTTCGCGCCCTTCATCGCCGCTCTTGGCGGTGGTGACGACGATCAGCCGGTCGCCCGCCGGCGACAGCGCGCTGCCGGCGATCGTGACGTCCTTGCCGAGGAACACCGGGCCGGGCGCGCGTGTCGCGTCGCTGCGGCGCCAGGCCTCGTTCTGCGTGCGCAGGCCGTCGCGGCGGTCGCGCTCGACGCGGAGCGTTTCGATCATGCGCAGCTGACGGTCGCGCAGGTCGTCGTCCTTCGGCGGCTTGGCCGGATCGTCCTCGGCCTTGAGGCTGGCCAGCTGCGTGGTGCCGCGTTGCGCGTCCCAGCCGAACCAGTCGTTGCCGGCGCGCCAGACCAGACCGCCGGTCGTGGACCACTGCGGCTGTGCTTCCGGCGCTTCGGTGCGCGTGACCTGGGTCAGCGCGCCGGTGCGCAGATCGCGCACGAACAGATCGCCATTGCGCAGGAAGGCCATGCGCGTGCCGGTGGCATCGGTGATCGGGTTCTGCGCATCGAGGTCGGCGCGGGCGCCGTCTTCGACGCGGGTCGACGCACCGCCTGCGAGCGGCTGCTGCCAGGTTTCGCGGACGCTGCTGCCCTCGCGCTTGCGGGTGTAGTACGCCGCCTGGCCATCCCAGCGCCACCACGCGCCCTCGACCGGCGCGCCGATCCAGTCCGGATCGGCCATGATCCGCTCCATCGTCAGCGGCTGCGACGGTTGCGCCAGGGCGGCGGGAGACACGAGGGCGCAGGCGAGCACCCAGCTCAACGGCAGTCGACGCATTCGACGGTCCCATGAAGCGAAAAGAAGCCGAAGTGTAACGGGCGCCGCTGCCCGGGCCGCTCTGGCGAAGGTCATGGTCGGGGCGCGACGCGATGTCGCGCGACGCCGTGCCGCATCCCGCTTTCACGCGCGCGCCCGCAGACTCGTGGCGCGCCGCCCCACCGGAGCCCTTCTTGGACGCCCTGCTGCTGTCGCGGATCCAGTTCGGATTCGTGATCTCGTTCCACGTGTTGTTTCCGGCCTTCACGATCGGCCTGTCGAGCTGGCTGGCGTTCCTGGAATTCCGCTGGCTGCGCACGCGCGATCCGGTGTGGCGCGAGCTGTATTTCTTCTGGATGCGGATCTTCGCGGTGTCGTTCGGCATGGGCGTGGTGTCGGGCATCGTCATGAGCTTCCAGTTCGGCACCAACTGGTCGGCGCTGAGCATCGCGGCCGGCAACATCCTCGGGCCACTGCTGAGCTACGAAGTGCTGACGGCGTTCTTCCTCGAGGCGAGCTTCCTCGGCGTGATGCTGTTCGGCTGGGGCCGGGTGTCGGAGAAGCTGCATTTCCTGTCGACGTGTCTCGTCGCCGTGGGTACGCTGATCTCGACGTTCTGGATCCTCTCGGCCAACAGCTGGCTGCACACGCCGGCGGGCTATGAGCTGATCGACGGCGTGTTCCATCCGGCCGACTGGATGGCGATCATCTTCAATCCCTCGTTTCCGTACCGGCTGGCGCACATGGCGCTGGCGGCGTTCATCACCACGTGCTTCGTCATCGGCGGCGTGGCGGCCTGGTATCTGCGCCGCGGCGAACACGTCGATGCCGCGACGCGGATGCTCAAGCTCTCGGTCGCGTTCGCGGCGATCACCGTGCCGCTGCAGATCTTCGTCGGCGATCTGCATGGTCTGAAGACCGGTGAAGTGCAGCCGGTCAAGCTCGCGGCGATGGAGGCGCACTGGCACGAGAGCGCGCCCGGCGAAGGCGTGCCGCTGGTGCTGTTCGCGGTGCCCAACGTCGCCGAGGAACGCAACGATTTCGAGATCGCGATCCCGCGACTCGGCAGCGTGATCCTCACCCACAGCTGGGACGGCACGATCGCGCCGCTGACCGCGGTGCCACGCGACGAACGGCCGCCGGTGGCGCCGGTGTTCTACGCGTTCCGGGTCATGGTCGGCATCGGCATGGCGATGCTGCTGCTCACCGTCGTCTCGCTGTGGGCGTGGCGCCGGCGCTGGCTGTTCGAATCGAAGTGGCTGCTGAACACCTGGCGGCTGATGGCGCCGAGCGGCTTCATCGCGGTGCTGGCGGGCTGGTTCGTCGTCGAGATCGGCCGCCAGCCGTGGGCGATCCAGGGCCTGCTGCGCACCGCGGATGCGGTCAGCGACATCGACCGCACCAGCGTCATTGTGTCGCTCACCGCCTTCGTCATCGCCTACGCCGTGGTGTTCGGCGCCGGCGGTGGTTACATCCTCAAGATGATCCGCAAGGGCCCGCAGCCCTTCGACGACGGCCCCGACCACGACGCGGGCGAGCGCACGCCGATGCGGCCGATCTCGGCGGCCGACGGCCCGGTGGGAGACGACTGATGGACCTCGACCTGCAGACCGTGCTGCCGGTGATCTGGTTCGGCGTGATCGGCTTCGGCGTGCTGATGTACGTGCTGCTCGACGGCTTCGTACTGGGCCTGGGCGTGCTGGCGCCGTTCGCCGAAGACAGCGAGCAGCTCGACCACATGATGACGACCGCCGCGCCGATCTGGGACGGCAACGAAACCTGGCTGGTGCTCGGCGGTGCCGGTCTGCTGGCAGCGTTTCCGCGCGCCTACGCGATCGTGCTGTCGGCGCTGTATCTGCCGGTGCTGCTGATGCTGATCGCACTGGTGTTCCGCGGCGTCGCGTTCGAGTTCCGCTTCAAGGCGCAGCGCGGCAAGCGCTTCTGGGGTGTCGCGTTCGCGCTGGGCTCGCTGCTCGCCGCGTTCGCGCAGGGCGTGATCCTCGGCGCGCTGGTCGAGGGCATGGCGCTGGAAGAGGGCAAGTACGCCGGCGGCGCGCTGGACTGGTTCAGCCCGTTCTCGATGCTGACCGGCGCCGCGGTGGTGTTCGGTTACGCGCTGCTCGGCAGCGGCTGGCTGATCCTGAAAACCGAAGGCCGGCTGCAGCAGATGGCGCGCACGCTGACCCGGCCGCTGGTGCTGGTGGTCGCGGCCTTCATGGGCCTGGTCAGCGCATGGCTGCCGTTTCTGGACTCGCAGATCATGGCGCGCTGGTTCGAGAACGGACATTTCTGGTGGCTGTCGCCGGTGCCGGTGCTGGCGCTGGTCAATGCCATCTGGCTGTGGCGCGCCGCGATGCGCGAGGGCCGGGATGCGCGCCCGTTCCTGCTGACGCTGAGCTTCTTCGGGCTCGGCTTCCTCGGCCTGGTGCTCGGCATGTGGCCGAACATCGTGCCGCCGTCGCTGAGCATCTGGGAGGCGGCATCGCCGCCGTCGTCGCAGGGCTTCGTGCTGGCCGGGCTGGTGGTGCTGCTGCCGTTGATCCTGGGGTACACCGCGTGGTCGTACCGCGTGTTCCGCGGCAAGGTGGCCGCCGACGCGGGCTATCACTGAACACGGTGTCGACGCACGCGGTGTTCGCCTCGCCTGCCGCAATACCCAAGCCCGGGGTTTTGCCGCACAATCGAGCGTGTTTCCGCGGTTCTTCGGCCATGCACGCCTACGTCTACAAAAGCCAGCGCAAGGCGGACACCTACGTGTACCTCGCCGAGCGCGACGCGTTCGACGTCCTGCCCGATCCGGTGCGCGCGCAGCTGGGCGAACTGAGCTTCGTGCTCGATGTGGCGCTGACGCCCGAGCGCAAACTCGCGCGCGAGGATGCCGCGCTGGTGCGCGAGAAGCTGCGCACGCAGAAATTCCATCTGCAGATGCCGCCGCGGCTGGTCCACGATCCACTGACGGAGGACTGGGGCACCGATGCCTGAGTCCGCGCAGCGGCCGTCGTCCGCGTTCGCCCGTTCCCTGATCCTCGTGCTTCTGGCCGGCATCGCGCTGGCTGCGCTGACGCTCGTCGGCGGTCCGCTCGCCGCCGTCGCCGGCGCGCTCGCACAGCCGGCATTCGCGCTGGTCGTCCGCGGCTGGCGCACGCGCGCCGTCCCCGCGGGCGCGACGCTCCGGACCGATCTGCTGTCGCTGGCCGGCGCCTGGGGCGGTGCCACGGTCGCGACCGCGGCGCTGGTCGCCTGGCCGCTGTCCGCGTTGCGGCAGGGCGGTGAACTCGGCGCGGCGCTCGCGTTGAGTGTCGCGGTCGGTCTCGCGGTCATCGGCTTCTGGCGCACCTGGCCGTTGTGGCACGCGATCGAGCGCGACGGCGGCGACCTGCGTACGCACTGGCGCGCGCTGTCGGAGCGCGAGACCGGCAACTGGCGCGGCGTCGGCGCAGCGCTGTGCGTGGCGGCGATCGTCGCCCTGGTGCTGATGCCGGCCTGGCTGCCGGCCGGCGGCATCGGCCCGCGCGCGGGGCTGGCGATCATCGCCGTGCTCGCCTCGCTGGGCCTGCATGCCGTGCTGCAACGGCTCGCGCCGCCTGCGGCGCTGCCGATCCAGATCGTCGAGATGCAGGGCGATCCCGCGGTCGCGTTGTCGGAAGAACCGCTCGACGCGGCGCCCGATGTCGCGCTCTACGCCGCCGCGCGCGCCGGTCGCGTCGATCGCGCACTGGCGCTGATCGAAGCCGGCGCCGACGTGCGCGTGCTGCCGGCGGTCGACGATCGCGACCAGCGCAGCCTGCCGGTACTGGCCGCGGTGCTGCCGGATCTGCGTCTGCTGCGTGAACTGATCGCGCGCGGCGTCGACGTCAATACCGCCCATGCCGGCATGACGCCGCTGCTGGCCGCGACCCGCGACAGCTGGCACGGCCGCCCCGACGCGGTGATGACCCTGCTGGCCAATGGCGCCGATCCGCGGATCACCGATCACGAAGGCAATACGCCGCTGCATCTGGCCGCGCGCAGTTCCGATCCCGGCGTCGCCGCGCTGCTGCGCGATGCCGCGGCCGAACTCGAAGCGCGCAACCACGACGGCCTGACGCCGCTCGGCATGGCCTGCGCGGTCGGCAACTGGCGGCTGGCGAAGTTCCTGCTCGAGCGCGGCGCGCGCGCCGAGGTCGACGGCGGCACGCCTGCGCTGCTGGCCGCGGCCGGCGGCGACGAGGACGATGCCGCCGGCGTGCAGTTGCTGCTCAAGCACAAGGCCCGCGTGGATGCGCGCGATGCGCTGCGTCGCAGCGCGCTGCATGTGGCGGCTTTCCAGGGGCACGACGACATTCTCGCCGCGCTGCTCGGCGCCGGCGCCGACGTGCGCGGTCGCGACAACGACGGCCGCACGCCGCTGCTCGAAGCCGCACGCGCCGGTCGCCTGTCCGCGTTCGAAGCGTTGCTGGCCGGACACGCCGATGTCGCCGCGGTCGACGTCGCGGGGCGCAATGCGGTGATGCTGGCCTGCACCGCGGAGCTGCCGTCGGCCGCGCTGCTGCAGCGGTTGCTCGAACTCGGCGTGCCGGCCGATGTGGCCGATGCCGAGGGTCGCAAGCCGGTCGACCGCGCCGCCGAGACCGGTCGCTGGACGCTGGTGCGTCTGCTCGATCCCGACTACCCGCTGCCGGCCAACATCGGCATCGGCGATGACGAAGACGGCGCCGTCGCCAGCGACCGCACGCCGGTCCTGTTGTTGCGCGCGAGCCTGCGCGAAGGCCGCTTCGACGATCAGGGCCCGCTGCTGCGCCTGCTCGGCGCGCGCGATCTCGGCGGGCTGCTGCTCGATCCCGAGATGCCGCCGTCGCTGGACCGCATCGAATGGCTGCTCGCGCAGGGCGCCGACGTCGAAGTGGCCGATGACACCGGCGCGCCGCCGCTGTGCGCGCTGCTGGCCTCGGCCCCGCAACATCTGCCGATCCTGCAGGCGCTGCTGCGCCACGGTGCGTCGCCCGGTGGCGCCGGCACGCTCGCGCGCTATCTCGCCGCCTGCAGCGATGACGACCAGGCCGCACGCGCTTACGAGACGTTCGCGCTCGACCTGCTGGCGCGTGGCGCCGATCCCTTCGCGCCGTCGTCCGCCGGCGATCCGCCGCTGTCGCTCGCCGTCCGGCTGGGCTGGTTGCGGCTGATCGAGCGCCTGGTCGGTCACGGCGTGGACCTCGATGCTCGCGACGCCCGCGGCATGACCGCGCTGCATCTCGCCGCCGCGCTCGGCCGCGAAGGCGCACTGAAGGTGCTCGTGCGGCATGGCGCCTCGCCGGCGGCCTGCGCCGCCGACGGCCAGACGCCGTTGGGCGTCGCCCTGTCCGCCGGTCGCCGCGATCTCGCCGACTGGCTCGACTGGCGCGGTTGGAAGCTGCCGCGTCGCGCGCTGGAACCGGCCGATCTGCCGGCCGCCGCGAATGCCGGCGATGCCGAAGCCGTGCGCCGCCTGCTGGATCTCGGTTTCCCGGTCGACACCGTGGACGCGCAGGGCTGCACCGCGCTGCTGCGCGCCGCCGGTGGCGGGCATCGCGACGTCGTCGAGCTGCTGCTGTCGCGTGATGCCGATGCCGCGCGCGCCGCGCAGTCCGGCGCGACGCCGCTGTCGGCGGCGGTCAGCATGCGGCACGCCGAGGTTGTCGATCGTCTGCTGACCTCCGGTGTCTCGCTCGACCAGCGCCTGCCGGGCGAAGTCAGCGTGCTGATGCTCGCCGCAGCGCTCGGTCTGCCCGATCTCGCCGCGCGTCTGCTGACCGCCGGTGCCGACATCCACGCCACCGATGCGCAGGGCCTGACGCCTCTGCATTGCGCCGCGCTGTACGGCTTCACCTCGCGCGACCGGCCGCGTCTGCTCGCGCTGTTCGACACCCTATTGCTGGCCGGCGCAGAAGTCGATGCGCCCGCGGCCGGCGGCGTCACCCCGTTGCTGCTGCTGCTCGGTGCCCGCGCCGAACCCGGTACCGCCTGCGACGAGGACGTGGTGCTGGCGGCGATGGAACAGCTTCTCGACGAAGGTGTCTCGCTCGATTCGCAGGACCAGCGTGGCTTCGGCCCGCTGCACCTGACCGGCCTGCACGGCCAGCTGCGCCTGGCCCGTCGGCTGCTGCGCGCCGGCGCCGACCCCGACTTGCGCGACACCCTCAACCGCACCCCGCGCGAGGTCGCGGTGATGCGCGGCTTCATCGACGTCGCCGCCGAATTCGCCCCCGCCCAGAGCGGCGACGGCGTGTCGATGGCGCGGTTCCTGCGCGAGCAGCGCTGAGGACCCGGGGTCTGCCCGGGCTTGTTCCTTGCTGCCGGAGACGGCACAGTCGGGGCCCGGTCCTCTGCAGGAAGCATCCATGAACCGCACGCTCTCCGCGTTGCTCGCCCTCGCGTTTCTCGCGGGCGCCACGCCCGTCGCCGATGCCCAGAGCGCGCGTCAGGCGCGCCAGGAAGTCGAAGCCTCCATGCTGGTGACGGGTCACGTCGACATCGATCGCGAGGGCAAGGTCACTGGTCACGCGTTCGACCAGCCGGACAAACTGCCGGCGCATGCCGTCGACCTGATCGAGCGCGCGATTCCGGCGCTGCGGTTCGAACCGGTGCTCGTCGACGGCGCCCCCGTGCTCGCACGCGCGAAGATGAGCGTGCGCCTGGTCGCGACGCCGGTCGGCGACAGCGAAGGCAACATGCACGTGCGCATCGCCAGTGCGCACTTCGGCGAGGAATATTCTGATTCCGATCGCACCAGCGTGCGTCGCGCCGACCTGCGTCCGCCGCGCTATCCGATGAACATCGCGCAGATCGGCGGCAAGGGCACGGTCTACCTGCTGGTGAAGGTCGGCCGCGACGGCAAGGCTGAAGATGTCGTCGCCGAACAGGTCAACCTGACCGCACTCGGCAATGCGCGACAGATGCAGATGATCCGCAACACCCTGTCGAAGACCGCGATCGACAACGCACTCAAGCACTGGACGTTCACCCCGCCCGAGCAGGGTGAGGACACGACCCGTGATTACTGGGTGGTGCGCGTGCCCGTCGACTTCAGGCTGGGCGACGACCGGGCGGCCGCGTACGGCCAGTGGAGTGCCTACCACCCCGGCCAGCAGCAGCGTCCCGTCTGGGCCGCCCCGACGCCGCCGGGCTTCAGCCCCGACAGCCTGGTGGCTGGCGGCATGACGCCGGAAACCTCGCGCTTCAAGCTGTTGACGCCGTTCCAGGGCTGAGCCCGTCGATTCCGTTTTCCGTACGCCCAAGGCGTGAACAAGGAGGTTCCATGCGACATTCGATACTGCTGACGGGCAGTCTTCTCGCCTTCGCGATTGCGGCTCCTGCGAGTGCACGAGACGCTGCCGAGGTCGTGGCGTTTCCCACGATGGTCAAGGTCGTCGTCGACGCACGCGGTCAGCCGACCGACATCGAAGCGTCGCCGAAGCTGTCCCAAGGTCTTCGCGATTTCGTCGAAGCCCGTGCGCGCGATCTCGCGTTCGAACCGGCGGTGATCGAGGGACGCCCGCGTGGCGGTGTGACCTACGTGGTCTTCGGCGTCTGCGCGGTGCCGGCGGCAGGCGACCAGATGCAGTTGGCCGCCGAATACCGGAGCCACGGTCCGGGCCTGGCGGACGGCTCGGCGTATCCCGCGCCGCCGCGTTATCCGGTGGAAGCGGCGCGGCGCGGGTTGGGGGCGAACATGACGGTGCACTACACCGTGCAGCCCGACGGCAGCGCGCGCCTGGATGCCGTCGAGTTCGCGGATGGCACCCGCGAGCGCACGCGTGCCCCCTTCGAACGCATGGCGCGCGACTGGGTCGCCGACATGCGCACGTTGCCGGAACAGGTGGATGGTCAGGCGATCACGACCCGTGTCAGCACGCCGGTGACCCTCGAGGTGGCGAACACGGGCTCGCGCAAGGCGCGCGACATGCTGAGGAACATGCAGGCGTCGAAAACCGGCTCGGCGGAATGTCTCGCTGCCGAGCAGGCCCAGGCCGGCGGCCAGGTCGTCACTGCGCAATCGGCATTCGTCATCCGCGACGCGGGCTGAGCCTGCCGCACGCCGCTTCGCTTCGAACGCGGAGACAAACCCAAACGAAAAGACCCCGCGCGAGCGGGGTCTTTTCTTTGCGGGAGCCGGCGGACCGGTCAGCGCTTCATCGACGAGAAGAACTCGTCGTTGGACTTCGTGGTCTTCATTTTGTCGAGCAGGAATTCCATCGCGGCGATCTCGTCCATCGGATGGAGGAGCTTGCGCAGGATCCAGATGCGCTGCAGCAGGTCCGGCTCGATGAGGTAATCCTCGCGACGCGTACCCGACTGGTTGACGTTGATCGCCGGGTAGACGCGCTTCTCGGTGATGCGGCGATCGAGGTGCACTTCCGAGTTGCCGGTGCCCTTGAACTCTTCGTAGATCACCTTGTCCATCGCGCTGCCGGTGTCGACGAGCGCGGTGGCGATGATGGTCAGCGAACCGCCTTCCTCGACGTTGCGCGCGGCGCCGAAGAAGCGCTTCGGGCGATGCATCGCGTTGGCGTCCACGCCACCGGTCAGGACCTTGCCCGAGCTCGGCACGACGTTGTTGTAGGCGCGGGCGAGGCGGGTGATCGAGTCGAGCAGGATGACGACGTCCTTCTTGTGCTCGACCAGGCGCTTGGCGCGCTCGATCACCATTTCGGCGACCTGCACGTGGCGTGCGGCCGGCTCGTCGAACGTCGACGAGATGACTTCGCCGCGCACGGTGCGCTGCATTTCGGTCACTTCTTCCGGACGTTCGTCGATCAGCAGCACGATCAGGTGCACGTCGGGATGGTTGTAGGTGATGGCGCTGGCGACCTGCTGCATCATCATCGTCTTGCCCGCCTTCGGCGGCGAGACGATCAGGGCGCGCTGGCCTTTGCCCTGCGGGGCCATCAGATCGAGGATGCGGCCGGCGATGTCCTCGCTGGAGCCGTCGCCGCGCTCGAGCTTGAAACGCTTGCGCGGGAACAGCGGGGTCAGGTTCTCGAACAGCACCTTGCCCTTGCTGGCTTCCGGCGGCTCGCCGTTGATCGTGTCGACGACCGACAGTGCGAAGTAGCGCTCGCCGTCCTTCGGCCAGCGGATGCGACCGAGCAGATGGTCGCCGGTGCGCAGATTGAAGCGGCGGATCTGGCTGGGCGAGATGTAGACGTCGTCCGGGCCGGCGAGGTAGCTCGCCTCGGCCGCGCGCAGGAAGCCGTAGCCGTCGGGCAGGATCTCGAGCACGCCGTCGGCGACGACGCCCTCGCCGTGGCGGGTCAGGACCTTGAGCAGGCCGAAGATCACGTCCTGCTTGCGGGCACGCGCCACGCCTTCGATCGACAGCTGGTCGGCGATGTCGAGCAGCTTGTGCGCCGGCATGCGCTTGAGGTCGCTCAGCGTGTACTGCGGAAACCCGTCCGGAATGTTCGGGGGCGGCAGGCGCTGGACGTGGTCGTTGCCACCGTCCTGCGGCAGGCCGTCATCGCGGCCACCACCACGCGGACGATCGCGCCGGTTCTTGAACCGGTCGCGGCGGTTGTTGCCGCCCTGTTCGTTGTTGTTGCCACCGCCGCCATTGTTGCCGCGGTTCTGGTGCTGCTGGCCGCCGCCGTGCTGGCGCGGCTCGCCGCCCTGCTGGGCATGATGCTGGCCGCCGTTCTGCTGGCCGTTCTGGCCCTGGTTGTTCGGGTTGCCGCGCGGGGCATCGCCCTGTGCGGACTCGCCCGACGCCCTCGGCGCTTCGGACTGCGGCGCGGCCGCCTGCGGCGGCGGTGCGCTCGCGGGCGGTGCCTTGGGTGCGGAGGCGTCCTGGGTCGCCAACGGCAACTGGGACTGGGAATCGGGAGAGGCGGTATCGGTGGCCTTCTTGGCCACGCGCGGCTTGCGCACGCGCTTCACGGCGGAGTCGCCCTCGGGCGTGCCGGGATCGGATGTGTGGTCGGACAAGCGGAAAATCCTCGCTCGGTTGCGAGCGCCCGGGACGGGCGGCGGCAGGAAAACGGACAGTCGGGAGTGACGCCAGATGGGTGCGGCGCGCGGTACACACGCCGGAGCAGGGCAAACCTAGCACTGCGTCCGACCGGCGGCAAGCGGTGGCCGCGCGGTCGGTTCAGACGGCAGGGCGTCTTCCGACGGCCTGTCGCGGGGTCGGAATGGGCCTCAGAGGGCCTTGTCGATCAGCTGGGCGAGCTGCGGCTTGCCGACGGCGCCGATCTGCGTGCCCTGCACCTGGCCGTCCTTGAACAGCAGCAGCATCGGGATCGAGCGCACGTGGTACTTCAGCGCGGTGGCCTGGTTCTGGTCCACGTCGATCTTCACGATCTTGGCGCGGCCGGCGTAATCGCCCGCCAGTTCGTCGAGCGCCGGGGCGATCATCTTGCAGGGGCCGCACCAGGGCGCCCAGAAGTCGACGAGCACCGGCACGTCGGACTGCAGCACGGTGGCATCGAAATCGGAATCGCTGGCGTGGATGACGGCGTCGGTCACAGGGGGCTCCGGGGGGCTGGGGCGCGCTTCGAAGCAGCGGCGCCGGGATGGATGTAAAATGGGGGATCGCCGACCGGAATCAAGGTGGCGCTCCTGCGGGACGACCCATGCGTCCTGCGCCCAGGCAGTCTGCCGTCGCGACTGCCTCCCACGCAAGCACGCGGCGCCCTCCAAGTCGGCGACGCCCGGACACCTTCCTACGCATGAGCGACAAGCCTCTTACCGACATCACCTTCTCGTCCTTCGACCTGCATCCGGCGCTGCTCGCCGGGCTGGAAGAGGCCGGGTTCACCCGCTGCACGCCGATCCAGGCGCTGACGCTGCCGCTGGCCCTCAACGGCCGCGACGTCGCCGGCCAGGCCCAGACCGGCACCGGCAAGACCCTGGCCTTCCTGGTCGCGGTGATCAACCGCCTGCTGTCGAAGCCGGCCCTGGCCGACCGCAAGCCGGAAGACCCGCGCGCGCTGATCCTCGCGCCGACCCGCGAACTCGCCATCCAGATCCACAAGGACGCGGTGAAGTTCGGCAGCCACCTCGGCCTGAAGTTCGCCCTGGTCTACGGCGGCGTCGACTACGACAAGCAGCGCCAGATCCTCACCGAAGGCGCCGACGTCATCATCGCGACCCCCGGCCGCCTGATCGACTACGTCAAGCAGCACAAGGTGGTCAGCCTGCACGCCTGCGAGATGTGCGTGCTCGACGAAGCCGACCGCATGTTCGACCTCGGCTTCATCAAGGACATCCGCTTCCTGCTGCGTCGCATGCCGATCCGCACCGAGCGCCAGACGCTGCTGTTCTCGGCGACGCTGAGCCATCGCGTGCTGGAGCTCGCGTACGAGCACATGAACGAGCCGGAGAAGCTGGTCGTCGAAAGCGAGTTCATCACCAACGCCAAGGTCCGGCAGGTGATGTATTTCCCCGCCGACGACGAGAAGCTGCAGCTGCTGCTGGGCCTGCTGTCGCGCAGCGAAGGCGCGCGCACGATGGTGTTCGTCAACACCAAGGCGTTCATCGAGCGCGTGGCGCGGGCGCTGGAGAAGGCAGGCTACCGGGTCGGCGTGCTGTCGGGCGACGTGCCGCAGAAGAAGCGCGAGAGCCTGCTGAAGAAGTTCCAGGCCGGCCAGCTCGAATTGCTGGTGGCGACCGACGTCGCCGCGCGCGGTCTGCACATCGACGGCGTCAGCCACGTCTACAACTACGATCTGCCGTTCGATGCCGAGGACTACGTCCATCGCATCGGCCGCACCGCGCGTCTGGGCGCCGAGGGGGATGCGATCAGCTTCGCCTGCGAGCGTTATGCGCAGAGCCTGCCGGAGATCGAGGCCTACATCGAACAGAAGATTCCGGTCGAGCCGGTGACCTCCGAGCTGCTGACCGCGCTGCCGCGCGCGCCGCGCGAAGGCATTGAACTCGATGCCGAGGACGGCGAGAGCATCAGCGAGATCTTCAAGGAAGTGCGCGAGGCGCGCGCCGTCGAAGACGCCAAGCGGGGCGGTGGCCGCGGTGCGGGTGCCGGCGGTCGTGGTGCGCCCGGTTCGCGGGGTCCGCGTTCGGCGGGCAGTGGCGAAGGGCGTGGCGAGCGCGGACCGCGCAAGCCGCGTCCGCCGCGCGTCGAAGGCGAGGCCGCCGCGGCCGCGCCGGCCGTCGCGGGTACGCAGCCGGTGATCGATGCCGCCGGTTCGGTGGCGCAGGCGATGCCCGACGAATCGCGTCCGCCGCGCAAGCGTCGTCGCCGCCGCGCCGGCAAGAAGATCGAAGGCGCCGAGGGCGCATCGCCGCAGAACGGCGCGACGGCTGCGGTCGACGCGTCGAAGAAGCCGCAGGGCAACGGCGGCAAGGGACCGCGCGAAGTGCGTCCGACCCAACGTCCGGCACCGGCTGCGAAACCGGACAAGGCGCCGTCGCTGCTGAGCCGCATCGGTCGCGGCCTGCGTCGTCTGGTCTCGGGTGACGACAAGCGCTGATCGCTGGTCTCGGCCTGCGTGATGAGAGCCCCGCTTCGGCGGGGCTTTTTTTGGATGCGAGGCCGGCGCTTGAGCCTTCTCCCGCGAAGAGGGAAGGCGCACGCCTCATGACGCTGTTGTCCACATTCCCTGCGATACTGCTGCGCATGAGCGTTCTGCGATTCGACAACGTCAGCAAGCAGTATCCGGGCGGCCACGTGGCGCTGTCGGAAGTGAGTTTCGACGTGGCGGCTGGCGAGATGCTGTTCGTCACCGGCCACTCCGGCGCGGGCAAGAGCACGCTGCTGAAACTCATCCATCTGGCCGAGCGGCCGAGCCGCGGCGCGGTGGTGTTCGGCGAGCGCAATCTGCTCAAGGTGCGCGGCCGGAAGGTGGCGATGCATCGCCGCGACATCGGTGTCGTGTTCCAGGATCACCGCCTGCTGCCCGACCGCACCGTGTTCGACAACATCGCGTTGCCGCTGATCCTGCGCGGCATGCGCCGGCCGGAAATCGGCAAGCGCGTGCGCAGCGTGCTGGAGCGCCTGGCGCTGGGCGCGCGCGAACGTGCGCTGCCCACGCAACTGTCGGCCGGCGAACAGCAGCGCATCGGCATCGCCCGCGCGATCGTCGGTGAGCCGATGCTGCTGGTCGCCGACGAACCCACCGGCAACCTCGATCCCACGTTGTCGGCCGAAATCATGGCGCTGTTCGCCGAGCTGCCCGAGCGCGGCACCAGCGTGCTGATCGCCAGTCACGACCTCGGTCTGGTCAAGCGCATGAAGAAGCGCACGCTGGTGCTCGACCACGGCACGCTGGCCGACGACATCTCGCCGGAGGACCTCGCCGATGCCTGAGGCGCCCCGCAACCAACCTGTGCGCAAGGGCGCCTCGCCCGTCGGCACCTGGGTCGACCACCACGTCTACAGCGTGCTCGCCAGCCTCGGCCGGCTGTTCAAGAAGCCGTGGTCGGCTGCGCTGACGATCGGCGTCATGGCGGTCGCACTCGCGTTGCCGCTCGGCCTGTGGCTGGTGCTCGACAACGTCGGCCGTCTGGGCGGCAGCATCGACGCCTCGCGCGAGATCAGCGTGTTCCTCAAGCAGGACGTCGACGGCCCGCGCGCCGAGGCGCTGGCTGGCGAACTGCGCGGCCGCGGCGACGTCGGCAGTGTCGTGCACCGCTCGCCCGACGAAGGCCTGGCGGAACTGCGCGAGCGCGGCGAGTTCGGCGATGCGATCGACGTGCTCGGCGAGAATCCGCTGCCGCACGTGCTGATCATCACCCCGGGCGGCGACGAGATGCTGCTGGCGCAATCGCTACGCACGCTACCCGAATCGGAACTCGTCCAGCACGACGCGCAATGGCGCGAACGGCTCGACGGCTGGCTGCGCTTCGGTGGCCGCGTGGTCTGGGTGCTGGCGGCGCTGCTCGGCATCGGCGCATTGCTGGTGGTCGGCAACACAGTGCGGCTCGACATCCAGTCGCGCCGCGACGAACTCGGCGTGCTGCAGCTGCTCGGCGCCACCGACGGCTTCATCCGCCGGCCGTTCCTGTATCTCGGCGCCTGGTACGGGCTGGCCGCCGGCGCGGTCGCGCTCGGTCTGCTGGCATTGGCCGGGCTCGCGCTGCAGCCGCCGCTGGCGGAACTCGCGGCGAGCTACGGCGCGGCGTTCGCGCTGCGCGGTTTCGGGCTGATGGGCGTCGTCGCGGTGCTGGCCGGCGCGACCGCGCTGGGCTGGTGTGGCGGTGGCATCGTCACCGGGCATTTCCTGCGCCAGACGCGGCCCACCGACACCTGAGCCATGCAGGACCTCCGTCATTTGGCCGGCGACGCGCCCCGGGTGATGGTCGTCGACGGCTCGAAGCTCGTGCGCCGGCTGATCGGCGATGTCCTGCGGCAGGCGCTGGCCGATGTCGACGTGGTCGAATGCACGGGCCTAGCGGAAGCCGTGGTCGCGCTCGATGCGGCGCCGGTCGACTTGGTCAGCACCGCGCTGTCGCTGCCCGACGGCGACGGCCTGCAGCTCGCACGCCGCGTGCGAGAGGCCACCGGCCAGCGCTACGTGCCGGTGATCGTGGTCTCGGGTGATGCGCAGTCGCATCTCGAAGCGCGCCGCTTCACCGAAGACGTCACCGATCATTTCGACAAGGCGCTGGGGCAGCGCGCGCTGGCGGAGTTCATCCGCGGCTACGTGCAGCCGGCGCCGATTCCCGATGCGCACGTGCTCTACGTCGAAGACAGCCGCACGGTCGCGCTCGCCACCCGCCGCATGCTCGAAGCGCAGCAGATGCGCGTGACCCACGTGCTCAGCGCGGAAGACGCGCTGGCCTATCTGGACGCGTATCGCGACGGGCCGGCCGCACCGGGCGCCGATCTGCTGCTGACCGATGTGTACCTCAAGGGCGAACTCAGCGGCCACGACCTGCTGCGCGCGGTGCGCCGCGACTTCGGTTACGGCAAGCGCCGCCTGCCGGTGCTGGTGATGACCGGCGACGGCAATCACGACAACCAGGTCGCGCTGCTGCGCGCGGGCGCCAACGATCTCGTCGTCAAGCCGGCCGAGGAACGCGTGCTGGCGACCAAGGCGCTGTTCCAGTTGCGGCTCGCCGCGATGCCGGGCTGAGCGTCCGCGTTACCCTGTGGCGCCCAGCGCAATCGAGCCGCCGCATGTCCGACATCAGACTCGAACCTTCCTGGAAAGCGCACGTCGGCGACTGGCTGCGCCGCGAGGACATGCAGGCACTGTCGGCGTTCCTGCGCCAGCGCAAGGCCGCGGGTGCGCGGATCTATCCGCCGGGGCCGGAGATCTTCGCGGCTTTCGATGCGACGCCGTTCGATGCGGTCAAGGTCGTGATCCTCGGCCAGGATCCGTACCACGGGCCCGGGCAGGCGCACGGGCTGTGTTTCTCGGTGCGCCCGGACCAGCGCGTGCCGCCGTCGCTGGACAACATGTACAAGGAGCTCGAACGCGATCTCGGCCTGCCGCGCCCTGATCACGGCTGGTTGATGCCGTGGGCGCAGCGCGGCGTGCTGCTGCTCAATGCGGTGCTGACGGTGGAAGACGGCAAGGCCGGCGCGCATCAGGGCAAGGGCTGGGAAGGCTTCACCGATCACGTGGTCGATGTGCTCAACCGCGAGCGCGAGAATCTGGTGTTCCTGCTGTGGGGCAGTTACGCGCAGGCCAAGGGCAAGGTCATCGACACGAATCGCCATTGCGTGCTGCGCACCACGCATCCGTCGCCGCTGTCGGCGTATCGCGGCTTCCTCGGCAGCGGGCATTTCTCCAAGACCAACCAGTTCCTGCGCAAGCGCGGCATCGCCCAGATCGACTGGTCGCTGCCGATGCGATCGGAACTCGACGCATGATCCGCAGCGTCGAAGCCACGCGCTACGTCACGCCGCTGCGCGAAGGCGGCTCGCTGCCGGCGGTGGTCGAGGCCAACGACGACGGCATGTACGTGATGAAGTTCCGCGGCGCGGGGCAGGGCGCGAAGGCGCTGGTGGCCGAGCTGATCGGCGGCGAGTTCGCGCGTCTGCTGGGTCTGCCGATGCCGGAGATCGTGTTCATCGATCTCGATCCCGAGCTGGCCGCGACCGAGCCTGATTCGGAAATCCAGCATCTGATCCGCGCGAGTGCGGGCTGCAATCTCGCGCTGGATTACCTGCCCGGCGCGATCAACTTCGATCCCGCGGTCGAGCCGCCCGATGACGATCTCGCGTCGCGGATCGTCTGGTTCGATGCCTTCATCTGCAACGTCGACCGCACCGCGCGCAATACCAATCTGCTGGTCTGGCACCGCCGGCTGATGCTGATCGACCACGGCGCGGCGCTGTATTTCCACCACGACTGGGACAGCGCGACGCGCATCGCGACCGGTCCGTTCGCGCGCATCGCCGATCACGTGCTGCTGCCGTTCGCGACCGCGCTCGACGCCGCCGATGCGTCCCTGTCGGCGCGGATCACCGAAGACGACATCCGCCGCATCGTGGCGCTGGTGCCCGACAGCTGGCTGGCCGGCGAAGACCGGTTCGCCGATGCCGATGCGCATCGCGCGGCCTACGTCGCGTTCTTCTGCACGCGCCTAGCGCACCGGTCGGCGTTCGTCGGGGAGGCGCAGCGTGCGCATGCAGCGGGTCTATGACTACGCGGTGATCCGGGTCGTGCCCCGGGTCGAACGCGAGGAGTTCATCAACGCGGGCGTCATCGTGTCCTGCCAGGGTGCGCGCACGCTCGTTGCGGCGGTCGCGCTGGATCCGGTGCGGCTGCACGCGCTCGATCCGCATGCCGATATCGACACGTTGCAGCGGCATCTCGACGCGATCGTGCGCATCTGTCGCGGCGATGCCGACGGCGGGCCGATCGCCGCGCTGCCGGCGCGTGCGCGGTTCCACTGGCTCACCGCGCGGCGCAGTTCGATGATCCAGGTCTCTCCGGTGCACACCGGGCGCACAGACGATCCCGACGGGCTGTGCGCGCGGCTGATGGCGCGCATGGTGCTGCCGCCCGGCCCGGTGCGCGGCGCATAAAAAAACCCGGCAGCGTGCGGGCTGCCGGGTCGGCTACGGGCGAGGGAGGGATCGCCCGGAGTTCAGAGCACGGAGCCGGAGCTCCGCAGCGCGTTTCAGCGCTTGGTGGTCTTCGCAGTCGCCTTGACGACCTTCTCGGCCTCGGCGCGGACGTCGGCGGTGGCCGATTCGATCTGCGACTTGGCGAGGCCGGCGATGGCTTCGTGCGTCTTCACCGTGCGGCCCAGGGTCTCCTGGCCGGCGCTGACGAGACGCTCGACGTTCTCGCGTGCAACCTGTGCGCCCTTCGGCCACAGGGCCTTGAGGCCGTCCATGTCGCGCACTTCGATCGCTTCGTTGACGAAGGCGAACGTGGCGTGGGCGTTGTCGTTGAGCGTCGACAGGTGAAGGCCGAACAGCGTCTCGGCATTCTCGAGGGTCAGACGGTTGAACTGGGCGGCGGCATCGGCGAACTGACGCGACGCGGCCGTGAACTGCTCGTTGAGCTGGTAGGACATGGCGGTTACCTGCGTGAGCCGGCGGTCTGCCGGGTTTGTGCGGTGCAGCATACCGCAGCCATGTTGCATTGCAACAAACAGCCGACGAGCGGTCGTCAGGCATTCAGTTTCGTATGTGGATCAGTGACTTGAAACCGTTTCCAGCGCGGAGGGCGGCCGACTCAGGGGCCGGTGTAGCGGCAGCCCGACGTGCAGGTTTCGCGGATCACGATCGCGCTCAGCGCCGGCAGTGCGGGCTTGAGCCGCTCCCAGATCCAGATCGCCAGACGCTCGCTGGTCGGGTTGTCGAGGCCGGGAATGTCGTTGAGATAGTGGTGGTCGAGCTGGGCGTAGAGGGGGGCGAAGGCGGCCTTCAGATCGCCGAAGTCCATGATCCAGCCGGTTTCCGGACCCGGCTCGCCGGACACGTGCACCTCGACCTGGAACGAGTGTCCATGCAGGCGCGCGCACTTGTGGCCCGGCGGCACGTTCGGCAGCCGGTGCGCGGCCTCGAGGGTGAAAACCTTGAAGATGTCCATGCGCGCATTCTCGGGCGTGACCGTCTGCGCGGCAATCGTCGCGATGCTGACATGCGCGGCTGCCACGCTCGCAGGTCCCCGTTCGCACCGGCCGATGCCCCGATGTCCCCCCTGCGCTGCCTGCTTTTGCTGCTGATCGCCACCGCCGCCATGACCCTGCCCGATCGCGTCGCCTCCGCCGCCACGCCCGCCGTCGAAGCCCCGCGCGTGATCGCGCATCGCGGCGCGAGCGCGCGCATGCCCGAACACACGCTCGCGGCATATCGGCGCGCGGTGGAAGACGGCGCGGACTTCATCGAACCCGATCTGGTGATGACCCGCGACGGCGTGCTGGTCGCGCGCCACGAGAACGAGATCGGCGGCACCACCGATGTCGCGCTGCATCCGCAGTTCGCCGATCGCAGACGCACGCAGCGTATCGACGGCAGCGAGGTCACGGGCTGGTTCACCGAGGATTTCACGCTTGCCGAGCTGAAGACACTGCGCGCACGCGAACCGCTGCCGGCGCTGCGCGGCGTCTGGTATGACCGCCAGTTCGCGGTGCCCACGCTGCACGAGATCCTGGTGCTGCTCGACGATCTGGTGCGCGATTCGGGCCGGCCGGTCGGCCTGATTCCGGAGATCAAGCATCCGACGCACTTCCGCAGCCTCGGTCTGCCGATGGAGCGGGCCGTGATCGACGTGCTGGCGAAGCACGCGGTGGCCACGCGTGTGCCGCTGGTCGTGCAGTCGTTCGAGCCGACCAGCCTGCGCACGCTGCGCGACATCGCTGCGCCGGTGTTGCCCGATCTGCGTCTGCTGCAGCTGATCGGCGATCCGCGCGCGAAGCCGGCGGATGTCGACGCCGCCGGCGGCGATCTGCGCTATCGCGACATGCTCACCGCGGATGGGCTGCGCGCGATCGCGGCCTATGCGTCGCTGCTCGGGCCGCACAAGTCGCAGATCGGCGACGTCGGACGCGGCGGCCGTTTCGATCCCACGACATTGATCGTCGATGCACACGCGGCCGGCCTGCAGGTCATGCCCTACACGTTCCGTCCCGAAAATCCGTATCTCCCGCGCGCCTTGCGCAGCGGCGGCGCCAATGCGCGCAACGAGGCCGGCGCCATCGCCGAGATGCGCGCGTTCCTCGATGCCGGTGTCGATGGCCTGTTCGCCGACGATCCCGCGCTCGCACGGCAGGCCGTGGACGCGCGCTGAACCAACTGCATCCGCACCACGCACTGCCGGCGTACGTCCCGTGAATCTCATCACGGGAGCCGTCCATGTCCTCGTCCGCTGTCGCGCGCGCCGCCGATGCGCGCACGCACTGCGTCGCGCTGCTCGTCTGTCTGTGCGCAACGCTTCCGCTGGCGGCCGCCGAGCGCGAAGACGCGCGGGCGCTGGCACGCGACGACGGCCGGCTGCTGTACCGCGAAGTGCATTACCAGGACCGCGACGGCGATGCCGACAGACGCGTGGTGCTGTACCGCTGCCCGGACGGCACCGCGTTCGCGCGCAAGATCGTGCGTTCGCACGGCGATGCCACGCAACCGGACTTCGCCTTCCACGATGCCCGCAACGGCTACCGGGAAGGTGTGCGCACGCGTGACGGAACGCGCGAGATCTTCGTCCAGCGCGGCGAGGGCGCGCCGCGTACGGCCACATTGCCGGCCGCCGATGACGCGGTGATCGACGCCGGGTTCGATGCCGCGGTCCGCACCCACTGGGCCGCGCTGGGCGATGCGCCGCAGCGTCTGTCGTTCCTGCTGCCCGAGCGTTTCGCGTTCATGCCGGTGCGCGTGGCCAAGGTCGGCGATGTCGACGGCATGCGTGCGCTGCGGATGTCGGTCGACACCTGGTTCGGCTTCGCGGTGCCGCCGATCGAGCTGCGCTACGGCCTGGACGACAGGCGGCTGCGCGAATTCGCCGGACCCGGCACGGTGCGCGATGCCCGCGGCAGGCCGCGCGAGGTGCGCATCGTGTTTCCCGCCCGGCCTACGCGCAGCGTCGCGGCGACCGAAGTCGCCGCCGCGCTCGCCGACCCGCTGGACGGCCGATGCGCCATCTGACGCCCATCGTCCTGCGCCCGCCGCGTCGTCGGCGCGCCGCGCGCCCGCGCTTGCGCGAACGGCGGGCCGCGGTGAGGATGTCGGTCCATCACGACACGGGATGCGCGCGCCGGATGCCACAGCACACTGCGACCGCCACTGCGGACGAACTCGGACTGGATGTCTGGCTGGGACGGGTGGCCGACGGCGACCAGCGCGCATTCGAATCGTTGTATCGCGCCAGTGCGTCGCGGCTGCTCGGCATCTGCATCCGCGTGCTGCACGACCGCGACGAGGCCGAAGACGCGCTGCAGGATGTCTACGTGCGTATCTGGCGCAAGGCCGCGCAGTTCGATCCCGCCCGCGCCGCGGCGACGACCTGGCTGGCGACGATCGCGCGCAACACTGCGATCGATCGCCTGCGCGCGCGTCCGCAGCACCAGCTCGCGCCGGTCGAACTGATCGAGGCGATGCCCGATGGCGGCGACACGCCGCTGGAATCGACCGAGCGCGCCGGTGACCGCTCGCGGCTGGAGACCTGTTTCGACACGCTCGAGCCGCGGCGCCGTCGGCTGATCCGCGCCGCGTTCTTCGACGGCGCCACCTACGAGGAACTCGCGCAGCGCGCGGGTTCGCCGCTGGGTTCGGTCAAGAGCTGGATCCGCCGCGGGCTGCTGCAATTGCGGGCGTGTCTGGAGCCATGAACGTGCACGATCTGGATTTCGACATCGACGACAACGGCGGCCCGGAGCCGCCGCGCGCGGACCTGCTCGCCGGCGAATACGTGTTGGGCGTGCTCGATGCGCCCGCGCGCGCCTCGGCCGAGGCACGCATCGCCCGCGATCCTGGGTTCGCGCGGCTCGTGGCCCAGTGGGACGAGCGGCTCGCACCATGGTTCTCGGAATTCCCGAGCGCCGACGTGCCTGCCCACGTGTGGCCGCGGATCCGCAGCGCGCTGGGCTGGACGCCGGTGGCCGCGACGCCCGCGGGGCTCTGGCACAGCGCCGGTTTCTGGCGCGGCGCCGCGGCGCTGGCGGCGGTCGTCGCGATCGTCGCGGTGCTGGTCGGTCGCGGGCCGGTCGAAGACGACACGCGCGAGCGACCGGTCGTGACCACGCCGACGCCCGCGCCAGCACCTGCACCTGCGGCTGAAGCCTTGCCGGTCACCACGCTCGCCCACGAAGACGGTTCGCCCGCGTGGCTCGCGTCGGTGGATGCGGCGCATGGTCGGGTGCTCGTCGTGCCGTTGCCGGCCGACGTCGATGCCGAGGGTCGCGTCGCCGAGTTGTGGCTGATTCCCGAAGGCGGCGCACCGGCATCGCTCGGCCTGCTGCCGCACGACCGCACGCGCGCCGTCGACGTGCCGGCGGACCTGCATGCGGCACTGGTCGCAGGCGCCACGCTGGCGGTGTCGCTGGAGCCGCCGGGTGGCGCGCCGCATGGCGCACCGACCGGGCCCGTCGTCGCGAGCGGCGCGTTGCGCATCTGAGTGCAGTGCGTGCGGCGGCGAATGCCGTCGCACGTGATGCGCGCGCGTGAACGCGGACGCGCGACATGCATCCGTTTTTCACGCCTGCGCGTATTTCCTGTCAGTCACACCCGCAGGAGTTCCCCATGTCGAGCGATCCCGGCCGCGGCGCGACCGGTACCCGCACATTGCGCGCGAGTCTGGGCCGCTGGTTCGATACCGGTGCCCAGGGCAGCGAAGCGCGCGAGGGCGACGACCGCATCGACTGGCTGCGCGCGACACCGTTCATCGCGATGCATCTCGCGTGTCTGCTGGTGTTCTGGGTCGGGGTCTCGCCGGTCGCGGTGATCGTGGCGGTCGCGCTGTACGCGATCCGGATGTTCGCGCTGACCGGCTTCTATCACCGCTACTTCTCGCATCGCACCTTCCGCACCTCGCGCATCGTGCAGTTCGTGTTCGCGCTGATCGGCGCGTCCTGCGTGCAGCGCGGTCCACTGTGGTGGGCGGCGCATCACCGCAACCATCACCGCCACACCGAGACCGCGCTCGATCCGCATTCGCCGCGCGTGCACGGCTTCTGGTGGAGCCACATGGGCTGGTTCCTGACCCGCGAAGGCTTCCGCACCGACTGGTCGCGCATCCCCGATCTGGCGAAGTTCCCCGAACTGCGCTGGCTCGACCGGTTCGACACACTGGTGCCGGTGCTGCTCGCGGTCGGCCTGTTCGGCCTCGGCGCGCTGCTCGAGCGCGTCGCGCCGGGCCTCGGCACCACGGGCGGGCAGATGCTGGTCTGGGGCTTCTTCATCTCCACCACCGTGCTGTTCCACGCGACGGTGACGATCAATTCGCTGTCGCACC
The DNA here is from genome assembly GCF_057657295.1 of Luteimonas sp. Soil_C_16. Taxonomy (NCBI): domain Bacteria; kingdom Pseudomonadati; phylum Pseudomonadota; class Gammaproteobacteria; order Lysobacterales; family Lysobacteraceae; genus Luteimonas; species Luteimonas sp. Soil_C_16. Next base: position 71,820 of record NZ_JBDGIS010000001.1, on the reverse strand, counting down.
GTTTCGGCAGCCAGCGTTTCGAGACCGGCGACGACAGCCGCAACAACATCTGGCTGGCGCTGCTGACCTTCGGCGAGGGCTGGCACAACAACCATCATTTCTTCCCCGGGACCGTGCGCCAGGGCTTCCGCTGGTGGGAGATCGATCTGACCTGGTACGGCCTCAAGGCCATGTCCTGGGTCGGGCTGGTACGTGACCTCAAGCCGGTGCCCGCCTGGGTGCACGAGAAGGCACGCGCATGAGCCAGCGCATCGCCGTCGTCGGTTCGGGCATCGCCGGGCTCGCCACTGCGTGGTGGCTTTCGCAGCGTCACGCGGTGACGCTGTTCGAGGCCGACACGCGCCTCGGCGGGCACACGCATACGCATGCCGTGCAGATGGGCGGCCTCGACTACGCGGTCGACACTGGATTCATCGTGTTCAATCCGCAGCACTATCCGCTGCTGAGTGGCCTGTTCGAATCGCTGGACGTCGCCTCGCAGCCGACGACGATGAGCTTCTCGGTACACAACGAAGCCGACGGCCTCGAGTACAACGCGACCTCGCTCGACACGCTGTTCTGCCAGCGTCGCAATCTGCTGTCGCCGCGGTTCTGGGGCATGTTGCGCGACCTCAAGCGCTTCTATCGCGAGGCGCCCGCGCTGCTCGACGGCGACGATGCCGGGCCGACGCTCGGCGACTACCTGCAGGCCAACCGCTACGGCGCCGCGTTCCGAGATCTGCATCTGGTGCCGATGGCGTCGGCGCTGTGGTCGTCGCCGAGCGCGGGCATCCTCGAGTTTCCCGCGCGTTATCTGGTGCAGTTCATGGCCAACCACCACATGCTGCAGCTGACCGGGCGTCCGGAATGGCGCGTGGTGCGCGGCGGCTCCTCGCGTTACATCGATGCCCTGCGCGCGCGCTGGTCGGTGACCGAACGCGTCGGCTGCCCGGTCGATGCGGTGCGCCGGGATGCGGCCGGTGTGCACGTGGCGTCCGCAGCGGGCAGCGAGCGCTTCGACCAGGTCGTGCTGGCCTGCCACAGCGACCAGGCGCTGACGCTGCTCGACGATGCCGACGGCGCCGAGCGCGACATCCTCGGCGCGATCCGCTACCAGACCAACGAGACCGTGCTGCATACCGATGCGCGCCTGCTGCCGCGCGACCGCAAGGCCTGGGCGGCGTGGAACGCACACGTGCCGGCGACGCCGGATGCTGCGTGCACGGTGAGTTACTGCATGCATCAGCTGCAGAGCCTCGACACACCCGAACCGCTGGTGGTCACGCTCAACCGCAGTGATGCGATCGATCCTTCCAAGGTGATCGAGCGCATGCGCTACGCGCATCCGGTCTACGACGCGGCGATGGTGGCCGCGCAGGGCCGGCGCGAGGAGATCCAGGGCCAGCGCCGCACCTGGTATGCCGGTGCGTACTGGGGCTGGGGCTTCCACGAGGACGGCATCCGCAGCGCGGCACAGGTCGCGCGCGCATTCGGTCTCGGGCCGCTGGCGGCTGCCGGCCGTGCGCAGTCCACGCCGATGCCGGTGAGTGCGGTCGCATGAGCGGCGACGGCGATCGCGCCGACCCTATCGCACCGCTGCAGAGCGGGGTGTACGAAGGCGTGGTGCGCCATCGCCGATACCGTCCGGTGCCGCACGAGTTCTCGTATCGCGTCGCGCAGCTGTGGCTGGATCTCGACGAGCTCGACCGCGTGTTCGACGGTCGCTGGCTGTGGTCGACCCGGCGCCCCGCACTGGCCCGCTTCCGCCGCACCGATTATCTCGGACCGGTCGACGTGCCGCTCGCCGAAGCCGTGCGCATGCGCGTCGAAGCCACGCTCGGACGCAGGCCTGAAGGTCCGATCCGGCTGCTGACGCATCTGCGCTACTTCGGATTCGTCTTCAATCCGGTGAGCTTCTATTACTGCTACCGCGCCGACGGCACGACGCTCGACTGCATCGTCGCCGAGATCACCAACACGCCGTGGAAGGAACGCCACGCCTACGTGCTGCCGGCCGCGGACGCCGAGCGTCACGGCCGCGCCCTGCAGTGGGATTTCGCCAAGCGCTTCCACGTCTCGCCGTTCATGGCGATGGATCACGCGTATCGCTGGCGGCTGACGCCGCCGGTCGAAGATCTGCACGTCCACATGGATGTGTTGCGCGACGACGTGCGCGAATTCGACGCCACCATGACGCTGCAGCGGCGACCCTTGGACGCGGCCTCGCTGGCGCGCGTGCTGTGGCGCTATCCACTGATGACCGTGCAGGTCGTCGCGGCGATCCACTGGCAGGCGCTGCGTCTGTGGCTCAAGCGCAACCCGGTGCACGACCATCCGCGCCTGCCGAGCGCCGAACAGGAACCTTTGTGATGAACCAGATCGCCGCCCATGTGACGCCGCGGGCGTTCGGCGCACTCGAACGTGCGCTGCGCACGCGGCTCGTCGCCCAGTTCGCCCAGCTGCAGGGGGGTGCGCTGCGGCTCGACGATGCGCTGGGCAGCGAGACCTTCGGCGACGCGCAGCTGCGTGCGGTGCAGGTGCGGGTGCACGATCCGGCGTTCTACCGCCTGGTCGCCGCCAACGGCAGCGTCGGTGCGGGCGAGTCCTACATGGAAGGCCACTGGGATTGCGACGATCTCGTCGGCCTGGTGCGTCTGCTGGTGCGCAACCGCGATCTGCTCGACGGCATGGAGACCGGCATCGCGCGCCTCGGTGGCCTGGCGATGCGCGGCTGGAACGCGCTGCGCCGGAATACGCGCGGCGGCAGTCGTCGCAACATCGCCGCGCACTACGATCTGGGCAACGATTTCTTCTCGCTGTTCCTCTCGCCGGATCTGATGTATTCGTCCGCACTGTTCGAGCGCGAGGGCGACACGCTGGAGGTCGCGTCGACGCGCAAGCTCGATCGCATCTGCGAGCGGCTCGCGTTGCGGCCCGGCGATCGGGTGATCGAGATCGGCACTGGCTGGGGCGGGTTCGCGCTGCATGCCGCGCAGCAGTACGGCTGCCACGTCACCACGACCACGATCTCGCGCGAGCAGCACGCACTGGCGAGCGCGCGGATCGCCGAGGCCGGTCTGCAGGACCGTGTGACGCTGCTGCTGCAGGACTACCGCGATCTCGACGGCACTTACGACAAGCTGGTGTCGATCGAGATGATCGAAGCGATCGGCGCGCAGTATCTGGAGACCTATTTCGGCAAGCTCGGCAGCCTGCTCGAGCCGGACGGCGCCGCGCTGGTGCAGGCGATCACGATCGAAGACCACCGCTACGCGCAGGCGCGTGATTCGGTGGACTTCATCAAGCGCTTCATCTTTCCGGGCAGCTTCATCCCGTCGATCTCGGCGATGCTGCAGGCCAAGACCGCGGCCAGCGATCTGCAACTGCTGCAACAGGACGACTTCGGTCCCTCGTATGCGCGCACGCTGCAGATCTGGCGCGAGCGGTTCCTGTCGCGGTTGTCCGAGGTGCGCAGGCAGGGCTTCGACACGCGCTTCGAGCGCATGTGGACGTTCTATCTCGCCTATTGCGAAGGCGGGTTCCGCGAGCGCTCGATCGGCGTGTCGCATCTGCTGTTCGGCAAGCCGGGCCACGTGCGGGCGGTGGCGTCATGAGTCCGCTCTGGACGCTGCTGCTGGTCTGGGCACTCGCCGCGATCGCGATGACCGGCGCCTGGCGCTGGCAGAAAGCACGCGACAACGCGGGCGTCGTCGACGTGGTCTGGGCCTGCGGTGTCGGCGGCGCGGCGATCGTCGTCGCCCTCCTCGGTGATGGCGCGATGCTGCCGCGGATCCTGCTCGCCGTGCTCGGCGGGCTGTGGGGCCTGCGTCTGGCCGCGCATCTGTGGAAGCGCGTCGGCAGCGAAGACGAGGACGGCCGCTACGCCTACCTGCGCAAGCACTGGCACGGCGACCAGCGCAAGTTCTTCCTGTTCTTCCAGGCGCAGGCGCTGCTGGTTGCATTGTTCGCGCTGCCGTTCCTCGCGGTCGCGAGCAATCCGGTGTCCTCGCTCGGTCTGCTCGCCGCGATCGCCGTGTGGCTGATCAGTGTCGGCGGCGAAGCGGTCGCCGACCGCCAGCTCGCGGACTTCCGCGCCGATCCTGCGAACCGCGGCAAGACCTGCCGCGAAGGCCTGTGGCGGTATTCGCGCCATCCGAACTACTTCTTCGAATGGCTGCACTGGCTGACCTACGTGGTGCTGGCCGCGGGCTCGCCGCTGTGGTGGCTCGCCTTGGTCGGGCCGGTGCTGATGTACCTCTTCCTGCGCTACGTCAGCGGCATTCCCTACACCGAGCAGCAGGCGCTGCGCTCGCGCGGCGACGACTACCGCGAGTACCAGCGCACCACGCCGATGCTGTTCCCGTGGTTTCCCCGTTCCGAATCCGCCCGCTCCGAACCCGAAGGACCTTCCGCATGAATGCCGTGGCCCGCCCCGAACTCGAACGCGACTCCGCCGCGCCCGGCCTGATCGGCATGGCCGAACGCGGCCTGGTGCCCGACGCCGCGCTGCGTCTGGGCATCCGCCGGCTGTGCGCGCAGCGTCTGGCCGAGGAAACCGAAGGCAGCATGGAGGCGCAGTCGACGCGCTTCGACGCGCTGCTGCAGTCTCTGCGCACCAGTCCGGTCGCCATCCACACCGATGCTGCCAACACCCAGCACTACGAACTGCCGCCGGAGTTCTTCGCGCTGTGTCTCGGGCGTCGCTTCAAGTACAGCAGCTGCTACTACCCGACCGGCAACGAGACGCTCGACGAAGCCGAAGACGCGATGCTGGCGCTGTACGGCGCACGCGCCGAACTGGCCGACGGCCAGGACATCCTCGAGCTGGGCTGCGGCTGGGGGTCGCTGACGCTGTGGATGGCCGAGCACTTCCCGGGTGCGCGCATCACCGCCGTGTCGAACTCGCGTCCGCAGCGCCTGCACATCGAAGCGCAGTGCAAGGCGCGCGGTCTGAGCAACGTGCGGGTGATCACCTGCGACGTGAACCAGCTCGAGCTCGACACCGGTGCCTTCGATCGCGTGGTCTCGATCGAGATGTTCGAGCACATGCGCAACTACCAGATCCTGATGACGCGCATCAGCACGTGGCTGCGGCCGGGGGGCAAGCTGTTCGTGCACATCTTCGCGCACCGCACGTTGATGTACCCCTACGAGACGGCCGGCGAAGACAACTGGATGGGCCGGCATTTCTTCACCGGCGGTCTGATGCCGGCGGCGGACACGCTGCTGCATTTCCAGCAGGGTGATCTGGGCATCGAACAGCGCTGGTTGCTCGATGGCACGCATTACGAGAAGACCTCCAACCACTGGCTCGCCAACCAGGACCGCAACCGCGACGCGGTGATGCGCGTGCTGGAGCAGGCGTATGGACGCGATGGGGCGAAGCTGTGGTTCCAGCGCTGGCGCATGTTCTGGATGTCCTGCGCGGAGCTGTTCGGATACGAGCGCGGCCAGCAGTGGCTGGTCGCGCATTACCGGTTTGCACGCGCGGGCTGACCGCGACCGACGCCGTACTCACGGCAGGAGGGGTTTCATGGCGACTTCGAACCGGCGGTTTGCCGCTGGCCTGATCTTCGCGGGCATCGCCACCGGCATGCTCGCGGCCTGTGGAGGCGGCAACGTGAAGGAACAGATTCCCCCGGTCGCGCATGTCGACGTCCCCCGTTTCATGGGCGACTGGTACGTGATCGCGCAGATCCCGACGCGCCTCGAGAAGGAGGCCTTCGATTCCGTCGAGACCTACACGCTGCGCGAAGACGGCAAGGTCGACACGACCTTCCGGTATCGCGACGGCGGCTTCGACGAGAAGATCAAGACCATGCACCCGACCGGCACCGTGCGCGAAGGCACCGGCAATGCGATCTGGGGCATGCAGTTCGTGTGGCCGATCAAGGCCGAGTACGTGATCGTCTACATCGACGAGGACTACCAGCAGACCATCGTCGGCCGAAGCAAGCGCGACTACGTGTGGCTGATGGCGCGCACGCCGGTGATCTCGGACGCAGACTACGCGGCGCACATGGAGCGCATCCGCGGCCTCGGCTACGACATCTCCAAGATCCGCCGCGTGCCGCAGTCGGCCGGCGATCCGGCGCGCGTGCCCGACGCGACCCGCGTCGAATAGACCGTTCCGGGCGCGGCGTCCGGTGCTCAGGGACGCCGCGCATAGAATGCGCGTCATGCAACGACGCACGCGCTTCCGCTGGGCCTGGTGGCTGCTGGCCTACGCCAGCCTCGGCCTCGGCATCGTGGGTGTGTTCGTGCCCGGCCTGCCGACGACGGTGTTCGTGCTGATCGCGGCCTGGGCTGCCGCGCGCGGGTCGGATCGATTGCACCACTGGCTGCTGGCGCATCCGCGCTTCGGCCCGTTGATCCGGGACTGGCAGGCGCATGGCGCGGTGAGTCGCCGCGCGAAATGGATGGCGACCGGCACGATGACGGTGTGCGCCGCGATCCTGCTCGCGCTGATGCTGTGGATTCCGGCGCATCGCTGGTGGATGACCGCATTGCCGATCGCGTGCATGGCCGTGGTGGCGACCTGGCTGTGGTTGCGGCCGGAGCCGCCGAGGATCTGACCGGTGGGACCGCGCTTACGGCGCCCCGGTCTCGGCCTTGTAGCGCTCGAGATAATCGCGGTAGCGCGTGTCGTTGAGGTTGCCCGACAGGCGATAGGGCGGGGTGTAGGCGAACTGGAAGTCGTACTGGCCGTCGCGTTCGACGACCAGCGTGCTGGTGGTCCAGTCCTGGCCCTTCTGCGCGTGCATGATCCGGCCGATCTGCGCGAAGCCGGCCTTGGCTTCGGGCGACAGGCGGAACGCGACCTTCTCCAGCGGACCGTCGCCTTCGCGCGCGATCGCGAACGAGATGCTGCTGGTGCGCGGCGCGCCGCCGTCTTCGGACAGCGATTCGAAATCGACCACCAGGCGCAGCCAGTCGCGCGCGCCCCATTCGCCGTCGTTCACATCCCGGACGCTCGCCGCGACGGCACGCACGGTGTCGGCATAGGCGGCATTGAGATCATCCATTCGGCGGTCGCATCACTTGTTGGGGAAGGTCTGGTCGATCCAGTCGCCGCCATCCACGCGATATTCCGCAACGAAGGTGTCGGGACGGTTGCTGGTGTTGCCCGGATTGTATTGGGGCGATACCCGCATATCCACCTCGTGCCCTTCACCGGCCAGTCGCGCCAGTTCGTTCTCGAAGCGTTTGTACTCGCCGTTGTTGAGATTCGGCAGGCCATCGCCGATCGGCTTGCCGTTGCCCGGCACGACGTTCAGACGGTTGGTCGGGCCGGCGAGACGGTCGGCGATGATGTGGAAGCCGACGTCGGTCGCGCGGCCTTCGTTGCCGATCTCGCGCTGCAGGCCGGCGTCGTTGCGGCCGACGGGTTCCAGATCGACGCGGCCCTCGGCGCGGATCACGCGCGCCTGGTCGTCGGTGGTCCAGCGGTAGTTGCCGAACTCGTAGACGGTGTCGGGACGCGCGGCATTGGCGGCGAGGTTGAAGTCGTCCATCGATTCGAACGCCAGCACCGGACGGCCGCCGACCGTGCGGCCGGTGTCGGCGTCGGCGAGGATGTCGCCCAGATCCGCCTCGTCGGCGCCCCGCGCCGCCGTGGTGCGGCCCGCATCGGCGGCACCGTCGGCGCGATCGGCGACGCGTGTAGCGTCCGCGGCCGTATCGGCGGCGTCGGCCACCTTCGCGCCCTTGGCCGCCTTGTCGGCGCCCTTGGTGCCGACCACGGCCAGCACCAGCTCGGTCGCGCCACGGCCGATCGCTTCACCGTAATTGCCGGCCTGCCAGTCGGCCTTGATCGGATCCACCACCGCGTCGACCAGCAGGCCCGGATTACGGGCGAGGGTGGAGACGACCTCGGCGGCCGCTTCCATGCGCTCGCCGCCGCGCGCGGCCGACGGCAGCCAGTCCGGCGCGTCGAGCGTGTCGCCGGTGGCCTGTTCGTACAGCCCGGTCACGCCGTCGACGGCGAGGCCCGCAGGGCTCAGGTCGTAGCTGGCCTTGAGCGCGTTGCCGCCGAGGGTGACCACGCCTTCGCCGGTCTCCCACAGCACCTCGCCAGCGCCCTTGAAGAAACCACCAGCCTGCGAGGCGGCGTTGCCCAGCCCATCGAGAATGCCCATCGTGCGGTCCTGTCGGCGCGGATGCGGCAAAGTCTGGGTGGGGCGGCAGAGCCGGACAATCTGGGGCCGACCCTTGGTGCGCTGTCATCGTGCCGTCATCTGAACAGCAACGCCGGTGATGTCGCGCGCCACGCGCCGGGCTACACTTCCGGGCATGCACACCCGTCTGATGCCGATCCTCGCCGCCACGCTGTTGTTGTCCGCCTGCGGCAACAAGGCCGACCTCTTGCAGCCGCGCCAGGTGCCGCCGGAAGACCGCGGCCGCTACATCTTCAAGTCGTCGATTCCGACCCAGGAACAGCTCGATGCCGAAGAAGAAGCGGCGTGGGAAGACGACGCCGACGAAGACACCACGGACGACGGCACGACCGACGACGCGACCGGTACGCCGCCCGCGCAGCCGGTGCCGCTGATCCGCGACGTGCCGCCGGCCACCACCGGAACGCCGTGAGCCTGCGCGACACCCGTTTGCACCGCTGTCGTCGCTGATGTCCGGAACCGTCTCCCCGCTGCGCTTCACCAAGATGCATGGCGCCGGCAACGACTTCGTCGTGCTGGACCTGCGCGGTGACGTGCCGCCGCCCGATGCCGCGCTGTGCCGCGCGCTGGCCGATCGCCACACCGGCGTCGGCTGCGACCAGATCCTCACCATCGAGACCCCGCGCGCCGCCGGCGTGCTGGCGCGTTACCGCATCTGGAACGCCGACGGCTCGGCCTCGCAGCAATGCGGCAACGGCGCGCGCTGCGTGGCCGCGTGGCTGGTGCGCGACGGCGTGGGCGGTGACGGGTTCGTCCTGGAAAGCCCGGCCGGGCTGCACGCGGTCACGCGCGAAGGCACGGATTACCGCATCGCGATGGGCGTGCCGGAATTCGTACCGGCGCGGATTCCGATGGCCGGTGTCGACACGGCGCAGCCGCTGTACACGCTGCCGGTCGACGGCCTCGGCATGCTCGCGTTCGGCGCGGCGTCGATGGGCAATCCGCATGCGGTGATCGAAGTCGACGACATCGCGTCCGCGGACGTCGAACGCATCGGCCGCGCGCTGCAGGCCTCGGCGTGGTTTCCCGAATCGGTCAACGTCGGCTTCGCCCAGGTGATCGCGGACGACCGCATCCGCCTGCGCGTGTTCGAGCGCGGCGTCGGCGAGACGCTTGCCTGCGGCAGCGGCGCCTGCGCGGCTGTCGCGGTGCTCGCGCGTCGTGGTCGCACCGGGCGCAGCGTCGCCGTATCGTTGCCCGGCGGCACCCTGCACATCGACTGGCCGGCCGACGACGTCACCTTGTCTATGGCCGGACCGGCCGCATTCGTTTTCGAAGGGGAATTGTGATGAGCGAGACGACCGAGAAACTCGGCGCACACGAAGTCGCCACGTGGCTGCGTCGCCACCCGAGCTTCCTGCAGCAGTTCCCGGATCTGGCGCTGACCCTGGTGGTGCCGCGCGAAGACGGCCCGGCCGCTTCGCTGGCGAGCTACCAGCTCGAAGTGTTGCGCGACAAGAATCGCGAACTGTCCAAGCGCCTGCGCGATCTGTTCGCGATCTCGCAGGAGAACGAGCGCCTCGCCGTGCGCACGCATCAGCTCACGCTGGCATTGATGCGCCAGTCCGATCCTGCCTCCACCGTGCGCGCGCTCGCCGCGACGCTGGCGGAAGACTTCAACGGCGATCTGGTGCGCATCGTGCTGTTCGCGCCGGTGCCGGGGCTGGAGGAAGACTGGCTGCAGGTGGTCGCGCGCGATGACCGTCTGCTGCAGCCCTTCACCGATTGCCTGAAGGACGAGGAGCCGCTGTGCGGCCGCCTGCATCCGGACAAGCAGTCGCTGCTGTACGGCCCGCGCGTCGACGAAGTGCATTCGAGCGCATTGCTGCCGCTGGCCGGCATCGGCCTGGTCGCGGTCGGCAGCCGCGATGCCAACCGCTTCTATCCCGGCATGGGCACGCTGTTCCTGCGCATGATGGGTGAAGCGTTCGCCACCGCGATGCGACGGTTCGACACCGCCGCCTGAGCGCACGCGCATGCACGCCGACGTCGACGCGTTCCTCGACCATCTGCAGATCGAACGGCGGATGTCGGTGCACACGCTCGACGCCTATCGCCGCGATCTGACCGCGCTGGTCGACTGGACGCACGCGCAATCGCGCGGCGACCTGCGCACGCTGCACGGCGAAGACATCCGCGCCTTCGTCGCTGCCGGCCATCGCGGCGGCCTGTCGCCCAAGAGCCTGCAGCGGCGCCTGTCCGCGTGTCGCAGCTTCTACCAGTGGCTGCTCAAGCACGGCCACATCGGCGCGAATCCCGCAGCCGGCGTGCGGGGCCCGAAGGCGCCGCGCAAGCTGCCGCAGGTGCTCGATGTCGACGAGGCCACGCAACTGGTCGAAGTGCCGGTCGATGCGCCGCTGGGCCTGCGCGATCGCGCGCTGCTGGAACTGTTCTATTCGTCGGGCCTGCGTCTCTCGGAACTGGTCGGCCTGCGCTGGCGCGATCTGGATTTCGACGGCGGCCTGGTGACCGTGCTCGGCAAGGGCAGTCGTCAGCGCAGCGTGCCGGTCGGCAGCCATGCGCTGCGCGCGTTGACCGAGTGGCGCACCGAGAGTGGCGGCACGTCGGCGGCGCCGGTGTTCCCCGGTCGCGGTGGCGCAACGATCTCCGCGCGCGCCGTGCAGTTGCGCCTGCGCCTGCTCGCGCAGCGCCAGGGCCTGTTCAAGCGCGTGCATCCGCATCTGCTGCGCCATTCGTTCGCGAGCCATGTGCTGGAATCGTCCGGCGACCTGCGCGGCGTGCAGGAACTGCTGGGCCACGCCGACATCGCGACCACGCAGATCTACACCCATCTCGATTTCCAGCATCTGGCCAAGGTCTACGACGCCGCGCATCCGCGCGCGCGCCGCAAATCCTGAGGCACACCCGGAGTTGTCCATGAACCTGCGCATCGTCATCGGCCTGGCCGTCTCGGTTTCCCTGCAGATGCTGCTCGGCCTGCTGGCCGCGTCCCTGTTTCCGCCGGTGCCGTCGGGCGTGGCGCCGGTGTCGACCGCGGTGCAGGCCGGCGTGATCGCATTGCTGTCGTCGACCGGCGGCGCTTTCGCCGCGCGGCAGCCGTTCATGCGCGCCGCGCTGGTGTTGTGGGCGGTGGGCTGGGTGTCGAGCGTGCTCGTGGTGCAGCGCCTCGGTGGCGGGCAGTTCACGTTCGCCGACGCCGCAAGCGCGAATGCGATGGCGATCGTCGTGTCGTGTATCGCGACGGTGCTGGGCGTGCGCGCCGGGCGCCGCCTCGATCGCCACGTGCGCGGGCCCGCGGCCGACGCGACGACGTGACGCAGCACCGGATGCCTTGATCCCGGCGGGCACGGCCCCATCCAGTGGATTCGATCCTTGGAGGCCGCATGGACCCCAGCCAGAATCCCAACGTATTCCACGCCACGACGATCGTGTCGATCCGCAAGGGCGGCAAGGTGGTCGTCGCCGGCGACGGCCAGGTCACGCTCGGCCACACCATCATGAAAGGCAACGCGCGCAAGGTGCGTCGCCTGGGCGAAGGCGGCAAGGTGCTCGCCGGATTCGCCGGCGCCGCCGCCGATGCGTTCACCCTGTTCGAACTGTTCGAAGGCAAGTTGCAGCAGCACGGCGGCCAGCTGGTCCGCGCCGCGGTGGAACTGGTCAAGGACTGGCGCACCGATCGCCGCTACGGAAAGCTCGAAGCGCTGCTCGCCGTCGCCGATGCCGAGACCTCGCTGATCATCAGCGGCAACGGCGACATCATCGAACCCGACGACGGCATCATCGCGATCGGTTCCGGCGGCTCGTACGCATTGTCGGCCGCACGCGCACTGCTCGCGCACACCGATCTCGATGCCCGCACGGTCGCCACCGAGGCGCTCAACATCGCCGGCGACATCTGCATCTACACCAACCGCAACGTGGTGGTCGAAGAGTTGTGATCGATCTGCGGCGGCGCGTGGCGATCCGTCGGGTCGCATGCGCCGGCCGGTCGCGCGCACCCGCCCACGATTCTACGGACACCCGATTCCCATGACGAATGCCAATTCCTCGACCATGACCCCGCGCGAGATCGTGCAGGAACTCGACCGCCACATCGTCGGCCAGAACGCCGCCAAGCGTGCGGTCGCGATCGCGCTGCGCAACCGCTGGCGCCGCGCGCAGCTCGACGACGATCTGCGCAACGAGGTCATGCCCAAGAACATCCTGATGATCGGCCCGACCGGCGTCGGCAAGACCGAGATCGCGCGTCGTCTGGCGACGCTCGCGAACGCGCCGTTCGTCAAGGTCGAGGCGACGCGCTTCACCGAGGTCGGCTACGTCGGCAAGGACGTCGAGCAGATCATCCGTGACCTCGCCGACACGGCGGTCAAGCTGTATCGCGAGCAGGCCAAGGTGCGCGTGCGCACGCAGGCCGAAGACCGCGCCGAGGACCGCATCCTCGATGCGCTGCTGCCCAAGCGCGAAGCCGCGCAGCCGGCGTTCGGCTTCGGCGCGCAGAGTGCGACCGTCGACATCGGCGCCGAACCGTCGTCGAAGGAATCGGAGACGCGGCAGAAGCTGCGCCGCCAGCTGCGCGCCGGTGATCTGGACGATCGCGAGATCGAACTCGAGCTCAGCGCCGGGCAGGGCATGGACATCATGACCCCGCCGGGCATGGAGGAAATGGGCCAGCAGCTGCGGCAGATGTTCGCCAACCTCGGTGGCGGCAAGACCCACAAGCGCAAGCTCACGATCCGCGCCGCGCGTCCGCAGCTGGTCGAGGAAGAAGCCGGCAAGCTGGTCAACGAGGACGACGTGCGCGAAGCCGCGATCGAGGCCTGCGAGCAGCACGGCATCGTCTTCATCGACGAGATCGACAAGGTCGCCAAGCGCAGCGAAGGCGGGTCGAGCGGTGCCGACGTCAGCCGCGAAGGCGTGCAGCGCGATCTGCTGCCCCTCGTCGAAGGCAGCACGGTCAGCACCAAGTACGGCTCGGTGAAGACCGACCACATCCTCTTCATCGCGTCGGGCGCGTTCCACCTCGCCAAGCCCAGCGACCTGATTCCCGAGATGCAGGGGCGCTTCCCGATCCGCGTCGAACTGACCGCGCTGACGAAGGACGATTTCGTCCGCATCCTCACCGAGCCCAAGGCGGCGCTGACCACGCAGTACGTGCAGCTGCTGAAGACCGAAGGTGTCGGGCTGACGTTCGCGCCGGATGCGGTGGATCGCCTCGCGGAGATCGCCGCGCACGTCAACGAACGCCAGGAGAACATCGGTGCGCGCCGTCTGCACACCGTGCTCGAACGCCTGCTCGATTCGCTGAGCTTCGAGGCGCCCGACAAGGGCGGCACGGTGCTGATCGACCGTGCGTACGTCGACCAGCAGCTGGGCGATCTGGTGCAGGACCAGGATCTGAGCCGCTACATCCTCTGACGCCTCCGCGTTCACCGCGTTCGCACTCCGGGCCCGCATCATTGCGGGCCCTTTCGTTGGAGACGTCGCGATGTCGAACGCTGCTCGCAAGTCGGTGCTTCTGTTGGCGCTGCTGGCCTCGCTGGGCGCGTGCACGCAGAGCGATGCGGACACACCGGCGGCGGCAACCGGGTCCGCGTCGATCCCGGACACCGATGCGGCGGCGTCCGTGGACGCATCCGCACGGGCGGCGCCCGTCGGCACGCCCGCCGCGCCGGTCTACCGGACGTTTCGCGACGTCACGGTCGCCTGCGACAACGTCCGCCGCTGCGCCGCGATCGGCGTCACCGACGCCGCGCCGGGACTGGTGCTGTCCTTGACCCGCGATGCCGGCGCCGATGGTACGCAGGCGCTGCTGCTGAGCGCGCCGTGGGCCGACGTGGACGCCTCGACGCTGCAACTCGACGGCGTCGCCGCGCCTGCGATCGCGGCATTGCCCTGGCAGCGCGACGCGGGCGAGTCCGCGGCCTTGCGCATCGAGGATCCGGCGGCGATCGCGCGCTTCCTCGATCTGGTGCGCGACGGCACGCGTCTGGAAGACGATCAGGACCGCAGCGTGTCGTTGTCGGGCCTCAATGCAGCGCTGCTCTACATCGACGAACACCAGCAGCGCCTTGATACGCCCGGCGCGTGGGCGCGACGCGGCGAGCGCGATCCCGCGGCCATCCCTGCGGCACCCGCGCTGCCGGCCCTGTTGCAGCCCGCGTCGGCACCGCCGCCGTTGTCGGACGCCGATGCCACGCGTCTGACGCGCAGCGTGCGTGCGTCGCAGGCCGCGGCGCTGCGTGCGCACGAGTGCAACGCGGCGGGGGGCGACTTCGATGTCTCGCGCGACGATGCCGCCCATCCGCTCGATGTGGATCACGCACTGGTCTTCATCAGCTGCTACAGCGGCGCCTATCAGGGCTCGAGCCTGGTGTTCCGCGCGGCGCGCGACGGCAGCGACGTGACGCGGGTGACCCTGCCGGCGCCGAAGCTCTCCGGTGACAGCGTGAACCCCAGTGAGGATTTCGACCTGCTGGTCAGCCCGGGCCTGGACGCCGCCACCGGCACGCTGGCGCAATTCGCCAAGGGACGCGGCATCGGTGACTGCGGCTTCGAAGCGACCTGGCAGTTCGATGGCCAGGCCTTCCAGTTGTCGCACTACGCCGAGATGCAGACGTGCGGTGGTCTGAGCGCCGATGCATGGCCGGTGCTGTGGCGCGTGGCCGAGCCTGCCGGCACGCCTTGAGCCCGCCGCACGAGGGCGCCACAATCGCCCGCCCTGTCCGGTGCGCCGCCCATGTCCGTGCTGCTTCGACTCGTCGCGATCCTGCAGATCGCCGGTGGTTTCTACGGCCTCGCCGGCACGCTGATGCGCTTGGCCTCCGGCGGCGCCGGCGGTGGCGCGGTGCTGGTGCTGGTGATCGGCCTGCTGCTGTCGACGTTCGCGATGATCGCCGGCGTGCTGCTGCTCGAAGGCGACGCGCTCGGCGAGCGCCTGTCGCGGATCGCGCTCGCGCTGCAGATCCCGGTCATCGCCACGCCGTGGCTGAGCTACGCCTGGCACGCCGGCGCCACGGTGCCGCTGCAGTTCCGCTTCGGCCGCAGCGTGGTGGTCGACCTCGACTGGTCGCTGCCGTCGGAGGCCTTCCGGCTCGCACTGGCCGGGCCATCGACCGCAGCGCTGGGCGTCAACCTGCTCGCGCTCGTGCTGTGGCTGGTGCTGCGCGTCTCCCGTCGCTGAGCGGCGCCGCAACACCAGCTCCCGCGTGAGGGCCAGATGGGCCAATTGGGGTATATTTCCCCATGCCCGCCGCAGGAGCGACCGCGATGACGATGTCCCTCAAGCTCGACGCCCTCGATGCGCTGCCGCGCACGCCGGCCTCCGATGTCAAGAAGCTCGGCTGGCGCGGCGTGATGAAGACCATCGCCCGCGGCGGCAAGGTCGTGGTGACCAATCACAACACGCCCGAGGCGGTGATCCTCTCGGCCGAGGAATACGGCGCGATCCTGCGGGCGCTCGACGCCGCCGGCGCGGCGCAGCGTTCGGCGCTCGACACCCTGCGCACACGTTTCGACACGCGCCTGGCCGCCCTGCAGGCCGACGATGCCGGCGCGCGCCTGCGTGACGCGATGCGCGGCCCCGCGCGGCTGCGCGGCAAGGTCAAGGCCGGCGCGACCTGCTGAGCGTGGCGCGTCCGGTCCTCTACGTGCTGGCCGGCGTCAACGGCGCCGGCAAGAGTTCGGTCGGTGGCCATCTGCTCGAACGCGCCGGCATGACGTGGTTCAACCCCGACACCTTCGCGCGCGAACTAGCCGCCGCGACCGGCTGCTCGATGCCCGAGGCGAATGCGGAAGCCTGGCAGGAAGGCATGCGCCGGCTCGACGTCGCACTGGCGAACGGCTATAGCCATGCATTCGAGACCACGCTCGGCGGCAACACCGTGCCGGCGCGCATCGCCGAGGCCGCGCGCACCCATGACGTGCTGATGTGGTTCTGCGGTCTGTCGTCGGCCGAGCAGCACATCGCGCGCGTGCAGGCGCGCGTCGCGGTCGGCGGTCACGACATTCCCGAAGCCAGCATCCGCGCGCGCTGGACGCGCGCGCGCGAGAACCTGATCGCGCTGATGCCGGTGCTCGCGCAGCTGCAGGTCTACGACAACAGCGTCGAGGTCTCGCGCGGAAACGCAGTGCCCGATCCGATGCTGCTGCTGGAAATGATCGACGGCACGCTGGTGGCGCCGGGTGCGGATGATCTGACGGCGCTGGCGAAGACGCCGGAGTGGGCGAAGCCGGTGCTGGAGGCAGCGTTGGATTTCTGAGAATCGACGTGGCTAAGTCGCCAAGCACCTGTCATTCCAGCGGTTTTCAACAGCCGAATGGCTGGTCAGGCTGGAATCCATTTTGATCTTGCTTGGTATCTCGAGACGCTTTCACTGGAGCGAACCGCTTTCGCTGGAACATCAACCCGTTTACGGGCCGTCTGCACCGCAAAAATGGATTCCGGCTTTCGCCGGAATGACGGGCAAGAGCGATAGCCTCAGCGCGCGCGAGACGCCGGCGCCTCGCCCGCGTCTTCCCGCACCGCCGCGCCCGTATCCACACTGACCTCCACCGACATGCCGGGCCGCAACCGCGCCGCCAGCGGCTGATCGCGATCCACCGCGATGCGCACCGGAATCCGCTGCGCGATCTTGACGAAGTTGCCGGTCGCGTTGTCCGCGGGCAGCACGCTGAACTCCGAACCGGTCGCGGGTGAAATGCGTTCGACGCGACCGGTCAGCCGCGCCCCACCAAGGGCGTCGACGGTGAAGCTCGCCGGCTGGCCGACGCGCATGTCGACCATCTGCGTTTCCTTCATGTTCGCCAGCACCCAGACATCGGCCGGCACCACCGCCATCAGCTGCGTGCCGGCGTTGACCAGCGCGCCCTGGCGCACGGTGACCTGGCCGAGCAGGCCGTCGTCGGGCGCGACGATGCGCGTGTTGTCGAGATCGATCTTCGCCAGCCGTACCGCGGCTTCGGCGCTGGCGACGGCGGCTTCCAGACTCTCGCGGTTGACGTCGACGCTGCGCGCGTCCTGCTCGGAAATGTCGAGCGATGCGCGGGCCTGCGCGGCGGATGCGCGTGCCTGCGCATTGCTGGCACGGGCGAGATCGCGGTCGTGTTCGGAAATGAGTTTCTGCGCGGCGAGCTGTTCAATGCGGCGCAGGTCGATCGCGGCGACGTTCGACTGCGCGCGCGTGGCGGCGATGTCGGCGGCGCTGCGGGCGATGCCGGCCTCGGCGCTGCGCCGCGACTGCGTGGCGTTCGCCAGTGCGGCCTGCTGCACGCGCAGATTGGCTTCTGCCTGTTCGAAGCGCTGGCGGTAGATGCGGTCGTCGATCGTCACCAGCAGCTGGCCGCGCGTCACTGCCTCGAAATCCTGCACCGCGACCTCGGTGACGTAGCCCGAGACCTGCGGCGCGATCAGCGTCACGCGGCCGCGCACGGTGGCGTTCTCGGTGCTCTGCACGCTGCTGCCGAACGGCGGCAGGCGCCAGGCG
This sequence comes from Luteimonas sp. Soil_C_16, assembly GCF_057657295.1. Taxonomy (NCBI): domain Bacteria; kingdom Pseudomonadati; phylum Pseudomonadota; class Gammaproteobacteria; order Lysobacterales; family Lysobacteraceae; genus Luteimonas; species Luteimonas sp. Soil_C_16. Next base: position 54,221 of record NZ_JBDGIS010000001.1, on the reverse strand, counting down.
TAGAGCACCAGCAACACGCCGGCCAGTGCGACCGCGGCGAACGCGGCGATCTGCAGCACGCGTCGACGACGCGACGGTGCGGCCGGCTGTTCGGGGGGCGGTGTCGGGGCGGGTGCGCTCATGCGGAATCCGGTGCGGCGGAAGAGGGTGGCGATGCGGGCGTTGCCGGCGCGGCGCGCAGACGCGTCCAGACCCGCGACGCGATGATCCACACCAGCGTGCAGAACGCGATGAAGGCGATCAGCAGGAAGACATCGTTGTAGGCCAGCACATTGGCCTCGCGCGTGGCTGCACTGCCGAGCGCGCGCACCGCGAGTGCGTTGCGCTGCGCGGGATCGGCGATGCTGGCGGCGTAGCCGTTCGCCGTGGCCTGCACGCGCGCGGCGACCAGCGGATCGAGCAGGGTCAGGTGTTCGGTCAGCACGCTGGAATGGAACTTCTCGCGCATCGTCTGGAACGTGCCCAGCAGCGCGGAGCCGAGCAGGCCGCCGAGGTTCTGGGTCATGCCGAACAGCACGACGAAACTGATCAGGTTGCGCGGCTGGCTGATCACCGGCCCGATGCCGGCGATCAGCATCGGCCCGAGGAAGAACGTGCTGCCGAACGCGAGCAGGAACTGGCTCACGTACATCTGTTCGGGCCGGGTCACGTTGCTGGCCTGCGCGTCCATCAGCGCGCCGGTCATCATCAGCGCCAGCGAGATCAGCACCGGTTGCCAGGTCTTCGTCGGATCGATCGTCAGCGCGCTTGTCGCGAGCCCGGCCACGCTGCCGACGAGCACGATCACGAACAGCGTGCGCATCTGCTCGTTGCCGAGGCCGAGCGCCTGCAGGAAGCCGACCGCGCCGGTCGCCTGCTCCGACAGCACGATGCGGATCAGCACGATCGCCAGCGCCAACCGCAGCATCGAGCCGGTCGCGAGCCAGCGCGTATTGAGCAGCGGCCGCGCGCGGAAGTGTTCGATCGCGATCGCCGCCGTCACCAGCACGAACGAACCCGCCAGCGCCCAGCCCAGCCACGCGGTTTCGGTCCACCACGCGAGACGGCCCTGCGCGAGCACCGCGGTCAACAGCGCGATGCCGGGCGCGAACAGACCGAAGGTCACGAAGTCCAGCGGCTCGAAGGCCTTGTGGCGATCACCGGGCGGCAGCTTCAGCAGCAGCACGCCGCCGAGCGCGACCAGTGCGAGGCCGAGTTCAAACATGTACAGACCGCGCCATTCGCCGAACTCGAGCAGATCGGTCGAGAACACGCGTGCCAGCGGCAGCGCGAGCTGCGCGACGCCCAGGCCGATCACCAGGCCGCGCAGACGATGCCTCTGCGGAAACGCCTGCAGCATGTAGTACAGGCCCAGCGTATTGAGCGCCGCGCCGGCGATGCCGTGGCCGGCGCGCACCGCGATCGCCGAGCCCAGATCGTTGACGAACAGATGCGCCAGCGTGATCAGCGCATAGAGGATCAGGAACGCCTCGGTGAACAGCCGCAGGCCGAACTGCTGGCGGAACTTCACCAGCAGGATGTTCATCGACACGTTGGTCATCACGTAGGCCGCCGGCAGCCACGCGATCTCCGACGCGTACGCGCCCAGCGCGCCTTGCAGGTTGACCAGATTCGCGGTGACCAGCGCGTTGCCCAGACCGCCGGTCATCGCGACGATGAAGCCGACGATGCCGAACGCGATGCGGCGCCGCGTGGAATGCAGCGGCGTCGAGGGCGAGCCCGGCATCATCGGCCGCTCGTGCGGCGCCCAGTCGCGCGGCGCATAGCGATGCGCGCGCACGTTCGCGGACGGCGGGGAAACGGGCGGGACGCGCGACATGACGCCAGTCTGGACCCGGGTCCAGCCAGCGACAAGACGACCGGTGGACCGGTCCGTTACACCGCGCCGCGCGCCGCGGATCAGGTCGGATTCAGTGGCCGGCGACGCGTGACGCCCCCGGCTTGTCGTGCACGCCGAGCCGTTCGACCAGTGTCGCGCTCGCGGCATTGAGGCCGAGCACCTCGACGTCGACGCCGCGTGCGCGCAGCTTCATCACCACGGTATCGAGTGCGCCGATCGCGCTGAGATCCCAGAAGTGCGCGTGTGTCAGGTCGATCACCACGCGCGGCACGGGTTCGAGCAGATCGAAGGCATCGCCGAACGCATTGGCCGATGCGAAGAACACCTGGCCGCGCACGACGTAGCGGCGGGTGCCGTCGGCGTCGCTCGAATCCTCGACATCGAGCAGCCGGCCGACGCGCCGGGCGAAGAACAGCGCCGACAGCAGCACGCCGGTCAGCACGCCCTTGGCGAGATCGTGCGTCGCCACGGTGACGACGACGGTACTGAGCATCACCACGCTCGATCCGGGCGGATGCCGGCGCAGGTCCCGCAGCGACCGCCAGCTGAAGGTGCCGATCGAGACCATGATCATCACCGCGACCAGTGCGGCCATTGGAATCATGCCGACCCACGGTCCGGCGAACACCACCAGGGCCAGCAGCACGGTGCCGGCGACCAGCGACGACAGCCGCCCGCGGCCACCGGATTTCACGTTGATCACCGACTGGCCGATCATCGCGCAGCCGGCCATGCCGCCGAGGAAACCGGTGGCGATGTTGGCCGCCCCCTGGCCCACGCATTCGCGGCGCTTGTCGCTGGGCGTGTCGGTCATGTCGTCGACGATGCGCGCGGTCAGCAGTGATTCGAGCAGGCCGACGACCGCGAGCGTCGCCGACACCGGCAGCACGATACGCAGCGTCTCCAGCGTCCACGGCACATCCGGCAACAGGAACACCGGCAGGCTGTCGGGCAGCGCGCCCATGTCGGACACGGTGCGCACGTCGATGCCCATTGCGGCGACGAGCACCGTCATCGCGACGATCGCCACCAGCGGCGACGGCACCGCGCGCGTGATGCGGGGCAGGCCGTAGATGATCGCCAGCGCCGCCGCGCACAGCGCGTAGACCGTCCACGGCATGCCGATCAGTTCCGGCAGTTGCGCGGCGAAGATCAGGATCGCCAGTGCGTTGACGAAGCCGGTGATCACCGAGCGCGACACGAAGCGCATCAGCGATGCGAGTTTGAGCACGCCGGCGAGGATCTGGAACGTGCCGGCGAGCAGGGTCGCGACCAGCAGGTACTGCAGGCCGTGGTCGCGCACCAGCGTGACCATCACAAGCGCCATCGCGCCGGTAGCGGCGGAGATCATCGCGGGTCGGCCGCCGACGATCGCGGTGACCACGGCCATCGAGAACGAGGCGTAGAGACCGACGCGTGGATCGACGCCGGCGATGATCGAGAACGCGATCGCTTCGGGAATGAGTGCGAGCGCGACGACGAGTCCGGCGAGCACGTCGCCGCGGATGTTGCCGAGCCATTGCTGGCGCAGCGGAATCTTGGAATGCATGGGAAAGCCCTGACGGGGCCGGACACGCAGCGGTGTCCGGCAGGATGACGGTGCATGGCATAGCGCGGCGTCGCCCGGTGGGCGGCGCGGAAACGGCGGCTATGGTGGCGTGGTCGTCATCGAAGGGCAGGGCGGGTGACGCGAAGGCGCGCAGTCTAGCGCAGGCGGGCGGCGCTCAGTCCTCGCCGATGTCCTCGTTCCAGACGTCCGGGTGCGCGGCAATGAAGCCGCCGAGCAGGTCCACGCACTCCTGGCTCTGCATGTCGATGACCTCGACGCCGGCCTCGCGCAGCCAGTCGATGCCGCCCTGGAAGGTCTGCGACTCGCCGACGACGACGGTGCCGATGCCGAACTGGCGCACGAGGCCACTGCAGTACCAGCACGGCGCGAGCGTGGTGACCATGATCGTGTCGCGGTAGCTGCGCTGACGGCCGGCCTTGCGGAAGGCATCGGTCTCGCCGTGGATCGACGGGTCGCTTTCCTGCACGCGGCGGTTGTGGCCGCAGCCGAGCAGGCGGCCGTCCTGGTGATACAGCGCCGCGCCGATCGGGATGCCGCCTTCCGCGAGGCCCTGCCGGGCTTCGGCGATGGCGGTGTCGAGCAGGGCGCGGTAGTCGGGCGTGGCGATCATGCAGGCGGTCATCGGAACATCGGGCCCGCGAGTCTGCCTGCCGCATCCGTCGCGGTCGAGTGTGAGACGCCGCGGCAACTTCTTAACGAGCGCGTGGCAGAATCCGTGGCCCCCAAAAGCGCGATGCAAGAACACCTATGGAATGGCTGTCCGACCCCACGATCTGGATGGGGCTGGCGACCCTGGTAGTCCTCGAGATCATTCTCGGCATCGACAACCTGGTGTTCATCGCGATTCTCGCCGACAAGCTGCCGCCGGAGCAGCGCGACAAGGCCCGTGTGATCGGCCTGTCGCTGGCATTGCTGATGCGGCTGGTACTGCTGGCGCTGGTGGCGTGGATCGCGGGCCTGATCACGCCGTTGTTCACGGTCTGGGGCAACGACTTCTCCGGGCGCGATCTGATCCTGCTGATCGGCGGCGTGTTCCTGCTGTTCAAGGCGACGATGGAGCTGCACGAGCGGCTCGAGGGCCAGCAGAGCCAGACGAGCACCAAGCGCGTCTACGCCTCGTTCGGCGTCGTGCTGACCCAGATCGTCGTGCTCGATGCGGTGTTCTCGCTCGACTCGGTGATCACCGCGGTCGGCATGGTCGAGCACCTCGGCGTGATGTACGCGGCGGTCACCATCGCGATGGCGGTGATGCTGCTCGCCAGCAAGCCGCTGACGAACTTCGTCAACAAGCATCCGACCGTCGTGGTGCTGTGTCTGGGCTTCCTGCTGATGATCGGTTTCAGCCTGGTCGCCGAAGGCCTGGGCTTTAAGATTCCGAAGGGCTATCTGTACGCGGCGATCGCGTTCTCGATCCTGGTGGAGGCCTTCAACCAGTGGTCGCGCTTCAATCGTGAGCGCCACGCGCAGCAGCTGCCGTTCCGCCAGCGCACCGCCGATGCGGTGTTGCGCCTGCTCGGCACGCGCCCGACCGCGCACGTCGAGGACGGTGCGATCGAGGTGCCGCAAGGCGAGGGTGAGGAACGGCTCGAAGCCGCCGAACACGACATGATCCGCAGCGTGCTCACCCTTGCCGAGCGCCCGGTCTCGAGCGTGATGACCGTGCGCAGCGACATCGAGTGGATCGACGCGACACGCGGCATCGAACACGCGACCGCGCGCCTGATCGAATCGCCGCATACGCGCCTGCTGGTCTGCAACGGCGAGCTCGACCAGATGCTGGGCATCGTGCAGAGCGGCGATCTGCTGTCGAGCGTGCTGCAGGGCCGCGCGCTGAACGTCACCGATTTCGTGCGCGAACCGCTGGTCGTGCCCGAGGGCACGTCGACGCTGCGCGTGCTCGAGCAGATCCGCGCGCACCCGATTCCGCTCGCGGTCGTCGTCGACGAATACGGCAGCCTCGAGGGCATGGTCACCGCGAACGATCTGCTGGCGACGATCGCCGGCGATCTGGTCGACACCCAGGACGCCGACTACGCGGCGAGCCGGGGCGACGACGGCATCTGGCTGGTCGACGGCTCGATGTCGCTGCAGGATCTGGAGCAGACGACCGGCATCGTGCTACCTCGCGAGGCGACCTACGTCACCCTGTCGGGCCTGGTGCTGCACCTGCTCGACCGCATGCCGGTCGAGGGCGATACGGTGACCGTGGGCTTCTGGCAGCTGCAGGTCGAATCGCTGGAACGGCGCCGCGTGGGCAAGCTGCGGATCGCGCCGGTCGCGGATGAGGGATAATCGGGCCATGAGCGACGAATCCAGCAAGCCCGGCACCACCCATTTCGGTTTCCGCGACGTCCCCACCGGGGAGAAGCAGAAGCTGGTCGGCGAGGTGTTCTCCTCGGTCGCAGGCAACTACGACCTGATGAACGATCTGATGAGCCTCGGCATCCACCGGGTGTGGAAGCGCTACTTCGCCGCGACCGCGCAGGTGCGCACCGGCGACCGCGTGCTCGATCTGGCCGGCGGCACCGGCGACATCGCCGCGCTGCTCAAGCCGCGCGTCGGCGACTCCGGCGAGCTGGTGCTCGGCGACATCAACGCCTCGATGCTGCGCGTCGGTCGCGACCGCATGACCGACCGCGGCAACGTGCGCGGCTTCGAGTACGTGCAGTGCAATGCCGAGACGCTGCCGTTCCCGGACGCGAGTTTCGATCTGGTGACGATCGCCTTCGGCCTGCGCAACGTGACCGACAAGGACGCCGCGCTGCGCGAAATGCTGCGCGTGCTGAAAGTCGGCGGCCAGGCGCGCGTGCTGGAATTCTCGGAAGTGAAGGCGGACTGGTTCAAGCCGATCTACGACTTCCATTCCTTCCAGATCATGCCGCGGCTGGGCAAGCTGTTCGCGCGCGACAGCGACAGCTACCAGTACCTGTCGGAATCGATCCGCAAGCATCCGCCGCAGGATGCGCTCAAGGGCATGATGGAAACGGCGGGTTTCGCGCGCTGCAGGTACCGCAACCTCAGCGGCGGCATCGTCGCGATCCACGACGGCTACAAGGCCTGAGGTCGTAGCCCCGCTTCTCGGGCAGAAGCTGCTGCGACCGTCGCCCCAGCGGACGCTGGGGCCTATGTTCGCGTCGAGCCGGATCAGGATGGGCTCCAGCTGTCGCCGGGGCGACGGCGGCATTGCGATTGCGGCGATGCCCGGGTGCAGTCCCGACTTCAGCCGGATCGCAAGCGCCTTTTCAGTCTCCCGAAGTTCCCCCATCCGCCGGCGACGCCGCGGCCAGCGCACGCCATTGCGGCATCAGGTGCAGGGCACCGACGCGCTGCAGATAGTCGTGATCGACTTCGGTGCCGTTGACCAGCGCCGAGGCGACGTGCACCGCGCCGGTGATCCAGAACGCGCCGGACATGCGCGTCGGATGCTGGTGATAGGCGACGGCTTCGACGATCGGCGTCGGCAATCCCCACAGGCCCAGCAGATACGCGCCGGCGATGCTGGGCGGCACGTCGCCGAGACTGTCGGGCGGCAGCAGACGGCCGACGTCGGCGAGCAGGCCCGCGGTCGCGGCCACGCCGGCGCCGCTGCCGGGCAGGATCTGGCCGGCCAGCCACGACGTGCGCAATGCGCGCTCGCGCATGCTGTCCATGTCCGGACCGGAGGCGAAGACTTCGCTGGCCAGCACCAGCCGGCGCAGCGCGTCCTGTCCCAGGCGCACGACCGCGGTGCGCAGGTCGCCGATCTCGCGGCCGATCGCGTAGTACGCGGAATTGCTCAGGCGCAGCACGCGCGCGGCCAGCGCCGGATCCTGGGCGATGATCGCGGTGATCGCATGCGTGCCGGCATCGGGATCGCGCAGCAGGCGGGTCAGCGCGAGGTACTGCTTCGGCGCCGACGGCAATGCACCGATGCGTTCGATCGCGCGCTTGAGCTGTGCGTCGTCGAGCAGGTGCTGCAGGTCGAGCACGCCCTTGACCGCGTCGATGACGGTCTGCGCGTCCAGCGGCTCGGGCAGCACGCGATGCGCATGCTCGAGCGCATCGACCGCGCGCGCGTTGTCGCCGGCCTCCATCAGCACGATGCGCACCGCATGCGGATGGCGCACGCGCACTTCGTTGAGCAGCAGGCGGCAGCGGCTCCAGCCGCTGTCGGCGGTGCACACCAAGGCATCGGGATCGAGATCGGCGGCCGAACCGGTCGCGCCGTCGCCGAGCGGCAACCAGCTGACCCGCCAGTCCAGACCGCGCGTGGCGATCTCCGCCTGCAGGCGTTCGACCTCGTCACCGCGCTCCCACGCTACGACCAGATGCACGGTGACTCCTTGCGCGATGGGAAGAGGCGGGATGATAGCAACGCGTCGCGTCCGCGCTCAGCCGGATGCGGCATCCAGCGGCAGCTGCAGCACGATGCGCGTGCCCGAGGGCGAGGACGTTTCGTCGAACCGCAGTCGCGCCAGCGCCGCGCGCTCGCGCATCGCCGTGCGACCGAAGCCCGGCGCGGCGGCGAGATCGTGGCCGCGGCCGTCATCGGCGATCGACAGCACGAGCACGTCGTCCTGCCGGAACAGATCGAGCCGCACGCAGCGCGCACCGGCATGGCGCAGCGCGTTGGCCAGTGCTTCCTGCGCGATCCGGTAGGCGGCGATCTCGGCGTCCGGCAGCGCGCGCGGCAGCGCGACATCGGCGTCGAAGCGTACGTCCATTTCGCCGCGCGGCACGCCGTCGGCGAGTCCCTGCAGCGCGGCCGGCAGGCCGTGGCTCGCGAGCGCCGGTGGATGCAGGCCGTGCGATACCGCGCGCACGCGCGCCAGTGCCGCCTCGGCGAGCACGACGACGTCGTCGGCGAGGGTTTCGCGCGGGTCTTCGCCCAGCGCCTGCGACAACGTGCGTGCGCTCATGCGCAGTGCGCTGAGGATCTGGCCGAGGTCGTCGTGCAGATCGCGGGCGAGCGCGCGCCGTTCGGCGTCGATGCGGTCCATCCAGTCGGGCGCGCGCTGCGTCATGAGGTCATTCGATCCTGGCGATGGTCGCGCGCCGGCGTTCGTAGCCGGCCAGCCAGTGGCCGAAGTCGGCCAGCGGCAGTGCCTGCGAGTAGTAGAAACCCTGCACCTCGTCGCAGCCGAGCTTGCGCAGGAAATCCGCCTGCGGCGCCGATTCCACGCCTTCGGCGGTGACCTGCATGTCGAAGTTGCGCGCGATCAGCAGGATCGAGCGCACGATCGCCGCGTCGCCGCGATCGTCCATCACGTCGCGCACGAAGCTGCGATCGATCTTGACCCGGTCGACGGCGAGGTGATGCAGCATCGACAGCGAGGCGTAACCGGTGCCGAAGTCGTCGTAGGCGGCCTTGACGCCACGCTGGCGCAGCGCCTGCAGCGTCGCCGCGGCGGCGCCGTCGTCGCGCAGCGCGATGGTCTCGGTGAGTTCGAGTTCCAGCGACGACGGCGGCAGGCCGCTGCCGCGCAGCGCCGAATCGACCTCGTGCAGGAAATCCTCGTGGCCGAACTGCGACGGAAACAGGTTCACGCTGACCGTCATCGCGTGGCCGTCGACCTTCGGCCATGTGGCCGCGTCGCGGCAGGCGCGGTCGAGAATCCACCAGCCCACGGTCGCGGCGATGCCGCTCATCGCCAGCGCTTCGATGAAGCTCACCGGCATCAGCAGGCCGCGCTCGGGATGGCGCCAGCGCAGCAGCGCTTCGGCGCCGGTCGGGCGGCCGGTCTCCAGATCGATCTGCGGCTGGTAGTGCAGTTCGAATTCCTGCTCGCTGGCAGCGCGGCGCAGTTCCAGGTCGAGCCGGCGGCGGTCGATCGCCTCGGTGCGCATGCTCGGCTCGAAGCGGCGCAGCATCTGCCCGCGGCTGCGCTTGGCGTAGTGCATCGCCAGCTGCGCGCGCGCGACCAGTTCCAGACTGTCGGTCGCGCCGTCGTCGTCGGGCGTGCCGGGAATCAGTGGCCCGGGGCTCGCATCGTCGTCGGCCGCATCGAGCAGCACGCCGACACAGGCGTCGAGATGCACGCGGTGCATGTCGACTTCGCAGGGCTGGGCGAGGTCGAGCAGGATCGCGTTGAGCAACGCTTCGGTCGCGCGCGGCTTCTGCCCGTTGACCGACAGCGCGATTGCGAACTCGTCGCCGTCCAGGCGTGCCAGGAACGCGTCGACCGGCAGGCGTGCGAGCAGGCGCGCGGCGACGACCTGCAGCATGGTGTCGGCCATGCCCGGACCCAGCGTCACGCTGATGGAGCGGAAGTTGTCGAGCCCGAGCACGGCGACCGCGGTCGGCACCTGCTCGGCGCGGCGCGTATCGAGCGCACGCAGCAGGCCGGCGCGGTTCGGCAGGCCGGTCAGCGGGTCTTCTTCGGCACGGGTCGCGTCGAGCAGGGCCTCGACGTAGTCGGACATCGCTTCGTCGTTGGGCGGTGTACTCATGCCGCTTCGACGACCACGTCGGGCACCGCCGCGGCGATGCGCGTGTGCAGCCACGCCAGCGCGTCGCGGTAAGCCTCGGCGCCGCGGCCGGTGAGCGGCGCGTTGCCGGCGATGCTGCGCGCATCGCGCAGACGCGTGTCGACCGGAATCGCGTCCGACCACACCAGGCCTTCGTAGCCCGCATAGAGATGTTCGAGACTCTGGCGGCCGCTGCCGGTGCGGCCGTCGTAGAGTGTCGGCAGGATCGCGCGCACCAGCGGCCGCTTGCGCGAACGCTCGACCATGTCGGCGGTGCGCAGCATGTCGGCCAGGCCGTGCAGCGCCAGCGGATCGGTCTGGGTCGGTACGACGAGGCAGTCCGCGGCGGCCAGCGCATTAACCATCAGCAGGCTCAGCGTCGGCGGGCAGTCCAGCAGCACGTGGTCGTAGAGGGCCGACACGCCGGCGAGCGCGCGCTGCAGCGCCATGCCCAGGCCCGGCTGGGTCGCACTGCGACGCTCCAGCGTGGCCAGCGCCGGCTGCGCGGCGACCAGACGCAGACGTTCGATGGCGGTGGTGCGCGACAGGCCGTCGAGCGACGGCGTCTGCGCGACGAAGACTTCGTGGGTGCCGATCGGTGGCGGCTGGCGCGGCACGCCGAAGGCGCGGGTCATCGAGGCGTGCGGATCGAGATCGACCACCAGTACGCGCGCGTCCCCGGCGAGGTTGCGCGCCAGGCACAGCGTGGTCGTCGTCTTGCCGACGCCGCCCTTCTGGTTCGCGATCGCCCACACCCGCACGTCAGTACGCCCCTGCCGCGGGATCGGCGGCGTCGGTCGGCGCGGCGGCCACCGCGACCGTGGCCGCGGACTGCGGCACGGCGTCGGGCCCCTGCGGCGCGGCGAGGATCACGAGCATGACGCGGCGATTGGCATTGCGACCTTCCACGGTCGCATTGTCCGCGATCGGCTGGAATTCGCCATAGCCCACCACGCCCAGTCGCGACTGGGCGATGCCCTCGGCCGCGAGGATGTGGACGACGCTGGCTGCGCGTGCGGTCGACAGCTCCCAGTTCGACGGGAACGCGGCCGTGCGGATCGGCTGGTCGTCGGTGTAGCCCTCCACGCGCATCGCATTGGGCACGTCGCGCAGCACTGCGGCGACCTTGCGGATCGTGGCGCTCGCGGTCGTGCTGGGCGCGGCGACGCCGCTGGAGAACAGGATGTCGCTCTGGATCTCGACTTCCAGATAGTTGTGTCCGCGGCGCAGCGTGACCAGGTTCTTCTGCACCAGATCCGACAGTGCGGCCTGCAGGTCGCGGCCCAGCGAGACCAGCTCGCCTTCGCCCTCGCGCTCGCCACGGCCGGTGCCGTCGAACTGGCCGCCCTGGGCCTGCGATTGGGGACCGGTCGCGTAGCGCGGCATGTCGATGGCCTGCTGCAGACGCTGCTGGATCATCGAACTTGCCGGCGCCGGACCGTTCTTGGCGGCGGCGGTCATCAGCGACGGCCGGTCGTAGGACGAGCCCAGGCGCTGGGTCTTGCCCAGCTGCAGCGGACTCATCGAACGCGGCGGTCCACCGAAGGCCGCATTGAGCGAGTCGGAGACCGCGCGGTACTTGCCTTCGTTGACCGAGGAGATCGCGTACATGACCACGAAGAACGCGAGCAGCAGCGTCACCAGGTCGCCGTAGGGGATGGCCCAGGCTTCATGGTTGGCGTGTTCTTCGTGGACGTGCTTCCTGGCCATGGGTCAGTGCACGTAGCCGGCCAGGCGAGACTCGATGTTGCGCGGGTTCTCGCCCTGGGCGATCGCGATCAGCCCCTCGACGATCATCTCGCGCTCTTCGGTCTGCGCGTTGATCAGCGCCTTGAGCTTGTTGGCCATCGGCAGCAAAAACAGGTTGGCCGCGCCGATGCCGTAGATCGTCGCGGTGAACGCCGCGGCGATACCGCCACCGAGCTTGCTCGGATCGGCGAGGTTCTTCATTACCGCGATCAGGCCCAGCACCGCGCCGATGATGCCCAGCGTGGGTGCGTAGATGCCCATGCCCTCGAATACCTTGGCCGCGGCCAGGTCGCCCTGGCTCTGGTGGTGCATGTCGGTTTCGAGCACGGCGCGGATCGAATCGGGCGCGATGCCGTCGACGACCATCTGCAGGCCCTTCTTGGTGAACGCGTCCTTCTGCTCGGCGACCTGCGACTCCAGGCCCAGCAGACCCTGCTTGCGCGCGGTGTTGGCCCACTCGACGAGGCTGGCGAGAATGGCGGCACGGTCCTGGGACGGCGGCTTGAACACCCATTTGGTGATCTTCATGGCCCGCTTGAAGGTCACCAGACTGGTCTGCAGCAGGATCGAGGCGACGGTGCCGCAGATCACGATGACGAACGCGGCCGGCGACCACAGGCTGGACAGACCCGCACCTTTCAGCACGCTGCCGATCAGCAGCGCGACGAGCGCGAGGATCACACCGATGACGCTGAGCTTGTCCATGGAGTCGTTAACGGTCGCGTTGGGGATTTCTGAAGAGGGGATGTGCACACGGGCACGCCCCGGCATCGGGCCTCCGGGGCGACGGATTTCCGTCGGCGGGGGTCACGGGGAGAGGGGATGCAAGAGACGGGCCGCGGGGCGGATCACACGCGGCGGATGGATCCAGCCTGCGTCCGCAAGCGGCGGGACGGCGTCGGTCCGCTCAAGCTTTGAGGTCGAGCCAGGAACGAGGACTGACGTCCTCACACCCTCACGCGTCACCGGCTGACGGCAAACTCAGTCCCGCCCGTCGTCGAACCTGTCCGGATCCCGCTTCCAGTCCGACAGGCGGGCGCGCAGGCGGACCATGGCCTGGCCGTGGATCTGCGACACGCGCGATTCGCTGACCGACAGCACGGCGCCGATCTCGCGCAGGTTGAGTTCCTGCTCGTAGTACAGCGACAGCACCAGCGCTTCGCGTTCGGGCAGGCCTTCGATGGCCTCGACCAGGGCGACGCGGAAGGCGTCGTCCTCGAACGCGCGTGCGGGGCTGGCCGAATCGCGGACCGCGAGACGGGCCTCGCCGTCGTGTTCTTCCAGGTGCGCGTCGAAGCTGGTCAGCTGGCCGCGCGCGGCGTCCTCGACCAGACGGTGGTACTCGTCGAGGGTGATCTCCATGTGCGCGGCGATCTGCGCCGGCACCGCGCTGCGGCCGGTCTCCTGCTCGACGCTGCGCACGGCGGCGATCATGTCGCGATAGCCGCGGTGCACCGAACGCGGCGTCCAGTCGCCGCGCCGCATCTCGTCGATCATCGCGCCGCGGATGCGGATCGATGCATAGGTCTCGAAGGTCGCGCCGGGATCGGACTGGTAGTTCCGCGCCGCGTCGATCAGGCCCAGCATGCCGGCCTGCACGAGGTCCTCGATCTCGACGCTGGGCGGCAGCCGCGCGGCGAGGTGGTGGGCGATGCGGCGCACCAGCTCGCCATGACGCTCGACGATGTCCGCCGGCGAACCGGTCTGGGTCGCGCGGTAGCAGGCGGTGGCGGTGGCGTTCATGCGGGCAGGCCTCCGGTGGACTGGGCGCCCGAGGCGACCAGCCGGTCGACGAAGAATTCGACATGGCCGCGCGCGACCGCCGGCGACTGCCAGCTGCGTGCGCGACGGGCGATCCCGCGATAGGCGACCGCCGACGGCGCCGACGGGAACGCATCGACGACGGCTTCCTGGCGCTGCACGGCGCGGCGCAGCCATTCGTCGCGCGGGATCGATCCCAGGTGGTTGAGGGTGACGTCGAGGAAACGCGCGGTCACCCGCTGCAGCTTCTCGAACAGCGCCGGGCCCTCGCTCGCGTCCTGCACCTGGTTGCACAGCACCTGCACGCGCTGCACGCCGCGGTCGCGGTTGAGCACCTTGATCAGCGCATAGGCGTCGGTGATCGATGCGGGTTCGTCGCAGACCACGACGATCACGTCCTGCGCGGCCTGGCAGAACGTCAGCACGCCATCGGCGATGCCGGCGGCGTTGTCGACGATCATCGTGTCGATCGAACGGTCGAGTTCGGAGAACGCGTGCACCAGGCCCACGTGTTCCTGCGGGGAGAGCTGCGCCATGTGCTGCTTGCCGGAGGCGGCCGGCACCACCATGAGCCCGTTCGGGCCTTCGAGGATGGTGTCGGCGAGCTCGCAGCGGCCGGCGAACACGTCGGCCAGGGTGAAGCGCGGCGACAGGCCCAGCATCACGTCGACGTTGGCCAGGCCCAGATCGGTGTCGAGCAGCAGCGTGCGCTGGCCGGCGTTGACCATCGCCGCGGCGAGGTTCACCGAAGTCGTGGTCTTGCCGACGCCGCCCTTGCCGCTGGCGACGGCGATCACGCGGGGTGCGGCGGTAGCGGGTGCGGCATCAGACGGCATGACGGGTCTCGAACGCATCGGTGGCGGCGGTGTCGGCGACGGGTGCGTGGCGGCCGGCAGCCATCGCCTGGGCGATGCGCAGGCGGTTCCCCGATTCGATGTCGGCATCGGCGTTCTGGCCGTCGGCGGTGTAGGCGATCGGCAGCCCGTTGCGCACGGTGACCGACAGCGCCGAACCCAGATAGCCGGTCTCGTCGAGCTTGGTCAGGATCAGGCCTTCCGGCGAGCACGGCCGGTAGCGGCGGATGACTTCGTGCATGTCCTGCGGATTGCCGTTGGCCGGCAGCACTAGCAGGCTGCGGACCTTGCGCGCAGTGCGCAGCCACAGGATCTGGTTGAACAGGGCGCGATCGTTGGGCGCGTAGCCGGTCGTGTCGACCAGCACCAGCGGATAGTCGGCCAGCTGGGTCAGCGCCTGCTGCAGGCTGGACATGCCGCGCGCTTCGCAAACGGTGATGCCGAGCTTGCGGCCGTGCGCCTGCAGCTGTTCGTGCGCGCCGGGGCGCTCGCAATCGGTGGTGATCAGGGCGACGTCGCGCGCCCGGTGGCGGGCGGCGAAACGCGCAGCCAGCTTGGCGGCGGTGGTGGTCTTGCCGGCGCCGGTCGGGCCGACGAGGGCGATCACGCCGCCGTCGTCGATCGGCTCGCAGGCGCTGACTTCGAGCGTGCGCGCGAGCGCGTCGAGCATCGGGCCCTGGATCGCATCGACCGGCAGCGCCGGATCGAGCTGAGCGGCGACCGACTGCGCCAGCGCGTCTTCGCAGCCGAAGGCACGCAGTGCATCGAACGCGGCGGCGCGCGCGGGCGAACCGCGCAGACGCTCGCGCTCGAACTGCGCCATCTGGGTTTCCATCAGCTGGCGCATGCGCGCCATCTCGTCGCGCATCGCGACGATCGCCGGGGCTTCGGGTTCCGGCGGCGGCACCAGCGACAGCGCCGGTGCGGCGGCGACCGCGGGGCGTGCGGCTTCGAACGCGGCTTCGACGGCGATCGGCGCTTCGACCGCCATCGGCTGCGGCGCCTGCGGCATGCGCGTGGTCAGCATCGCCGCGAACGACGGCGCCTCGTCGGCGATGAGCGCGTCGAGTGCATGCGTGTCGTCGGCGCGCAGCTCGGCGTTGGCTGCGGCGAAGGTCGCGCGCGCCGGCGAGGCCGGCTGCAGCGGCAGGCTGCGGGCGACCTGCGCCACGGCCGCGGCCGGGCGGATCGCCGAGGTGAGTTCGGCCAGCGTCGGACCGTCGCTGTCCTTGAGGCGGGCACGTGCGCGGTCGCGCAGCGCGGCGGTGTCGGCAGGCGCGGCGACGGGTGCGGCGATCGGTGCGGCGATCGGTGCGTCGACGGCGGCAGTCTGGCGGCCGTGTCCCAGCGCGGCGGCGAATGCGGCGGCGGGATCGACGATGGCGCGTTCGAACACGGTGCGCGCAGGCGCGGCCGCTTCGACGGGCGCTGCGGGCGGCGTCGGGATTCCGGCATCGGCGACCGGCGCCTCGTCGGCTTCGGCGGCGCGCAGCACGCGGGCCAGCGCGGCTTCGTCGTAGCCCAGGGAGGCGACCACCTCGATGCCCTCGGCGACGCCGCGGGTCGACAGGATCACCGCATCGGGGCCCAGCGCTTCGCGGATCTTCCGCAGCGCGGTGCGCATGTCCGGGGCGATGAAACTCTTGATCTTCATGGTCCTCTCCGCGGCTGCCGGATTTCCGGCGCGCCGACCGTGTCAGTGGCGGGCAATCGAACCGCGGGTCATCCCACGGCGCCGACCAGACGCAGACGTTTGTCTTCGGGAACCTCGGCGTAGGCGAGTACAGACAGCGACGGAACGCTGTGCCGCACCAGCCGCGCCACCGAGGCGCGGACTCCACCGGGAACGAGCAGCACGGCGGGTTCTCCGCGGCTCTCCTGGCGGGTGACGCACTCGCTCAAGTTCTGATGCAGACGCTCGGCGAGTCCCGGTTCGAGCGCTGCGCCCTGGCCGTTGACCGAGTCCTGCAATACCCGTTCCAGCTGCGGCGCCAGGGTGTAGACGGGGAACTCTTCGGCCATGCCGTTGAGTTCCTGCACGATGAAGCGGCCCAGCGCGACGCGCACCGCGGCCGTGAGCTGCGCCGGGTCCTGCGTGTGCACGCCGTGCTCGAGCAGGGTTTCGACGATCTGGCGGATCTGCCGCACCGGCACGCGATCGGCCAGCAGCGACTGCAGCACCTTCACCACCACCGACAGCGGCAGCAGCTTCGGCGTCAGGTCTTCGACGAGCTTCGGCGTCGCTTTCGACAGCGTCGACAGCAGCTGCTGCACTTCATCGTGGCCCAGCAGCTCGGCGCTGCGCTCGCGTACCAGATGCGAGAGATGGGTCGCGACGACCGTGGCCGCGTCGACGACGGTGTAGCCCAGCGATTCGGCATGCGCGCGCTGGCTCGGCAGAATCCACGTCGCGTCGAGACCGAAGGCCGGGTCTTTGCCGGGAATGCCGTCGAGCGGGCCGAACACGCGGCCCGGATCGAGCGCGAGTTCGCGATCGGGATGGATCTCGCCGCCGGCGACCGGCACACCGTGCACCATCACCCGGTACGCGCCCGGTGCGAGTTCGAGGTTGTCGCGCACGTGTACGGCGGGAATCAGGAAACCGATGTCCTGGGTGAGCTTGCGGCGCACGCCCTTCAGGCGCGCCAGCAGTTCGCCGCCCTGCGCCTTGTCGACCAGGGCGATCAGCTTGTAGCCGACTTCCAGCGCCAGCGGCTCGACCGGGCGGATCTCGTCCCAGCTCAGTTCGGCCAGCGGCGAGCTGGCGGCGGTCGCGGCGACGGCCTCGGCCTCGCGCTTGGCCTGCGCTTCGGCTTCGGGCGCGCCCCGGAGCTTCCACGCGACGAACCCGAGGATGCCGGCCAGGATCAGGAACGGCAGGTTCGGCATGCCCGGGATGATGCCGATCAGGCCCATCAGCACGGCCGCGACGGTGAGCGCGCGCTGGTGGCCGAAGACCTGCTTCGACACCGCCTCGCCCATCTCCTGCTCGCCGGTCGAGCGGGTGACGAGCATCGCGACCGCGGTGGCGACCAGCAGCGCCGGCAGCTGCGCGACCAGGCCGTCGCCGATGGTGAGCAGCGTGTAGGTGCGCATGGCTTCGCCGAAGCTCATGTCGTGCGAGAGCACGCCGATCAGCACGCCGCCGACCATGTTGATGACCAGGATCAGGATGCCGGCGATGGCATCGCCGCGGACGAACTTCGAGGCGCCGTCCATCGAGCCGTAGAAGTCGGCTTCGTCGCGGACTTCCTGACGGCGCAGCTTGGCTTCCTCGCGGGTCAGCACGCCGGCGTTGAGGTCGGCGTCGATCGCCATCTGCTTGCCGGGCAACGCGTCGAGGATGAAACGCGCCGAGACTTCCGAGATGCGGCCTGCGCCCTTGGTGACGACGACGAAGTTCACGATGGTCAGGATCGCGAACACGATGATGCCGACCGCGAAGCTGCCGCCGATGACGAAGTGGGCGAAGGACTCGATGACCTTGCCGGCCGCGCCCGGGCCTTCGTGGCCGTGCAGCAGCACCACGCGGGTGGAGGCGACGTTGAGCGCCAGCCGCAGCAGCGTGACCAGCAGCAGCACGCTCGGAAAGATCGAGAAGTCCAGCGGCTTGCGCACGTAGACCACGGCCAGCATCACCACCAGCGACAGCGCGATGTTGATGGTGAACAGCGCGTCCAGCACCGGCGGCGCCAGCGGAATGATGATCATCGCCAGCAGCGCCAGCACGACGACCGGCGCCGCGGCACCGGCCTTGATCGCGCCGAACGCGCCGCCGACGGAGACCCGTCCCGGTTGTGCGCTCATCGCGCCGGTCCGTTGACGCCGTTGCCGGCCGTCGGGTCGTAATCGACCGCGCCTTCGGGACCGGCGTCGAGCTCGGCCAGCGACGGCATCGGCCCACGGCCGGGCGCCCAGGCGCGGAGCTGGTACACGTAGGACAGCACTTGTGCGACGGCGGCGTAGAGCTTCACCGGGATTTCCTGATCGACCTGTGCCTGCCTGTACAAGGACCGTGCCAGCGGCGGTGCCTCGACGATCGCGATGCGGTGCTGGTCGGCGATCGCGCGGATCGCCAGCGCCAGTTCGTCGACGCCCTTGGCCACGACGACCGGTGCGCGCATGTCGCCGTCGGCCTTGTACTTCAGCGCGACCGCGTAGTGGGTCGGGTTGACCAGGATCACGTCGGCCTGCGGCACGGCGTCCATCATCCGCCCGCGCGACATCTGCGCCTGCACCTGGCGCACGCGCGCCTTGAGTTCGGGATTGCCTTCGCTTTCCTTGTACTCGTCGCGGATTTCCTGCTTGGTCATCTTCAACTTGTTGCGGTACTGGATGTGCTGCCAGGGCACGTCGATCAGCGCCAGCACGCCCAGCGCGCCGACCATCGCCAGCAGGGCGTTCATCGCGGTGTCGATACCGCCGGCGACCGACTGCTCCAGCGAGGCCAGCGGCATCGACAGCAGCGACGAGAACGCGTGGTAGACCATCAGCATGCCGACGCCGCCGATCAGGATCACACGCAGCAGCGAGCGCACGAGTTCGGCCGCGCCTTCCTTGCCGTAGATCCGGCCGAGGCCGGTCTTGGGATTGAGGCGCTTGAAGTCGGGCTGCAGTGACTGCCCGGCGAAGCGCAGGCTGCCCATCGCCGCCGGCGCGATCGCGCAGGCCAGCAGCGCGGCGACGAACAGCGGCGTCATCGCCAGCAGCAGCCGCCCGAACAGGCCGGCCGCGTGCGGCAGCAGACGATCCTGGGTGCCCAGCATCGACGCGTCGATGGTCAGCGCGCCGCGCATCCAGTCCATGCTGGTCGCGCCGATGCTGCCGGCGGTCGCCTTGAGCGCCAGCACCGCGCAGCCGAGCACGGCCACGTTGGCCAGCTCGCGCGAACGCGGCACGTTGCCTTTTTCCCGCGCTTCCTGAAGCCGTTTTTCGGTGGGAAGTTCGGTCTTGTCCTCCTGGTCCGTCTCGCTCATCGCCCGGGCCTCAGCCGATCAGCCCGCGCGCGGCGAGAAAGGCCTGGTCGAACAGCGCCTGCACCGGCGCCAGCAACTGGCGCATCAGCAGCATCAGCAGGATCAGCCCGGTCAGCAGCGACACCGGCAGACCGATCGCCATCGGATTGAGCTGCGCCGCCGCGCGCGACAGCACGCCGAACGCGATGTTGACCGACAGCAGCGCCATCACCACCGGCAAGGCCAGCAGCACCCCGGCGCGCAGCGCGGTCGCGAAGAACGCGGGCACCGCCGACAGCAGCGCCTGCAGATCAGGCAACGCCTGGCCGATCGGCAGGCTCGCGTAGCTGTCGTGCAGCAGCCCGATCAGCGCAAGATGCCCGTCGAGGGTGAAAAACAGCAGCGAGAAGACGAGAAAGAACCACTGAGACAGCACCGGCGACGACGCACCGCTGAGCGGGTCGGCCATGGTCGCGAACGACAGGCCCATGCCCTGCGACACCAGTTCACCGGCGAGCTGCCCGGCCTCGAAGGCCATGCGCAGCACCAGCCCGATCGCGATGCCGACCGTGAACTCGCGCAGCACGCCGAGCACCGTCGCCGAATCCACCGCCATCGGCGGCGGCGCCGGCAGCACCGTGCTCATCGTCGCCGCCAGCGCGATCACCAGGATCAGCCGCGCCCGCACCGGCATCGTCCGCCCGCCGATCGCCGGCAACACCTGCAACGCCGCGCCGATCCGGATCGCATGCCACAGCACTGCCGCGAGCATCGCGAACATGTCGACGCCGGTCGAGGTGGTGAGGGTGACGGTGTCCATTGCGGGGAGCTGCGGTCCGGATACGCGGCCTGAAGGCTGCGCGGGTGGGATGCAGGTTCTGTGCCGGGGGGCGCAGAGCGGGTTTTGCCGTCATCCCAGCGAAAGCTGGGATCCATTTTCGCGGACGGGTCGAAGATCAAAATGGGCCCCAGCTTGACCAGACATGCGTCTGTTGAAAGCCGCTGGGGCAACGATTCGTAGGATGGGTTGAGCGCAGCGAAACCCATCGTCGCCCTGTTGGAAATCAGAGGCTTACAGGGGCGTCCCAGAGCGTATTCCTGGAATGCGATACGATTTTCGATAGGGCGATAACGGGGGGGCGAGCACCAATGCGCAAAAAAAGAAATGCGCTTCGGCGGTCATTGCATGACGGGTCGGATCTGATGCTCTGGTCGGGTGGCATCTACCTCGCCCTTGCAATTGGGTTAGCGGTCGTGCACGTCGACGTCACCTCGTTTGTCGCCTCTGGACTGCTTCTTCCCGACAGTGCTTTTGCAGGGTTTCAAGTGAAGAATCCTGCGCTCGATTACCTGCCGAGCTTTTACTTCTGCATGTTGGTCCTGCTTCCGCTTGTATCCGGCGGCTTCGTTCTGCACGCGTATCGCCGGCGTTCATACCTCATGCGCACGGAATCGACAGGAAAGCTAGTTGCTTTAGCGGCAAGCGCCTTCGTAATGGCGGTCCTTCCGCCCCTCCTGCTGGCCTTCGGATACAGAGACGCCAGCGAACCGATCAGCCTGAAATCCCGCGGCTTAATCGCTCTGACCACCGCGAATGACGTGACCATTGGGATAGCGTTCTTTCTGCTCTTCGCATTTTCCGCGCTCATGGTGATGTGCACATGGATCTACGCGGCGAAGCTGGGGATGGAGCCAGTCTGGAAGCGAAAAGGCTTCCATGGATGGAATCCATAGCGCGGACTGTGAGTCTCGTCCGCATGGCAGGGCTCATCGCCAAGTCGCCTCAGGAAACGACGCGCGCTCGGCGGACGTCGAGTTCGCGGACTTGTTCCATCGCATGCGGGTGCACCGCAACGATGGGTGTCGCTGCGCTCTACCCGCCCTACGGGCGGGCACTGCCCTCACCCAATCAGATGCGGAATCCGATGGAACAGCTCGGTGGTGAACGCCACCATCCGCCCCAGCAGGAAATGCCCGACGAGCGCGAACGTCGCCACCAGCGTGATCGCCTTGAGCACGAACGCGATCGTCGGCTCGTTGATCTGCGTGGCGGCCTGCAGGATGCCGACGATCACGCCGATCGCCAGCACCGCGACCAGCGGCGGGCCGCCGAGGACCAGGGCCATCTGCATGCCGCGGGAGATTTCGGTGAGGGCGGTTTCCGGGGTCATGGCATCAGACCGCGTTGAAGCTGGCGGCGAGCGAGCCGACCACCAGCACCCAGCCGTCGACCAGCACGAACAACAGGATCTTGAACGGAGCGGAGATCAGCATCGGCGACATCATCATCATGCCCATCGACATCAGCACGCTGGCGACCACGAGATCGATGATCACGAACGGGATGAAGATCAGGAACGCGATCTCGAACGCGGTCTTGAGTTCGCTGGTCAGGAACGATGCGGCGAGTACACCGAAGGGGACGTCCTGCGGGCTCGCGTAGGGGCCGCTGTTGGACAGGCCGGCGAAGGTCATCAGATCGGTTTCGCGCACCTGCGCCAGCATGAAGCCGCGGAACGGGTCGCTGGCCGCGGCCCAGGCGCTGCGGAAATCCAGGGTGCCGTCGAGATAGGGCGCGATGCCCGCGCTCCACGCGGCGTCGAACACCGGCGTCATCACCATGAAGGTGAGGAACAGCGCCAGCGCCAGCAGCACCTGGTTGCTCGGCGTCTGGCCGGTGCCCAGTGCCTGCCGCAGCAGGCCCAGCACGATGATGATGCGGGTGAACGCGGTCATGCCCAGCAGCGCGGCCGGCAGCAGGGTGATGCCGGTCATCAGCGCCAGCACCTGCAGCGGCATGCTGACGGTTTCGCCGCCGACCTGGCCGACGGTCACCGCCGGCATCGACTGCGTGGCGAGATCGGCGAAGCCGGGCGCGCCGCTGTCGGGAATCGCGGGCGCGGCGATCGGTGCCGGCGTAGGCGACGGCGCGGTCTGCGCGAGCGCACCGCCGGCGAACGGCAGCAGCGCGGCGAGCAGGAGCGTGGCGATGCGGGCGCGGAACATGGAGCAGCTGGTCACGGCTTCTTCTTTCCGAACTGTTGGGCGAGCACCTGGGCGAAGACCGGCGTCGGCTTCGCTTCGGGCACCGGCAGGGGCATGTCGAGCGTGTGCAGCACACGGGTGCCGGTTGCGCCGGTGCCCACGAGCAGCTGCGTGTCGCCGACGGCGACCACCACCACGCGCTCGCGCGGGCCCAGCGACAGCGAACCGAGCACCTTGAGCGCCGGATTGCTGGCGCCGCCGATGCCCGGCATGCGCCGGGCGAACCAGCCCAGCGCCACGATCAGGCCCACGACCAGCACCAGTGCAAGGACCGCGCCACCGATGCTGCCGGCGCTGCTGGCTGGCGCGGCCGTCGTGGCGCTGCCGGGCAGCGCGACCTGCGCGGTCTTCTCGGTCGACGGACGGCCGAGCGGCTGCGCGACGGCGGGCGCGGCGGAGATCGCCTGTGCGCCGATCGCGGTCGCCGGCGCGGCAGGGCCGGGCATGTCGACGACGAAGGCATCGACGCCGAATGCGGTCGCGGGTGCTGCGGGCGTTTCGACGGCCGCATCGGCTGCGGACGCACCGCCGATCGCGACCGGTGCCTGCGCCGCGGCGAGCGTGGCGTGGGCGGCGAGGGCGCTGGTCATCGCGGTCACTTCAGGCGCTTGATGCGCTCGGCCGGACTGACCACGTCGGTCAGGCGCACGCCGAAGCGGTCGTTGACGACGACGACTTCGCCGTGCGCGATCAGCGTGCCGTTGACGTAGACGTCGAGCGGCTCACCGGCTGCGCGTTCCAGTTCGACCACGGCGCCCGGGGTGAGCTGCAGCAGGTTGCGGATCGGCATGCGGGTGCGGCCGACCTCGAGCGAAAGTTGCACCGGCACGTCGAGGATGACGTCGAGATTCAGATCGCCCGCGGGCGCGGCAGCGGCCTCGGCGGTCAGCGGATCGAACGCGGCGGTGGTGGCGGTGTCGGTGCTCATGGGGTCGCGGCCTGGAACTCGTGGGAATCGTTGGACGGGATCACCTGCGGAAACTTCAGCTGGGTGACCTTCAATGCGTTGAAGCCGTTGTGGGTGCCGAATTCGCCTTCGAACATCGGCGTCGACTCGACCTCCATCTGCACGGGGCGTGCCAGCTCGATCGGGATCACGTCGCCGACTTTCAGTCGCGAGAGTTCACGCAGGCTGATCTGGCGGTGCGCCAGCGACACGCTGCACTCCAGCGCCGCGGCTTCGACGCCCGCGCGCAGGTGCCGCGCCCAGGTCTCGTCGGAATCGCTGCGCTGGCGACGCGGACCGGTGGCCTCGAGGTGGTCGCGCAGCGGTTCGAGCATCTTGTAGGGCAGGGCGACGTGCAGATCGCCACCGCCGCCGTCGAGCGCGATGCTGAAACGGCTGATGACGATGTGGTCGCGCGGATCGATCAGTTCGACCTGCAGCGGATTGCTCTCGGTGGCGGTATGGGCGAATTCCAGCGCCTGCACGGGCAGCCAGGCGGTGGTCATGTCGGCGAACACCTGGCGCAGCATCAGCTGCACGATGCGCTGCTCGGTCGGGGTGAACTCGCGCTCGGCGACCTTGGCCGGGAAGCGCCCGCCGCCGCCGAAGAAGTTGTCGACCACGGTGAACACCAGCCGCGGTTCGAACACCACCAGCGCGTTGCCGCGCAGCGGCCGCGCCTGGATCACGTTGAGGTTCGCCGGCTGCGGCAGCGAGTGCATGTACTCGTCGAAGCGCACCACGTCGACGCCGCGGATCGTGAGTTCGCACGAGCGCCGCAGCAGGTTGAACAGGCCCACCTTGAAGGCCAGCGCGAAGCGCTCGTTGACCGCGTCCAGGCCCGGCAGGCGGCCCCGCACCACGCGGCCCTGGCGGGCGAAATCGTAGGGACGCACTTCGCCCGGCGCGGCCGGCGCATCCGTGCCCACCGCGCCGCTGTCGACGCCGTGCAGCAGCGCGTCGATCTCGTCCTGCGACAGCAGCTCGTTGCTCATCACTGCACGACCAGGCTGGTGAAGATGACGGCCTCGGCCTTGTCCGGCTGGCCTTCCTCGCGCAGCAGCTTGCGCACTTCGGCCAGGCCCTGCTCCTGCAGACGTTCCTTGCCGCTGCGCTGGCCGAGCTGCGCGGCGGTCTGCTGGCCGAACAGCAGCAGCAGACGGTTGCGGATCGCCGGCGCCTGCGCCTCGATGGCCGCGTGCGTCTTCGGATCGCGCGTCATCACCTGCACGTCGGCCTGCAGGAAGCGCGTGGCGTCGGCATCGGCGAGATTGACGACGAAGGAGGGATCGAGCGCGAAGTAGGTCGCCGCGGCCTTGGCCGGCGTCGCCGACGCGGCCGCCTCGCCTTCGGGCGCATGCGCCGGCGCGTTGTGCTGGGTCCACCACCAGCCACCGCCGGCGCCACCGGCCAGCAGCACCACCGCGCCGATGATCAGCGGCAGCTTGCTCTTCTTCTTGGGGGCGGACGGTTGGGCAGGGGCAGCGGACACGGGGCGACTCCGGGGATGGATACCCACCGGATGCAAGGCGTGTGCCGGGGTGTTGGCGATGGGGTGTCGAGGCCTGTGCCGGAAAGTCGACAGGAATGACGTCTGTCGCAGATCTCGCTCGGATCAGCGACCCGCGATCCGATTGATTGCCCCCATCCCCACCTTCCCCCGCAAGCGGGGGAAGGGTTGCCGTCTGCGAGCGCAGGAAACGCGAGCCCTCCCCAGCGATGCGGGGGAGGGTTGGGTGGGGGCAAATCGTCAGCCCGTGCGATCACGCATCGGGCGATACGTCTCAGGCGTACTCGTCCAGCAGCCCGCGATTCCGCAGCACCGGCGCAGGCGTCGATGTCGCGACGTTCGCGCTCGCACCCTCATCGCCGAAGCCACTACCGGCGACGCCCGAGGCACTCTGTCCCTGCGACTGCGGTGCGTTCTGCTGGCGCTGGCCGACATCGGCCTGGCCCAGCTGCAGGCCATGTTGACCGAGCATCTCGCGCAGTTTCGGCAGCGTGGCTTCCAGCGCGTGGCGCACATCGGCGTTGGCACTGGCGAATTCGGCCGACACGCGGGTGCCGTCGAGCTGGATCTTCAGATCGATGCGGCCCAGGTGTTCGGGATTGAGGCGGATTTCGGCATGGCCGAGTTTCTGCTCCGCGGCCCAGGCCACGCGGGCGCCGAGGGCGTCGTCGAAGCCGGCGTCGGGATCGGCGGGCATCTGCACCGGCGGCATCACCGTCGACGGCGCGCTCGGGCCGCGGGTGGACCCGTGCACGGCGAGCGGCACGCCGGGCGGCAGCAACTCGAGACCCTCGATCGCGACGGCGTCGTCGCGATCGACCTCCTGCGATGCGGCCAGCGCGATCTGCGCGGCCGTCGCAGCGGCGATCGGTGCAGCGACGGCCGCGGTCTCGGCCGTGCGCGGCATCGCCGGCAGTTCGGACACCAGCGACGCCAGGTCGATCGCAGCTGCGCCTGCGCCCGCATCGGGCATCGCGCCGGGCGCTGCGGTCGTGACCGGCATTGCCTGCGCGGGCAGCGAAACCAGCGCAGGCGCTGCGGGCGTGCGCATACCGGCGAGCAGATCGGCGGCGTCGGTTGCAGGCGTCGGCGCAGCGGGCGCGGTCGGCGGCGCAAGCCCCGACAGCAGCGCGAACATCTGTTGCGACAGCGCGTCGTCGGGCGATGCGGTGACGATGGTGTCGCGCTCGCCGGCGGCCGGCAGTGTCGGCAGCAGCGCGGCGGCGTCGGCGGGCAACGTGCGCAAAGCGGGATCGATCGCCGCGCCCTCCGGCGGCACGACCAGACGCGTATCGAGCCGCGCTTCGATCGGCGTCGCATGTCGCGTCGTCGGCATACCGGGTTGCATGAGCGGCGACGGGCCGCCGGCGGTCAGCATCGGGTTCATGGGGGCATTCGGGTCGACGGGAACGGGGCGCGTGGTCGGCGCATCACCGCCCATCTGCAGGGCGGCTGCGAGATCGGCCGCGACGCGTGCGAAATCGGTGCCGATCGCGTCCGGCGCGACGCTGGTACGTGCGGGCGTTGCAGTCGCGGCGGCCGCTGGCGTCGCGGCGAAGAGATGCAGGGGCGACGATCCGCTCATGCCACGTCCTCCGCGGTTGCGGCGTTGCGCGGACGGCGGCCGCCGATCTCGTCGAGTTCGCGCTGGGCCTTGGCCTGTTCGACCTTGGCTTCCTGCGCGCGGTAACTGTCGGCGAGCTTTTCCAGCACCAGCGTTTCGCGACTGGCGAGCATCAGGCGCGCGCGTTCGACGTCACTGACCTGGCGGCTGTGATCGACGATGCCGGCCTGCTGCACGACCGCGGCATTGAGGCGCTCGCGGAACGCCATGCGGTTGACCAGCAGCGCCGGCGAGATGCTGACCGAGCCGGGCGACGCGGCGTATTCGTCGGCGTAGCGGCGCAGCGCTTCGAGCCGGTCCTGCTGCTCGCGCACCACTTTCTCGCGCTCGGCGACGCGGCGCGCGGCCTCGTCCTGGCGCTGTTGCACCACCTTGATCAGCGGGTCGAGTCGTTGCGAACGCATGGTGATCAGGTCCCGTGGGTCGGGTTGAGCGGAAAGGGTTGACCGGCGGCGTCGTCGAGCAGGCGTGCGAGTGCGTCGCGGCTGGCCGGCACGTCGGCGGACTCGCGCACGTCCTGGCCGAGGAAATGCTGGATCGCGGGCCAGCGCTGCAGGGCTTCGTCGACGACCGGATCGCTGCCGCGCTGGTAGGCACCGATGGCGATCAGATCGCGCTGCGCGCCGTGCGCCGCCATCAGGCGCTTGAGCTTGCGGATGCGCTCGCGCCACGGTGCGTCGGTGATGTCCTGCATCACGCGGCTGACCGACTGTTCGATGTCGATCGCCGGGTACTGCCCGGACTCGGCGATGCGACGCGTCAGCACGATGTGGCCGTCGAGGATCGCGCGCGAGGCGTCGGCGATCGGCTCCTGCTGGTCGTCGCCTTCGGTGAGCACGGTGTAGAACGCGGTGATCGAGCCGTGCCCATCGGCGCCCATGCCGGCGCGTTCGACGAGGGCAGGCAATTTGGCGAACACGCTCGGCGGATAGCCGCGCGTGGTCGGCGGCTCGCCGACCGACAGGCCGATCTCACGCTGCGCCTGGGCGAATCGCGTCAGCGAATCCATCAGCAGCAGCACGTCGAGACCCTGGTCGCGATACCACTCGGCAATCGCGGTCGCGCGCAATGCGCCGTGCAGGCGCGCGAGCGGCGGCCGGTCGGCGGGTGCGGCGACGACGACGGCGCGGCGCAGACCTTCTTCGCCGAGTGTGGCTTCGACGAAATCGCGGACTTCGCGGCCACGTTCGCCGATCAGACCGACGACGATGACGTCGGCCTGGGTGAAGCGGGTCATCATGCCCAGCAGCGTGGATTTACCCACGCCGGAGCCGGCGAACAGGCCAACGCGCTGGCCGCGACCGATCGGCAGCATCGCGTTGATCGCGCGCACGCCGACGTCGAGCGATTCCTCGATCGGCTGGCGCGACAGCGGATTGATCGGCGTGCCGGCGAGCGGCACGTAGCTCTCGGCGCGGATCGGACCCTTGCCGTCCAGTGGTTCGCCGTCGTTGTCGATGACGCGGCCGAGCAGGCCTTCGCCGACCGCGACCTCGCCCTTGCGCCGCGTGCTGAGCACGCGCGCATTCGGCAGCAGGCCCTGCAGATCGCCGGTGGGCATCAGAAAGGTGCGGTCGCCGGAGAAACCGACGACTTCGGTATCGACCCAGCGGTCGCCGGACGTGGCGACGCGGCAGCGCGAACCCAGTGGCGCCGTGCAACCGGAGGCTTCGAGCGTCAGCCCGACCGCGCGACGCAGCACGCCTTCGCGCACCAGGCCGCGATGTTCGATATCGGGCGCCGCGCCGCGCAGGCGTTCGGCCAGACGCAGACTGCGCGCGCCATGCCAGCCGGCGAGCGTGTCGTCGTGCGCGGCGATCGCCGTCGCCTGCATCGCCGGGCTCATCATCATGGCGCGTCGCCTTCGTCGGCCTGCAGCGTGTCGAGCACCGCCTGCATGCGCGTGGCGACGGTGCCGTCGATGCGCACGCCTTCGCTGTGCAGACGCAGTTCGCCGCGGCCGAGCGACGGATCGGGCGTCACGCGCACGCCGGCGAGACCGGACAGATGCGGCGCGAGCACGTTGAAGTCATCGGGCTGCAGACGCAGTTCGATTTCGCGCGTGGCGCTGCCGACCGCGTCGAGCGCTTCGCGCACCAGATCGGCGAGCAGGGTGGGATCGGCGGCATAGGCGCGACCGACCAGCGCGCCGGCGATGCGCACGGCGAGATCCGACAGGGCGTCGGTGACTTCGCCGTCCAGCCGCGCGAGCGGACGGGTGAAGCCGTCGAGTACGCCCTGCAGCTGCGCGATGCGGCGCTGGATTTCCGCTTCGCCCGCAGCGAGACCGGCTGCATAACCGGCGGCGTGGCCGTCCTGCTGCGCGGCTTCGCGCAGCGCCTCGATCTCGGCGGCGGTCAGCGGGCGCGGCACGTCGGCGGCGCGCGGCACAGCGCGCGGCGCTTCGCCGAAACCCGGTGCGATCCAGCGCTCGGCGTTGTCCATGTTGATCGCGACGGCGTTCAGACGAAGTCCTCCGAACGGGTCTGCAGCGTGATGTCACCGGACTCGGCCATCTTGCGCACCTGCGCGAGGATTTCCTTCTGCGCGGCTTCCACTTCGGCCAGGCGCACCGGGCCGCGCGATTCCATGTCGTCGATCAGGATTTCGGCCGCGCGCTGCGACATGTTCCCGGTGACCTTGGTGCGCACGCGCGGATCGGCGCCGCGCAGCGCGAGCGCCAGCGTGTCGGAGGACACCTCGCGCAGGATCGCCTGCATCGTGCGGTCTTCCATCGTCGCCAGATTGTCGAAGGTGAACATCAGATCGCGGATCTCGTCGCCCAGCGCGCCGTCGGCCTCGCTGATCGACTGCAGCAGCGCTTCGTCGCTGCCTGCGTCCATGAAGTTGAGGATGCTGGCCGCGACCTTGGCGCCGCCGACGACCGCGGGCTTCGCGGTCTGGGTGCCGGAGAACTGCCGCGCCATCACGTCGTTGAGTTCGGTGAGTGCGTGCGCGGGAATGGTGTCGAGCGTGGCCACGCGCATCAGCACGTCGCCGCGCAGCGCTTCGGGCAGGCACTTGAGCACTTCGGCGCCCTGGTCGCCGTCGAGATGCGCGAGCACGATGGCGATGATCTGCGGATGCTCGTGACGCACGAGATCGGCGATCGCCTTGGGTTCCATCCACTTCAGCGCGTCGAGGCCGGGCGTGTTCTGGCCGGTCAGGATGCGGTCGATGACGCCGCTGGCGCGCTCTTCGCCGAGCGCCTGCATCAGCACCGCGCGCACGTATTCGTCGGCGCCGTCGCCGATCTTGGCAGGCTGGGTGATGACGTCGGCGAACTCGCCGATCACGCGCTCGACGGTGCGGTGCGAGATGTCGCCGACGGTCGCCATCGCCACGCCGAGTTTCTGCACGTCCTTGGCGTCCATGTGGCGCAGGACTTCGGCGGCCTGCGCCTCGCCCAGCGAGAGCAGCACGACGGCGGCGCGCTGGGTGCCGCTCAGGGAGTCGGGTGCATCAGCCATCGGAAGCCACCATCTCGCGCACGACCTGGGCCACGCGCTTGGGATCGGCGCTCGCCGCGTCGCGCGCGGTCTGCAGATTCTGGTCGAAGCCCGGCGCCGGCGGCAGCGCCGGCTTCGGGGAATAGGCGGGCGAGAGCTTGACCGGCACGTCGTCGTCGTCGTCGACGACTTCGGCGGTCACGGTGCCGAGGTTGTTGCTGCCGGCGACTGCGCCCGCGGGCACGAGTTCGTTGCCGGCCGCGCGTTGCCGCGTGCCGATCAGCTGGCGGAAGGCGGGACGCAGCACGAACACGATCACCAGCAGCACGGCGAGGCCGCCGAGCACCATGCGCGCGATCTGCAGCATCTGCGGGTCCTGCCAGATCGGTGGGCCGGCCGGCGTTTCGATCGTCTCGCGGGCGAACGGCGCGTTGACCACCGACACCGCGTCGCCGCGCTGCGCATCGAAGCCGATCGCCTGCTGCACCAGGGTTTCGATGCGGGTGATCTCGGCTTCGTTGAGCGGACGCGCTTCGCCGGCCGCACCGTCGGTGCCGGGTGCGCCGGCGACGTTGTCGACCAGCACCGCGGCGGTGACGCGACGGATGCGCGGCACGGCCTGGCGGGTATGGGTGAGCGTGCGGTCGATCTCGTAGTTGCGCGTCGAGCTGCGACTGCCGGGACCGGTGGCCGTCGTCTGCGCGGTCTGCGCCTGCGGGTTCGCCGGATCGGTGGTGTTGGCGGCGTTGGGCGTGTTGGCGACGGCGCCGGGCACGCCCTGCGCAGGCGCAGCCGCGCCGAGGTTGCCGCTTTCCGACAACTGCTCGCTGCGCACGATCGCCGCCTGCGGGCCGTAGGTTTCGCTGGCCTGCTCGGTGGTCGCGAAGTCCATGTCCACGCTGACCTTGGCGCTGACGCGGCCCGGGCCGGTCATCGGCGCCAGCAGTTCCTCGATGCGTTGCACGTACAGCGCTTCCTGGCGACGCTGCTGTTCGAACTGCTTGCCGGTGATCGCCTCGGCGCTGTCGGGATCCGGGCTCGAGAGCAGCCGGCCGAACTGGTCGACCACGGTCACGCGCTCGGGCGAGAGGTCCGGCACGCTGGACGCGACCAGGCGCTCGACCGCGTCGATCTGGCTCTGCTCCAGCGCCTGGCCCGAATGCAGCTGCAGCACGACCGATGCACTGGCCGGCTCGTTCTGGCGGGTGAAGGCGGACGGCTTGGGAATCGCGAGATGCACGCGCGCTTCGCGCACCGGGCGCAGGTTGGAAATGGTGCGTGCGAGTTCGATCTCCATCGCGTGCTGGTAGCGCGCGTTCTCGACGAACTGGCTGGTGCCGAAGCCCTGGTCGCCCTGCAGCGATTCGAAACCGGCCGGGCCGGCAGCCGTCAGTCCAGCCGAGGCCAGCGCCATGCGCGCGGCACCGGCCTGGTCGGCGGGCACCGACAGGCCGCCGGTCGCCGCGTCGAGACGCACCGGAATCTGCGCGCTGCGCAGCGTGTCGGCGGCCTGGCTGGTCGACTTGGCGTCGAGGCCGGCGGAGACCATCACGAAGTCCGGCTTCTGGGTCCAGACGAACAGCCACAGGCCCAGCGCGATGGTCGCCGCGACCAGCAGGAACAGACCCGCCTGGCGCACGACCGGAATGTCCTGGAAACGGCCGAGGTCGCGCAGTGCGGCAGCGGCCTTCGGAAGTCCTGAGTTGGGAACGGGGACGGCGCTCATGGGCGGGAATTCGGCAGTCGGAAATGAAGGTGGAAGAGCGGGGCGGAGCGGTCAGGCGTGTCGCACTTACACCGGCATGTTCATGACGTCCTGGTAGGACTGGACGAGGCGGTTGCGGACCTCGACCGTGGCGCGGAACGCGACCGACGACTGCTGCATCGCGACCATCGTGCGGGCGAGATCCGCGCGCGGATCGCCGAGTTCGAACGCGGTCTGCATCGCACTGCTGTGGGCCTGGGTCTGGCTGACCTTGTCGATCGCGCCCGACAGCAGCTCACCGAATCCCGGCGCCTTGGTCCCGCTGTCGACGCGGCCCAGCTGGGCGTTGCCGAGACCGGTGTCGATCGCATTGCTGTTGCCGACATCGCCACGCGCACGGGTTTCGTGCGCACGGATCTGGCTGAGGATCGAGGAGATGGCGTCGGTCATCGGGGTGGCTTCGCAGCGGCTCTAAGCTGTTCAGGCAATTCCCGTGCCAGCGGCTCGTCAGAAACCTGCCGCAGCCGCCGTGGTGGTGTCGGCTTCGCGATCGATGCCGTACTTGCGCAGCTTCTCGACCAGCGTCGTGCGACGCAGGCCCAGCAGCGGCGCAGCGTGTGCGACGACGCCGTTGGCCTGCGCGAGTGCGGCGCGGATCAGCTGCAGTTCGATGGCGGCGATGTGATCGCGCAGGTCGATGCCTTCGCTGGGCAGCGCATCGAAGGACGCGCTCGGCAGGTCGTCGCCCGCGGTCGGCAGTGCCGGCGACGGCGCGGCGACGAGACGGGCGATCGGCGTCTGCGGTTCGGCGATCTGGCGCAGCACCGGTGCGTCGTCGAGCAGCTCGCCGGTCGGCAGTGCGGCGCGGTAGCGCGGCGGCAGGTCCATGGCGCGCACGGTGCCGGCCGGATGCAGCACGGCCAGACGCTCGAGCAGGTTGGACAGCTCGCGCACGTTGCCCGGCCAGCGGTGCTTCTGCAGCGTGGCGACGGCATCGGCCGACAGCGTCACCTGGCCGCGGCCCTGCTCGGCCTGCTGGCGCGAGATCGCCGCGATCAGCGCCGGCAGATCCTCGGTGCGCTCGCGCAGCGCCGGCAGTTCGATCGGAAACACGTTGAGGCGGTAGAACAGGTCCTCGCGGAACTGGCCGTTCTCGATGCGCGATTCCAGATCGCGATGGGTCGCGGCGATCACGCGCACGTTGCACTTGATGGTGCCGGTGCCGCCGACGCGCTCGAAGCAGCGCTCCTGCAGCACGCGCAGCAGCTTGACCTGCATCGGCAGGCTCATGTCGCCGATCTCGTCGAGCAGCAGCGTGCCGCCTTCGGCCATCTCGAAGCGGCCCTTGCGCTGGGTGAGCGCGCCGGTGAACGCGCCCTTCTCGTGACCGAACAGTTCGCTCTCCAGCAGGTCGGCCGGAATGGCGCCGCAGTTGACGGCGACGAAGGGCTTCTCGCGACGGGCGGAGCGCTCGTGCACGGCGCGCGCGGCGACTTCCTTGCCGGTGCCGGATTCGCCCAGGATCAGCACGGTGGTGTCGTGCGGCGCGACCTGGTCGATCATGCGGTTGAGCGCGACGGCCGCGGCGCTGTGGCCGGTCGGGCCGCTCTGCGGACGCGCGGCGCGCGCCTGCGCTTCGGCGTGGTTGATCGCCGCGCGCTGCAGGCAGTCCTGCAGCTGGCTGCGGCGCAGCGGAAAATCGAGCGACCACACCGACTGGCGGTGCAGGCGCGAACGCCACGCGGCGTCGGGCGCGTGGCCGGGCAGTTCCAGCACCGGCGGATGCAGCGACTGCTTCGACAGCCACGCGGTGAAGCCGGCGAGTTCGGCGGCGTCGATGTCGCCCACGACCACGGCCAGCCAGTCCTCGGCGCGCGCACGGGTCAGGTCCAGGTCCTCGAGGCCGGCGACGATGCGCGGCGTGTACTCCATGAACTCGAGCAGCGTGGCGACGCGCTCGGCGCGCTCCATGTCCTGTTCGATCACGAGGATGCGGGCGGTGTTCATCAGGCAGCGACCTGCAGGGCGACGGCGGGGCGGTTGGAATGGCGGGCCTTGGCGGGACCGATCGACAGCTGGTCGCGGTACTTGGCGACGGTGCGACGGGCGATGCGCACGCCCTGGCGGGCGAGGATGCCGGCGATGACGTCGTCGGCCAGCGGCGCGTGACGCGGCTCGTCGTCGATCAGGCGCTTGACCATCGCGCGGACCGCGCTGCCCGACACGTCGGCGCCTTCCAGGCGCACGGCGAACAGGCGCTTGAGTTCGATCGTGCCGCGCGGGGTCTGGATGTACTTGCCGGCGACGATGCGCGAGACGGTGGACTCGTGCACGCCGATCGCATCGGCGACTTCGCGCAGGGTCAGTGGCAGGATCGCCTCGTCGCCCTGTTCGAGGAAGCCGCGCTGGCGCTCGACCAGCAGCTGCGCGGTGCGGAACAGAGTGTCGTTGCGCATCGCCAGGCCGCGGACCAGCCAGCGGGCTTCGTCGAGCAGGCCGCGCAGCACGCTGTGGTCGCTGCCCGCCAGCGCCCGCTCGCAATGCGCGCTGATGCGCACGCGCGGCGTGGTGTGACGGCCCAGCGCGACGCGCCAGGCGCCACCGGCGTGCCAGGTCACGACGTCGGGAATGATGTGGCTGTCCTCGACCGACGCCGGCGCTTCGACCGGATGCGCGCGCAGCGACAGGATCAGGGCGACGGCATCGCGCACCGCTGGCACCTCGACCGACAACGCGGCCGCGAGGGCGGCATCGTCGTGCGCGGCCAGCAGGTCGACGTGGTCGGCGAGGATGCGCAGCGCCAGCGAACGGGCGTCGGAGGGGGCGAGCACGCGCAGCTGCGCCGACAGGCACTCGGTCGGATCGCTCGCGGCCATGCCCGGCCATTCGCCGTGCAGCAGGCGCTGGCGTGCAATGGACAGATCGTGCGCGCGACCGGGGAATTGGGTTTCGCCTTCGGCCAGCAGCTCGACAAGCGACTGCTCGAGATAGCCGTTGTCGTCACAGCGGTCGAGCCAGAACGCGGCCAGCGGCAGATCCTTGGCGGCCCACTCCAGCGCGAGGCGCGCGAGCAGGCGCTGACGCATGTCGGTGGATTCGCCATCGGCGATGCGCGCGGTGGCGTCGTCGTCGAAACCGCCGGCGCTGCCGTTGCTGCCCAGGCCCGACAGGAAGGCCGGCTCGGGCAGTTCGTCCCAGGCCGCGGCTTCGAAGCCGGCGATATCGGAGTCGGGGGTCTCGGTGTCCAGCTCCGGCTCGTCCTGCTCGAGCAGCGGGTTGCGCTCGAGGGTCTGCTGGAGTTCGGTCGCCAGCTGCTGCGAGGTCAGCTGCAGCAGGCGGATGGACTGGAGGAGCTGCGGCGTCAGATTGACGCCTTGTGCCATCCCGGCGCGAAGAGTGCCCTTCATCACTTCGAATCCCCTCGGCCGACACCCCGTCAGCCAGTGGAGATATCGTGAAGTCAGGATGTCGGCGCACGAATCAGGGCAAACCTGTCGCCTGTTCAGGGCGTACCTGTAGGTGTGTAGGGGCCGCCCTGACTTTGCGTCGTGAAAATGACGTGAAAACCATGTGAAGTGACGCGGAATGACGCGGCGCGTCACGTGTGATCGCGATCACAAGTCGGGTTTTCGACGTCGTTTGCGTGCAGTGCGGATCGATCGACGCGTCTGGCAAGACGCATGCCGCGGGATCCGGTTGTAGGGGTGGCCTACGCAGCCCCCGCTCGGAGGCCGGGTCGCGCGCAGCGACACCCCTCGAAACGCCGTTCAAGACGGCCCGGAACGTCGACTTGCGTGGATCAACACGATAGATGGCGACGACGCGTTTCCGACGCCATCGATCTGGCGCCACGCAATGGGTCTTGCTGCGCTCTGCCCATCCTGCGAGCGCGCTGCGGTGCGCTCAGGGCCGGTCGTGGTGTCGCATCGCGATGCGCAGCAGTTCGCCGGCATTCCGGCACCCGAGCGCTTCCATCATCCGCGAGCGATGGGTTTCCACCGTCTTGATGCTGATCGCCAGATCGGCGGCGATCTGCTTGGTGCTGCGGCCGGCGCCGAGCGCGTTGAGGATTTCGCGCTGGCGGCGCGGCAGGCTTTCGACATCGCCCGGCGCCCGCTCGGCGCGGTAACTGCGCAACTGCGGCGCGGACACCTGCGGGCTGAGGAAGGTACGGCCGTTGGATGCGGCGCGCAGGGCGATCTCCAGCTCCGCCGGCGGCGCGTCCTTGACCACGTAACACAGGGCGCCGCGCGACAGCGCTTCGCGGACGTGCAGCACGTCCTCGTGCATCGACAGGATCACGACCTGGCTTTCGGGAACCGCCAGCCGCAGTTCGGCCAGCGCATCGAAGCCGCTGCGGCCCTTCAACGAGAGGTCGAGGACCACGATGTCGGGCAGCGTCTGACGCGCGCGCATGACCGCGTCGTCGGCATTGCCGGACTCTCCCACCACTTCGACGCCGTCCATTGCCTCGAGCAGCCGGCGCACGCCCGCGCGCACCAGCGCATGGTCGTCGCAAATCAGTACCCGAATCACGTCCGTGACCCCACTCCTTGTGTCCCCCGGTCTGTACCTTAACGAAGATCAGGACCGTGCGACAGGCTGGACATCACGTGCGGAGTGCGATCAACGTCGGCGAATCTCCGCGACCTCGCGGCGATGGATGCGGAACACGTGGCGTTCCAGCGCATCGGAGAACGAGGGCGACAGCGGTCCGAAGCGCAACCAGACGCGCGTGACCTCGCCTTCGCCGGCAGCGCTCGCGATCACCGTCGCCGGCACCATCAGCGGCGTCGGCAGCCAGTCGCTGGCCGACATGCGGAACGTGCCTTCGGTGCCGACCGCGAACGCGCCGCGCACCTGCACCTCCGCGCCGCGCGCCGACCACGCCAGGCCGACCGGTGCATCGATCGCGCCCTGCGCGGCGGCGAAGCCGGTCATCAGCAGGGTCAGCACGTCCAGCTTGGCTTCGAGCCGCAACAGGGCCGGATCGGCCGGCTGTTCGGGATCGTCGACCCGCGGCGCGCCGTCGTCGATGACCGCGAGGCCGCGGAGCAGGGCTTCCCCCTGCAGGGCCAGGCGTTCGCGGGAGGCGTCGTCCAGCGCGCCGGGCAGGAACGTCGCCGAGCGCGTTTCGTGCAGCGTGAGGATGTCGCCGAACAGCGCGTCGTGCGCCTGGGTCGGCGACAGCGTCGGGCGATCGACGGCGCTCATGCGAGCGCCCGCAGCCAGGCGTTGGCGCCGCGGCGACCCTGGCCCAGTCGCGCGAGTTCTGCCGAGGCCGCATCGCGGGCGACGCGCAGTTCCTCGATCAGCACCCCGTGCGCGGCCAGCAGATCCAGCCAGGGCTGGCGCGCGACGACCTTCAGATCGACCTTGGCCAGCGCGAACACGATCTCGCCGTGATGTGCGTCGAGCAGCGCTGCGGCGGTGTCCCAGTCTTCGGCGGCGATCGCCGTGCGTACGGCATCGACCGGCAGGTCGGGTACACGGTCGAGCGCGGGCAGCTGGGCGGCCATCGTTCAGTCCTTGGGTGCGATCTGGCGCCAGGCGCCTTCGATGTCGCCGAGGATGTCATCGATCTCGCGCAACGGCGAGGCATCGTTGTTGAGGTTGGCTTCGAGCAGTCGGCGCTGGCAGTAGTCGTACAGCGCCGAGAGGCCATCGGCGATCTCGCCGCCTGCTTCGAGGTTCAGCGAGCTGTTGAGGCCGCCGATGATCGCGCAGGCATCGGTGATCGCATACGCCTTGCGCGGCACGTCGCCACGTTCCAGGCAAGCCAGCGCCAGACGGATGCGCTCGCGCGCGGTCGACAGCATGATCGCGATCAGCTGGTGCGGGCTGGCGTCGAGCGCCGCACTGGCGGCGCCGGTCTGCTTGTACTGGTTGGCGAGATTGCGCGCGTGCATGTTCATTCTCACGAGGCACTCGTCGAGGACGAGAGTTGCTGGGTCAGGAAGTTGCTGCTGCTCTGGAGCTTGGTCACCAGCGTGTCCAGCGCGATGAACTGCGCCTTGTAGCGCGCCTCGGCCAGCGACATGCGCCGGTCGAGCGCGTCGCGCTGCTGGGTCAATACCTTGGTGCGTTGGGTCAGGCTGTCGTCGCGCGTCTTGAGCGGGCCATTGCTGTCGAGGATCGCGGTCATGCTGGTGCCCATCCGGGTGCCCAGCGACGCGTCTCCGGCGCCGAAGATCGTGCCGACCGCCGTGGGATCCTTGGCGAGGCCGGCATTGAAGTTGGCTTCGTTCAAGGTCAGCGTGCCGTCCTTGCCGATGGTGATGCCGAGTTCCTTCAGCGCGATCACGTCGCCACCGATCATGTCTCGCAGTTCGCGCGACATGCCACGCACCATCGCATCGCCGTTGAGTGCGGCCGCGACCTTGGTCGTCGCGTTGTAGTTGGTCGCAGAAGCGACGGCATACAACGCGGCATTGAACTTCTCGACGAAGGCCTTGACGCCTGACAGTTGTGCGGCTGAATCGTTGGAGACCGTCATCTGTACCGGCTCGCCGGGCGCCGCCTTCTTCAGCGTGAAGCTGACGCCGGGCACGAGATCGGTGATGGTGTTCGAGGCACTGGTCCGCGTGATGCCGTCGACCTTGACCAGTGCGTCCTGCGCGGGCGCGATCTCCGACATGCCGGAGACGAGCGCCTGCAGATCGCCGTCGCCACCACTGGCGTCGAGCGTGATCGCCTTGGACGTGCCGCTGTCGAGCGCGGTCAGCACCAGGTGTGCGCCGTCGTCGCCGGTGATGATCGCGGCCTGCACGCCCTTGCCGGCGGCGGCCGTATTGATCGCATCGCGCAGGTCGGCGAGCGTGTTCTTGCCGTCGGCGAGCTCGATCGAGAACTGGTGCTCGCCGGCGCCGATCGCCAGCGTGCCCGTCCCGACGACGGCCTTGTCGCTGGCGAGTGCGGCAGACGACTGTTTCTGCGCACTGGCGAGCGCCAGCACTTCGACCTGGTACTGCCCGGTCGGTGCGCCGCCGGAAGCGGTCGCCGCGAACGCGGTGTTCGCCGACAGGCCGACCGTGCGCGCCATCGACGTCTGCGTGCCCGACAGCGTGCGCAGTGCGGACTGCAGGTTCGACATCGCCGAGCGCAGCGAACCGATCGCCGACACTTCGGCCTTGATCTTGGTCTCGGTCTTCGCGAACCGCGCATCGGCCGGTGCGCGTTCCGACGCCACGAGTTGCTTCGCGGTCGTCGTCGGGTCGATGCCCGAGCCCACGACGCCCAGTGCCATCAGTGCACCGCCCTGGACTGCGCCATGCCTGCGCACGCCGGACCACCGGGCTGCTGCGTGGCGATGGGGAAGTCTGCGGTCATGTCGGGCCCTGTAGTGGCAAGTGGCAGGTGGGTTCGATCGACGGTATGTGCCCGTTCCAGTACGGCCTCGCCTGCGAAGCCGCACTGGAACGGGGCGTGGCTGGTGCCACGCCCCGGTATTGCATCAGCGGATCAGGCTGAGGACGTTCTGCGAGCTCTGGTTGGCCTGGGCCAGCATCGCGGTACCGGCCTGCTGCAGGATCTGGTTACGCGTCAGCTGCGCCGATTCCTTGGCGAAATCCGCGTCCTGGATGCGGCTGCGGGCGGCCGACAGGTTCTCGGAGTTGACCGACAGGTTCGACACGACCGAGGTGAAGCGGTTCTGGATCGCACCCAGCTCGGCGCGGGCGGTGTTGACGGCGTCGAGCGCCGCATCCATCGCCAGCATCGCGTTGTCGGCGCCTTCGACGGTCGTCAGCGTCAGCGAAGCAAAACCGGTGGCGGCAGCGCCAGGAACGGTGGTGCCGGTGCCGTTGGCCGTGGCCAGACCGGTCAGGTTGG
The DNA here is from genome assembly GCF_057657295.1 of Luteimonas sp. Soil_C_16. Lineage (NCBI taxonomy): Bacteria > Pseudomonadati > Pseudomonadota > Gammaproteobacteria > Lysobacterales > Lysobacteraceae > Luteimonas > Luteimonas sp. Soil_C_16. Next base: position 14,936 of record NZ_JBDGIS010000001.1, on the reverse strand, counting down.
TCGCGCCGGCGATCGTCAGCGTCTGATCGGTCGACACGACCGCGCCGGCGCCGCTGAAGGTCACATTGGCGAGCGCGGTCGCGTTGGCCGGAAGCGCCTTGGCGGCGTCGAACGCAGCTGCGAACTCGGTGAGTGCATCGCCGCCGGTGCGGCTCGCTTCCGCGGGGATGCTGATGTTGACACCGTTGATGCTGACGGAAGCAGCATCCGCACCCGCGGTGATCGCAGCGGTCTGCGTCTGGGTGTAGGTCGTGGTGCCGACACCGGTCCAGCTGCCGAGCGCGGCGGTCGAGGCATTGGCGATCGACGAGATGTCGATCGTCTCGCCCTGGTTCGCGCCGACCTGGAAGGACTGGGCCTGGAACGAACCGTCGAGCAGCTTCACGCCGTTGAAGTTGGTCTGCTCGGAGACGCGGTTGATCTCGGCCTTCAGCTGCTGGGCTTCGGCGTCGAGCGCGGCGCGGTCGCTGGTCGAGTTGGTCGCGTTGCGGCTCTGCACGGCCAGCTCGCGGATGCGCTGGAGGTTGTCGCCGATCGAGCTCAGCGCGCCTTCGGCGGTCTGGGCCAGCGAGATGCCGTCGTTGGCGTTGCGGGCTGCCTGGTCGAGGCCGCGGATCTGCGTGGTGAAGCGCTGCGAGATGGCGAGGCCGGCGGCGTCGTCCTTGGCGCTGTTGATGCGCAGGCCCGAGGACAGGCGCTGCAGCGAGGTGGCGAGATCGGCACCGGACGCGCTCAGGTTGCGCTGGGCGTTGAGCGACATCACGTTGGTGTTGATGACTTGGGACATGGAAGCTCTCCTGGAGGTTGGGTCCGGCGGCGACGAGGGGCCTTGCCGGTTCCGCAGGGTGTTGGCCGGGATTGGCCCTCGCCGCTGCTGACATGGATAACGGCACCCCCGGGGGATCCTTTAGGGCGGATCGCGAAATATTTTTCGGCGATCGGCGGGAAAGGCTGTTGTCAGGATCGAGAAGATGCTAGGTGGGCGTCGTTCTGTGGGAGCGCGCTCACGCGCGCGATGGGGTGTGCCGGGACGGCTTCATCGCGCGAGCGCGCTCCCACAGCAACGCTGCGCAGGATGGGTAGAGCGCAGCGAAACCCATCGTGGCGATGCCTGTGGCTCGCGACGAATTGGGGCGGGAAGTCGGGTTCGCTTGAGCCTCAGCCCTCACCCCAACCCCTCTCCCAGAGGGAGAGGGGCTACGAAGCAAACGCTCGCGATATCCGAGCCCCTCTCCCTCTGGGAGAGGGGTTGGGGTGAGGGCAGACGTCGCGTTACAGCAGATCGAAGATCGACATCTGCTGCACCTTGATCAGCGTGCGTTGCGCGGCTTCGAGTGCAGTCGACTGCAGTGCGAGACGACTCGCGGCTTCCGTGGGATCGACGTCGCGCAGATTCGACAGCATCGTTTCCAGGCCCAGGCCGTACGCACCGCGGCCGTCCTTCGCGTCGTCGAGTGCGGCGAGGCGCGTGCCGGTGTCGCTGCGTGCGGACAGGAAATGATCCTGCGCGCTGCTGATGTCGCCGAGTGCGGCCTGGATCGCGTTCTGGCGCGTGGCTTTCTCGGCAGCCGTGATCGCCGGCGCGTCGAGCGCGGCGGCCAGGGTGTCGATCGTCGCGAACACGTCCTGCGTCGGCGCCTTCGCGATCGTGAAGGTGTCGCCCGCCGCGGGCGCGCCGCTGAGCGTCATCTGGATGCCGCCGGCGTTGATCGACGCGCCTGCGACGTACGGCCCGCTGGCGACCACGCCACCGGCGTCGTCGCGGAGCTCGTAGGCATCGGGCGCGGTGAAGTGCACGGTGAGACTGCGGCCGGCCCAGGTCGCGGTGTTGGTGACCGCGCCACTGCCGATCACGCCACTGCCGGTGTTGCCGGCGCCCGCGGTCGTGCGGCTCAGGCCGTCGCCGGTGCGGATGCGCAGGAACAGGTCGCTGCCGGGATCGGTATCGCCGACGCGCAGACCCGGCGCGACCTCGACCTGGTTGCGGCCGTCGTCGCCGATGTAGCTGACACCGCCATTCGCATCGACGACGAACGGCGACACGCCATCGCGCGAGCCCGCGAACAGGCGATTGCCGGTGCCGTCGTCGCGATTGCCGATCGCGATGATCGCCTCCTTGATCTGCCGCAGTTCGCCGGCGATCGAGGCGCGGTCGGCATCCGACAGCGCGCCGTTGCCGGCCTGCACCGTCAGCTGCCGCGCACGATCGAGCTGCGTGCCGACATCGGTCAGCGCCTGCTCCTGCGTGCGCAGGCGGTGTTCGACCAGGGCCGAATCCTTGTCCTGCTGTTCGAGCGTCGACAGCGCGTGTTCGAGCCGCTTGGCATTCGCCATGCCCGACGGATCGTCGGCGCCGTTGATCAGTTTCTGCTGCGTCGTCAGTTCGAGCTGCGCGCGTGCGACGTTCGACTGCTGGCGCAGCAGCGCCGACAGGCCCTGCTGGTGGATGCCGGCGGTGGACAGGCGGAGTGTCATGGCAGGCCCTTATCGACTGACCGAGACCAGCAGGGTCTGGAACAGCGTGTCGGCGGTCTTGAGGACCTGCGCCGCCGCCTGGTAGGCCTGCTGGTATTTCATGAGGTTGGCGGCTTCCTCGTCGAGGTTCACGCCGCTGACCGATTCGCGCTCGGCGGTGACCTGCGCATCGATCGCCTGCTGCGCTTCGAGGCCGAGCGAGGCGTGCCGCGCTTCGACGCCGGCCTTGGCGACGAGTTCGCTCAGGCCGACGGTCAGCGAGACCGTGCCGCCATTGAGCGTGCCCGCGGTGTCGAGGCCGGAGAACGCGAGCGCATTGGCGTTGCTCGACGAACGCGCGGGTGTGCGGCCGAGCGTGAAACCGTCGCCGGGCGAAGGCGTACCGGCGAGCGTGATCGACCACGCACCGTCGGGATCGCTGATCGGGCTGCCCGGTGTCCACGTGAACGGACCGGCGCCGTCGACCGTGTATTGCGTGCTGTCGAGGAACTCGATGGTCGCGCCGTTGAAGCCGGCGAACGCCGCGGCACTGGTCACGCTGGTCGAGGCGACGCGCGCGTTGCCCAGATTGCCCAGATCGCTGGTCGAGGTCATCGCGCCGGCTGCGGCGATCTTCGTCGGATCGTTGAACGCGAGTTTCAGACTGCCGGCCGCGTCGGCGGTCGGGCGCAACGCGAAACGGTCGCCGGCGGCCGCGCTGCCGCTCATCACCAGCGACACGCCGTCGACGACGAAGGGATCGGCCGCGGTGCCGCTGCCGCTCATCGCGACCGGCGCGCCGTCGCTGCGCTGCGCGGCCCAGCTGCTGCCGTCGAAGCGCAGGGTCAGGTCCTGGCCCTTCAGCGCGCCCGCATCGGCGATGCCGGTCTGGAACGCGGCCGAGCCGGTGTTCGCCGCGTTGCCCGAGATGCGCGGCGGCGAGAAGGTGAAGAGGTCGGCGCCGACATCGCCGTTGTAGTCCACGCCCGCGCGCTGCGCGGCGTTGAACTCGGTGGCGAAGACGGTGGCGAGCCGGCCCAGCTCGTTGCGCGCCGGGTCGAGCACGCGGCCGCGGAATTCGAGCAGGCCGCCGAGCGATCCGGAGACGTTGCTGTCGGCCAGCCGCACCGGCGTGCCGTTGCCGGTATCGAGGCCCAGCTGCATGCGGTCGGGCTGATACGGATCCTGCAGCGTGGTCAGCGTCGACGCCTTGGCGCCGAGCACCAGCGGCTGGCCGCCGAGGGTGAACACGTTGAGCGAGCCGTCGTCGGCCTTGATGACGTTGGCGCCGGTGAGGTTGGCGAGCTTGCCCACGCGCAGGTCGCGCGCATCGAGCATGTCCGGCGTGGCCGACGGGCCGCTGGCGGCGATGGCCTTGTTGAGATCGGCGATCTCACGCATCAGCTGGTTCGCGTCGCCGATCTTGCCGCTCAGGCTGGCATTGGTTTCGGCTTCGATCGTCGAGAGCTGCGTGTCGAGCGAATTCCAGCGCGTGGTCAGCGCCTGCGCCGCGGCCAGCAGCGCGCTGCGCGCCGTTGTGGACGTGGGATCGGCGGCGACGCCACGGCTGGCATTGAAGAGTGCATTGAACGGTTGCGACAGACCGGTCGAGCCGTCGGAGAACAGACTGTCCACGCGCGTCGCCATCGACGACAGGCTCGCCAGTCGACCGACCTCGCCGCTGCTGTCGATCTGGCGGCCGAACACCAGGCCATCGGCAAGACGCTGCAGGCGCGCGACATCGACGCCCTGGCCGATATAGCCGCCACCGGCCTGCGGCGTGCCCGCGCGCGCGGCCATGTCCACACGCTGGCGGCTGTAGCCTTCGGTGGTGGAGTTCGCGACGTTGTGGCTGATCGTGCCCAGCGCGCGCTGGAACGCGAGGAGGGCGGAACTGCCTGTGGAGAGCATGCCGGTCATGGACGGTCCTTAGAAACGCGGCCCGGTCGACCTGCGGTTGCCGAGCGAGGCGAGCAGGGCGACATCGGGTTCGCCCGTCGACTGCGCTGCAAGACGTGTGCCGGGCGCGGGCATCGCACCGGCGTAGCGCACGCCGGTGTCGTAGGCGGGCAGGCCGCGCTGTTCCATGCCGGCGATCGCGTTGGTGATCGTCGGGCCGTTGGCGATGGCGGTGAGCTTGGCGGCGTAGCGCGGATCGGTGGCGTAGCCGGCGCGCTGCAGCGCGGTCGCGAAACGGTGCACGTCCTCGCCGGTGCCGCGCGCGGCGGCGTAGCGGTCGTTGCCGATCAGGCGCGTGTAGTCGGCGAAGCTCTCGGCGGGCGAGCCGTAGGCGCGGAAGCGCGCCTGCTCGGTCTGGCGCACGCCGTTGACGTATTCGTGGGTGCCGGTCCTGACGCTCTCGCCCGACCAGCGGCTGCCGGCCTTGATGCCGAACAGGTTGTTCGAATTCACGCCCTTCTCGCCGGCCAGGCGCCGGCCCCAGCCGGTCTCGAGCGCGGCCTGCGCGACGAGCGCCTTCGCCGGCACGCCGAGTTCGGCCGCAGCTTTCTGCGCGTGCGGCCAGATCGACTGCACGAAGGCTTCGGGACTGCTGGCATCGAGCGTGATGCCGGTATCGAAGCCGCTGTCGGACGGCGGTGCGGGCATCGCCGGCATCGGCAGCGCCTGCAGCGACACGCCACTGCGCGTGGACGCGAGCGACAGCGTGCCGCCGGGCGCGGCAGTCGGCATCGCGCTGCCGCCGGGGTTCGAGAGTTCGCCTGCCGGGCGCAGGCCCAGCGTCATGCCCGCGGGCGGCTGCGCGAGCGGCAGTGCAGGGGCGCCGATCGCGCCGGGCAGACGCGTATCGAGCGGCACCTCGTCGACGGCTTCGCCGGTGCTGCGCTGCAGCTGGCGCTCGATCTGCGAGGCCAGGCCGAGGCCCTTGCCCTGGGTGATCTCGCGCGCCAGCTGCTGGTCGTACATGTCGCGGTAGGTGCTGTTGTCGCCGCCGAGCGGATCGCCCGACGTGGTGCTGCGCATCGACTTCACCAGCATGTGCGCGAACTGGGTTTCCAGTTCGCGCGCGGCCTCGCGGATGCGCGGCTGCGACGGTGTCGCAGCGGCATCGAGCGGCAGGGCGGTGGCGGCAGCGATGCGCATGGCGGCGTCAGATGATCTCGAGCTCGGCGCGCAGGGCGCCGGCGCGCTTGAGCGCTTCGAGAATCGCGACCAGATCGCCCGGCGCCGCGCCCACGGCGTTGACCGCGCGCACGATCGATTCCAGCGACGTGCCGCCCTGGAACATGAACATCTTGCCGCCGTCGGCGGTCGCGCTGACCGTCGATTGCGGCACCACGACCGTCTGGCCGCCGCGCGAGAACGCTTCGGGCTGGCTGATCGCCGCACCCTCGACGACCGACACCGTCAGCGAGCCGTGCGACACCGCCGCCGGCAACACCGCGACCATGCCGCCCATCACGACGGTGCCGGTGCGCGCATTGACGACGACCTTGGCCGCGGCCGCGCCCGGCGAGACGTCCAGCGATTCGAGTTGCGCGAGGAAGCCGATGCGGTCCATCGCCGGCGGCGTGATTTCGATGGTCACGCCGTCGATCGCCTGCGCGGTGCCGACGCCGAAGTTGCGGTTCACCGCTTCGACGATGCGCGAGGCGGTGGTGTAGTCGAACTGGTGCAGGTTCAGCGTCACGTTGCCCGCCGCGCTCTGCGCCGCGCCCGGCACCGCGCGCTCGACGATCGCGCCGTTGGGAATGCTGCCGCCGTTGGGCGCGTTGACCGAGATCTTCGAGCCGTCACGGCCCGAGGCGCCGAAGCCGCTGACGACCAGCGAGCCCTGCGCGATCGCGTAGATCTGCCCATCGGCGCCACGCAGCGGCGCCATCAGCAGTGCGCCGCCACGCAAGGAGCCGGCATTGCCGATCGACGACACGGTGACGTCGATCGTCTGGCCGGGCTTGGCGTACGGCGGCAGTTCGGCCTGGATGGCGACCGCGGCGACGTTCTTGAGCTGCGGATTCACGCCCGGCGGAATCGTCACGCCCAGCTGGTCGAGCATCGTCTTGAGACTCTGCACGGTGAACGGCGTCTGCGAGGTGCGGTCACCGCTGCCGTCGAGACCGACGACGAGGCCGTAGCCGACCAGCGGATTGCCACGCACGCCAGCGACCTGCGCCAGGTCCTTGACGCGTTCGGCGTGCACCGGCGCGGACGGCAGTGCGAGCACCACGGTGCCCAGCAGCGCGGCGAAGAACGTGATGGCGCGCGAGAGGAAAGTCAGGGAAACGGAAGACATGTCGGCAGGCCTCAATAGGGCGCAGCGGCGGAATTGAAGAAGCGACCGAGCCAGCCCATCGCATTCGAGCGCGCCATCGCGCCGCGGCCGCCGTAGACGATGCGGGCGTCGCCGACGCGGTCGGAGGTCACGCGGTTGTCGGGGCCGACGTCGGACGGACGCACGATGCCCTGCACCTGCACCAGTTCGTCGCCCTGGTTGAGGCGCACCTGCTTCTCGCCGGCGACGCGCAGGTTGCCGTTGGGCAGACGCTCGATGACGGTGACGGTGATGTTGCCGGCGAGCGCATTGCTCTGCGTCGAATTGCCCTGGCCGTTGAAGCCGCGCTTGGCTTCCACTTCGGCTTCGAGCACGTTGCGGCCGTTGAGCGTGACGTTCTGGCCGAACAGCGTGGGCGCGCCCATGCCGATCGTCGAATTCTTGCTGATGCCGGTCTGCGCATTGCTGCGCGCGCTGGTGCTCTCGACCAGCACGACGGTCAGCAGGTCGCCGACTTCGCGCGCCTTGTTGTCCTGGAACAGGCGGATGCCCGGATTGCCGCTGCCGTCGGTGGCGCCGGCGAAGATCGAACCGCCGCCATCGCCCGACACCGGCTGCACGTACGCCGCACGCGGTCCGTAGGCCGCCGTCGCCGCGGCCGGATGCTGCGGGAACGGCACCACGTCGCCGACGAAACTCGCGCAGCCCGACAACGGCAGCGCAGCGAGCACGAGAGTGGGAAGCAGCAGGCGCATGGTCGCGATCACAGGTTGTTGTTGAGGTAGCCGAGCATCTGGTCGACGGTCGAGATCGCCTTGGCGTTGGTCTCGTACGCGCGCTGCGTCTCGATCATCGACACCAGTTCCTCGACAGTGTTGACGTTGGAGCTTTCCAGCGAGCCCTGGATCAGCAGGCCCGCGCCGCTCTCGCCAGGCGCGCCGGTCTGCGCCGGGCCCGAGGCCGTGGTTTCGGTGTAGAGATTGCCGCCCAGCGACTGCAGGCCGGTCGGATTGACGAAGTCGGTCAGGGTGAGCGCGCCGATCTGGGTCGATTCGTTCGAGCCGGCCTGCTTGACGCTGATGGTGCCGTCGGAGGCGACGGTGATGCTCTGCGTGCCTTCGGGGATCTGGATGCCCGGCTGCACCGGGTAGCCCTCGTTGGTGACCATCTCGCCTTCGGCGTTCATCTGGAACGCGCCGTCGCGGGTATAGGCGCTGCTGCCGTCGGGCATCAGCACCTCGAAAAAGCCGCGGCCGTTGATCGCCACGTCCAGCGCGTTGCCGGTCTGCGACAGGTTGCCCTGCACGAAGGACTTCGCCGTCGTCGCCACGCGCACGCCGGTCCCGGTCGCCATGCCGCTGGGCAGCGTGGTCTGCTCCGAGGACGCACCGCCGGGCTGGCGCTGCACTTGGTACAGCAGGTCTTCGAAGTTCGCGCGGTCGCGCTTGAAGCCGGTCGTGTTGACGTTGGCCAGGTTGTTGGAAATGACCGCCATGCGCGTCTGCTGCGCGTCGAGGCCGGTCTTGGCGATCCAGAGTGCCTGTGTGGTCATGGCGGTCTATTCCTGAAAGTGGGATCAGCGCGAGGACAGCAGTGAATTGGACGAACGCGCGGACTCGTCACCGGCCTGCAAGACGCGTACCTGCATCTCGAACTGGCGCGAAAGCTGGATCATCGACACCAGCGCACCCGTCGCATCGACGTTGCTGCTCTCCAGCACACCGTTCTGCAGCACCGCGCCCGCGGCCGGCACCGGCGCCGGACGGGCCGCGCTCGCGCGCAGCAAACCGTCTTCGCCGCGCACGAGATCGGCAGTCGTGGTCTCGACCACCTGCAGCCGGCCGACCTGGGTCATCGACGAACGCGGCGAGCCTTGCGGAATCACCGACACGGTGCCGTCGGCACCGATCTCCATCCCGTCGTTGGGCGGAATCGCCATCGGCTGGCCGCCCGCATCGAGCAGCTGCAGACCGGTGCCGGTGGTCAGCAGACCGTTCTGGCTGACCCGCAGATCGCCCGCGCGGGTGTAGGCCGTGCCGCCGGTCGGATCCTGCACCGCGAACCAGCGATCGGCATTGAGCGCGACATCCAGCGGACTGCCCGTCGTGCTGAGTGCACCGGTCGCATTGCTCACCCCGACCACGCGCTCGGCCGTGGCCACCCGCGACGACAAACCGTCGCCTGTGACCGGCATCGCAGTCGTGGCGCTCAGGGTGGCGCGGAAGCCGATGGTGTCGACATTGGCGAGGTTGTGGGCGACGTTCGCCTGCGCGCGCAGCGAGGCGCTGGCGCCGGTCATCGCGATGTAGAGGGCTTTGTCCATAGGAACGGACGTGCAAGGGCTGTGCCGCGCGGGGTGTCAGGCCTTGGTTGTCTGCCCTCGTTCGCCTTTATCAGCGCTCTCCAGGGGTGTCCCCGTCTTTGGAGAAACCAGGCACCTCGCCCTCCGGGAGAGGTCGACGCGCACAGCGCGTCGGGTGAGGGATGCCGTTGCTCTGCCTCTGCCGTTGCAGTTGCCCTTGCTTCGGCTCTGGCGGTTGCCCTTGATCTCGAATCGAGCCGTAAAGCGAGCCGAGCACCGGAGCCTGGCGTGGCCGAAGAGCAGCCCATGTCTGAGCGCAGCGAGTTTGGGCTGCGTGCCATGTCAGGCGAGGAGCACAGGGAACCGGCTCGGCGCAGCCGTGCCGGCTCGCGTCCGGCGAAGGGACCTTTTGGTCCCTTTTGGGTCCATCCAAAAGGGACTCGCACGCGCAGCGGGCGAAAGCCCTGCACTTGCTCGCGCTTCTTTCTTCGCTCGTCGCTTTGCGACTTCGCTCTTCGAGCAAAAAAAAAGAGTCGACCGCAGGAGCGAAGATCAAGTACAGGGCTTCCGCGCTGTCGCGCGGCTTACTTTTGTCTTGGCAAAAGTAAGCAAAACCGTCTTCGCCGGACGCGATCCGCCGCGATACAGCCGCGGCGGTCCCCTGCGCTTCTCGGACGACGGGGCACGCAGCCCAAACTCGCTACGCTCAGACACGGGCTGCTCTACGGCCCCGTCGTCCTGCGATGCTCGGCTCGCTTTACGGCTCGATTGAGATCAAGAGCCGAGGCGAAAAGCCGAAGCTGGAGCAGAAGCCCAGCGAAGCCCGAAGGGCTGAAGCCGAAAGGCCAAGCCAAAGCCCGGGAGCCAAGGCGAAAGCAACGCGAGCATCAGACTGCGCCTTCCACCGCAAGCGGGGGAAGGCGCGACACAATGCCTTAACCATCAACGCAGATTGATCACCGTCTGCGTGATCTGGTCCTGCGTCTGGATCATCTGCGCGTTCGCCTGGAAGTTGCGCTGGGCGGTGATCATGCTGACCAGCTGTTCGGTCAGGTCGACGTTGGACGCTTCCAGCGCGCCGCCCTGGACCAGGCCGAACTGCGAGGTGCCGGCGGCGCCGCGCAGCGGCTGGCCGGATTCGAAGGTCTCGGAGAACGCGTTGTCGCCGGCCTGCTGCAGGCCCTGCGGGTTGGCGAACATCGTCAGCGCGACCTGGCCGAGCGGCTTGGAGACGCCGTTGCTGTAGCTCGCCTGGACCACGCCTTCGGCCGAGACCGTGATGCCCGACAGGCTGCCGGTGGCGTAGCCGTCTTGGGTCAGCTCCGACACGGCGAACTTCTGGCCGTACTGCACGGAGTTGCCCAGTTCCAGCGACAGCGTCATCGGGCCGGCGCCGCCCGGCGGGGTGTGGGCGGGCAGGGCGATGTTGCCGCCGGCCGGCGAGATCAGCGCACCGGTGTCGGAGTACTGCAGGGTCTGCGGGCCGCCGACGTTCACGCCGTCGATCTGGGTCTGCACCGTCCACTCGTTGTCGTTGGCGGTCTTGGTGAAGTACAGCGACTGCGAGTGCGAGGCGCCCAGCGAGTCGTAGACCGTCACCGACGTGGTGTGGGTGTAGGTGGTCGGGTCGGTCGCGTCGAACGGGGTGTTGGTGGGCGCGGTCGCGTTGCCCGGCAGGGTCACGCCCACGTTGACCTTGGTGCTGACCTTCGGCGGGGCATCGCCGGTCGCCAACTGCAGGTCGTTGAGCTTGCCGGTGTTGAAGCTGCGGCCGTCGCCGGTGGGCGCGTAGACCTGCAGACGCTGGCCCGAGGGGTTCACCACGAAGCCGTTGTTGTCGGTGGTGAAGTTGCCGGCGCGCGAGTAGACCGTCTGGCCGTTGTTGGACAGGGTGAAGAAGCCCTGGCCCGACACGCCCATGTCCAGCGCCTGGCCGGTGAAGTCGATGTTGCCCTGGTTGAACTGCTGGGCCACGCGCTGCAGGCGCGAACCGGCGCCGACGGCGTTCTTGGCCAGGCCGTAGGGCGAGACCGCGAAGACGTCGCCGAACTCGGCGCGGCTCTGCTTGAAGCCGATGGTGTTGGCGTTGGCGATATTGTGCGAGGTGACGCTCAGATCGGAAGAGGCGGTGTTCATGCCGCTCAGGGAAATACGGAAGCTCATCGGGATTCTCCGGAGGAGTCGGGTACGGGTAAGGAGGAAGAGGCGGGAGCGGCGGTCAGCCGATGCGGCGGACGGCGGCGAGCGAGTGGCTGCCGATGCCGGCCATGTTCAACGTCAGGCCGCTGGCCTCGATGGAGACGCTCTCCACCTTCGCCTTCACGCGCACCGACAGGGCTTCGCCCGTGCCGGCACCGTCGGCGGCGCTGCCCGCGACCGCCTTGATCGTGTAGGTGCCGCCCGAGGCCGGCACGCCGGTATCGGTCAGCCCGTCCCAGTCGAACGCGGTCGCACCGGCGGCCGAGGCCTGCACAGTCATGCGCCGCACGGTGGTGCCGCCCGAATCGACGATCTCGATCGTCTGCGCGCCGGCGCGGGTCGCCTGGATTTCGCCGCTGAGCGGCGCACCGGCCGCCAGCTGCACCTTCGAGGTTTCCACCAGCGCGTCGTGGCCGACGAGGCTCGCCGCGCGCAGAGTCTGGTCGGACTCCATGACGCTCGCCATCGAACCCATCGCCGTCTGCATCTGGTCGATGCCCTGCACGGTGGAGAACTGCGCCAGCTGGCCGAGGAACTGCTGGCTGTCGAGCGGCTTGAGCGGATCCTGGTTCTTCAGCTGCTCGGTCATCAGGCGCAGGAAGTTCGCTTGTCCCAGCGCGCCGGTCGAGGTCTCGGCCGGCTTCTGCTGTTTCGTGAGGCCGAGGCCTGCGAGGGTACTGGTGTCGACGGTGGCCATGGTGGCGGTCTCGGAGGGGCGGGCCGTCAGCGGCCCATGTTCAACGTGGCCAGCGCGGTTTCCTTCGCGCTGTTGAAGACCTCGACGTTCGCCTGGTAGCTGCGCGAGGCGGAAATCAGATCGACCATCTGCGCCACCGGATCGATGTCCGGCGCGTAGACGTAGCCGTTGCCGTCGGCCAGTGGATGGCCCGGCTCGTAGCGCTTGATCGGCTGCGCCTGGCTGTCGAGCACCTGCGTGGCGCGCACGCCCTGCAGCGCCGGATTGTTCCCGACCTGCTCGGTGGTGAAGACCGGCTGCTTGGCGCGGTAGACGGCGTTGGGATCGCCCGACACCGAATCGGCGTTGGCCATGTTCGAGGCGACGGTGCTCAGTCGCACCGACTGGGCGTTCATCGCCGAACCGGCGACGTCGAAGATCGGCAGATTGCTCATGGATACGGTCCTTACTGGCCGGTGATCGCGGTCAACATGCCGCGCACCTTGGCCTCGACGAACGACAGCGAGGCGCGGTACTCGAGCGAGGCCTGCGCGAACGCCGCGTTCTCCCGATCGCCGTCGACGGTGTTGCCGTCGAGGCTGGGCTGGCTGCTCGGCCGGAGGAAATGCGCGTTCGTCGCCGCGGTGGAGATCGCATTGCCCTGTTCCAGCGGCCCGCCGCGCTGCGCCGCCAGGGCGGCATTGAGGGCCCCGTTGAAATCGAGGTCCTGCGCCTTGTAATGCGGCGTGTCGGCGTTGGCGATGTTGGCGGCCAGCAGCTGCAGACGCTGCTCGCGGACTGCGAGCGCGGTGCCGTGGATACCTAGGAAGTCGGCCATGCTGCCCTCCGATGGGCGGGGTGTCGTCCCGATCAGGCAAGCCGCGTGCCAGAGGCGGTGCGACGGGCTTGCCGGGGCGTGGCGAGTTGGAGCGGGCGGGTGCTTCGATGTCTTGGCCGGCGGTGTCGGATTTCTGTCGCGGCCAGTACGCACCGGGCCTCAGCGCCTCCCCCGCAGACGGGGGAGGCTGAAAGCGGCTTGCAATCGGCGTTCCCGGATGGCGTTGGGTCGAGAACGCGCGCAGCCAGACCCGTCGCCCCAGCGAAAGCTGGGGCCCATCTTGACTTGGGCTTTGACGAGAAAATGGGTCCTAGCGTGAACAGACATGCGTCTGTTAGACGCCGCTGGGACGAGGAGATCGGAGCGGGAGGCAGCGGTCGAGGCCTCGCCTTGCCGGCCAGGCACATCCCTTGCACCGCTCCCGCGCATGGACACTCCGCGCGCCCGATTCCGATCCGTCTGCCTGCTCGCCGCCCTGTGGCTGGCCTGCGCGGCACCCGCTTCCGCCGAATCCGCCGTGCAGCCGCTCGACGCCATCCGCGCCGCTGCGCTGCAGGCCATCGGCGGCCCCGAGGCCACCGGCGAAGCTCGCCTCGACTCGCGCCTGCGTCTGGCCGCCTGCAGCCAGCCGCTCGAAGCCGTCGCCACCAGCCCACGCATCGCCCAGGTCCGTTGCGGCGATGCGCCCGGCTGGGGTCTGTACGTCCCGGTCACGCTGCGCCGCGAGGCCGATGTGGTCGTCGTCACCGGCCCGGTCCGCGCCGGCGAGCCGATCGATCCGTCGAAGCTCAGCGTGCAGCGCCGCGAGGTCGGCCATCTCGACGGCGCGGTCTTCAGCGATCCCGCCGAACTCGCCGGCCGCATCCCGGCCCGGGGTCTCGGTGCCGGCAGCGTGCTGACCGGCAACGACGTGCAGGCCGGGCAGCCGGTCAAGCGCGGCGATCCGGTCGTGCTGGTCTCGCGTGCAGGTGGCGTGGAAGTGCGCGTGCCTGGCGTCGCACTGGGCTCGGCGCGGGTCGGCGAGCGGGTGGCGGTACAGAACAGCGGCTCGAACAAGGTGATCCGCGGTCGGCTGACGCCGGAGAGCGGCGTGGTCGAGGTTGTCCTCTGAGCGCCGTCTCCGGAAGCTGAACGTGTCATCACAACTTCGCATCGCGCGGGGCCTCAAGTTCCGCCGCGGGTGGCCGTTATCGTGTTCGTACCGAGAACGAGGAGCCTCCCGATGACCCACAGGATCGACGCACCGCCCCCGGCGGTCCGCGCGGCGGAAGCCACCGCACTGTCGTCCGTCGGCCGCAGCGGCGCCCCGCGCAACGAACCCGTCGCGGCGACCCCGGCGGTCGACCGCGTCATCCTGACCGGCGACGCCGAAGGACTGCAGGCCATGGGACGCGAACTGGGCACCGCACCGGCGGGCATCGACATGGCCCGCGTGAACGCACTGAAGGCCGCGATCGCCGACGGCAGCTACGCCATCGACGCCCCGACCATCGCCACCCGCATGCTGGGCCTGGAACGCCAGCTGGAGGGCGCGCGATGAGCGCCGTCATCCAGTCCGGCGCCCTCGACGCCCTCGAAGGCGCCCTGCAGGCGGAACGCCAGGCGCTGCTCGACAACGACGTCGTCGCCCTGCTGGCCTCCACCGAAGCCAAGGTCCGCGCCCTGCGCCAGGCCGAAGCCGCCCCGCCGGATCTCTCCGTCGCCGACCGCATCGCCGCCCTGCGCATCCTCAACCAGGCCAACAGCGTGCTGCTGTCGCGCCGTCGCCGCGAAGTCGACTGGGCGCTGCGGCACATGGGCCGCACGGAATCGACCGGCACCTATGGCGCGAACGGCTACACCGGCACCCGCGCGCAGGCACGGCAGTTGGCAGTGGTCTGAGTCGCGCGCTGCTCTGATTCTTTTTGAAGGCCCGCGAAAGCGGGCCTTCTGCGCTTCAGGTAGGCGACTAGATCTTTTTGAGCTTCGGCGCATCCGCGTTGTGCAATCAGCCCCGCGACGTCATTCCAGCGGCTTTCAACAGACGCATGTCTGGTAAAGCTGGAATCCATTTTGGCTTCCGCTTCCGCTTCCGCTTCCGCTTCTGCCTCTGCCTCTGCCTCTGCCTCTGCCTCTGCTTCGGCTTCGGCTTCGGCTTTTGCTGTTCGCCTTTGACGCGAATCGAGCCGTAAAGCGAGCCGAGCATCGCAGGGCGACGGGGTCGAAGAGCAGCCCATGTCTGAGCGCAGCGAGTTTG